>JBBDIR010000038.1:0-106328 GCA_040880325.1 Pseudohongiellaceae bacterium
TTTCTCGCGAAGCTATACAGAATCCCACCAAGCAGTGTCCACGCGATAACGATCCCCCACTCCTGCGGCCAGATCAGGGCGGCGGGGCTGCCGGGCAGATAGAGCAAGCCAAGGCCAATCGATAACAGCAATGCCGTGATGCCGACAAACTTACCATAACGTACTTTATAGGGCCGAACCAGTTCCGGCTCCTTCTTGCGTAATACCAGAAATGACCACGCCACCATGCCATAGGCGATAACAATGCCGAGGCCGCCGGCGTCGACAACCCACACCAGTGCCGGCCGGCCAAAGAAGGGGCCGATCACAGACAGCGCCCCAATTAGCAGGATCGCGTTTTTCGGCGTGCGGTATTTCGGGTCGATCTCGCCGAGAAATTTTGGCAATAAGCCGCCGTGGGCAAGCGCGTAGATTGCGCGGCTTCCGCCGAGAATAAAAGCATTCCAGCTGGTGATAATGCCGGCAAGGCCGGCGATCAATAAGATGGTGCCGCCCGCCTGACCATAGATGGCGGAATTGGCGGCGGCAGTTACTACGCCTGCCGAATTGATCGCCGCCTCGTCCAGCACAAGACCAACCCCGAGTACGATAAGACCATACCAGACGATGGCCATGGTCACGGAGATCATCAACACTGCGCCGATGTCTCTAAAAGGCAGGTCGATCTCCTCGGCGGCCTGGGGAATGGTGTCGAAACCAACGAACATGAACGGCACCATGACCAGCACCAGCGTAATGCCGGAGACACCATCCTTGAACAGGGGCTGCATATTGCTAACTTCGCCGGTGAACAACGCGCCGGTGACAAACAACACGCCGACCAGCAGGATGGCCAACACTACCACGCTCTGCACCAGCGCCACCATGCGCACGCCTATCACATTCAGCACGGTCATGATCACGGCACCGGCGACACCCACCAGAACCCAGGACAGGTAGACATCCCAGCCGGCTATCTGCCACAGGTGCACTTTATCCAGGCCGGGGATCAGTGAATCGAGTACCGTGGGCAGCGCCACCGCCTCGAAGGTCACGACGGAGACGTAGCCGAGAATAATGCCCCAGGTACAGACGAAAGAAGCACCGGCACCCAATGCGCGCTCGCTGTAGACGTGCTCGCCGCCAGCGAACGGCAGGGCCGAGGCGAGTTCGGCATAGGTAAGACCAATTAACAGTATCGCCGCGCCGCCAACCAAAAAGGCGACGATGGCGCCCAGCGTGCCGGCCGAGGTGATCCAGGTGCCTGACAATACGACCCAGCTCCAGCCGATCATGGCACCAAAGGCCAGTGCCAAT
Source organism: Pseudohongiellaceae bacterium (assembly GCA_040880325.1). GTDB lineage: Bacteria > Pseudomonadota > Gammaproteobacteria > Pseudomonadales > Pseudohongiellaceae > UBA9145. The sequence continues at coordinate 1,297 of JBBDIR010000038.1, forward strand.
ACCTCACGGCGGCCCAGTACGCGTAGAAATTGTGTCCTGCTTGCTTCCTTGCTCAAGTCACGGCCCCTTATGGATTCTGGCCCAGCATAACGCCGAGCTGCCTGTCAGGGACGATAGCGCAGATTGCTCCACGCTGGAACCATCGGCCGCTGAATCGCAACGATGGATTCTTTTTTGTAGTGCCCACGCAGAACCTTCAGGTCGGCGATGCCTTCCTTTATCGCATCCACGGTAGAGGCCGCCCAGCCCGGGTACGTAGTTGTTTGCGTCTTTCGGTGGCGGTTGCGCCAAGGCAACAGAACAGGAACAGAGTCAGGCTAAAATACCCAACAGCTTATGGGCTTTTCCGCTTCCTCTTGGCTGGCCTTACCCGACGTCCGGTCAACGCCTCTACTTCAGTCTTGAACTGCTCAGTGCCCAACACCAAGCCTTTGTTTAGCGCATAGCGAATGTCTAGCAAATGCTCCTTATCAATCGAAGAGTCAACTAGCGTTCGGTAATTGAACAGTCTATCCGCCTTGCTTTTTCCCAGGCTCAGGTAACAAGGGTGTGGTGTAAGAAGTTTAGAAGTCAGGCCGAGAGCATTACAGCGATAGCTCGACCTCAAATCTATGGGCTAGCGGCGGCGCAGGACAGGCAGTTTATGGCTTCGGGCAACGCCACTAAACGCTCTGGATTAATCGGCTCCCCACAATTGGCGCAATTTCCGTACGTGCCTTCATCAATTCGGGCTAAGGCCGAACGGATGTCTGCAATGGCAGACTGCGTTTCCTGCCCGATTCCTTCCAGCACTTCATCGTTCTCCCGCTCCACAGCCTGCTCGGTAGAGTCAGAGGAATGGCTTTGACTCATGTCTTTTTTCACATGGGCCAGTCGATCTTCCAGCTGCTCGAGTTTGTCGGTGAGCTTCGCCTCTACTTGCTGCAATTTCATCATTCGTCTCCTGTGTCATCGAAATATCAAGCAACCAGCATCTTGTACAACTCATCTTTGAGGTGGACCCGACGAATCTTGGCCTCTTCTTCCGTATGTGTAGCAACGACCGTTGCCTCTGTTTCCATATTCTCGATATCGCTAGTCAGCTCGTGATATTCATCGAAAAGCCTGCGGAAATGATTGTTGCTGATCTTCAGCTCGTGGATTCGATCGCGTAACTGAGGAAACTCGTGAACTAAGTCATGGTGCTCGATGGTCATTGCTAACTCCCTTATTCTATTGATCTCTATCTATAAGATAACCATTAGCAGCAAATTCTTTATGATCTGTGTCATGGATTAATTGAACAAATGCGGTCACGGCAGATTGCTCAAGCTTTTTTGACCTCAGTTCGTAACTCCAATACTTGTATCCAGGCTGTCTGATTCATTGATTTCTCAGTCTCAACGCATTGGTCACCACCGACACCGAGCTGAGACTCATGGCCAGTGCCGCGATCATTGGCGAGAGCAGTATGCCAAAAGCAGGGAACAGCACGCCGGCAGCGATTGGCACGCCGATGCTGTTATACAACAGCGCAAACATCAGATTCTGCCGCATATTGGTCACCGTCTGCTCCGACACGATGCGCGCCTGTGCGATGCCCCGAAGATCGCCCTTGACCAATGTTATCTGCGCACTACTCATGGCCACATCGGTACCCGTACCCATGGCGATACCGATGTCGGCCTGCGCCAGCGCGGGGGCATCGTTAATTCCATCGCCGGCCATAGCGACCTTGGCGCCGTGCTTCTGCAGTGACTGAATCAGGTGCATCTTCGCCTCGGGCGTTACTTCGCTATGCACCTCATCGATAGCGAGCTGTTCCGCTACTGCTCTGGCCGTAATCTCTCCATCACCCGTGGCCATAACGATCTTCAGGCCACGCTGGTGCAGCGCATCGATGGCCTCCTTGCTACTGCCCTTGATTGGATCGGCCACCGCTATTAAGCCTGCCACTTTGCCATCTACTGCCAGGTAGATCACGCTGGCACCGTGGCCACGCAGATCATCCGCGTCTGCGTTAATTGCGCTGGTGTCGATTTCAGACCGTTGCATGAAGGCCGTATTGCCGAGCCGCACACTGCTGCCAGAGACTCTGCCGGAGACCCCGATGCCGCTGGCCGAATCGAAATCATCTACCGAGTTAAGCGTTAGATTCTTATCACGCGCCGCGCTAACGATGGCTCGCGCCAGGGGATGCTCACTGCCCTGATCCAGGCTCGCCGCCATTTCCAGCACCTGATCAGGCGTATAATCACCATAGGCTTTGGCCTCGCGGAACACTGGTTTACCCTCTGTCAGGGTGCCGGTTTTATCGACAACTAGCGTGTCGATGCCTCGCATCGCCTCGATTGCCGCGGCGTCTTTAAACAACACGCCTATGCCAGCAGCCTTGCCAGTGGCCACCATGTTGGACATGGGCGTCGCCAGTCCCAGCGCGCAGGGTCAGGCGATGATTAAAACCGCAACCGCGTTTATCAGGCCATACACCCAGGCCGGTTCCGGGCCGATAAAACCCCACACAAAAAATGTTATGACTGCGATAGCAACCACGGTCACGACGAAGTAGCCCGCGACGACATCCGCCATCTTCTGCATGGGCGCGCGCGAACGCTGCGCCTGCGCGACCATATTTACGATTTGCGAAAGCGTCGTGTCGGCACCCACTAACTCAGAACGGATCACCAGTGCGCCGTTGGTATTCAAGGTCGCGCCTATGACCTTGTCGCCCTGCTGTTTAGTGACGGGGATCGGTTCGCCAGTGAGCATGGACTCATCCACTGAGCTGCGGCCTTCTTCCACGATGCCATCGACCGGTATCTTTTCGCCGGGTGTCACGCGCAGGCGATCACCAACTTCAATCTCGTCGATGGGCACCTCCTCGTCGCTGCCGTCCGGCTTAATACGTCGTGCCGTCTTCGGTGCGAGATCGAGCAGCGCCTTGATGGCGGCGGATGTCTGCGCGCGCGCTCGAAGCTCCATCAACTGCCCCAACAGGGTTAGGGAAATAATCACCGCCGCCGCTTCAAAATAGACACTCACTCTGCCATTAACAATAAAAGAAGCAGGAAATACCGCCGGCGCCAGGGTAGCGACGAGACTGTAGAGATAGGCAAAGGAGGTGCCGAGGCCAATCAGCGTCCACATATTAGGGCTGCGATTGACGATCGACTGAAATCCCCGCACGAAGAACGGCAGGCCAGCCCAGAGCACAACCGGAGTGGCTAGCACGAGCTCTACCCAGTTCTGCCATCCCTCAGGCAGCCAACCGCGGCCGTGACCAAACATCGCAAGCACAAAGACAATCGCCGTCAGCGGCAGCGTCCACCAGAAGCGTCGACGAAAATCGATCAGCTCCGGATTTTCCTCCTCATCGAGACTCGGCGCTTCGGGCTCCAGTGCCATGCCGCATTTAGGGCAGGTGCCCGGGCCCCGCTGACGAACCTCGGGGTCCATGGGGCAGATGTACCACGCCTGTGGATCTGTCACCTCGGGCTCGCTGTTGTCATCGCCCCTGCTAAGGTATTTTTCCGGGTCGGCAGCGAACTTGGTCCTACAACCGGCGCTGCAAAAGTAGTAATCCTGATGTGCATGCTTATGGTGATGGGATGATTTTGCGGTTACCGTCATCCCACAGACAGGATCGACTAGTTCGGCAGCTTGATGATTTTCGGTTTCTGTTTCGGTTTTTGTGTTCACAGACACTCCCCGTTGACGAGTGATTTGGCTAGACGGTCACTATAAACCTTCACCCAGCTTCAATGTCAACGGTTGGTGTGACTGGACCAGAGGGTCTGAGATATTTCAGGGTAAGGCCAAGGCCATCAGGCGCTCCGCCTCGCCGCGATTGCCGCCACCGAGAGCAAATACAATGTACTGTTTGCCATCGACCATATAGGTGATGGGTGAGGCATGAAATCGTGCTGGCAGTTGCAGCCACCACAGTTCTTCTCCCGTGTCTTTGTCATACACACCGAGTCGATTGGTCTCGAAACCCTGCCCAATAAACAGCAGTGTCTTGGTGAGCAGCGGCCCGCCCAACTTTTCGAAGTTGCCCATAGCTGGCAACTCCAGCCCCTGCAAATCGGGATGATCGCTGGGCCCGGTTCCCACCGGCACATGCCAGAGTTTTTCTCCCTGGTTCATATCGAAGGCAACCAATTGTGAATACGGCGGCTTAAAGAGTGGCAAGCCACGAGGACCTGTGAGGTCACGCACCTGTGGGCGAATCATCAAGTCGGAATCGCTAGCTGTGGGAGGGCTTATGTTCACCGTGGAAAAATGCGCCCAGCTCGGCACGAAGAGGCGATTCGTCTCCGGGTCGAAGGCGGCACCCCACCAATTCGCTCCGCCGCTCCAGCCGGGGCGTATTATATTGTCGCCGGCAGCCGGTGGAGTGTACAACGGACCGCTTTGGTATTGATTAAAAATCTCCAAGGCCTCGGCCCTGAGTTCCGGCGTGAAGTCGATGAGGTCGTCTTCGGTGGCGCCGTTGCTGAGAAACAGCGGCGGCTTGGTTGGAAAGGGTTGCGTTGGGGAAGTAACTTCTCCCAATACAGTCGAGCTCGGTACCGGCCGTTCCTCGATGGGCCACACCGGCTCGCCCGTTTCACGGTCGAAGACAAAGGTGAAACCCTGTTTGGTAATTTGCGCCACCGCCTTGATCGGCCGACCATCGACAACGATGTCGATCAGGTTAGGCGCGGCCGGAGGATCATAGTCCCACACCGAGTGATGCACGAATTGAAAATGCCAGGCACGCTCGCCGGTGTCGGCGTGCAACGCCACAAGGGAATTGGCGAACAGGTTATCGCCGATGCGATGGCCGCCATAATAGTCAGGCACCGTCGTACCAATAGGCAGATAGACCAGCCCTAATTCTTCGTCCGCGCTCATCAGGGTCCAGACGTTAGCGCCGCCGGTGTATTCCCAGGCATCATCGGGCCAGCTATCTGCCCCGTACTCGCCGGGCTGCGGAATGGTATGAAAGATCCACTGCATCTCACCGCTGCGCACATTGAATCCGCGCACGTGGCCGGGCGGCGCTTCTCGAAAGTCGGTTCCCTCTGTCATCGCCGAACCCACCACCACGACATCGCCAACTACAATCGGTGGTGAACTCACAGCATACAGTGAAGGATCGATGGTTCGGCCGAGGCCGCGCTTGAGATCGACACGTCCACCGCGGCCGAAGTTAGAATCGAGCCTGCCGGTAGCGGGGTCTATCGATAAGAGGAAGGTTCGGCCGCCGGCATAGAACAATCGCTCCTGCTCGCCATCTGTCCAGTATGAGAGGCCTCGAGTCATAAACCCGTGCACGGCGGGTCGGCCATCGACATAGAGTATCGGATCAAAACTCCACAGGGTTTCCCCGGTAGCGGGATCGATGGCGGCTATCTGTCCGAGTGAAGTCGTCGTATATAAAACGCCATTGACCATCAACGGCGTTACTTCATAGGCATAGGTGCGAAACGAACCGCGATTCTGAATGACTTCGTTATTTTCCCGCACCTGTTGGTCTACAGAGTCCCAGGTCCAGGCTACTTCCAGGCGCTGCACATTGTCTGCATTGATCTGGCTAAGTGGCGAGTATTTGCTGTGTGCGGCATCGCCCCCGTAGCTACGCCACTCGCCATCCTGCGCCCCCTGCTGTGCCAACGTACCGGTAACGAACAGGCAAGACGATAGCAGTAAAAGTGAGGAGTGATAGATTTTGGTGCGCAGTGGCAGGGTCATGGTAACTAGCCTCCAGGATTGAACTTCCAGTTTCACATGGGAAAACCGCAGACAAAGAAACATTAAGAAATACTAGCAGGGACTAACTTAGCCTATTTTCCGACTAAAGCACAGATGCCTAATTTCGGGGTCGAAATAACCGGCAGTTTTAATCTGCGTACTGTTTGGAGTTTCAAATTAGCAAGCAGAGTTATTGCCGAATCGCCTCGAATTCAAAACGCAGCGTTACCTCGTCACCAACCAGGTTGCCCTCCACACCGTAATCCATACCCCAAAGGCTACGATTAATCGTAGTGTGAGCGGAGATGCCCAAGGTCTGGAGGCGGTGCCCGAAGGGATATTCCGCCTGCTTGTTGATAGTCACCTGAAGCTCGACAGGATGGGTCTCACCCAGCAGCGTCAGATTGCCGGTTAACGTTCCCCTCGCCTCGTCGGCGGCAGAAAACTCGATGACCTCGAAGAGGATTAGGGGATTGCGTCTGGCATTCAAGAAATCGCGGCCGCGCAGGTGATTGTCCCGAGCATCCAGGTTGGTGAAGATACTTGCGGCTTGAATTTCAACACGCCCGCCGCTCAGCTGTTGGGACTCCGGGTCGTAACGAAAGCTTCCGCCACCTTCGAGGAAGAGACCAAGCTGCTGCTGGTAGCCGATATGGCCGGCTTCGAACGCGATGGAGAAATGTTCGGGGTCAATTTCCCAGTCTGCGGGCTCTGCCTTCGCCTGCCCGATAGCGAGTAACAAAGTCAGCGCCAGGCTTAATGGCATAAGGCTTGAGTACATGTTTTTCATGGATCCTCCGAATGATTTTAAATTGATCGTGTAAGCTGCCGTATTACGTTTATTCGATCTGCGTTGATTCGATTTGCGCTGAATCCATCAGCACTGTATCGGTCAGCATAGTCCAGCGTCCTTACTGGGTAAAGTACGCCAGGCAGCTTGCTAGATCGCCTTCGGCAACGCTAGCAAATCCCTATGCCCGACAGTGCAGGTGCCAGTCGCCGCGTTTGCCTTTCTGAATCGAAGCCAGTCGTTGAGTGCCGTCGAGTTAAGTGCCGGGTCTGCAGCGACCGCGTCGCCTATACCATCGATTAATGCAGCCACCAGCTCGCGGTCTCTTCCGTCCAGCACCCAGGGGCTGCTGGCGGTAAGTACCATAAAACCGAATTCTCTGAACACCCGTTCCATATAGGCGCTGGCATCCGGGCCCAATGCCACACCGAAACCCTTGTCGCGGCGTTGATCTCGATTGAACGCATCGAGTACGGCCTGGTCTTGTGGATGCGCCGGTGTCCAGTGCGTCGCGCCATCGTAATTGAGTGCCGCATAGAGACCGAGAGCTTGTTGCTGCGAGCGAGTATGCAGTGCGTGTGCCAGCGCGTCGATAAATTCGCGGGATACAAGATCAAAAAGCGCAGACGCGGTAACGAGTTGTGCCTGATTGAGCGGCAGCCCGGCGATGTCGGTAAGGTCAAGTTCGAACGTCTCTAATCGCTGCGATTCACTCTGGCGTCGCTTCGCCTCTGCGAGCAGTGCCGCATCGCGATCAACGAGGCGCCATGAGATCGGATCGGGATGATTGACTTGAGCACAGGAGGAAGCGAAGGCGCGCAGTGTAGAGCCCGTGCCGGCACCAAGATCTACCACAGTGATTCCCGCAGCCTCCTTCTTATCGGTATCCAGCCAACGTCTTGCGCGGCTCAGCAATTCACCATCGCGGGCGCGTTGATCCGCCGCTGCGCGCAGCTCGAGCCAGTCAATGCTAAATCCAGTCATGTGTTGCCCACCTGTTGCAGTTTTTCAGCAACGCACTTCGCCGTGTCAGCCCATGATGGCAGCTGCGCGGCGGCTTTTCTGGCGCCGGATTGCAGACGACGACGCAGTGGCTCATCGGTCAGTATTTGCTGCAGGGCGCCGCAAAGTGCATCGATGTCATCGGCTGGCACTAACAGACCCGCCGCTGCGGGCACCACGTCCGGCACGGCGCCGGATTGCGCCGCGATTACCGGCAGACCAGCCGCCAAGGCTTCGGCGAACACCATGCCGTAGCCTTCGAAGCGGGAGGGCAGCACAAAGATATCGGCCTGTTGGTATTCGACTTGTGTATCCTCAACGGCGCCGGTGAATTCGATGCGCTGCGACAAGCCCAGAGTGGCCACCCGCTCGGCAAGAGAACTCGCCCAGTCCCGATCGAAGTGCGTGCTGCCCACACAACGCGCCTGCCAGGGCAGGGATTTGAGGGATGCCAATGCTTCGATGAGCACGTCATGCGCCTTGCGTCGGGTCAGCGACGCCACGGTAAGCAGACGTGGCGGATCACCAATGCATGGCGCGAAACTTACTCGATCGGTGCCAGGCAGCGCGACGCTGACGCGCTCGGCCGGCACGGCAAACTGCGCGATCAGTAACTGACGCGTATGCTCGCTGGTAACCAGCGTGGCACGAGCGCAACTCAAGGCGCGGCGCTCCGATGTGAACAGCGCCTGCCGCTGTGCTTCGCTTATCCCGGTTTCCAGCCCCAACGGATGATGACACAGAGCCACCAGTCGCAGTCGCTGCGCGTGTGCGAGCGCCAACTCGTCTAGCACACCGAAGGCCAAGCCATCGATCACCAGCACCGACTGATCCGGGATTGCCGCCACTGCCTCGTCTATTCTGGCGAGCGTCTGTTGATCGGGAGTCAGCGAATTAAGTGGCAACGCAACGGTTTTCACCTCGACGCCCATGCAACGCAGCTCCTCGATCAAACGGCGATCGTAGTGATAGCCGCCGGTCGGAGTGTCGAGATCACCTGGGTATGCGAAATAGATCATTTAAAGAGAACTTAAAGAGGGACGGAGGGATTTATTTTTACGCAATTTAGCACAAGATTTCCATTTGCGCTGTTGATGAGGAGGCGTGAGCAGAAATCTGAACAATCTGACCGTCAAGGCGTAAATCTAATCAAAAATAAATCCCGCCGCCCCCTTGGGTTTGGTATTGTGGCGCAATGCCTGATGCTTCAATCGCCACTCAACAAGCTATCGCTGGATCTGTGCAGCGCGAGTTCTTTTTTGCTGCTGCCCTGGGTGCACTGGGGCTCGCTGGCGCGGCTGTTGTATTGGCTTCGGTCTGGGGTGGCGCGCTGCAATGGCTGCTGCAGGCTGGGCTGGTGTGGATTTTTATCTGCTATCAGACAAAACGGCGCCTGCCTCTCAATCGGCCGGATCTGCAGGCACCTTTATACGGGCAGCTTGGTTGGGCCAATCGGATCACTCTTTTGCGCGCCTGGTTGATCGCCGTGGTGGCGGGTTTCCTGTTGCAGCCCTGGCCCGACGGCCTTGCGCTTTCCTGGTTGCCTGGCTTGGCGTATCTGAGTGCTGCGCTACTCGACCGGGTCGATGGCTACGTCGCGCGCCGCACCAGGCATGGCAGCCTGCTCGGTAACGAGCTGGATACGGTCTCCGATGCGCTCGGTTTAGCGGTCGCCTCGCTGTTGGCGTTTAGCTATGGGCAGGTGCATTGGACCTATCTGCTGTTTGGCATTGCCTATTATCTGTTTCACGCCGGGTTACTCTGGCGCGAGGCGCGTGGACTGCCGGTGTATCCACTTCCGCCGGCCCTGCATCGACGAACCTGGGCCGGTTTTCAGATGGGCTTTCTCGCGGTGGCGCTGTGGCCCCTGGTCTATCCACCGATTACCACGCTCGGCGGATTCGCCTTCATGCTGCCTGCGGTGCTCGGTTTTCTCGTCGACTGGCTGATCGTCAGCGGGCGCATCGACCGCCAGGCCGATGGAGTCGAGCGGCGCTTTAAGCGGTTGACGAATTTCAGTCAGGCTGTGTTGCAACCGGCGCTGCGCCTGATCATCGTAGTGACGCTCGCGATCTCGCTGCTGCAATCAGGATTGCCGCCGCTGCCTGTGGCTAGCCTCGCGTGGATGAACAACGTGATGCTCGGCGGCTTTGTGGTGGCGTCGCTAATGATCGTGCTGGGTTTCGCCGGGCGCTATTTCAGCCTGATACTGGTCAGCCTGCTGGGCTGGTACTACATGAGCAATGCACTACTAGCCGTTGACTATGTCCTGTTCTGCAGCGTGATCTGGCTGCTGCTGTTGGGCACCGGACGCTTTAGTCTGTGGCAGGAGGATGATCACTGGCTCAACCGGTACGACGGCGCTTGAATCAATCGGCTCAGTCATCTCGCAGCACACTCTACATGCGTTACATGGTCTGGATCGTGGCCCTGGCCCTGGCTGGCTGGATTTTTTCTCGATTGCCGTTCACAAACCTGGCGCAGACGATAAGCAATCTGCGCCTGTCGCAGTGGCTGATCTGGATTGCCTTGAACCTGCTTGTCATCGCGTTACTTACCGGGCGTTGGCTGGTGCTGACTCGCGCCATGGCTCTGACCTGCCGGTTCTGGCAGCTGCTATGTGTGCGTCAGGCCGGGCAGATGATTAGTTTTGTGACACCTGGCCCTCAATTCGGTGGCGAGCCGCTGCAGGTGTATTGGCTCTGGCGTCGCTATGGGGTACCAGGTCATGCCGCGTTCCTCGCCGTTGGCCTGGATCGGTTCTATGAGCTGTGGGTCAATTTTGCTGTGCTTCTACTGGCCGTGCTCGCCTTGCTGGCCTCGCGTTCAATGGCTTTTATAGACTGGCAGCTGATTGCATTGACGCTATTGGGATTGATTCTGCTGATGGGGTTTTTCGGCTGGCTTGTGCTGCGTAAACCGCTCCAAATTCGCGAGTGGATAGACCGTCTGAGCAGGCGCTGGCAGCACCATCAGCGCCTGCGCGATCTGGATACCCATGTCGCATTGCTGCACCAGGCGCTGCAGCAGCTGATCAGATCACAGCGCCCAGCACTCACGGTTGCACTGGGTCTGTCGCTGCTGGGCTGGGCTGGGATGATTGCTGAATTCTGGCTGCTGCTAAGTTTTGTCGATGTGCCTTTGGACCTGGCGACCTTCGTCTTTCTTTTTACCGTGCTGCGCCTTGCCTTCCTGCTGCCGCTGCCGGGCGGTATCGGCAGTGTCGAGGCTGGCCTCTTTTGGGCGTTTCAGGCGCTGGCCTTGCCACTGCCGGCGGCGGCCGGCTTGATCGTGCTGATGCGCCTGCGTGATGTTGTGATTCTGCTTGCCGCTGCTGCGACGCTGCCTGGCCTGCGGTCACCGCTGCCCGAAGCGGTGGAGCTCAAGTGATAAACCAGCAGCCTGATTAATAGTTAACTAATAGTTAACTAGTAGTTAATTAATAGTCCGCGGCGTACGCCGCCCAACAAGTGTCATTCTCCCAGACCCTGACAGTGAAGCGACCCGAGCCCGGCGGCGCAATTCCCGTGAGCAGCTTGCCACACAGGATGCGGCTGAAGTGTTCGATGCTGGGATTGAGGCCTTCAAACTCGGGCAATTCGTTGAGCATGCTCTCGCCAAAATAGTCGACAACGGCGCCAAGCTCCTGCTCTATCTTTACGATATCAACCAGATAGCCGTGCCGGTCCAACTCTGCCGCCTCAAGCCGCACCTCAATGACATAGTGATGTGAATGGGGATCGTTCTCGGCGCCCCAGTCACCGCCGATGAGATAGTGCCTGGCAATCAGCTCTCGTCTTACTGACACTGTGTACATTCTTAAATCCTCTATCAGAATACAATTTTTTTGACCTAGCCCTGATAATCAAAGATTACCTGCGTTGCCTCCTGCGGCGACTCATCAAGAAGTCGGTAGGCTTCGGCCGCCTCCTCGAATGGCACGCAATGACTTATTAACTGTGTGGGCTGGCACTTCTCTATCCTATCCAATGCGACGGAGAATCTCCGCGCTTTGTCCCAGCGACCTGAAAGCTCTGGCGCGATGCTGCTGACCTGACTACTAACAATGCTTATTCGGTTACGGTGAAATCTCTCACCCAGATTAATCTGGGCACTCTTCGTCCCATACCAGCTGCCGACGACGATGCGCCCGCTGTAGGCGCATAGGTCTACTGCCAGATTCAGAGCGGCTGGAGAGCCGGTCAGTTCGAAAACCACATCCGCACCACCGCCGGCCTCTTCGAGCCGCAGTTTCTCCTGCAAGGCCTGAATGTCGCCATCGGATTCGGGATCGAAAATTCCATGTACGCCTGTTTGCTCTGACATGGTCCGCCGCGCCGCGATGGATTCCAGCGCATAGAGGTCGGTCAGCGGGAACTCGGCCAGAATACTCGAAACCAGCAGCCCTACTATGCCCTGACCCAGTACCACTACCCGCTCGCCAAGACGGGGATTGCCATCCTGCACCAGATTAACTGCTGTTTCCATATTGGCCAGGAATACGGCCTCTTTCGCATCTAATTGCTCGGGCAGGAAAACTACGCTATCCATGTCACACACGTGATGGCTTGCATGAGGCTGAAAAGAGAACACCATCCGGCCCACACAAGCGGTGTCGACTTCCTTTCCAACTTCTTCGATTCGGCCGACGCAGGCATAGCCATATGGCATGGGATAGACCGCTTTCTGTTGCGCAAAGGCGGCAAGGCTCCCATCGAGAGCCATATCGGCTGGAAGCTGTCCGCGGTAGACGAGCATCTCGGTACCGGCACTGATTGCCGAATATTGATTTTTCACTAGCACTTGATCCGATTGCACAGCCGGTAGCTGCCGCTCACGGACTTCTACATGCCGAGGCTCTGTGAAGTAGAGTTGACGCGCCTTCATTGGTCGCTCCCTTGGTACTGCAGATCCCCCCACAAGACAATATCCCTGCCGGCGGGAGCACTATAATACGGATGGATAGTAAACTGAGCATCACAACCTTCGGCTTGCCAGTCGCCGACCGCCTTATAACCCCCTACCAGCCGGGGCGCTATGGTTAGAACCAGAGCATCGGCCAAGCGCGCCCTTAGGAAGGCCGTTATGACAGTGGCTCCACCCTCTATCATTAGACTCTCGATGCCCCGTTCTCGAAGCATACTCATGGCACAAGCCAATGGCACATGCTGTTGATTTGCGTCGGGGCTGGGCACCACCAGCACATCGACATTGTCGTCTGAAAAATTAGCGTCAGGTCGCACTGTTAACACCCAACACCGCTTATCGGGATGATGAAAAATCTTCGCAGCCTTTGGCGTTCGTAGTTCACTATCCAGAATTATAGGCTGGGGGCTTGATCCAGACCACTGCCTGACAGTGAGCTGTGGATCATCACTGAGCACGGTGCCGATACCAACCAGAATGCCGTCATGGAGACTGCGCAGCTGGTGAGTCAGGCGCATGGACTCCTCACCACTAAAACTCAAGGTTTCGCCACAGCGTGTGGTAATGCTGCCATCCCAGCTTTGGGCATAAGATAGAGTTATGAATGGTCTATCGTCGGCTTTAAAAGATGAGGTGCGCGAATGCAGCCATTCTTCAATCTGTTGATTGATATTTAGCGGAGTCACTTTCAAGGATTGGAAGGAGAAGTGATTTTCAGGCCCAGCAAATGATTCATGCGTTCAGCCTTGGTCAAGAGGTAGCGCGAGTTTTCTGGATTGACGAAATTCTCAAGCGCGACGCGGTCGTTTACTTTGATGCCAGCATCTTCCAGAGAATCGATTTTAAGTGGATTGTTCGTGATGAGGCGAACTGACTTAACGCCGAGGTCTTCAAGAATGCGAACAGCTATCGTATAGTCACGTTCGTCCGCCTGATGCCCGAGCAACAGATTGGCATCGACAGTATCATGCCCGGCATCCTGCAGATTGTAGGCATGAATCTTCTGCAGCAAGCCAATGCCTCGGCCTTCCTGGCGCAGATAAACTACTATGCCCTGACCCTCTTCGGCGATCAATTGCATTGATCGGTCCAACTGTTCGCCGCAGTCACATCTACGTGAACCGAAAACATCGCCGGTAAGGCACTCGGAGTGCAATCGAACAAGAATATTTTCTCCCGCACCGAGATCACCCATATGAAATGCGAGATGCGCCTTGTCATCAACTGTGTTGCTGTAATAGACGAGCTCGAAATCACCGTACTCGGTAGGAATACGGGCGCTTACGGCACGGGTAACGGTGAGTTTCGACATTGTATTCTATCTTACGGTTTTCGACTGTAGCGGTAAAGCGTGGCGGGAGTCTCGCTTCATATTGTCTGACATAGCCTTACTCGTGATTTGTCTCTAAGTGTGGATTTCTCAACCATTTCGCTATTCCAGCAGAGCGCCATAAACTAGCGCGCTCAGTTCGCCGCGCAGGGCTCCTGTTCCCCTAACACCCATGTGCTGGGTCATGGATACCACAACGATGTCTTCGACCGGGTCTATCCAGAAGTTAGTGGCGGCGGCGCCGGCCCAATAGAAGGTGCCTTCCGACGCTGGATAACCCGCGGCGGTGGCGTCCTCGACCGTTGCAAAACCCAGACCGAAGCCGAGGGCTGGGTTGAAGCTGCTGTTCTGCTGCTCGCTGAGGTGGTTTCTTGCCATGAACTCGATAGTCTTGGGACCGATGATGCGCGTTCCATCGAGCTCGCCGCCGTTGAGTATGGCCTGGGCGAAGCGGAAATAGTCTTCGGTAGTCGACACCAGCCCGAGGCTGCCACCCTTGTATTCATGCTCGAAGGTGTAGCTGTTGACCGACCAGGGCTGGACGAGCACGCCGCCGGCTGGTTGGCCGTGAGCCGTGTCGATGGGCACGAACTCGCCGTCTTTCTTCCAGTGGATCGGCGACAGGCGATGGGCGTTGTCAGAGTTCACCATATAACCGGTGTCATCCATGTTCAGGGGTGCAAATATTTTCTGCTCCAGGTAATCATCGGCGGCCATGCCGGAGATCACTTCAACCAGCCGCAGTGCGACATCGGGCCCAACACTGTAACGCCACTGGGAACCTGGCTGATTCATCAGCGGAATCTTGGACAGGGCGGTCATCATTTCTTGCAGCGAGGTTTCGGTGCTGAAAAGGCCGAGCTCGATGCAGGCCTTGTCGTAGTCGCTGTTGCCCAGACAATGCGAAAAGCCCGCCGTGTGCCGTAGAATATCCTGCACGGTGGGCTCGCGCTCCATGGCGACTGTCTCATCGAGCGGCCCGTTGGGAGTTCGCAGAACCCGCAGGTTGGCGAACTCCGGGATAAACTTGGACAGCGGATCGTTCAACTGGAGCAGGCCGTCCTGATACAACATCATCAGCGCCGTGGAGACGATGGGCTTGGTCATGGAGTACACGCGAAACAGTGTGTCCTTGTGCATGGGGATTTTCTGCTCGGCATCCTGATAGCCGACGGCGCTGAAATGCGCGATCTTGCCGTGGCGCGCAACCAGTGTGGTGATGCCGGCGATCTCTCCCTTCTCCACACGGCTGGCGAAGTAGGTTTCGATCTTGGCCAGTTGTTCGGATGAGAAACCGACTTCCTCTGGCGCTACCAGCGGCAGACTGTCGGCGGCACTCGCCAGGCTCGCTGAAAAAACAGATAAGGCGATAAAAAAGTTTCTTAAGAATTTGTTATTCATTATTCGTCCTCTTTTGTATTTCTTATACCAGGCTTCAATTCGGGCACGCCGTAGTTTTAGGTCGACCTGCTTCGATACTGATCGCTGCTACTCAGCTTATCTTCTCTTGCGCTGCCTGGGCAGGAAATGCGGCAGCGCAGGTCCCGACAGATTCAGCGTTCGAATTTCGTGGACAAGATTATCGATGACACCGTCTTCTCGACACCATCGATGTCGCCGATCCGGTCCAGCGTCGTATCGAGGTCCAGGGTGGAATCGGCACTTACGTGAGCGATCATATCGTAGATGCCGTTCACCGCATACACCGCCTTGACCGCCGGCAACTGCCGCAGGTGGCGCACGATCTGACTGGCGAGTTTGGGATCGTAACTTATCATCACCTGGGCGCGAATCTGGCCGCTGGCATATTCCTCGCTGTAACGGATGGTGTAGCCGTTAATGACGCCCTGTTTCTCCAGCCGCTGCATGCGGTCCTTCACCGTCGAGCGTGACAGCTCCAGCTTGCGCGCCAGCTCTGCTGTGGACTCACGGCTGTTGGCGCTGAGCAGCGCCAGCAAGGACTTGTCTTTGGCATCCAGCAAATTGAGCATAATGGTGGTAATTCCGCCGATATGATTAATATTATCCGGTATTACGATAAGTTAGATTATACGATCTGGCAAGATTTGCGCCTACACTTTCTCTATTTAGGCGCAGAGGTGGACTGTCATGAAGAAAATCCTATTGCTGGGCGCGGGCAAGATCGGCGCCATTATCTCCGAATTGCTGGCCACGTCGGGCGATTATGAAGTGCACGTAGCGGATCGCGAGCAGGCTAGCCTGAACGGCCTGCAGCAGCACGCGGCCATCAAGCCAATGACTCTGGACGTGACCGATGCGACTGCCCTGCACGCGGCGATGGAGGATAAGTTTGCGGCGCTCAGTGCTCTGCCCTTCGATTTCACCCGCTTCGTTGCCGAGGCCGCTGTCGCCAGCGGTGTGCACTATCTGGACCTTACCGAAGACGTGGCCTGTACCAAGCTGGTTAAGTCGCTGGCCGAATCCGCGAACAGCGCACTGATTCCCCAGTGCGGTCTGGCTCCCGGTTTTATTACCATAGTCGCCTACGACCTAACGCGCCCGTTTGACCGACTGAAGAATGTGCACATGCGGGTCGGTGCCCTGCCGAAATATCCATCCAACGGTTTGAAGTACAACCTTACCTGGTCAACCGATGGCTTGATCAATGAGTACTGCAATCCCTGTGAAGCCATCGTCAATGGCGAGTTCACCCAGGTGCCAGCGCTGGAAGAACTGGAATCGTTCTCCCTCGATGGCGTCGACTATGAGGCATTCAACACCTCGGGCGGGCTAGGCACTATGTGCGAGACGCTGGCTGGTAAGGTGGAGAACCTGAACTACCGAACCGTGCGTTACCCCGGGCACCGCGACATCATGAAGTTGCTGTTGCAAGACCTCGGCCTCAGAGATCGTCGGCCGCTATTGAAAGAGATTTTCGAGACAGCACTGCCACTCACTCGGCAGGACGTTGTGTTAGTGTTTGTGAATGTCAGCGGTTACAAGGACGGCAAGTTAGTGCAGGAGACCTATGCCAACAAAATCTATAGTCAGATCATCAATGGCAAACAGTGGAGCGCGATTCAGATTACCACCGCCGCCGGCATCTGCGCCGTACTCGATTTGCTAGTCGAAGGCAAGCTGCCGCAGAAAGGCTTCGTGCGTCAGGAAGACATCAACTTCGACGACTTCATTGGCAATCGTTTCGGCCAATACTATTCGCCTCAGCTGACCACGCGTTGCAAGGCGGCATGATCGCCTGAGCGAGACTGACAAACTTTTTATTCAATTCGATTCAACGAGGTTCGCCATGATGCAAACCAATGACGACACTAAGGTATTCAACGTAGCCGATGTTCTGGCTGAGCTGGGCATCGAGGCCGCCCTCACAGGCAGAGGCGACTTGATCGTTCACTCGCCGGTGGATGGCGCCGAGATAGCACGCCTTGAGAGTCACTCGGCGCAGCAGGTCGATGCGATCATTGGCAACGCCGTGACTGCCTACAGCGAATGGCGCTGCCGCCCCGCTCCCGCGCGCGGTGAGCTGGTACGCGTGCTCGGCAACAAATTACGTCAGCACAAACAAGCCCTCGGCGCTCTGGTTACCTGGGAGTGTGGCAAGATCTATCAGGAAGGGCTGGGCGAGGTGCAGGAGATGATCGATATCTGCGATTTCGCGGTTGGCCTCTCGCGGCAGCTCTACGGCCTGACCATAGCCTCGGAACGACCCGGCCATCGCATGAGTGAAACCTGGCAGCCAATGGGGCCGGTTGGGGTTATCTCTGCCTTTAACTTTCCGGTGGCGGTGTGGTGTTGGAACGCCGCCCTTGCCCTGGTCTGTGGCGATAGCGTCATCTGGAAGCCATCGGAGAAGACGCCGCTTACCGCACTAGCCTGCAAGAAACTCTTCGACGAGGCCGCCGCCGAGGTGGGCGCTGTGCCGGATAATCTCGTGCAACTGGCACTGGGCAAGGCCGACGTCGGCGAGCAGCTGGTGGCCGACACGCGTGTACCGGTAATCAGCGCAACCGGCAGCACGGCCATGGGACGCAAGGTTGGGCCGGTGGTGGCCGCGCGCTTTGGACGCAGCATTCTGGAGCTTGGTGGCAACAACGCCATCATCGTGTGTCCGACTGCCGACCTGGAACTGGCGCTGCGCGCCATCGTCTTCGGCGCCGTCGGTACAGCCGGCCAGCGCTGCACATCCACGCGGCGGGTTCTGGTTCATGACGATGTGTATAACAGCCTGATTCCCGCGTTGAAGCAAGCCTATGCCGGTATACCTATCGGTCATCCTATGAAGTCATACACACTCGTCGGCCCGCTGATCGACGCGGCCGCATTCGATGCGATGCAACAGGCCCTGGCTGAAGCTTCTGGCACAATAACCGGTGGTGAGCGCGTGCTGGAGGAGCAATTTGCGAATGCCCATTATGTGCGCCCGGCGCTAGTGGAGATGGGACAGGTCGCACAGACCGTGCAGCAGGAAACCTTCGCACCGATTCTCTATATCTATCGCTATAGCGATTTCTTCGAGGCGATTCGTCTGCACAACGACGTACCGCAGGGTCTATCTTCTGCTGTGTTTACTAACAACATCGCAGAGGCGGAAACGTTTCTCTCGGCCGTGGGCAGCGACTGCGGCATTGCCAACGTGAACATCGGTACCAGTGGCGCCGAGATCGGCGGCGCCTTCGGTGGCGAGAAAGAAACCGGCGGCGGACGTGAATCCGGTTCCGATGCGTGGAAGGGCTATATGCGCCGTTCTACCTCGACGGTGAATTACTCGCGGGAATTGCCGTTAGCACAGGGGATTGAATTTTCTTTGTAGCGCTTACTCAGCAACGCTAACTCAATTCCGAGCTGGCCCGTCCTGGATCGAATTAGGCAGGCTGTAACTCGGACGCGAGTTCAAAACGTCTAGCTGCATCGCCGACTTCTCGTTGTGGGCCATCCAGTCCTCATAGGTTTGGCAGGTGCGCCTGCGGATAAACGAAGAGGAGGAGGTCCCCGTCACGCAGTAGATGTGTTCTGCAACAGGCTTCTCGCGATTGTAGGCAACGATTTCCGCGTCTGTCATGCTTGTTAAGGACGGACCGCTAGCTCCACAAGACGAAACAGCTACAAACAAGGCTGCCAGTATTAGGTTTCTCATAGCGTGCTCAGTTTCTGCGAATCAGAAAGTAAAGTATATCCCCGTCGCACCTCGGAGTAAAAGTTAACAGAATCCTCCCCTGCGACGTCTTATCCCCATGGCATAAGTGCGCAACCGACCCACGGTATTGCGGGTGGATGTTGCGCCATCCTGAACACCGAAAATCATGCCTTTTTCCTCCGCCTATTGTAGAGTAGTTAGTCACGCGAACGTCTCATCAACAACTCTCATCAACAACTAAGGGAACATCATGCACACACTACGCATTCTTTCTCTCTCGCTGGTAGCCCTGTTTCTAGCTGGCTGCAGCGACTCTGAAACCAACAACCAGTCCGCCTCAGCGCCGGCCGAGCCCGCGCTGCGCGCTACCAGCACTGTCAACGCATCCAGCAACGACATTGCCGGCTCCGTCACTAGCAGCAACGGCCCCGAGGCCGGAGTCTGGGTTATCGCCGAGACCAATGACTTGCCGACTCTCTATTCCAAAACCGTGGTCACCGATGAGCAGGGGCGCTACCTGATTCCCGACCTGCCTGATGCGAACTTCGAGGTCTGGGTGCGGGGCTACGGACTCGTCGATTCGCCGCGCCACGCCGCCACTGCGGGGCAGAGTCTTGACCTCATTGCCGAGATCGCACCCGATGCCGCCGCTGCAGCCGAGTATTATCCAGCAGGTTATTGGTATTCGTTGCTGGAGATTCCCGAAGCTCATGAGTTTCCAGGCACCGGGCCCGACGGCAACGGCATTGGTGTAGGTGTTCTGACGCAAGATGATTATATTCGCCGCGTTACCAATGGCGGCTGCGTGGTCTGTCACCAGATGGGCAACGCCGCTACACGCACGATGCCGGAAATGTTCGCGAATCTGGAAACGAGTTTCGATGCCTGGGATCGACGTGTACGCTCAGGGCAGGCCGGGGCCTTCATGTCCGGCACTCTGGCTGGCATGGGCGACCGCCGCACGCTAGAGATGTATGCCGACTGGACTGACCGCATCGCCGCGGGTGAACTGCCGCCAGCACCGGCACGGCCGGCGGGGCTCGAGCGTAATGTGGTGATCACCCAGTGGGACTGGGCCGACCCCAAAGCTTACCTGCACGACCTCGTCTCCACCGACCGCCGCGACCCGACGGTAAATGCCTACGGCAAGATCTATGGGGCGCTGGAGAACAGCGCCGACTATCTGCCGGTATTGGACCCGGCAGATCACAGCATCGATCAGATTCCGGTGTTTCCACAAGACCCGAACTACGAAGGTGCTCCGCAGCCTGCCATGGCGGCCTCACCCTTCTGGGGTGACGAGGAGATATGGGATGCGGCCACCACCGTACACAATCCGATGATGGACAGCGATGGCCGTGTCTGGATTACCTCCCGCGCGCGCGACCCGGGCGATGTGCCGGCTTTTTGTCAGGAAGGGTCTGACCATCCGTCTGCGCTAGCCTATCCGCTGGGCCGCTCAGGCCGCCACCTGGGGGTCTACGATCCGAGCAGCGATGTCTACACACCGATCAACACCTGCTTCGGCACCCACCACCTGATGTTCGCCGAAGACGCCGACAATACGCTGTGGACCAGCGGCGGCGGCTCGGCGGTGGGCTGGCTCAATACACGTGAATTCCTGGAGACTGGCGATGCCGCCGCGGCACAGGGCTGGACGCCGTTTATTCTCGATACCAACGGCAATGGGCGCCGCGATGACTACGTCGAACCCAATGCGCAGATCGATCCGAATCTGGACAAACGCATTAACTCGGGGCTGTATGCCGTCTCACCGGCGCCGGATGGTTCGGTGTGGGGTTCCAATCTGAGCTACCCCGGAGCCGTGGTGCGGGTCGTGCCCGGAGCCGACCCTAGCAGCACAGCGTTGACCGAATACTACGAGTTGCCTCTGGATGCAGACGGCAACGCCATCGAAGGCTTCTCGCCCCGTGGCATGGATATCGACCGCAATGGCATAGCCTGGGTCGCATTGGCTAGCGGGCACATGGGCCGCTTCGATCGCAGCGCCTGCCAGGGCCCGCTGAATGGCCCAACAGCCACTGGGCAACACTGCCCCGAAGGCTGGAGCTTCTTCGCCGAGCCACTGCCTCAGTTTAAGAACATAGAGCAATCGGGCAGCTCCGAAGGCAGTTACTACACCTGGGTGGATCAGTTCGACACGCTGGGGCTGGGTAGCAATACGCCGATTAACACCGGCAATCAATCCGGTAGCCTGCTGGTACTCAACGACGGCGAATGGGTGCGACTGACTGTTCCCTACCCACTAGGTTTTTACACAAAGTGGCTAGACGGACGCATCGACGATCCCGATGGCGGCTGGCAAGGCCGCGGCGTGTGGGCCACGATCTCCAGTCGCGCGCCCTTTCACATGGAAACCGGTGCCGGCACGACAAGCAAGGTCTATCACTTTCAGATGCGACCTGACCCCTTGGCGAACTAGCTGAATCGGGAAAATCAGAACCAGATGCGGCGGCGTTATGCACGGAGGCCATTAGCGTGAATATAAAAGAGTTGGCGAGTAAGGCGACAGACTCATACCCCTGCCGCGGAAAACTTTGCGACCCATTTTTGTAAGCCGATGTCTTAAGCTTGTTTTGTAATGACTAGTCCAGATCATAAACCTCAGCAATCTCGACCGGCTCGGCTCCTGAGTTGCTAACCCGCACGAACCGCCATGGGCTATCGAAAAACGGCACGTCCCAATCGCTGGGAATCTTCTTCTCGCGAAAACAGGCAAACCAATTGGCTTTGTCGTTGCTAACCTCTACGGCGACAAGCTGCTCCGCGCTGCTGCTTGCAATGCGCAGGTCTGATCTGAAACCATGGTCCTCAATACGCCGACTACCAAAATCGACGACGATGCTGCTGCCCGGAGCCAGAGTCGCTACCCCTGCATCTGCTGCCGTCTCAGCATGAATATCAGACAGGGCAGATTCCGGTTGCGACACCTCACCGGTCACACTAACGGCTACTCCGCCCGCCTTGAGTCTCGTCTGATCGTTAGAATCCACCATCCAGGTTCTCAACATTGAGCTATGCAAAGACCGAATGAAATTATAAAGCAGCACAATCATCAGTATATGGGTTAAAGCCGCCAACAAAGTGGCCAGCATATTCTTGTATAGCTCAAGGTCCATCGTCTGCGCAAATAGCGCCATTACAGCAGTAACGACCAGGTAGAAGAAAGCGGCGGCAGACAAGCCCGCCACCGACCAATAGCCGACGGCCGGCAGATCGTGGCGCGCCAACTCCGTGATGAGGTAGATATAAATAACCATCAGGTTGCCAGTGCCTATCAGATACCAAATGCCAGGCCCCGCTGCAGCCTCCGGCTCTACGATTCTGAAAGCAATCGAGTAGGTCAGCATCAAGGTGATGATCCAGACCAGGGGCTCGGAGTTCCATACGATTCGGGTACTGGCGCGTTTGCTACCCACAATTGAACTGAAGTAAGCCAGCATGCAGGCATAGAGCCCGCCGGTTGCTAACAGCGCGAGGGAGAAGAGATCGGCGGAACTGATCATGGTGACCACCTTTATAAAGAGGTTCTTTTTGGGTGCCAGCGACAATATACCGTATTTTTAGCCTATTTCCCCTCAGCATGCCAGCGGCGAATGAAAACTCAGCCATTAGGGTTTAGAATCAGGCTAAGCCTGAATCAGCCTCCCTAAGTACGATTCATAGCTACAATGCATAGCTACAATCAATAGGTATAATGCAATGACAGTCTTACTCGCCATACTCGCCACACTGTTTCTAGTACTCGTCATCGGCATTCCTTTGATCGAGAAATACAGCACGCCGAAATCCGATGAAGAATTGAGCAAGCTTTCGCGTTACATGCTGCCCTTGATGGTGATACTCGTTATCGCCACCGCAATTCGTTATTTCATGGGATAGCTCATTTAAGCGTGATTCTCGACAGCTATTCCCAGCGATACTCGATTGAGGGGTGAACTGCTGCGCTCACTGTTGTAGCATTGGCAGCGCACTCAACAACTAATAACGACTCTAATTATGTTTTTAAAAGTATCAAACTCGATCAAAGTCTTCCTGGTCTTTTCCACCATCCTAACAATCAATATGACAGCCCATGCAGCCGATGGTCCCTGGACTCTCTCTGATGCACTAGGTCTGGAGGATGGCTTTACACTAAGCGGAGAACACCAATCCCGCTTCGAGCACTATGACGGCAATGTGTTCGCGGGCACCAGCCCCAACGACGGTGTGTTTTTTATCCGCACGACGCTCGATGCCCAGTACAATCGTGACCGGTTTGGGGCTCAAATTGAGCTGACGGATTCGCGGCAAGGTCAGGCGGACCGGCATACAAGGCTCAGCACCGCCCACGTCAGCACGCTGGATCTGCTGCAGGCAAACGTCAGCTATAAATTCGGGGAAAACAACGCCAGTCAGATTCGCGTGGGCCGCTTCACAGAGGACTGGGGTAGTCGAACACTGATGGCTCGAAACCGTTTTCGTAATACGATCAACACATTCGATGGCGTCTTATTCAAGCACCAGCAAGCAAATGGCAACGAGTTTAAATTTATCTCGGCACAACCGGTAAGGCGTACTCCCCGTGATCTTTCGAGCCTGCTGGACAACGAGCACAGGTCCGATAAGTCCAGTGACGCGCTCCGGATACATGGAGTATTTGCCGATCTGCCAAACTTTCTTCCCTCACTGCTGCGCAATGAATCATTCGATCTCGCATTTGATACCTATTACATCGCACTTAAAGAAAAAGACACCACGAAATTGCAGACCAGCAATCGCGATCTGCACACCTTCGGGTTCCGAATTCGATCGACTCCGGCAGTGAAACAATGGGATATCAGTCTCGAGTCGATTTTCCAAATAGGCGAACGCAGGGCATCCAGCAACCCAATCGATACACGAGATCTCGATCATCGCGCCTTCTATCAGAGAGTGGAATTAGCCTATAGCTTCGACACGCCATCCAGGCTCAGAGCCATTTTCGAATTGAACTACGCTAGCGGTGACGAGAGCCCACTCGATGGCGACAGCGGCCGCTTCGATTCCCTGTTTGGCGTGACCGCCTTCGAATTCGGCCCAGTCTCACTGTACGCACCCATCAATCGCAGCAATATCGTGACGCCAGGTATTCGCCTAACATCTACTCCATGGAGAAACGTGGCATTGATGGCCGACTATCGCCATTTCTGGCTAGCCCAAGAGAGAGACAGCTGGGGCAGAACGGGACAGCGTGATGTCAGCGGAAATAGCGGCAGCTATATGGGCCAACATCTGGAACTGCGAGCTCGATGGAGCGTTGTGCCCGGCAATGTGCGCATCGACAGCGGAGTAATTTTTCTGAATGCGAAGAATTTAATCGACCAACAGTCTGAATTCTTCTATGTGGGGACGAAGATCGATTTCTAGAATTGCCTGAGCGCTGGGTTTTTTTACTTGTTCTTGCCTAGCTCTCGGATTGAGCCTGCGCAGTAATCCCATTCGCCTTATCCGCCTCGTATTGCATCTCAGAGAGGCGTCTAAGCTGCTGCAACGAACTCAAGTGCGCATAGATCAGCGGTATCAGCCCCAACTTTCGCAGCTCCAGGAAGTCTTCGTCGGAGAGCGCATTCAGTTTCTGCTCATCGATGGTGTAGATGCCGTCGATGTTGTAGCGCGGCGCGTCTGGGCGGTGTTGCAGCTGTAACTGCTTTGTGGAGAGCAGGTCCTTATCGGCGAATAGTTTACAGATATTGCCGGTCTGCACGGTCTGTTGTGCGGTGTTCAGCAAGGTCTCGATTCGCTTCTCAAGGTATTCCGACTTTTCGCCGCCTTCTTTAAATAGCGCTGTGCCTTCGGTCTCGCTGACCATCGGGCTCTCTTCGTCAATCAACAGCACGAATTGCTCGCCCTTCTCATCGGCCATGCTCAATTGAAAGGGTGGATTGTGAAACCTGGCTGGCACCACCTGCGCCTTCCATTGCTCAGTCTGGCAGTACAGGTTCTGATTCTCTCTCAGGCCCATGATGGCCACCGGTACGAAGCTCTCGCCGTTACTGTCTTTGACGAAAACCAATGGAAACTCGGCTGTGAGAACGAAAAAATCCTGTGAGATAATCGGGATAAGGTGCTGTTCTTTGTGACGAGTATAGTCACCGGATTCGATGACTCTTAGCTTGGCGTGCGTGTCGTTTTTCAGGGGTACTGGAGTACTCATTCTTTACTACCTTTTCGATTCTGGGAACGCGGCACAGTTTACCTAGAATGGCGCGAATAAGACAGGTGTCAGGAGTGTTGTGAGACGAGGGGTTTCATAGCTACGCTGCCGAGCATCTGGCTAGTTGCTTGCCGGCTTCGGTTCCTGCACCAGCACCCAGGGCGCTACCACCACTGCCCAAAGCTCCCGATCTTGCGCCTGCCAGGTTTGCGATTGCGCCTCATCCACCTTCTGCAACTGCGCCTGCTCCAACCAGGCTCTGACCCGATCGTGGTTGTCCAGCGTGAACTGGCAACCCACGTCGATCAGGTCCAGATCGGCCGATACTCTGATCACGAGTTCCTGCTGCTGCGGCTGTTGCAGCGCACTCCAACGAATCCTGGCCGTGTCATGATTGAGCTTTTGTCTGATTAGCTCGGGGTCTCGCAGAATCTCATTGGTGTCGCTCATCGTACTGTTTAGCTTTATTAGGGTCTGACTAGTCGCTGACCAGACCTGCGATCTCAGATGGGGTCGCGCGCAGCGCAAGAGCTACCCTGTCGAAGAAGTCGAGCTCGAAAGCGCGAATCACACTGTCACTGCGGATTACTTTTCGCAACGAGGCTAGAATCACCGTACGCTCACGCTCATCGAGTTTGCGCGTGGCCGTGGAGAGGAAACTCTCCAATGATTCCGTCTCGAATACTTCCGAAGACGATGCGGTCCGAATCTCGGCTATCGATATCTCCTGACCCAATTCTTCCTTTAATACCTGCTGAACTTTCTCAATCTCGACGGTTTCGACATTGGAGTCGGCACGGGTTACCCGTGCCAATACCATCAACATCACTTCCTGGAATAGCTCCTGTTTGTGCTTTGCACGGCGCTCGTTGTCTTTTAGTAGTTTTGTTATTTTTGAAAAATTTACCAGACTCATAGTGATTCCTAGATGTTTACTTTGATGTTGTTCTATTGGAAATTCAGTTAAGCGCGAACTGTGTTCTGACCCGGTAAAGATAGCAGAATTACAGCATCTGCATAGCCCACACATTGATTTAGTCCGTTGTTTCAATAAGTTACACTTTTAAAGCCAGTACTCGCGCGACCTCGGGTCAAGCACCGGCAATGTCTCTTGTCCTGACTTCAGAAAATTGCCAAACTACTGACCTATCCTATGATGTAGCGCAACAGGTGCTTAATCTGACACTTTATTCTAACGCTTATAGAGTGGTCAATTAGTGACTAATCAATACGACTAGAAAATAATTAACGGAAACACAAAATCACCATGTATCAGCAGTCTGCTATTCGAAATTGGCTCAAGCCGCTGCTCGGCGCTGCATTATTGATGTTGGCGCTGCTGGTTGATGGCGCGCTCTTCGGCGGCGGCCTGCAAGCGGCGAACAAGGACCACACGTCGCTGCGCCTGCTAAAGTTAGTGGTACCGGGCGCAGACAGCTTCTCCGACAAGGAGGGCAAGGTTCCCGTCTACAAGGCCTACAAGACCGATCCCGACAGCGGCGAGAAGACCCTCATCGGCTATGCCTTCGTCTCCGCCGATACCCATCCCGAGCCCAGTGGCTTTAGTGGCGAGATCGACAGCCTGATCGGTATGGATCTCGATGGCAACATCACGGGCCTGAAAGTGATCTATTACAAGGAATCTCTACGCAGCACCTGGGGTGACTTTTTCGCTTGGGATGGCTACGAGGAGCAGTTCGTCGGCAAGCGCGCGGAAGAGCGTTTTCAGATCGGTAACGATATCGATGGCATTGTAAAGGCCACTATCTCGACCAAGGCGATGGCCAGAGGCGTGCGGCAGGCGGTGCGGGCGGTCACTCTCGAATATCTGCGGTAGACCGGGCTGTTGCTATTACTTGCGAACACCAATCAACGACACGGTGTAAGAATCCTCACAGCCACCATCTACAAAGCGGCCGCGCGCCAGAATAGTGAACATGCTGCCGTCTGCCGACATCTGGCCGTAGAACTCTGACTCCGGCCCCGGATCGAAGAATAGTGATCCGTCCGCCCCTATTGCCGAATCGAAGTCACCTTCAACACGCAATTCCTCTTCATAGCTCCCGCTAAGTCTCAATTCCTGTCTCACGAGCACGTAGTCAGGCATGGATAGCATCAT
This sequence comes from Pseudohongiellaceae bacterium, assembly GCA_040880325.1. Taxonomy (GTDB): domain Bacteria; phylum Pseudomonadota; class Gammaproteobacteria; order Pseudomonadales; family Pseudohongiellaceae; genus UBA9145. Next base: position 28,488 of record JBBDIR010000038.1, read on the forward strand.
CCCATCGGAGCTTGCCGTGAATACCGATGAGCTTGTTGTCGCGGAGGAAATTGCCTGATTCTGAAAGTACCCGAGCCCGGCTGGAGTTCCCAGTACAGTCGCCGGGTCGGTGGTCAGGCCACAGCCAAAATTGCTTTGCTCTACCAGCGTGACAGCGTAAGTTCCCGCGTAGGAATCCTCGCCCGAGCCAATCTGACCCTGCAGCGATTCGACCAAGCTGCGCAATTCCGCGACTTCCGCGGCCAGTGCCGGTAGACCGCCTGCCTGGCTATTTGAATTCTTTGCGTTTTTATCGCTTTTTGCTATGCTCGGTGAAGCCGCCGCCATGATCGCCAACATACTCAAAGATACTAATAGTTTTTCCATTTTTCTCATCCTTTTGGGAAGGTTAGTGATGGTGCGATCACTGGTCTGAAACTGACCCCAGCGCCGTAATCGAGACTCTAACAATCGTCGAATAGGCATGAATCACCTGAATAGGTGGCTTTCTGAGTTCACTTAATTAGCGGCGATAGGGCTAGACTCTCCTACCCAAGCTCTTTATTCTGGAATCAAATAAAAGCAATCACCGGAGGCACCCCTCATGCGCAAAGTCTTCACTCACCCCAAAATACTTGGTCAAGCCAGCTGTGTATTGGCCGCCCTGCTGCTGTCAAATGCCACTCAAGCGCAACCCTTTCATGCTCACCCCTCAACCCAGGAAGAGGCGGTGAAGGTAACGCTGGAGACCCTGGCGCGCTGGGAGGACGAGCTCTCCAACTGGGGGCGTTGGGGGCCGGACGATCAGCGCGGTACGCTGAACCTGATCACGCCAGAAAAGACTCAGCAGGCCGCCGCGCTGGTACGCGTTGGCGAGACGGTAACGCTGCAACACTTCGTGACCACCGAACCCCCGGCTATCGACAGCGCGGCCTTCGGCCCGACCGATCATTGGATGAGCCGGCTGGACCCGGTTACCGGCGAGCCGACCTTCGCCCTCGATGAAATTCAGTTCTCACTACATGACGGCATGTTGTCCCACCTCGACGCGCTGTGCCACTACCGCACGGAGATTGACGGCGAATACATCATCTTCAACGGCTACCCACAGAACCTGACAGCCACCGGCTGTGAAGACCTGGCTGTCGATCGCATGGGCACTTCTTATGTTACGCGCGGCATACTGGTGGACATACCATTGATGCGCGGCGTTGACTGGCTGGACCCGAGCACACCCATCTATGTGGAAGACTTGCTGGCCTGGGAAGAATTTGCGGGCGTGACCATTAGTAGCGGCGATGCCCTGTTCGTACGCACCGGCCGCTGGGCCATGCGTGATGCCGAAGGGCCCTGGCCCTATGGACAGGGTGGCGCTGGCCTGCACGCCTCCGTGCTGCCCTTCCTGCGCGAGCGCGATGTGGCGATTCTGATCGGCGATGCAGTAAACGATGTGCAACCTTCCGGCGTCGAGGGAATCAACAGACCGATACATCAACTCACTCAGGTGAATCTCGGGCTGCCTATTGTCGACAATGGCTATCTCAAAGATGTGGCAAAGCTCGCGCAGCGCCTGCAGCGCTGGGAATTCATGACGGCGATTCAGATCAACCCAATCAAGGGCGGAACCGCGAGCCCGTTTAACGCACTGGCATCCTTCTAGAATTGGGGTCAGCAGAGGAGCCAAGGGACACAATAGCCTCAGGCTCAGGCGAGCTTTCTCAATCAATTGACTTAGTCGCGAATTGAGTTAGCATGAGGTAACGAGGCTGTAGATTATGTCGTTATGGCGCTAACAATTGTGGCTAGTCAACTGTATTCGTTTATCTCTCCTCCAGGATCGTCTATGCAAATTAGCAAAGAGGAAGTGATATGAATACCTATATAAGAAAAACAATTCTCGCGCTATGCGTCTCTCTACTCTCGTTCTCCGCTCTAGGTCAGGATGAGAATCCATTCATCGGTGTATGGGATCTCGATCGCGATGGATCGAATTTCGGTAGTTCACCGATTCCAGTAAATATGATTCGAACATATGCCAATGCAGCCGACGGTGCCTTCATGTATCTGCTGGTCACCATGAACGAAGACGGCAGCATTGGTGGTAGTTCCGCTACTTACAAATATGACAATCAAGAGAATACGATTGCCAGCCTCAATCCCACCGCGCAGGCGACAATCTCCTATCGCAAGGTGAATGAGAAGACCGTCGAGTACATCGTCAGGATCGATGGTCTAACCTCGCAGATAGGCGCCAAGTCCATTACGCCAGATGGTAGCGTACTCACCATCGTGATTCAGAATATCGGTGGCCAGGTGAACAACCAGGTACTCAAGTTTAATCGACGCCAGTAAATCAAGATTCAGCAATAGCTGAGAGAATTCTAATACTCTTGGTAGTTGCGGATTCTGTATTCCGAGGAGTGGAACTCGAGTCTTGTCTGGACGCACTGTTTTCCGGTTGCGGGGATAAGCTCTTCACCTGACTATTCTCAATCTTTGACTTTGTCTTTATTTCTTTCCAATATCAGTCTTCACCAGATGTGTGCATGACGATTGCTTCTTGCTTGTCAGTATGTTCTTTTCAACTCTGACCCACCGGCGCATCTTTACCTACCTGCTACGTTAGAATGCAGGATGCAGCGACAATCAACGAGCAGCCTGTTGCGCATTGAATATGGGGAGATGGATTGCCCAACTCATAACGTTATTTACGCCTCCTGTGCCATTGGGTGAATACTAGAGAATTCGTGGGTGACAAAGGCTGGTCGATTATTAATAATGTGCGGCAAGTTACTATCCGGCTACAGACTCCGGACGCCCTCATGCTGAGCGTTTGACATCAGCACATCCCCTCTTCGGGTGATTCGGCGCTGGGTAGAGAAGCTTAAGCTATCCTAAGCAAAAACTCGATTTCTACAATCCGTAACGCTTGAAAATCGGTGGAATAGCAGATCAATGACGCAGTCACCTAGAACTCTTATCAATTTCGCTGTACTCGGGGTGGCCTTCCTTGCATTTCTAATTTTTAGCGTCATGCGATACGCGCCCTATACAGGCTTTATGCTTGGCTATGATGATGAGCTGGATGAACTACGCGTAGTCAACCTCGATGGCTGGGTAGAAACACAGGGTCTGCAACTAGGCGACACGATCGAGAGCATCACAAACGCGGATGGACTGCGAATGACTATTGAACGCAGACATATACTCAAGTCGTCAGCGGAAGCAAGACAGTACTACGGTAATCGCAGCCAGCGTTTGATCGAAATAGATCGACTATATGAATTGTTCAACCATAGTCCGATAGTGATATCCAGAGGTGACGGCACAGAGGTGACTTTGGTTTTGGATAGGCAACGCCCCATCTCAAGCCTATCTCTCTCGTTCTGGGCGCTGTTCTTCATCTCGCTTACCGCGCCGTTAGTGTCCTCCATCGTATGGGCCTGGCAACCAAAGAAACCCGAGGCAAGCTTACTTCTCATCAGCGGGCTTGGCTTTTTCGCCTCCTGCTTCAGTTCGGTGGCCTCTATCTACAACACGGACATGTTCTATATCCCGCTGTTTTTGCACTGGCTGATTCGCTGCGCGTTGGATCTAGGTCAATTCACCTTCGCCGTGTTCGGGACTGCTGTATTGCTCTATTATCCGAACCGACTCAGCTTTGCACCAAAAGCGCTGAAGGCGCTACTTGCCGGATACTTCATCTACCCCCCTCTTCGCCTTGTTCAATGGCTGGTCGTTCAGCGACTTCGACTCAGGCATCTACCCGGCGTTCAACGATGCCGAAGCCTATAGCCCCATGCTGGTGATGTTCAGCCTGACCGTGGCACTGTGTTGGCTGCAGTTCCGTGCGAGCGTGAATCATCCGGTTCAGCGCGCTCAAACTCTGTGGGTAATCCTCGCATGGACTCTCGGGCCCGGCACCTTTCTTTTCTTCTACGTTCTTCCGCGCTGGCTTGGAGCCGACCCCATTCTGTACGGTTCGGTCTTCCTGCAATTCAGTATTCTTACTACCTATCTAATGATCCTCCTGGGTATCGCGCGCACTGATCTGTTTCAGCTGGAACAATACATCGGGCAGGCCTATCAGTGGGTGATCGTGAGTATGCTGTTCATCGGTTTGGATATTTCGCTGATATCACTGGTTAATTTTTCGCCCGAGGTGTCCAGCGCTATCGTTCTGGTTGCGGTTATCTGGATCTATGTCCCTATACGCCAGTGGGTAAAAAATCGACTTAGCTCCGAGCGACATGATCGCCGCCAGGCCCTGACAAGCGAAGCCGTTGTGTTGATGGTGAAGAATTCGCTCGATCCGAAAACTACGCCACGCGAATCCTGGTACCAGGTAGTCAGTTCGCTCTATCGACCTGGCGCAACAACAACTCTCGATACGGCGGCGAAACCCGGCATTGCCATGCGCGGCCAGCAGCTCATCGTCGCAAGCAATAGCTACTCGCCTGCACTGCAGCTCGATTTTGCTGAGGGTGGCTCAAGGCTCTTCGCCAAGCGGGATTTATCCTTGTCGGAGACGCTGAGCGTGTTATTCGAAAAACTCTACGATGTGCGAGATTCCTTTCTCGAGGGGCAGACACAGGAACGCAACAGGATTCGACGCGATCTTCACGATCAGATCGGTCACAAGCTTCTTTCGCTCATTTACTCCGCTGGTGATGAGAAGTCTCGATCCCTGGCGCAGGAGACCATGGCGCAGCTGAGCGAACTCATCCAGGCATTGAAACAAAAACCCATCCAGATAGAGGATCTCGCTGCGCGCATGCACGGGGTCTGTGACGATATCTGCATCAATGCCGGCTTAAAACTCGATTGGGCAAATAATATTCCCGCGCAATCGCTGGAGCTTGTATCGTCGGATCAGTTCCTGAATATTTTGAATATTCTGCGAGAGCTATTGAGCAATACAATCAAACACGCGCAGGCAGAACGAGTGCAGGTACGGCTCGAGCTCGCGGACAATTCGATAGTGCTAGTTTATACTGACGATGGCTCAGGCTTTGACCAGAGTGCGATAAAGCCGGGTAACGGACTATTTAACCTGCAGTCCAGAACCAAAGAGCTGAACGCGAGAACAGAATGGAATACGGTTAATGGCACGATGTTCAAACTGATTGTTCCTATAGAAAAGGGAGATGAAAGTCATGGATGAACAGGAAATCACCGAGATCAAGACGGTTCTTATCGTTGAAGACCACAAGGACGCAGCCCAGACCCTCAGTGCCGTTGTGACAAATGCCTTCGATGCGCTCACCATCGATGTTGCCTACACCTTTGCAGAAGGGCTGAAGCTACTACGCACGAAAACTTACTCTATCGCCCTTGTCGATCTGGGATTACCGGATGGCGATGGCCTCGACCTGATTCGCTATGCCGCCGAGAATCGTCGCAGCACTCTCATTGTAGTCACGACTATATTCGATGACGAAGAACATCTGTTCGATGCACTACGTTTGGGGGCCAATGGTTATCTACTCAAGGGCCACTCGGCAGCAGAGCTCGGCAGCTATCTAACAGAGGCTGTGTCTGGGCGTCCTGCTCTATCACCTCGTATAGCGCAGTCGATGCTAGGCTTCTTCCGAGGATCTGAATCGACTAGCAGTAATACTGGCGACGAAAAACTGCTGGAACAACTCACTAACCGCGAGAAAGAAATACTCTCGCTAATCGCGAAGGGTTGCGGCGTGAAGGAGGTTGGCGACTTGTTGGATATTTCTTCAAACACCGTGTCGCACCACATCAAGAACCTGTATAGCAAACTCAATATTCACAATCGCGCGGAAGCTACGGCGGCGGCGGTGCAGCTGAATATTTTTAATCCTTCATAATAAACACACTGGAAACCAGGTTAAAAAGGAATTGGTTATGTTAAAATTTTTTCTGGCTTTTGTATTGTGGTTAAGCACAGTTCACGTGCTCGCCACCGAAGCCAAATTTCCTGAGGACTGTGCCCAGATAACTACTAATGACGCGAAACGGCTTGCCTGTTATGACAAGCGCGCCGAATCTGTCAGAACTGATGCAATATCTTCAACGGCTGTGTCGAGCTCAACCCCAAGAACCGACGCTGGTAGCACTGAAGATGAAACAAAAATGCCGACAGCTTTCGCCAAAAAAAATCTGTGGTCGCTCTCAAGACTGACTAGCGATGATCCTAATTTTTTCGGTGTTTCCTACGACCCGGGACAGAAGGAAAGAGGTGTCAAGACCCATTTGGAATTTGATATCTCTCTCAAATATCCGCTTTTAGAATCTTCGGAGCAATCCATCAGATGGTACTTGATATACAATGGCTCCTATGACTTTCAAGCTTTAACGGACGCCGACATCTATGATTCCAAGCCGATTATTTCGACAATGCAAAACCCCGGAACGGCTTTCGAATGGGACATAGGTAACGGACAGAGAAAAATTCGTGCTGGCTTTTTTCATCACTCCAACGGCCAGACGCTTAGCGAGTCTCGCGACGATACAAGCCCTGAAACGCTCGCTAAGAACGCACTCGCGCTTGAAGAGTTTCGAGGCATAGAGGCTAAATGGGGAGAGGCCCCGGCACTTGAAAAACTCAGCCGCTCATCCTGGTATGGCCAGCTTAGATACCAATGGATGAGTAGCCCTGATGGCAGGATTGATAATGACTGGAAACAGATTCAATTGGAACTACGACCATTCTATGTATGGAATGATGACAGAATATTCTGGCCATCAGAACCAAGGAATACCCCTCAAATAGAAAACGTCGATGGTATCCGCGCCGTTGGTGAGGCCATGATTTCGATACCTGATTTCATTCCTTTTGTTCCCGTTCGCGGGCTAGCGAGAGTAGAACTGCAAACCGGTTTATGGTCTCCTTTCGAAAACGTCGGGGGGGAGATTTCCCTGAGCGTCAACGTGGATAATCTCTTGTTCTCCTGGTACTACTACAGCGGGTTCACCAAGGATATTACGAACTATCACAAGCGTACGCAACATATGGGTTTCGGATTCGAGTTACGCTGATACGCATCAGGTGCTGTTGTGTTAGACAGCCTCTGGTCGCCGCGCCAAATCTAGCGCGCCGAATCAATCTCTATAGAATCGAGTGTCTCCAGACTTGCTGGTAATTCACTTTCTCCTGCGGGGAACCCATTCTTCTGCAAGATGTAAGCAACCACACTAAGATAGTCTTGCTGAGGTAGCTGCCCGGGTCTATCCGTCGGCATCTCGCTGCGTATCTTCTCAAAAAACTCGCCTACAGTCCTGCCTTCCCACAGAAACATGAAGCCCATTCCCACCAGGCCGGGTGAATTGCTGTTGCCGCCAAGATCTTGCCCGTGGCAGGAGATGCAAGCCTGGCTATAGACCACCTCACCGCGACTGGCCTGTTCGTCGGTATAGACACCCTCCCAGATCGTGTTCGCACCCTGCCCATGGCTCACTGTGACCAGACTCAATAAAACGACGAGCGGCGCGAGTTTTCTTGCACAGAATCTCATAACAATCATCAATCCGGCAGAGCAAAAACATTAATAGAACTGCCGTTACGCGGGCGGCTGAGTTCTGGCGTTAGCTCTCTAGGCAGGCTGCCAGACCAACTCGCGCCACCGGTGCCGACTGGCATGGCGATATACTGTTTGCCGTCGACGCTGTAACTGATCGGAAAGCCCTGATTCGACGTGGCCAGACGCACCTGCCACAGCACCTCACCATTGTCGGCATCCAGCGCCGACATGGTGCGATTCCAATCACCTGCGAAGACGAGGCCGCCGGCCGTGGTCAGCGCGGCCGTATTAAACGGCGCGCGTGAGCGATAGCGCCACTTCACTTCGCCGCTGGGAATATCGAGGGCGAGTATCTCACCGAGGTTGCCATCGGACTGTGGATGGTGATAGTTGATGCGCCGCACTGGACCAGCACCACCGCCGCCTATCTGTCGTTCTGTGGGGCCAAAGGTGGCGAGCTCGCAATTGAGTGTGATCGGAATATACATGGCGCTAGTGTCGGGCGAGTAAGCCATAGCACGCCAACTCTTCACGCCGGAAGTGCTCGGGCACATGTTTAACTCTTCGCCGATGCGCGGAATCATGCCGTCGCGGTAGGTAATCTTTCCTGTAATTGGGTCGAGATTGACGATGTTCTGATAGCCGATGTCGGTGCCCTTGATGAATTCCCCGGTCTCTCTGTCGAGTTGCCAGAGGATGCCGAGTTTGCCCATCTTGAACAGTGACTTTCTGCCGTCGACGTCGATCAGGATGTTCTCGAACACCTCGTCCATGTCCTGCGTCTCACCTGGTATGTGCTGGTAGTACCAGACCATCTGGCCGTTGTCCGGATTAAGAGCCAACGTCGAATTGGTATAGAGCGCATCGCCGTCGGTGCCGCGCACTGCGCGTGCCCAAGGCTTGGCCTGAGCCGTGCCCCAGTAGATCAGGTTTGCCTCGGGGTCATAGGAACCTGCCACCCAGGCATCGCTGCCGGCACGAAAACGCAGCGGAAGATCGCCCCAGGTGTCGCCGCCTGGATCTTCGGGCCGCGCAATTGTGGCTGTGCGCCACTTCTCTTCGCCTGTCAAAGGATCGTGGCCGGTGATAAAACAGACGTCTTCTTTATAGCGATCACAGCCGGTAATGCCGGTCACCAGTGTGCCGTTAGCGACGATGGGCCCCGCCGTATAGAAATAGCCGAGTGTCGGGTCGGCGACTTGAGTCTCCCACACTAACAGCCCACTGCGAGCATCGACGGCGCGGATGCTTGCAGTCTCCGTGGCGGCAAAGATCATGTCGCCGTATAGCGCGATGTTCTTCTGCACGCCCCTGCCCACCCCAGCGAAGGCGCCGGCGGGTAACACGGCGGCACGGGTGCCCGCGCCGGAGTTAATAAATTCTTCGGTGGGCGGTGCGGGACGGTATTCCCACAGCAGCTCGCCGTTGACCGCATCCAGCGCCTGTATCACGCCACGGGCAGAGGGAATGAACATGATGCCATCATGAATCAGCGGTGCCGCCTGAATGGCGCCGGTGTCGTCTAGTGCGAAGGACCATTTGAGCTGCAGTTGCCTTACATTGTCGGTATTGATCTGATCCAGGGGGCTGTAGCCCCAGGCCGCTGGGGTACCACGCCAGCTAAGCCACTCACCGGGCGGCGGGCTAACTAGCATCTCGTCGGTGACGGCAGTAAACTCCTCAATCTGAGCCTGTGACGGTGTAGCCAGACCAAAGAATGCCAGTAGGAGAAGAATCGAAACAATTGTAACAATCCGCAGGTAAGTGCGATGCGGCATGGCGTTTATTGGATTCATCTTTTTGCCTGTCTATTTTTATTCTATTTTTATTTTCTATTGTTACTTTCTATTCTTATTATAATCTCGATCAAATAGTCCGTCAGACGATTATAAATTGCCCCATCATGCCCCTGTCTTCATGCTCGAGTATATGGCAGTGATACATATACGGATTTTCCTCATCGCGGTAATCGGTGAAACGCATGACGATCCGTACCAGCTCGCTCGGCCCCACCTTGACTGTATCTTTCCATCCCATTTCATTTGCCGGCGGCGGACTGCCATTGCGATCCAGAACTTGAAACTGACCATTGTGTACATGAAATGGATGCATCATAGGAGAAGTGTTAGTTATTTCCCATATCTCAGTAGTGTTGAACTCGATCCGCTCGTTTATAAAATTCTCCGACATCAACCTGCCATTAATAGAGAACTGGCCACCACCGAAACCGCCACCGCGGCCGTTTCGTGCGCCGCGACCGGGGCCAGCGTCTTCGCCGCTGCGCATGCCATTACCCATGCCAAGCCTGAAGCTTCGGGTATTCGTTGCGGCTGCCTCGGGCAGCCGATAGATTTCGACGAGTTGCGAAGGCAGTTCGGCATTGTCTTGCAGCTGCGCCTGGGCACGGAAATGCAGAATATCGAAGGCTTGTGCGTTCAGCGCCCGCATCATTTCGCTCATCGCTCCCGGAAACGCGGGAAAAGCTGGCGGTAGAGCGATATTAACTAGCGTCGTTTCTTCGCCCGGCTCGAATTCGACCAGTATCTCAGATCTCTCGGCTACCGCGAGCTGCAGGCGCGTTAGTGGAACTGGCGCATCCAGGTAGCCGCCATCGCTCGCTACCTGATAGAACTGACGATCATCACTAAATCCAAGAGTGTAGGTACGTGCATTCGAGGCGTTCAATAGACGCAGGCGTAGCCACCGGGTGCTGGCTGTGACGACTGGGTTTAACGTTCCATTCACAAGGATCGTGTTTCCCATCATGCCCATGACTCTGTCCTCATAGCGATTCAGATAGAGCAATGAACCGTCGTCGTCGAAACGACGATCCTGCAGAATCACCGGGATATCGTCAACGCCGTAAGCACAAGGCAGGGTCGTATTCTGTTCCTCGTCGTCGACGATAATCATACCAGCCAGCCCCTTATAGACCTGTTCGCCGGAGTTATGCATGACGTGAGAGTGGTACCAGTAGGTTCCGGCGAACTGCACCACGTCGAATGAGGGGCTCCACAGTTGATTAGCCGCGATCTGCTGATGGGGGCCGCCATCCTCGGTCGGCGGCAAATGAAACCCATGCCAATGCAGCGTGGACGGTTCACCGATCGAGTTGCGTACCTGCAAAGCCACTCGTTCATTGCGACTGAAGCGCAGTGTCGGCCCGAGGTAGTTACCATTGATGCCAAGGGTTTGTGTTGTGAGACCGGGCAGAAAGCTGTGACTGCCGCGCTGCAGCGTCAAATTAAAATTAAAGACATCCGCCGAGCGTGTTCCGACATCGACTGCAGGAATATTGAGTGCTTGCCGATGAGTCGAGCCATTCTGGGCGCTCAGCCATGGACTGAAGCCGACGCCTGCAGCGCCGAGACCGAATCCCAGAGCTTTGATTGCACGGCGGCGAGTGATCATGCAGAAATTATTACATAGCATTCGCGGTCTGTCAGTGGCTAAATCGCCCAGGCAAGTGAGAAACTTGTTTGAATGAACCATCTCGCAATCGGGTCTACTCTAACCCCGCAGCAGGGACAGCTATTTACTGACTATTTTGTTACTGTCAGGAAAACTGTTAAAGAGAATCAGGGAGTCTCCATCATGTCATTGCAACGCAGCAAGGTCGAATTCGAGAGTGACGGCGTCAGACTAGCCGGTCTGCTGGAATCGTCCGGCTCAGATCCAGTCCGCGCCTATGCGCTATTCGCACACTGTTTCACCTGCAGCAAAGATATCGCCGCCGCATCACGCATCTCGCGCTCATTGGTGAATCTGGGTTACGCCGTGATGCGTTTCGATTTCACCGGCCTGGGCAACAGCGATGGCGATTTTTCCAATACGAATTTCTCCTCTAACGTGGAAGATCTGGTCGCTGCGGCGAATTTTCTGCGGCTTGAGTATCAGGCACCGCAATTGCTTATCGGACACAGCCTGGGAGGCGCCGCGGTATTAAAGGCTGCCGGGCATATCGATGAGGTCACCGCCATTGCCACTATTGGTGCTCCGTTTAATGCCGAACATGTCAGTAAACAACTCGAATCGGATCTGCAGAAAATTTCATCCGATGGCGAAGCCGAGGTCGATCTGGCCGGGCGGAAGTTTAAGATCAAGAAGCAATTCATCGAGGACATACGCAGCCAAAACAACGAGCACATCGCGAAGTTGCGGCGTGCCCTGCTGATACTGCACTCACCTGTCGACGCGACCGTCAACATCGCCGAGGCCGAGAAGATTTATACACAGGCACGGCATCCGAAGAGCTTTATCAGCCTGGACAAGGCCGACCATTTGCTGAGTCAGGCAGAAGATGCCGAGTATGTAGCCGTCTGCATCAGTGCCTGGGCGAGTCGCTTCCTGCCACAGATCGAAGTAACCAGACAGAGCGAATCCAGTCTGGCCAAGGGACACGTGAAAGTAGATGAGAGAAACAGGCACTTCGCGCGCGACGTGCAAACGGACCATCATGTCTGGATCGCGGACGAACCGGTCTCGGTCGGTGGACATGACCTGGGGCCCGACCCCTATGAGCACGTGCTGGCCGGTCTCGGCGCCTGTACCTCGATGACGCTGCGCATGTATGCCAATCGCAAGAAGCTTGCGCTGGAAGACATCGAAGTGGAACTGAGTCATCAGCGTAACCATAGTGAAGACTGTGAGGATTGCGAGGGAGATCGAAAGTTCGTCGATGTAATAGAGAGAAATATTACATTAAAGGGAGATCTGACCGACGAGCAGCGAAAACGGCTGATGGAAATCGCCGATCGCTGCCCGGTGCATCTAACACTAGAGAACAACCCAAGAATTATAACGAAAGAAACCTGACTCGGCCGCTTCCAGCTAAGCCTGCTCGAGATAATTCTCGCCGACAGAACAGGCGGCGATGCGGCTGAGGTGACTGAATGGCAAGCCGGTTTCCTCGTGCCATTCATTGAACAGAGCCTGCACCTTCTGCAGGTCGCGCTGACTACTCGGCTGCTCCGCAATCTCTAGCCCGCTGCCTCGCAGGGCTAACAGTTGTTTGTTGCTAGCCACCGTCGGCAGCAACTTCTTAAGCGCCGCAGCTCCACCCTTGCGATGTGCAGCCCGCTCCCTGATCTTCTCAAATTTCGTCATGCGAGTTGCTTACCTTGCGCGGCTAACTTTTGCGCGCGACTAAAAGGGTGAAGTCGCTGCCGATCTCACCGCTCTTGATCAGGCGCTGTTCTTCTGCGAACAGCCTGCGAAGAATGACTTTACCTTCTTCAGAATCGGACAGATTGCCGGCGATGTTGTCCAACACCAGGTGCAGGAGTGTGCCACCGAAATCTCTGCGTTCGACCAGTTCGAACCGCTTCTGTAATTCGGGAATGATGTCGGCGGAGCGGATTGCCTCGGTAGGATCGTAGCCGTTCATGAATTCGATGGTAGGTCGCTCGATTGAACTTTTCAGACCCGGCTCGCGAATCATCTGGCGCAGCGATTCCGGAATCTCTTCCAATAGGCGTTGGCAATGCTGAAGCTGCACATCGGTCCACTGAAACTGATTGGGGCCGACGAATTCGTTGATGATGAAATAGCTGCCCGTTTTGAGGCTTCTATGGACCTGTTGCATATAGTGTTCGAGATTCTCGATGTGGTGCACAGACTGCGAGGCGAATGCCGCATCGTAACTCTGTGGCTCGAATTCGAGTTTGTTGAGGTTGGCTACCGCGTAATCGACCGACGACAGCTGACCACTCTTCTCGGCCTCCTCCTTGCACAACTGAATCGCGTCATCCGAGACATCATAAGCATCGAAATGTTCTGTCATACGAAGCTGCAAGCCGTGTCGCTCCAAGCCACCGCCACCACAACCTAAGCTCAACGCACGCTGCACCGGCGTGGCGTAGTACTTGCGCGCCACGTATTCCAGCCAGCCGACGTTTGCCTGGCCTGAGATCAGAGGGCAAATGTATTCCTGATTCACCACCGGACACTCGGCCCATGAGTTAGGCCTGTTGAGTTCTACCTGTTGGCGGGCACGCTCGCCCCAGTGTTTGCCCGCGGTCTCCAAGCCTGCATCATTGTCGATGACAGGAGCGGGTTTAAATAGATTTTTCAGGGACTGCAATAGCGTCATTACAAACTCAATATGCTCGCACAAGGGGTTGTCATTGTAGCACTCGCTAAGCGCCGCTACTCAAGGCCAGTTTCTATTCGATGAGAAGCTCTGGCGGAGCTTGTTCACCCGCGGCGAGCTCAATCGGTTTACCGTGCGGCGTATTCATATAGGCGGCATGCCATTGCGATTTTCTTTCTTCCAACTCATCAATAGTAGAAAGATTCTTCTGGCGCGAGATGGATTCGAGCGCGGCCAGCCAATGTTGATAGTAGCTATCGCCAAGATCGGGATCGCCGGCAGCCTGCGCGGCGGCGATTTTCTCGCTCAGTACAGCCGCCCACTCCGCCCAGCTGAACAGGCCTTGTTCGTGCAGGGCGATTACCAGAGCAAAGGCCTGCGCCTCCCAGGGTTCATTGAATACGGGGCCGTGCTCGTCTTGCGGTTGATGAGGAAAGTTCTGCATTAGCTCTGGGCCGGGATCAGGTAGGGCTCCCAAAGATCGATGAACACCTCGGAGTTTTTAGCATAAGCACCCCATAAATCCTGACCTCGAAATGCAACTGTGTAGAGCGGCTTACCCTCATGCACGCCCGCCGCGTTTGTATCGGGATAGCTGTGGCAGCCGAGCAGAGCAGAGACGACACCACTCGCGCCCTGAGCATATCCCGGGGCTCTGGTGTGCCCGCTAGCCTCCATTTTCCTAACAGTCACTCTATCTCCCACTCGAAAACCCGGCTCTTCCTGCGTGGGCATGAGACTGCTGGAGCCGGTAAACAGAAACTTCTCGGCCTGTTGCGGGCTCGGCACTGACAAGGAAGCATGCGCCTGATTATTTGCTCCTGGGCTGGCCTGACTTAATTCCCCGGCATCAACCAAGCCTTTTTCTAACAACAGAGTTTCCAATCCTGTCAGCCAATTTTCGTAGTAGCTGTTGTTCAGGTAGGCGAGCGGGTCCTGTCTCTCCCTTGCATGGCGAGACTCATCGATGTTCCACTTGCCCAGCATGCCGGTCGCCAGAGTTAGCGCAAACACGCGGCGTTCCCACTGCGCATGGAACACCGGCTCCTGCGCTTCGGGCTCGGGATTTATCGGCCCTAATCCTTTCTGCCCACCCAGGTCATGTCCGCCTTTCACTGTTCACTCTCCGCGCTGGACTCGTTCTTTCTACACCGCTCGGGCGAACGTGCCAGTTCGACTCCTATCATGGAGTTCCGGCTCACCAGCTTTTGTAGTTCTTGCTCGCTCCAATTCTCAGTACCCATGGGTCGCTGCGGCAGGACTAAATATCGCATCTCCGAAGTAGAATCCCATACCTTTATCTGGGTCTGTTCATCCAGCTCAGTGCCAAACTCTTTCAATACAGCCTGTGGATCGCTCACGGCCCGTGACCGATACGGGGCAGATTTGTACCAGGCTGGCGGCAGCCCTAACACGGTCCAGGGATAACAGGAGCACAGGGTACATACCACCAGGTTATGAATGTTCTGGGTATTCTCAACTACTTTTAAATGTTCGCCCTGGCGCCCGCGATAACCTAGGTCGGCGACAGCTCCGGTCGCATCTTCCATCAGCTTTTTCTTGAACTGGATATCCGTCCACGCCTTCGCGACAACGCGCGCGCCATTGCGTGGCCCGACCTTGTGCTCGTAGGTATCGATAATAGTATCGAGGGTATCCGGGTTCACCAGGCCCTTCTCGACAAGCAGACTCTCCAGCGCCTTGACCCGTAATTCCAGGTCCGAGGGCGGCTTGGTGTGTTCATGATCGTGATGAGCGTCGTGAGGCACGCGGCTATTCCTTTCAGTTCTGGCTAGAAACTTAGTCTACTGCAACGGTTTAAACAGGCCCAGAGCAATCGTCATATTCTCACCTCGAGAGGCTTAAGCACAATAATCGCGCTGTCTGTGTTCGCACTGTAGCAGAAGACCGGGAACGGCTGAACTTCGTACATAGCCGAACCTTGGCAGACGGCAGTTGTCCGCCTTGTAGTAGCGCCGGGGCTTTGAGAACATACTGACAATCAACAACACAGCGGGGCAGGACCTCTTGACACACAACAATCCAGTGATGATAGCGGTGGCACCAAACGGTGCCAGAAAGACAAAGCTCGACCACCCGCGCCTGCCAATCAGCCCGAAGGAGCTTTCGCACAGCGCGGCGGCCTGCCGGGAAGCTGGCGCCTGCATGCTGCATCTGCATGTTCGCGATGAACAGGCCAGGCACAGTCTTGATGCCAGTCTGTATCGGGCCGCCATCGATGCTATTCGACAAGAAGTTGCTGACGATCTGATCATCCAGATCACTACCGAGGCAGTGGGCATCTATAATCGAGAACAGCAGATCCACGCAGTACAGGAGATAAGGCCGGAGGCGGTGTCACTCGCGATTCGCGAGATTAGCCCGCGCGGCTGCGATGAAAAACGCTCCTGTGAATTCTTTGAATTTCTACGAAGAGAGCGCATCGCACCGCAGTACATACTCTACGACCGAGAAGATATCCTGCATTTCGCAGACCTACTAACGCGAGGCATAGTGCCGGATGAAAATGTCTCCATATTATTAGTACTAGGCAGGTACGCGCAGAACCAGCAATCGGACCCGGCCGAGATTGCTCCCCTCCTCGCGCAATTGCCAAAATTGAATCACTGGTCGCTGTGCGCCTTCGGCGCCAGCGAAACCACCTGTATGTTCGAGGCGATTCGTCTGGGCGGGCATTGCCGTGTTGGATTCGAAAACAATGTGTTGATGGCCGACGGCAGCGTTGCGCACGACAACGCCGCGCTGGTCGCCGCGGTGGCGAATGGCGCGAATGCAAGCGAACGGGGAATCGCGTCGACAGCAGAAGCGAGAAGCATGCTAGGCATGTGCTGAATAGAACTGTTCAGGGACAGCCCGCCAAGAGTCAATCACCCTTAGCCCTAGCGATGTACGTAGAACCCCGACCAATGCAGTGCCTGCTAATATCGAAGTATAAAAAAAGGCGAACCGAAGTTCGCCTTTTCTCACTACATAACTCTTTCCGGAATTAGAAGCTCAAGCGAGCACCGAAAGTGTACATGCGACCCAAAGTATCATAGTTACTTGGGAACGTATTACCAGAGTTAGATGAAGTATCGCCTGCTTCGTTACCGAGCACAGGTGGGTCTTCGTCAGTGATGTTGTTGATACCAACACTTAGACGTACACGCTCATCCCAGACGCTGTAGCCCAGATACAGGTCAAGGTAGTCGAAGTCATCGATGCTACGGAAGGCGGCGAAAGTCGCTGCGGCTTCTGGACGCTCAATATCAACGCCGTCGATATGACGCCATTGTAGTGAGGCAGTCAAGTCATTCCAGTTCCAGGAGGTGCGCTGAGTCCAACGAAGGTCGGAAACAGGGTCACAGCTAGTACCGAAGAAACCCGAACAATCGATAACAGGGCTGGTTGAAGAGCTCTGGCTCTCCTGCTCTGTGTACTTGTTGATTACGCCGGAGAAAGACAGGTCGCCGAAGGCACCCAGGTCATAACCAAGACCAAAGCTGACCTCGTATCCAGCAGACTTCTCGTAGTCCAGGTTAGTAGTCAGACGACGGATACCCGAAGCTGGGGTAGTCAGGTCGCCATCGACACGCACAACGTTCGCACAAGAATCAGCAAGGCCTAGAACGTAACATTGGTCTAGTACTTCTTGAGCAGAAAACTCACCGATAACGTCAGTGATGTCAATGTCGTAGTAGTCCACAGACAGCATTACGTTTTCGAAGACTGGCAGCTCTGGAGTCCAAACAAAGCCCACAGTGAAAGTCTCAGCAGTTTCAGCGTTTGGCGCATTAGTCAGGCTGCTACCCTCAAGGGTATTAACCTGTCCGGAAACGATATCCTGCAGTACACCAACCTGTGCTGGCAACATACCCGTAGACTCACAAAGACCTTGCAACCTGGCATCGATATTTCCCGCGTTAGCTACTGAACATGGATCTTCAGTCGCGTTGCGCAGTGCAGTTGTAATCGGTGAAAACAGCTCAGCGATGTTAGGCGCACGAGTCGCTTCCTGCTCCATCACACGAACCAATAGTTGGTCGTTGATAGTCCAGTTAAGACCAGCTTTCCAAGTGTCGACGTTACCAACGGTGTTGTAGTCAGAATCGCGGTAGCCGAACTCGAAGTTCAGAGACTCAACGAAGTCCATGCCGTCTACTAATGGCAGGAAACCTTCCATGAAAAATTCGTCAACTCGGAAGCCACCAGCGATGGGCAGGAGGTTGCCGCCGGCACCACCTTGACAGGAGGCTGGCGCGAGCTTCAGACATTCATCAGGGTTAAGTGAACCGAATTCGTCACGAGTTTCAAAACCAACGCTCAACGCCAGAGGAGTTGAAGCGGTAGGAAGTTGAACGAAATCGACCGGACCGCCAAGACTATCTGACCGATTGATTGATCGTACTTCTGCTGCTGGAATGCGATTGCGCGCGCATACCCCGCCATTTCAGCAGTAATTGTACCGAAACCGCCGAACAGGTTGATAGGCACACAGGATGAATCACCGTTCGCACAAGTCACACCATCGGTGCTGTCGAGTGCATTCTGGATATTCGTCAGGTTAGTGTAGCCATCACGAACTGTAGTTCGGTTGGACTCGCCGTACTGGAAAGACACGTCATAGTTCCAATCACCTAGAAACTGGCCACGTGCGCCCGCCAGGAAAGTAAAGTACTCAGTATCGTAGGCTTCGGACCGTGCGCCGAGCTCAGTAGTACGACGACGAAGTTGCATCTTAAGGTAGTCAGGCTCATCAACTACACCATTGCCATTCACATCATTCCAGTTGGAATTAAGTCCACCGGGAGAGATCAGGCCAGCGGTAGCTGAAGCATTGGCGAAAGAAAGTATTTCACCTCGTGCTTGTGTGCCGATGAAGGGGTTTGCCATAGGCACATTGAACTGCTGACCGAATGTACCAGAAGGAGCTACCTGCGCATCTACAGTTATGTTGCTGTAGGAAACGGTTGAGTAAACTTCCAGGTTCTCAGTAAATTCAAAGTTACCTGTGAAGAACGCGTTGTAGCGCTCGTTAGGTGTTTGATAAAAGTTATAAGGGTTGAAGTTAAATACGCTACAACCACCACGGGGGCCGAGACCAGTACCGGCATCACCGATAAATAGCGTACCGTCTTCCTGGAACTGACCAACGTTACCGGCACCGGCTATGTTCGCACGAGTAGGGATCGATGTAGTCGAACCACCAGTCGCTACAGCGTCTGGACCCTGACAGTTAGCGGGGGCAGGTTGTGGACCAAGACCGGCATTGAAGTTATCAAAGCCAGCTCCGGAACCAGTTTCGATACCGATGTTTCCTAGTTCACGCGCACCAAGAAGAACAGCTTCACGCTCTGCCCAACTTAAGTTGAGAGCAACGTGGCCACGGCCACCTTCCAGCGCAGAACCCAAGGTCAGTGAGATGTTGTCGGTATCGGCATCGTTGTCGCCACTCGTTGTATTGTTAACAAGCAGATCGAAGCCTTCAAAGTCCTGCTTAAGCACAACGTTAACCGCACCAGCGATAGCGTCGGAACCGTATACCGCCGAGGCGCCGCCGGTAACCACGTCGATACGCTCGATCAGTGCAGTTGGGATAGTGGACAGATCCACTCGTCCGTTGTAGTTCGCCGGAGTCATGCGACGGCCATTAAGAAGAACCAGGTTACGCTCTGGTCCTAAGGCGCGAAGGTTAACAGTAGAGATACCGTCGGTACCGTTGTTAACGTTTTGACCATCACCTGGGATCGTGGAAGGTAGATTACGCAGAATTTGCTCAACTTCAACTTCCTGTGCAAATTCTATGTCTTCCGTGCTGAGAGTAGTGATGGGGCTTGAAGAGTTAAGCCCTGGACGACGAATACGTGAACCCGTCACGATAACCGTTTCCACAGCTTGCTCCTGGCCATACACAGTGGGAGCCGTGCCGATAGAGGCTGCTGTTGCAATAGCGGCGAACGCCATGCTCCAGGCAGATGCCTTCTGGTTTAGTTTGAACATTTAAATGTTCCCCCTTATATGAGTGAAAATCCAGACCAAAACCCAGAGGCTCAGTGCCCAGATTTCTTATTTTGATTAATGTAATTCATCACATATGAATTACGTGGCGCGGATTCTACACGGTTCGCTGAAAACCGAACAGCCAGAATTGTTACAATTTGATAAATTTAGGCCATTTTTCGCCATTTTTCAGTTGTTTTAGTTTTCGGTAACTAATATCTGCCCCATATATGGTGGTTTGTAGGAGATTTTTACCTATCAGTCTGCTGGCGTAACGTGAAGGACGAATCACCACCTCGCACATTGGACGCAAAGATGAGAGAGACGAATCCCAACCCCGCTACTAGAACTGGCATGCGGAAACTTCGGTCTGTAGAGGGGGCATTGACAGTATTAGGCTTGCTCGTGTGCAGTCTCGGCGCTTGCAGCAATGAGGCCCTCTATCAGGCGATTCAGGAGAACCGACTGCAAGCCTGTGAGCAGATTCCTATCGCCCAGCAGGCCGCTTGTAAGGCGCAGTATCAGACTGACTATGGCACTTACAAGCGCGCGCGGGATGCGCTGAAATAAAATAGCCTAATCAGGTGAGATTCCAGTTAATACGGGATATTTAGAGTAAGTAAGTGCTAACTAAGCCTGTCGTACGGAGAAGCGATACCCGGCACCGCGCACCGTCTGCACCAGCTTGGCGTAGTCGATCGAGGTATTTTCCACCGAGGATAGCGCCTTACGCAGACGGCGAATGTGCACATCGATAGTGCGCTCCTCGAGATAGACGTTGCCGCCCCAGACTGCATCCTGAATATGATCGCGGCTGAATACCTTCTCCTGATTCAACAGGAAGAACTTCAAGAGACGAAATTCTGTGGGGCCCATATCGATCGGCTTCTCTTCGATAGAGGTACGATGGCTGGTCGGGTCGAGTTGCAGATCGAATACACGCAGTACCTTGTTCTTCTGCTTGCCATCGACACGGCGCAACACCGTTTTGATGCGCGCCACAAGCTCCCTCGGGGAGAAAGGCTTGGTCACGTAATCATCGACACCTTCACTGAGGCCCTGCACCTTATTATCTTCGCTGGTCTTGGCGGTAAGCATAATAATGGGCAGATTCGAGGTAATCTCATCGCGGCGCAGTCTGCGCGCCAGTTCTATGCCGCTGCCACCGGGCAGCATCCAGTCAAGTAGCACCAGGTCTGGTTTCTTATCAATTATTGACACATGGGCATCGTGGGCATTCGCTGCACTGATGCTACTAAAGCCGGCCAGGTCGAGAGTGATACCAACCATATCGCGAATGGCGGCTTCGTCGTCGACGATCAATATTGTGGATTCAGGCATTCGGGTACCAGTTGTTGTGTGAATAATCCATCAGACTGGCTTTATTTAACCAGCAGCATATTACAATTATGTGACTATAAGGCGCGATTCTTTCTTTTTTACCGCACCATAAATACTCATAAGCCTTTGTTTAAGTAACTTTTCCCAAATTTACACTGCCTCTGACAGGCGCGCGCGTTTCATGTGGCCTAGAAATGGACATGCAGCGGTATACAACTTGTTCAATTTAGGAAGGCATTTAGTTTCAGCAGAGAACTATCGGTATTTTCGTCTGCGCGCCTTTGCGAGTTGGGAAAAGGCAGTCGCAATATAGAATTTGTATCACTGAAGTTTTTGAGGGTTTAGCCTGTTAATTTGTCAATACCGTGCCTGCTTCGCTGGGTTACCGCAGACGATCAGCATGAGGGGTTTCTCCGTACTCGGCCGGCCCAGGATCGTATTCAGAAACTTCATCGGGCTAGGCGTGTGGGTCAGGGTTGCCAGGCCCGCATTGTGCAGCGCGGCAATAAGCAAGCCAGTCGCAATACTGGCGGACTCGGTTACGTAATAGTTCTTCTGCTTGTCGCCTTCTGCATCGACAATAAATTTCTGCGCGAATACCACGATCAGAAAGGGTGCGTCTTCCAGAAAGGGTTTCTCCGAGTCTGTGCCCAGCGGAGCGAGGGCGTCTAACCAATCTTGCGGAGCACGCCTCGAGTAGAACTCTTTCTCTTCAACTTCCGCTGCTTCTCGAATCTTTCGCTTGATAGTGGGGTCGCTAATAAGGGCGAAGTGCCAGGGCTGTCTGTTCGCTCCGCTGGGCGCGCTACCAGCTGTACTGAAGCAGGCATTGATGACCTCTCTGGGTACTTCTCTCGAAGAGAAGTCGCGTACGGTTCGCCTTCTCTGCATTAGATTATTGAAGTCGAGTGCCCGTGCCCGCATTTGGGATTCGGATAGTTCTTCGAAAGCCAGTTCGATGGTTTTCGGTGTTTGCGCTGCCATAGTTATTCCGAGTTTTTCGGATACTCTTCCTGTGTCTCGTTTATACCCGCTGCAAGGGAGTGACACAATACTTCGGACTGCCGGCATAGTGATTAGATTCGCTAGATGGAATACCGAAAAAACGCTAGTCTAGCGTTGCGAGCTGCTTGCAATGGATTTACAAGCCGAAATAAACCCATTTCCAAGAGAGATTAGATGCATCTTCGATCACTTTTCCTAGCGACACTAGTACTCTTTCCTATCAGCCTACCCCTGCAAGCACAGGGTGATTTCGAATACTGGCCAGACACCAACTACGACCCAGCGATCCGGACCTCTCGGCGACATGCGGAGAGCTGATTGCTGTACAGCTTCTCCTGACGAAGCAGTGTCCCCAGCTCACCATGCTTGCAGGCATCGGCCTGGGCAAGTATGCGTAACTTGTACTCGGCCGTGAACTGGCGACGTGTGCGTTTCTCCAGGGCCGGATTCGGTGTAACCTGAGTGACTGGCAACGTTGATTGTGGCTTTGGCATTTCAATGACTCGCATAAGAACCCTGAAATCTATGTTATCCCAAACGGTAGCTGTATGGGATCAGGTTGACACACAGGGACTGCAAGGCCTTGTTATGCTCTTTCCTTTGCAAGAGTTAGCTCTTCTCTAATTACTTCTCGAATTCGTTCTTCGCTTAATGGCTCTTTACCTAGTGAAGATCGAAGGGTTTTATTAATTAAAGTTTGGTAGCCAGCCCCTTCCTTTTTCGCTTGTGAGCGAAAATCCTCTAGGACATCGTCATCTAGCATGATAGTTATTCTTGTTTTGCCTTTTGAAGAGCTTTTCAGCTTTTTCAAATGAGGCACATCCTTGGCTCTTTTGGACTTAGAAAAATCATATTCTTTACGCATAATAATTCGACTCCTTTTTAGTAGCTTTACGTGCCGAAATGCGCCGGATGGAATTCTTTCTCAAAGTGTAGATGACCGTAAGAAGTCGAGCCTGGTTACTGAGGCCAACTAGCACCCAGCGGTCCTCGTCATTTGAATCAAGATCTTCCATAACAAGAGCATTATCGTCGAGCAGAGCAGTTGATGCTTCATCGAAAGAAACACCATGCTTTTGGAGATTGGATGTTGCTTTTGCCAGATCATATTCGATATTCATCTAGCAAGTATACATATTATATATGCATATTCAAGAAGGGCGCTGAATGCGGTACTGAGTTAACGGTCCCTTGGCTATTCTTAGTTAGTATAGGCTTTTCAGCCACCTCGTAGTACCTCTTCTGTCTTTTCCCTTTTATCTCTTTTGCTACCTATTTCTATTAGTAATATCGAGGCTCCTGTATTAGTAATACTGCGGATATACTATTTGTAATACAGTAACTTTTTAATACCTTCTAGAATGATGAAAATGTTCGTGCAAGAAGGAATATTTTCTAAAACTGCTATCGTAAATTTTGCCGATACACTAGGAATTGCACCTGGAATTGTTGTCGGCCAACTTCAGCGCCGCAAAATACTGCCCTATACACACTGTAATGGTCTGAAAGTCCGATCTAAGTGTAATCACGAGACTAAATAGGTGGTTAACATGAATACGAAGTTAATCGAACTTAAGACAAATGAACTACTCAAAATGTTCGGAGCAGGCGATCACAAACCTGGGTCTGGTAGCGCTGCGGCATTGCAAGGACTCATATCAGCTCAGCTAATAAGTACTGTATGCTCTATTACATGTAGGCGAGATGATAGAGCAATCGGAACGCGTGGAAGCATCTACTCATGAGAATCAATCTTTCTAATTGGCGTTTGTCTTATTATAGAGACGATTGTGAAGTAGGATTGTTACCAAAAAATTCGAATTGATTACTTTGAATACTTGGTAAGTTGGCCTGACGAACTGGGCCTAGAATCTATTGAATTCTTCTTTAGGACCGCTTTGGGCCGATAGCAGGCCATCAAATCGCTGTGTAAACATCGTCAACATCCATCGCCTTTCAAACATATAAAGCAGTTCTTACGTGCTCTTGTAATTGCGAATTATGTACGCCCCACGATGCATGTGGTAATCTTTTCGGGACGTTAACACTACAGATCACGAGGCACTTCGTGAAGACTTCACCGTCACTTTTGTGTTGCTTGCTAATTATCGGCCTCTCATCAATGGTTTCAGCGCAATCCGAACTTGAGCTTCGTATCCTGAATCCCACTGGATTTATTGCGCCTGGACAATCAGAAGAAATCATTGCTGAAATAGCAAACCCCATGGGTTCGGGTATTACCATTGAGCAGATCTCAGGTGGCGGGCATAGTAATAGTGGGTCTATCTTTCAAAACGTTAGTTATGCACGCGACTTCATGCGCGTGCAAATGCAGGGCATGGCGCGCCGACCTGCCGAGCGTTACCGTCTCGTGTCAGGTAATTATCCTGTTCGACCTGGAGAATCCGTTCAATTCGTTTTAAGTGAATTACAAATTCCAGCCGATGCTCCAATTGGTGAATCCATTGGATTTTCTAAACTCAGCGCCAAACTAAATACCGGAACTTCACCTTTACCCATAGAAGTTTATGCGGACCTTGATGCATTGCGAATAATCTCATATGACGGAAGCGGGGATGCGGCGCAATTCGATAGCATGGATTTAGTGAACCCTCAAGCCGGTTTGATGGATGCAAAATTGCTTGCAGAATTCTCTTATCCGGAACGTGTTTTCGCGGGCGAATCTTTCGATTTGATTGTAATTATTACCAATCAGGCGGAGTCTGCTATTGAAATAAACTACCCGGCTACGGGTGAAATGGCGAACATGCTTAGCTGGCAGGGTGAGCATGCCAGATCTTATCGTTTCATACCTTGTACTGACGAATGCCTGGTGTTCGGGTCGGCTGAGTTAGAGCAGGGTGATTCGCTGACACTACGCCTGGGTGCTTTCTACTATGAAAACGAAGAATTTTTCAGTGGAAGTTTAATCCTTGAAGATTTCATGCTTAACGCATTCGATCGTCTTGGCCGCCATGAAAGCATGCTGGCTATTGCCGACCCAATTAATGTAACGGTCGAGTACGATCAGAACAGCGCGCTCATCCTCAGCGATAGTGGAATTCAACCGGAACAACTTCAGCAGCGAGATTTGCACAATTCAGGTGACAGGCTTGTTATTTATGACCCCAATACCGGGCTTGAATGGCTGCAACTCACTGCGGGCAAAGATTACACCCTGGAACAGATGCTTGCCGAAACTCGAGATGGCGCACTATTTGAAGGGTTCTCATTGGCTAGCTCGGCACAGGTAGAGCAACTCATACTGAATCACATGAATTCTATGGGGCAGAGACTGCAGGAATATGCACTATACAGCGCTTTTGCTTCGATAGAACCAGTGCAAGCGTTAGTGGAGCTGATGGGAAATATTCCAACTGTGAATAACACGCTGGGATTTAACGGCATAGTGAATGACTCACTGCCCGAAAGCCTGACTCCGGATGCTGTTTACACAGTTATGGAGTTATCAGTAACTGCAGCTGACCCGAATAGCGGAGTATTTTTGAGAAGCTCGGGAGAGAGGCTCAGCAAGCATAGAAGGTCGCTCGATAGTTTTCTCGTCGAATATACCGGGTATTGGATGGTGCGGTGATGCAGTTTGAAGGCAATGGTATGCGGAAGTGGCGGGATGAACAACTTTTGCGGCGGTCTATACTACCCTTGACGTTTCCGCGGAAACGTTGCTCAGGAAATCAGTGTTGGCTTGCCATGCACAGCGATCTTCCGTAGATTGACGCAAACCTGCATTCTCAACCAAGCCTATTTGTAGATCCATGACCGCAAAAGACCTGTTCAAAGCGCTGCCTTCCATCGACAAGCTCTTGCAGACTCCCGCATTGACCGCGCTGCGCGAGCGCGTTGGGCATGCCAGTGTGAAAAGTGCGGCGCGTCAGCATCAGTGATTGCCATTCATTCGCTGGCAGTATTGAGGTGTTTCAGCGCCTGGGTCAACTGCTGCCACCCGGGTCGGCATCCAGCACGCCGGCCCAGTCGATGGTGTAGCGGCGTTGCCCGGCTGAGTTGGCAGCGAAGTCGGCAATAACCGGTAAATAGCGTGATAGTGATAGCGGCGTCTGCGGGGTGGTGACGATGCTGCCCCAGGTCCGGTAATTGCCCTGCGGGTCTATTCGGGACTCGATGTCCAGCGCCAGGGTCGGCTCATTTGACTCGTCTTTTCCGTGCGCTTGTCCTTGCTCTTCACCTAGCACACTTAGCTGATCGCGAAAGCGCAGGTGAATGCCGTGCCTGGTGGCTGCAGGCTCGTCATTGTGGCTGGCCTGTGCCTCCAGGGCGAGGTTCGGTAGTGGCAGCCACTGCCTGCCGTCATGGACGCTGGCGCCAGCCAGACTACCACGCGCTTCTAAGGCCAGCAGGCCGGATTGCCCAACGTGCAGGTTCGTGACCTGCAGTGCCAGTTCCCCCTGCATGGGAAGGGCCAAGGAATTTGACCAACCGTTCAACGGCAGGTTTACCAGCAGGTCCCGCACCAGGATACCGCCGCGAACATCCACACAGACTTCACCGCTCGCCTGCTGCGCTTCCAGTTCGGTTGTGATCGCCAGGCAGGCCTGCCCGCGCCACAGGGCAGCCGGCTGCAATGTCCAGCTTACCTTGCCCAGCGCCACCGACCCAGCCGGGGTACCCAGCAACATCTGATCGGCACTGCCCTGCCAGACCGATCCCGTCACCGCGCCCGCGTTGACCGGCAAGCCCAAGCCGCTTAGCAGCAGTGTGGCCGGCAGGCGGATAACTGCCACGCTCACCCAGGTGATTATAAACACTGCAAGCAGTGGCCAGTGTTTCATGGTCACGGCCGCACCCGCATTGCCAGATCGACTTGGCCCGCCCCATTCTGTGTGGGTGTCAGGCTTAATTGGCTGATCCGCAAGCCATTGGATTCAACGTCATACAACCACTGCAATACCGAACCTACGGGCGCCTCGCGCACCCGCACCGTGGTTTCGTCACTGGCGCCTGACACCGGCTCCACCGCCGCCAAGCGCAGACCGAATTCTGCCGCCGAGCGATCCAGCAGCGAGGCTGCGCTCGTGGGCGTGGACAAGGACGAGGACAGCAACGCGTCTGTGGATGCCGACGTGTCCGCCTGCTGTTGATTGCGAATCACTGTCACCAATTGCCGCACTTCCGCCAGTTCGTTGAGCGCCGTGAGAAGACGCGCGTCGGACAGTTTCACCGCGCCCTGCAAGGGCCCCAGCACGGCAAACCACAGCAAGCTAAGTAATACGCAAAGCAGACCGAGCAGCAGAACCAGTTGATCACGACGGGGTTGGCTGAGAAACCAGTGTTTCATAGCGCTTCACCTCCGATCATCAGCACGGCGCGCTGGCGATCACCGACGGCCGTCAAGTTGGCCGGCTGGGCGCGCACGCCGGCTGCCGACAGCTGTTCGGTCAGGGCCAGGATCTCGGCGTTAGCGGCGGCCTCCAACGACAATTGCAACTGACCGGACTGGCCATTGAACTGCAGCCGCTGCAATTGAACCCGCTCGGCCTGTGCCAGTGCCGGCACCACTCGTGACATTAGCGACAGCACCCCTGCGCCACCCGCACTGGACCCGGTGAGTCGATTACGCAGCTGAGCGACCGGATTCACCAGCACTCCTTGGGGCACCACGGAGCGATACTCGGCGACGATCTGTGCCTCCACCGCCACCCGCCGCTGTTCGACCACCCACCACTGCAGCAGGTTACCGCCGATATAGATCAGCAGCGCGGTCGCCACGGCCAGGGCGGCGCCGCGCCAGCGCTGCCAGGTCTGAGCATAGGGAATCGCCAGCAGCAGACGCCCCTGACGCAGATCCAGCCAGGACGCAGACAGACTTGCCGCCTGTGCGTAATCGCCGCTTATCTGCTCCAGCGCGGGCAGCGCCCGGTCCTTCGGATAACAGGCTTGCACTTGCGACTGCAGCCACTCGAGGCCGGCAGCATCGGCCGCCTGTAGCGTTATGAGTTGCGGTACTTCGCTGCTGTCGACGAACAGCCGTGTCAGCGCCTCGGCCAGCATGTCGGCATGGATGCTCAGAGCGAGGTCTTCGCCAAAACGGACATGCACGCGGCTCGATGCCTCGAGCAGCAGGGTCCAGTGCTGGTCTGAACCCGGCAGCAGTTGCGCTTCGTGCACGGCCTGTTGCACGGTCAGCCCGACCGCCTCCAAGGCCTCGATATCCGTCGCCAGTTCGGCATGGTCTACCACGGCGACGCTGACCGTGCTTGCAGCCGGTACGCCAAGGGCAAAATGCACGGTATCCAGATCGGTGGCCAGATCCTGTTCCAGCTGATAAGGCAACAGGCGGTTCAGATGCCGGCGCTCGGCCGGATCAAAGCTAATGCGGCGCAGCACGACCCGGGTGCCATCTACCAGCCAGATCAGCTGGATGCTCCCACCCGACTGATCGTCCGCACAGGCATCACGCAGCGCCTCGTAACTGCCGTGGCCGCTGATGCTATCGGCCCGGTCGTGCCGATCGCGGGAGAACCATTGCAGCTCGGCATCCGACGCGGCCTGCGCCTTTCGAACCAGAATCGTTCTCATAATGTTTCCGCCTTTGTCACCTTTACCGCCTTTACCGCCTGATAGTACTGGTTAGTGATCAATTGTCTGATCCTTTCTCTTGTTGCTGCGTTTGCCCGCAGCCACCTCTTGTAACGGTCGACTTGCTGCCTCGAACAACACTCAAAGCAGGCCAAACCGGCGCTGAATGATGCTGACCTCGTGCTCATGCCGGAATAAAAGACTCCTGGCACTTGTTGTCAGCGCCTCGTCCGATATCGAGGACTGCAGAAAAAAATAGCTGCTGCCGACGCTGTAGCTGACACCCACCTCGGGCAGCCTGAATAGTTCAAAACCTGCGATCAGATCGTGCGCGAAGAAATCCGCCAGGGCCAGGAACGGTCGCTGCTGTCTTGTCTGCTGCAGCGCCTGCACCGCCATCGGCTCTAAGGGCTGCAGACTCGCCGGGTCGTTGAAGGTACGCAGTAACACGGCGTCCATGGTGTTAACGTTCAGGGCGGTGGCCTGAGGCAGGACAACTACGTAGGGCAGCAGGCGCTGGTAAAGCTCCGGCGTGACATGTCGCAGCAGAGCAAGTTCCGACACGCTGGTGAAGAGGCCATCGGGCGGCTCGTAGGCCGGCTGACCGCTGCCGTAGTACACTGCCTCCGCGCCGCCGCTGCCGGTGGGAGTCTGGTCCCCATCCAGCCAGTCGATCACCGCCTCGGTGATCTGTATCGCCTCGTACTCGCTCAGCGGGTAGTCTTCGAAGGTCTGCAGCAGTCGAATGAAATGTCGCTGCAGCGCAGTAAAGCGGATCATCGGCATGGCACCGCTATCATTAATCCATTGCGTCGATGCGGCCAGACTGTTGAGGTTCAACTTGCCCTGGGCATCACTGAGCTGCATCTGCAAGCGCCCGTGGGCGACAGCCAACGGTGGTAGCGGGCTCGCCCAGAATTCTCCGCTATGGTCCACTTCGCCGGTCAGCACATCCTCGCTCAGCACCACCGCGGCCAGGGATTCGGCGCCTTCGAGATAGTGATGGTAGCGACTCACCAGCAGTTGGTTTTCGATACGGGTCGCCGCCAGTACATACTGGCCGGAGAAGCGCACCGCCAGGGTACTGACCAACGCCACCACCAGCATCGCCAGCACCAGGGCACCGCCCGACTCAGAGGCCTGGAATAATGAACAGGCGTTCAATTTCACCGAACTTCTCCAGATTTAGTGTCACCGCTACCGCCAGCGGCAGGCTGCGTTGCAGCAGAATTTCGCCCGACCCCTCACCTGGCTCACCCGGCTCACCCGGGCTTGCACCAGCAATAGGCGTCGGGTTCTGCCGTGGCATGCCGAAAAATTCTTCAGGCCATAGGGGTAGCCAGCCGTCTTCTATGCTGTTCGCAGCTGCTGGCAGGAAGCGCACATCCACCGCGGTTACGCCATCGAGCAACAACCGGCGCATGGGCTCGGCCTGCAATACGTCGGGCAGATTTCGCTGCGGCCAGCTCTCGCGCCACAGACTGTCTGCCTCCAGCCGATAGGCCACACGCTGCAATTCCGAGCGCGGCAAGCCTTGCAGGTTTGTCCAGCCGTCTCGCAGCAGGTGCAGGAACGGTTCTGCGGCGAGCGGATTGGAGACGCCGCGAAACTCAGGCCGCTGCAGTTCTGACCTCACTTCCTGGGTCGTCGCCACCGTATCCACCGCCTGCTGCAGATCCATGGCCAGGATCGACCAAGTGGATTCCACCGCCTGCAGAGAAGCCAGCGCGGCGCCGGCGTCATCGGTGGCATCGACGGCGACAGTCACGAACTGCCAGCTCAACGCGCCGATCAGGGCAGTCACCGCCATAGCGACCAGCACTTCGATCAGAGTAAAGCCTTTGTGCGCTGAAAGCTTCATTGACCCGCCACCGCCACGCCATTGAATTGTCGCCGGGTGAAGGTTTCCACCGTGCTGATTACCTGCCCATCCTGCAGTCCGGCACTGGAAACCAGGCGCCACAGCCCCGGCACCACCGTCTCCTCGGCAACAACTCGCCAGTACCACTGGCGGCCGGCCATGAGTTCACTGCCATTGCTCTCGCCGGCCAGTTCGAGGCCACTGAGCTGTGACTGAAGTGTCAGGCGCAGCAGGGCATTCTCCGCCACCCAGGCGGCCTGGCTTTTTTCCCGCAACTGGATAGTCCCGTCCAACTGCGCACTCACTTGGGTCAGTAGTGCCGGCAACGCCATGGCGACAATGAACAGTGCCACCATGACTTCAATCAGGGTAAAACCGCATCCAGCTGTCGCAGCTTTCCGTTTCCCAAGGCTGACCGGCACGCGGATGCAACGCTGCACTGAGTGGTTTAAAGGCCTGTTTCTTCGCGTATTCACGGTAGCTGTCAGCCTTCTTCAGAGTAAAACGAAAGTGCTGTGTCGCCCCGTTCGGTCACACGCAAGCTTGCCTGTACTGTTCCCTCACTTTCCAGTAGCAACTCGAAGGCAGGCAGCTCGCCAGTCGGCAACACCAACAACACCGGCTCGCCGCGGGCATGGATGCGCTGTATCTGCTCGCGCGCAATCCATTCACCATCCAGTGCCACTGACAGTGTTATGCCTGCCGGCAGCCGCGCTGTAGACCCCTGCATGGCGCCTTGGGTCGCAGCCCATGGCTGCCAGACACGATTGCTGTATTGCACAATCTCAACGTCCCAGCCGCCCGCATCATCCCGAGCGGGTCCCAGACGCAAGCCCGCCGGCAGGCCGCTGATGACTGCCAGCTCCTGCGTCAGATTCACCTGCTCGAGCAATCCTCGTGCCTGGTTCTCGCCGTCTTCCATGCTGCCGGGCAGGTTCCCGAAGGACAACGAGGCGACGCCTGCCAGCAGCCCGACTATCAGCAGCACAGTCAACAGTTCCACCAGCGAAAGCCCGCGCATCGCCTTCATGGCTGCTCCTGCCAATTGCCATAATCAGCGTTCTGCCCGCTGCCACCCTCGGCACCATCGGCGCCCAAGGAATAGATGTCATAGGTTCCGCGCTCACCAGGGCTCAGATAGAGGTAGTCCCGTCCCCAGGGATCGACCGGCATGCTGCCCAAATAGCCCTCCTGATTCCAGTTTGCTGCAAGTGGCGTCAACGAAGGGCGCTCAACAAGTGCCTGCAGTCCCTGTTCCGTGCTCGGATAGACGTGATTATCCAAACGGTAAATCCGCAGTGCGGTCTGGATGGCGCTGAAGTCGGCGAAGACTTTTTGCAGCCGAGCCTCATCGGCGCGGCCCATGACGTTCGGCGCAACGATGCCCACCAGCAGTCCCATGATGACCAATACAACCAGTATTTCGATAAGGCTGAATCCACTTTGCCGAGCGCTGATGACTAATTTTGATACGTACATAGGCGTGATTGCTCCCGTCAGACTAAAGTATTGAGACTAAAGATAGGCAACAGGATCGCTAGCATGATCAGGGTGACGAGGCCGCCCATGATCAGGATGGTCAGCGGCTCCAGTAGCGCCATGGTAGTAGTCAGTTTCATTTCCAGTTCCCGGTTCTGGTTCGCCGCGGCATAGGCAAGCTGCTCGGCCAGGCTGCCATTAGCTTCACCGCTGGCCACCATGGACACCAGCAAGGGGGGGAAAATATCCGCATTTCGCAGCGCCCGGGTTAGGCTGCTGCCCTGCTGCAGAGCGACGGCCACTTCCTGGCTGCGTTTATAGATGACCAGATTTTTCAGAACCCTGCTGGCAATGCGCAGAGCGTCCAGCAGCGGCACGCCGCTGCTGGTCAGAATAGATAGTGTGGAAGCAAAACGCGCGCTGTCCGCCTGCAGGAGAATTGATCCCAATAGCGGCAGGCGCAGCAACAACCCATGCCACCGCCGCCGTCGAGTTATCTCGCGCAAACGCTGGCGAATGATGATAATCAGCAGCGCTAATCCCGCCAGTCCCAGTAATGCCCAAATTGAAGAGAAGAACTGACTCAGTGTGATCAGTCCCTGGGTCAGGGCCGGTAACTCCTGTCCGGAATTGACGAAAATCCGGGTCAGACTGGGGACCACAAAGACCATCAACAGACTGACCACGGCCACCGCGACGCTTAACAGGGCAAGCGGATAAATCATCGCCATCTGCAGTCGCTGCTGCAACTGCTGACCTGATTCGGCGTGTTCTGCCAGTCGCTCCAGCACTTCGCCAAGATAGCCGGAGCTTTCACCCGCCCTGACCATGGCGCAATACATCGTATCGAATGCGCTACCTTGCTGAGCCAGAGCCTGGGCCAGGCTCTGTCCCTCCTGTACCCGTGAGCGCACGTCCAACAGTAGACCCTGGAGGGCTGGCCTGCTGCTCTGCTGGGCAGTCACCTGCAGGGATTCAACAACCGGCAGACCGGAGCGCAACAAGGAGGCGAGTTGCCGCGTCACCAGCGCCCGCTCGGCTGCCGATAAACGAGTGGAACGAGTCCACCGGCGTGCCAGCCCGCCGGTCGCTGTATCGGCCGCGGCCGCCACCGGTGAGATCGCCAGGGGCTTCAGTGCGCGATTACGCAGCAGGTTTCTGACCTGCCGTTCCGAATCCCCATCAAGCACACCTTTGACCTTGTGGCCAGCACAGTCGAGCGCCTGAAAACTGAAAGCAGCCATTAGCTCAATTCCCTGCTCTCTTGCGCAACCACACGAAGCACCTCTTCCAGGCTGGTCTCGCCACTTTTTACCCGCGTCATCGCGTTATCCAGCAACGCGACCGAACCCTGACGCACCCGGCTCAGTAATTCGTGCTCACCTGCGCCTTGATGAATCATCTGCCGCAGTGCGTCGGTCACTTCGATCACTTCGTAGACCCCGGTTCGGCCACGGTAGCCGGTCATACGGCATTGCTCGCAACCCACCGGCCGAAATAGCGTGGCGCCAGCCAGCAGTCGATAGCGCTTGCCTTCCGCCACGCCGGGCTCGTAAGCTTCCCGGCAGGCGTGGCACAGCAAGCGTACCAGTCGTTGCGCCATCACCAGCTCCAGGCTTGAAGCGACGAGGAAGGGCTCTACACCCATGTCCTTGAGGCGCATGATCGCGCCGATGGCAGTGTTGGTGTGCAGCGTGGACAGCACCAGGTGGCCGGTCAGACTCGCCTGTATGGCGACAGCAGCAGTCTCGGTGTCACGAATCTCGCCAACCATGACCACATCTGGGTCCTGGCGCAAAATGGCGCGCAGGCCCTGCACGAAGCTCATGCCAATGCGGCTGTTGACCTGCGTCTGACCGATGCCCGGCAACAGGTACTCCACCGGGTCTTCGATAGTCAGTATGTTGCGCTTGCGGTCATTGATCTCATTCAGGCCTGCATACAGGGTCGTGGTCTTACCGGAACCGGTGGGACCCGTGACCAGAATAATGCCATGGGGTTTGCGCAGCGCCGCTGTGAAACACCGTTCGAGATCCCCCGGCATGGCCAGCTGTGGCAGGCCAAGCCGGCCGGCGGATTGATCCAGCAGGCGCAACACTACGCGTTCACCATGAGCATTGGGGATTGTGGACAAGCGAATATCCACGGTCTGCCCCCCCAGACGCACCGAGATGCGGCCATCCTGGGGCAGGCGTTTCTCGGCGATATCGAGACGCGCCATTACCTTGAGACGCGAAACCAGCAGCGGCGCCAGTTCGGGTCGGGGCGACAATACCTCTGACAACACGCCGTCGGCGCGGAAGCGGATGGCCACCCGATCCTCGAAGGGCTCAATATGCACATCAGACACCTGCTCGCGCAGCGCCTGTGCCAGGATGGCATTGATCAGCCGCACCACCGGTGCGTCTTCACCGGAGGACAGCAGATCGGTATTGCGGGCAATATCGTCAATCAGGGTATCGAGATCAGCCTCGCCATCGAGTTCATCGACCGCCCGCTGGGCATCACCAGTACCGCCGCGAAAACGCTCGGTGAGCTGCGCCTGAAACGAGTCCTCACTCAGTTCCTGCAACGCAAACGGCTGACCCAAAATCCGCTGCAGCTCCAGCAGCGTTGCCAGCGAGAGTCCCGGACGATGGCACACGACACCGTCTCCCAGCAGCACACCATGCTGTCTGGAATAGTCAAAGGACAGCTGCCGCTCACCTATCATTATTGGCAGCCTCGTCGTCCACTGTGTTGTCTTCGACGGCTTGAATGTCTGCGCCATTGCTTTCAAGCTGTATAGAGGACCACTCAGGCAACAGCGGCAAGTCATCGAGCTCGATCAGGTAGTCGTTACGCAAACGCTGTTCAAGCTGCTGATCGCGAATAAAATCGTACTTCGCAGCGGTAGCCCCGCGCAGAGCGGCATCATCGCGTAGGATCGTCGGTCGAATGAACACCAGAAGATTCGTCTTTCGCACCTCAGTCTCCCGCGAACGAAACAATCTCCCGACACCTGGCACACTTCCCAAAAGGGGGACACGTGTCTCATTTTGTACCACGTTATCTCGAATGAGGCCCCCCAGCACCACCGTCTCGCCATTGGCCACACTAACCCGGGTCTCAATGCGACGCTCATTGGTAATCAGATCCACGGCGCCGGCGCGCTGGGAAATGCTGGATATCTCCTGGTAGATATCCAATGCCACCCGGTCGCCCTGATTGACATGGGGCGTGACTCGCAAGGTGGTGCCTACATTCTCGCGACTGATGGTCTGAAAGGGATTCTGTACATTGCCACCACCACCGGTGTTGCTGAATGAGCCAGTAAGGAAAGGCACGTTTTCGCCGACGCTGATCTCGGCCGCGGTATTGTCAGTAGTTAGCAGATTCGGCGTCGAGAGAATATTGGCCCCGCTGGTAGCCTGTAACATGTCGATCAATGCCAGCAGGTCGGTGCTGCCATCCAGGCGACCGAGACCCAAAGTCTGGCCGGCCGAGCCGGCCAGGCCACTGACCAGTGCTGCCAGTCCCGCGGCGCCGTCCTCAGCCAGGACGCCTTCCCCAATACGTTCCAGCGCGAGGGGATTATTGCCGGAATCAAAACTGCCCCCGAAGGCGCCCGAATCATTGCGCAGCAACCACTGAATACCGAGATTTCTGCCTGCGTCATCGGAGATTTCCACAATGATCGCCTCGACCAAGACCTGAGCCCGTTGCACGTCCAGGCGCTGAATGATGTTCTGCAGGGTATCGATCATGTCGGAATCGGCGGTGATAATCAGCGCGTTAGTCTGAGCATCCGCCTCGATGGTAGCCAGTTCCCGCGCACCGCTGTCGTCGGAATTCCCCACCTCGGCCATATTGGTCACGACATTACTCAGCACCTCCGCGATATTTTTCGCATCGGCATATTCAAGATAAATAACCCGAGTATTACCGCTTTGCTGCTGGGGTTGATCGAGCAGACCAATCAGTTCCCGTACCAACTGGCGCTGGCGCAGCTCGCCGCTGACCAGTACCGCGTTACTTCGGCTGTCAGCAGTGACGCGCGCGCGGCGCTGATCCGCCCCCGACTCCTCCGCAACGGTGGCGTCTGCGCCAAGGATCTGCCGCAGTGTCTCCACGAGTGTTTCGGCGCTGGCGAAATCCAGTGACACCCGCTCGGTTTCCGGCGTGACTGCCGCATCCATCTGCTCGACCAGCGCACGCACGCGGGCGATGTTGGCCACGGTGTCCACGACAACGAGCAGATTGCCCTCCGTAAAGGCTGACATCTGGCCATTACTTTGCGACACCAGCGGTCGCAACACCGGCAATATGCGGTTCACCGGCACATTGTCTAATGCAATCAGTTCGGTGACATATTCATTACCGCCTCGCAGTTGCGCACTCTGCGCAGTGCGCAGCGGCAAGGGAGCGGTGCGCACCTCCTGACTGGGGAGAATGCTGATCACGCCGTCGTCCGTCTCCACCGCGGTGAAGCCGGCCATGTCCAGGGCGCGCAAAAAGATACTATAGTAACCCTGCGCATCCACTGGTGCGCTGCTGATCACCGTAATCTCGCCCCGAACTCTGGGGTCGATGATTACTGTTTTGCCAGTTGCGTCCTGGACTGCGCGGATAACTTCGCGCACGTCGGTGTCTCTAAAATTAGGTGTCCAATCAGGTCCGGAAACAGATTGCTGGGCTTGTAAGGGCGAGAGGCTGAACAAGCAGAAAACCAGCAGCAGCATTTGCACATTGTTATTGAGTCGCATCATAGAGTTTTCCGTTGATCATTCAGGGCGCATATCGCAGGGTATGAGAAAGCCGTTCTCCATCCCGCAGGAGTCCGAGTTGGGCCTGGTTCGAGTTTGTCAGCGCCTGCACCGCCGCGGATGCCTGACCGAGACTCGCAAGAGTCTGCCCATCGATCGCTGTCACGACATCCCCTACCCTTAATCCGTATCGGGCCAGGGCGGCGGCATCTGCATCGTTGCCAATTGCAAAGCCGACGACACGCCCCTCTTCTCGAACAATCTGGACCGCGCCGAAGTCCTCGATGGTCAGTGGCGCATGCAGTTGCGCCCGCCCAACAGGCTGCGAATCGGATTTGGCCACCTCCTGTGGAACCGCATCTGCTTCGCCGCGGCCGAAAGGGGACGGCGCATACAACCACAAGGATTCGCGGCGCCCGTTGTTGTCCAGCACCACACGATCGGCGAACACCTCTGCCAGGCGCACACCGGGCGGTGCAATTTCCACAAATTCTCCGACCGAGACCAGTGTCTGCCGCTCGCCAGCGGCGATGATCGCGCCGCCGGCAGCGGATGTGCTGCTGGGAATGGCTCCCTGCAGACGCAGAGCGAGTTTGGTCTCCACCATCACCCTCGAAGCGGACTCTGAATTATTGTCGGGGGAATTATTGTCGGGGGTTAGCGTTTCGAACCAGCGGAAAGCCAACAAGCTCTCCATATCCACACCGGGATTACCGTTCGCGGATTCCGCCAGCAAGTCTCTATTCAAAACCCTGAGTGGTTCACTTGCGGCCAGCGCCTGTACTGGCCAGAGCAACCAGAATAATTGCGCGGTCCATGCGCTAATCCAGACAGTACAAAACAAAACGACAACACCGGCGAAAAATCTCGCCGGTGTTGTTATCACAGCTCTACCATTTTTTTTGAGAAAGGCTAGAGTTGCCATTGTAAATCGAACTGCACTCGAGTGCCCCTCTGCACCTCGATTATGGTGATATCGTTCTGCTCAAACCGCTGGGTAGAATTAAGCAAATTCTTGACTCGCAGCTTGGCAGATACACCATCAAACGGATAATAGGTATAGACTAAATCCAGCGAGTGAAACGGTTTTTCGAAGGCATCAGGCGTCGGTTCTCGACCGCCAAAGAAGATCCGGTCGCCAAATACATTGTATAACAAGGAAGCCGCGTGACGACCGTCGTCGGAGTCAAACCCAAGCTGGGTATTCACCACGTATTTAGAGTGACCGCTTAGTCGCCGATTCTGGTTGGTTTGGGAGCTGGCTGCGGAAAAACTCAATTCGGAATCACTAAGCACCACATTTCCAGAAACAAAAAGTCCCCAGGGGAGAAGTTTAAGCCCCTCGAGTTCCAAGCCATAGATTTGCCCGGATTCGGCGTTTTCAAAACTCAGAAGTCGAGCATCCTGAGGGCCCGGACGCTCTACCTGCTCAATCGGATTGGCAATGTCCTTATAGAAAAGTGACGCAGTAATTGAGTCGCCAAAGGGGAAAAAGAATTCCGAGCGCAGATCAAAGTGATCAATCTCTGCGATAACCAGGTTCGGGTTGCCCTGCACCCGGTTGTTCAAGGTCGGATCAATGAACTGAACATCGGCAAATTCCCGTAAATCTGGCCGCACCACCGTGCGACCGTAACCCAGGCGGAGCTGGAAGTTCTCGGTATTCAGAAAACCGTCGCCAATGTAGGTAAATGCCGCCGCCGGATAGAAACCATCGTCCTGAAACCCAAGGGTCTGCTCAGGGTTTTGTAGCGAATTACCCAATGCCGCAATCGACGCGCCACTGTAATCAAGCAAATCGAGGGGCAGCACACCACGCTTGAAGTCTTCCCAGCGCAAACCGCCGCTGACACGCCAGGTTTGATCCAGGGTGACGTCAAACGCACCGAAGGAAGACATCTTTTTTTCACCCGCAACGTAGCTTTCGGTTCCGAAATTATTACGTACATCGAGCTGGATATCGTTTGACAGGTCCGACAATCTGCTGTCTTGCAGGACTTCCGTCGGCAGTCCAGTACGGTTCGCCAGCGGCCCGCTGATCAGATTAGCCGTGTACCCCAGATACTCCCGGCCCTTGCGGCTTTGAGTATAGCCGCCACTCACCGATCCCATTAACCGGTCTGTCAAGAATGGCACTTCAACGGTGTAACCGCTGGTTTCTACAGTATCTTCCAGGTCCAGAAAACTGAACTGAACCGAGGTACCGGTATCTACCTGAGTTCGAAGCAGTTCGCCGGTAGTAGTATCTAGCGTGTTACTGCCCTGAACTGAAGAGGCGTTCGGGAGTTCGGTAGATGCTTGAGCATCAGAGTAGAACCACGACAGATTCACCGCCTGAACGAAATTAGGTAACAAGTTCAATCCGTAATCGCCGTCCTCAAAACTGTGCTCACCGATAAGCTGATTAAGCAGCAACTCCCGTTTTTCAAGCCGAGCAACGTTAATACGCCGCTGGACACCATTATCTTCTTGAAAGTCTGGGTTAAAACCCTGCGACAGATTTGCCTGGTCTTCGTCATTTTGCAACAGATAGCTGTTGGTTCTGATCGTATGCCGATCCATATAGCTGGCGCTGAAATTAAAGGCTGCCATTGTATTGTCGGTTTGGAAGCTTCGCTTCAAGGTCCGGAATTCCTGCTCCGGGTTGGTGAAGCTGCGCTCGAACTGATCTGAATTGACGGTTTGCCGGCTCTGGCCCAGTGAGGCCAAAACGCCCACCGCAAGATCCGGGCCTATATCCCAGGTGTTGCCTGCCGCAACAGAGCCACTGTAATCCGGTTTTATCGAGCGCCGTTGCTCGATTCCGATATCGCGATTCAGGGAGAGCGCAAGATCGCGATTAATACTAACAGCCTCCTGTTGTTGCTCCAGCGTCGGACTGCCGGTCCCCGGAGATTCAAAGCGGACGATATTGCCCGGGCTGACATCGCCTTGATAAGTATTAAGCGCCTGCGCGATTGGTGCCGGCAAACCACCCTGATCGCCAAGAGTGTTCAATCCATCCTCGGAATTTTCCGTGTTCCAGCCGCTACCTAATTGCACCGAGAACACGGGACCCGAGGGCACACCGCGAGTCCGGATGTTGATATTCCCACCACCGAATGCGGCAGGTTGATCCGCCGAATAGGCCTTCGATACCTTGACTGAATCCAGAATCGAGGCCGGAATGAGATCCAGCGGGATCACGTTGCGGCTCAGTTCGGGAGAAGGAATCTCAGCTTGATTAATCGTGGCGCTGGAATAGCGCTCACCCAGGCCGCGCACATAGACGAATTTACTGTCCACCAGAGACAGGCCGGTTACACGCCGTAGCGCCGAGCCCATGTCGGAGTCGCCAGCGGCCGAGATTTGATCAATGCCAATCACTTCTGCCGCGAAAGGCTGATCAATCCTTTCATTCATGATCTCGCGGGCCGCGTTGCGCAACTGGCCGCTGACCACGATTTCTTCGATTTGTTGTCCTGATTCCTGCTGTGCAGATGCCTGCGGGCTATTGCCGATACCGACGACCGTGAGCGCCACGGCCACCGCCAGAAAAAGCTTTT
The DNA here is from genome assembly GCA_040880325.1 of Pseudohongiellaceae bacterium. Lineage (GTDB taxonomy): Bacteria > Pseudomonadota > Gammaproteobacteria > Pseudomonadales > Pseudohongiellaceae > UBA9145. The sequence continues at coordinate 68,582 of JBBDIR010000038.1, forward strand.
TCCTTTGCCAGTTAGTGATTTGATTCATGATCAGTTTCTCATCCGATTGTTGGCTGTTAGTTAAAAAAGGCGAGCCGGGTAGATCCCGGCTCGCTACAGGTGATGGCGATTAGCTTAACCACCCCGATTACAGCTCATGTGTCCAGCCACTCACCCAGTCATCGTCAGCGCTGACAGCGCCGAGGAAATCTACCGACTTAAAGAAACTGCTGCTACCAGCACTTCCCACCTGCGGCTGAGCGCCAGCGGCGAAGTCATCCTGAAGCTGGGTCACATCGAACACACCAACGTTGATGGCGGCACCGTTGGCATCGGTCAGATTCGCCGCCGTGACATAGACCTTGGGATTGGATGGCGAGAGCCCTTCAATCAGGGTAGCCGGTAAGGCACTTTCACTGTCGATGGCCACGTTTCCGCCGGCGGTCCACCAACTACTGAGATCCAGTCCCGCGTCACCGGCGATTTTCAGCGCTTCGGTACAGGCTATTACGTTGCCCGATGCGGCCGAGAAGCCCTGGTTAATGCCGGCCACGCTGACTTCGCTGTCGATCTCGAAGCACTCATTGCTGGCCATGCCGGTATCGTTGGAAGTGATAATCGAGTTATAGAGCTCGAAATAGGCGCCTTCCCGATAAATCGGTCCTTCGGAATCGCCTTTAGAACTAGGCGCAGAGCCCTGATCACTATCTACATTGGAAGTGATACAGGTCATGTTAGAAATGCGGCCCTTGGTGAAGGGTGCTATGTCATCGTCTCGGGAGCTGCCGGTATTATCTGCTTCGATACAACGGTTGCTACCGGAGGTGTGAATAGCCAGGGCAAACTGAATGTCCCCCACCCATCCCTCTGAGTAATCGATGGAATCGTCTCCCACGTTGAGTGCCACGATGTTGTTGAGGTCGACCGCACCGCCGAACATTTCGAAGCCGTCGTCCAGCGTGGTGTAAGTCTGTACGAATTCAATCGTGGTGCCAGAGCCTATACCATTCAGGGTCAGACCGTTAAGTTCGTCGCCGTCGACGACCTGGAAGCCTGCATGGCGGATCTGCACGTAGCGCAGTACGCCGGAATTCTCGGCATTATTGGTCCCGCCATAGGAAGAAGGAAAACCCTCTGCGGCCACATGACAGTTGTGCGGATTGTTGCCAGAAGGCTGTCGGTCAGCGTCGGTGCACTTGTTGGTGAGGCCGTTGCCGTTGAGCTGGACACCACCCCAGAGGCCGCGATCCGCCTCGGTCGCCTGGCCGTCCCGCAGGTCAGTGACGGCGCTGAAGATGATCGGGGCGGCGCGGGTACCGTCGGCGATGATGCGCGAACCGCGCCCAATGCGGACATAGTCATTGGAGTTGAAGAAGGCCATCAGCGAGCCAGCACCGATGGTCAGGGTCGGGCCTTCGCCGTCCTGGGGAATACGCACGTCCTGAGCGGCGGCGTTGGCATTGACATCCTCGCCGACGAACAGGCTGTCATTGAAGATATGCAGCCCACCGTTATCGAGTGCTTCAAAGGTAACGTCCACTGACAGCGGGTTGTTTTCGCTGACAAAAGTACTGTCATAGGTGCAATTGCCGCCCTCAAAAACCCCCTGGAAAGACTGTCCACCTTCGATGAAGGATGCGCAGGGATTGGTGGTGGTGGCGCCACCACCACCACTACCGCCGCTATCCACTGTGGTGTTGTTTGAGTCAGTCACCGTATTCGTTGGCGACAGATTGAGGTCCCCGCTGTCGCAGGCAGCCAGAGTTAAGGCCATGACACCGACACTGGTAATAGTCTTTATATTCATTGCTAACAAGGTCTCCGTTCCATCTCTTGTAAGGATCGTTGTGAATTGAAGCGCGGTGTCATCTAAAAGTACCCACCGCCACATTGAAGGCTGTGCTTCTTTGCAAAAGCGAGGACCATGCTAACGTTTCAATGTGTCAGTTTTACTGCTTTTGTATTACACAAATATGACATCAGGTATTTATGTGCGCGACTTTGTATTGCCATGCTAGGCGGCTATTCTTCCAATCGATACCGCCTTAGTTGTTGTTCAACTCTAGCTTAAAATTGCAGTCTGACAGGTCGGGCTCTTTGAAAGCCCGATCGTCTGTAACACTTTCTGTAGCACTTTGCAGATTGCTGAATCGCTGCTGCGGGAATTGTTTAGAGTCATTCGCAGCAAGCAGGCAAACAGTGAAGCTATCCATCGATCAACTTTTGGCGGCTGGCAGCCTGGCTGAGACGGCGATCAAAATTGCCAAACGCATGACTTACTTTCAGGAGGCGAGTCTTGACGAGTACGAGTGGAAGGTTCGCATGTGGGCGAATGTGACTCCTGCCGGTGGCATGAACCAACTACACGCGCACCCCGGAAACCTCTGAGCCGCAGTGCTTTATCTGGACATGGGCGATGAACCGGCTAGCGACGAAGAGGTCGTCTTTTGCTTTTCCCGGCTTGGCTGCGCCACGGCGTACGACCCTATAGTGGCAAAAGGGAGCGCATTTCTATTGCGATGAATATCGATGCGCGGCGCAGATAGCCGATTCGAGGGAGCCTGATTCAGGCAAGCCGCGAAAGAGCCCGCTTGAAGCGAAAGCGATTTAGGGGGTTCATGAATCTGGCCAGGCCTCGAGTAAACTTCAGCGGGCTATCCAACACGGCGAAACAGAGGCAGCCGTTCTCACAACTGGGCTGATGGTTATGCCGTTTATCTCGAACGATGAAGTCTGACACGGCGTAGTTTCCTAATTCATCCTGAAAGCTACCGTCGAGCACGAGGGTGGTTTCGCTTCCGGTGTGGGTATGCACTGGCACGCGGGAGCCCGGCGCCATGTAGATAAATTCACACTGTGTCTCATCATCTAATCTGACCTGTGCTTCACTGATACCACCTGGCAATTGCTTCCAAATGAGGCCCTGGGCTATTGCCTTCGCCAGCACCCTGGGCAGGCTGATGGGTTTATTTAACACAGCGATGTCTACCTCCACCAACTCGCTATTCGATTCAGTATTAATCTGCGGCGATTCCACAATCGTCGCCACCATTTTCGCGTAGTCCGTCTCGCTGCCCGGCTCCTCTGGCTGGGCAAGGCTTGGATCTACCCAGGTGGACACGGCTAGAGCCTGAAGCTTTTTTGCCTTCTCACTGCAAGAACTGCAAAGCTCCATATGGGCAGAGACGACGACGCTATTGCCCGTTCCGAGTTCACCTTGAACAAACTGATTCAACAGTTCTGTCGATGGGTGCAGCTTTACTTCGGTGTTCATCTTGCTTCCTCACTTACTGACTCGGCTAGGAGTCGATCTCAATCAATTTTCGTAGTTTGGCCACCGCAAGACGCAGACGCGACTTCAGGGTGCCCAGGGGTATCTGCAAATGCGCAGCCGCCTCCTCATGGGTGCGATCTTGAATGTAGATTTGCGTTACTACCGCACGTTGGGGTTCGGATAGTTGCTCGAAATAGCCCTCGATCAGACTAATCTCAACCTCCTGCCCACTGCTGTCTTCGTGGACCATAGAAGAATCAGCGGCTGACTCGAGTGGCCAAATATCATCAGCACTTATGCAGTTTGGCTGCCGCTTTTGTTTGCGCAACATGTCGAAGCAACGATTGCGACCGAGCGTATAGATCCAGCCCTGCGCCGAGCCTTTGTCGAGATCATAAAGAGGCGCCTTCTGCCATACGTTGAACATGGCTTCCTGTATCAGGTCTTTTGCCATCTGCTCGTTGCGGGTGAGCTTCATACCCAGTGCGAAGAGTTTCTTCGCGAAGCGCTCAAACAACTGATTGAATGCATCAACATCCTGCGTATTGCCGACGGCTATTAATAAAGCCTCATCGGTTTCAAGCGATTCGTCTGCATCCAGATCTTGCGTCGTGATATTCATTGACGCGAGTCTACCAGCAACACCCGTGTCAGTGCTAAAAGGCTGTTGTTTCGCATAGTTTCTATACATAGTGCCTGAATTACGTAGCGGCAGAGAATGCGGATCACTATGGCTCGAATTCTGACCCTGAGGAACCTATATGGACGCCCATGACAGCGCAGCCTAGACGCTCATATAGGGCCGAAGAGCCTGCAGACGAAAATCGATCTCGGCAATCTGTTGAGAGGAGAATGTGTATTCGCCGCGTCGCGACCTGGTGGTTTTGAAAACTCCGCGCTTGTAGAGTACATACAGGCGTACGCCAGGTATCAGGTTGTCGAGATTCTGGATCAACAATAATTTGCTATAAGCTTCTCGCAGTTCGTCCTCTCGGCCTTCGAGATGCAACTGCCAGAGCCGCGCGTACACATCGCCATACATCGCACCGCCTGTCATCACACCATCGGTGCCGATACGCATCTCATACAGCCAACCCCTGCCGAGTGTTGCACCGAAGACACGTCGAATCGGGTCGGGTTGATAGGCTTGCAGTTCCAGCATGCGGGCATGACGGCTGTCGCCATATTCTTCTTTTATATACCCACACTGGGGAAATTCGCGGGCCAGTTGTACGAGGAACTCTATAGTAAGTTCGATCTGGGGCCCCCCGCTGGTCTGCACGAAGATGGGCCGCGCGGTGATTTCGCACAGCGCGGCATAATAGTCTCGAATCTGCGCGAGGGAATTAGCCGAGGTCGGCGGGATTGCGATCATGCCATCGGGGTCGAGTGACTCGGCGACACGCGCATATTCCAACATCCCGGCGCTATCCTCGGCTTGCACGCCAAGGGTGAGCGACATACGGCGCCCGCGGTTCGCCGCGGCGAGAACCTCGAATCCGCGCATGCGTTCTTGCTTCGACAGGTAACGCTGCTCGCTGGAATTCTGCGGCCAGACAATGCCCTGTACACCGCATTGATCACAGAACGCCACTTCCCTGGCGAGGTCTTCATAGTCGACTTCGCCAGCTTCGGTATAGGGCGTGCTCAGGATCATCAGAGCGCCGCGCATGGACACCTCGGGCGTGGCCGCCATGAGCCCGCTCAGGGGCAGCGAGCTGACGGCCGCCATGCCGGCCAGAACTTGACGGCGAGTTATCGGAGAATCAATTGCCATGGCGTAGTTTCCTCGTGTAAAAGCCGAATCGTTCGGCCCGGTAATATATCGGGTACCTGGATAACTACTTCTTAATTTTGCGCCTATCCAGTTCGTGCTCGATGGCACCGACGTTTTTATCCAACATCTCCCGCGCAGTGAGCAACTTGCTCTCGAGAATCTCCAGATCCTCGACGCTGTCATCGGTCAGGCCATTTCTAAACACACGAACGCATTCGTTGACGGCATCGGTGTAACTGGAATTCGTCTCGACGAGCAGATCGTCTAGTTGATCCTGGGTTTGTGGCACGAACTGCTCGGGAAACAGCTTCTGCCTGAGAATCTCGCAAATATCCGTCTCGAAGATCTCATCGATTGCACGGGCAACGAATATTTCCATATTGTCGCGAAAGTGTTTAGAACGCACTGAATTATCGGCGAAGAAATCGTCGATGATCTTGATGTTCTTCTTGTTACAGGCGAGAAACTGCTCGCCATCTTCCGGATTTTCGGGGAGATTGAACTTGATCGTTCGGTATTCGGGATCGATCTCGGCTATGTAGAGATCGACCGCGCGGGCGACAATCGCTCGCTTAGCCCCCGTCATCGTGTTCCAGGCGCGTTGGTAGTACCAGGCCACAGTACTACTGGATGAATATCCATGGAACGATGGACGCATACTAAAAACTTTCATGCTCGATTAGCCTTATAGCCGTGAACTTGTTTAATCGTCTTTACCCAGTCAAACGGAGAAACCCCGTGAAAGATAATACCCACTCTCGGTTAAAAATGAACCACTGTTTGCTGTTGATGGCTGTTTTCGCCGCCTATCTCATTCTGCTTTAGAGCCGCGTATTGGGGCGCTAACGAGATAAATAACCCGCCTTTTCTCTCGGAGCGCCGCTTTATTTGCAGGTTCGGCGTTTCTTGTGGCCCTCGGGGCAGAGAGTGCGGGCCATTCCAATTCTCCGTCTCCCGGAATTGTTTCCTCAAGCGCCCCGGAATTGGTTAGAATCAAGGCATCTTCTGCAGTAAATACCCAAAGAGGTAACACGAATGAGTCAGCCTACAACAAGAATAATGCATTCACCCGCACTTCGAATGCTCACCCTACTCTTTATCCCCGCCTTCCTGATTAACTGCAGCCCCGACCCAGAACCTGCGGCACCAGCGGATTCGGGCGCAGCTGCCGAGCTGCAGACCAAACAGCAAACAAGCCCGTCCGCGGAAGGCGAATGGGGCGCCTATGCTGCCGACAACGGTGCGACCAAATATACCAATCTGGCGCAAATCGATGCCAGCAACGTTGCCGATCTCGAGATCGCCTGGAGAAGACCGGCGCTGGACGCCTACTACTCGGCGATGAACCCGTCTCAGCGCTATACCTCAACCTGGACATCGGCACCGATTGTGAAGAACGGCATCGGCTATGTGCCAAATGGCGTTGGGCTTGTTGAAGCCTTTCATCCCGGAACCGGCATTACGATCTGGGTGCAGGAGCCGTTCGAAGGCGTAGAGGGGCTGCCGGGCGCTAACACCAGAGGTGTTGCCTATTGGAGCGATGGCGATGACCGCCGCATTCTGGTTCAGCGCGGCACCTTTCTGTATGCCCTGAATGCCGACGACGGGCAAGCAATAACGGGCTTCGGCAACGGTGGTCGAGTTGACCTGCAGTTAATGCCGGAAGGCTCGGAACTCTTTCGTTGGGGCGGCGTACCCACCGTGGTGCGCGATGTAGTCGTGATCGGCCAATCGATGTCGGACACCTTCTCGAACAAAGAAGCCTTCCGCGGTGACGTGCATGCCTTCGATGTGCGCACGGGCGAACTGCGCTGGACCTACAACACCATTCCCCAAGAAGGACAGTTTGGTACGGCGAGCTGGCAGGACCGATCCTGGTCCTATACCGGTCACTCCCCGGTTTGGGCGCTATTCAGCGCGGACGAAGAGCTGGGCTTGGTGTACATGCCAATCTCTTCCTCGACCAATGACATGTATGGTGGACACCGGATCGGGGATAACCTTTTCAGTCAAAGCCTGGTGGCGGTCGATGCCGAGACCGGAGACAGAGTCTGGCACTATCAGATGGTGCATCACGGTCTCTGGGATTACGATCCACCCGCCGCACCGATTCTGATGGACATCACTGTGGATGGCGAACCGGTGAAGGCGATCACGCAACTCACCAAACAGGCCTTTGCCTTCGTCTTCAATCGTGAAACCGGCGAGCCCATCTGGCAAATCGAAGAGCGGGCCGTACCACAGTCCGACGTGCCTGGCGAAGTCACCTCACCCACACAGCCATTCCCGACCCGACCCGCACCCTTCGATCGACAAGGTGCGACCGTCGAGAACCTGATCGACTTCACGCCCGAGCTACGCGCTGAGGCTCTGGAGATCTTCAACAATTTCGTCACCGGCCCTCTGTTCACACCGCCGAGTATTCGCAGCGACGATCCTAATGGCACTCAAGGCACGATACAGTTGCCAGGCTCACAGGGTGGCGCAGACGTTCAGGGCGCCGCGTTCGATCCGGAAACCGGCTACCTGTACATTCCCTCAATTACCTCCGCCTTTATTGCCGACATCGTGCCGGGCGATCCCGAGGTCACGAATCTTAGTTACGTTAAAGGCGCCAGGCGCTGGATTGCAGGCCCACGTGGCTTGCCCCTGTTCAAGCCACCCTACGGGCGCATTACTGCCATCGATATGAATACGGGCGAGCACGTGTGGATGGTACCCAATGGCATGGGACCGAGTGACCATCCCGATCTGGTGGATCTGGATTTAGGCCCACTGGGTCTACCGGGTCGGCCATCGCCGCTGCTTACGAAAACGCTTCTGTTCCTCGGTGAAGGGCTCACCAACCAGAGACCCGGCGGTCGCATCCCTGCTGATATGCCGGTTGAGATAGCCACCAACAGTGGCGGGCCAATGTTTAGGGCCTACGACAAAGAGTCAGGTGACATTGTTTGGGAGACAGAATTGGAAGCAGGCACATCTGGCCCGCCCATTAGTTACCTCTATGAAGGCGAACAGTATATCGTCGTTGCGATTGGTGACCGCGAGTACAGCCCTGAGCTGGTTGCCTTCAAACTGCCATAGCAACTCCTAGCCGACGTGCAGTGCGCGCCGGCTCTGATTGCTGCAATTTCAGTTTTTCGCTTGTTGGGCCAGTCAGGGGGTTTGACTGAATATCAGATGCTTCTTACTTAATGCACTCGTAGACGAACGCGGGGGGCATATTGCGAAAGGTAAAATCCAGTTTCACCGCCTTAAATATCGGCTTTAACTCGGCGTAACTACTCAAGCTATATTGATACTGCAGAAAGCGCCCACCGTCACGTAGATTTGAGGTGACTGACTGCAGAATATTCTTCACGACATCGTTATCGATCAAGGCCAGTGGCAGGCTGGAGACTATGTGATCTACCTGAACGATTTTTAACTCATCGAGTATTGTTCTGATGGAAGAGGCACAGGCGTTCACTACACGCAGGCGAGGATCCTGAATATCCCGCAACTGTTCCACGAAATCGCTGTTGACTTCGAAGCTGATCAAGACGCAGTCGTCATGCATACGCTGCAAGATCGAGTGTGTGACGCAGCCATTACCAGGGCCCAGCTCGACGATGCAGCGCGCTGTCTCGAAGTCTATCGGGGCCAGCAAGGTCTTGATCAAGACCTTTGAGCTAGGCGTGATGGTCCCGGAAGTCTTAAAACTCTTGATTAGATTCAGGGAATCACTGAATTTCAATCTTGCATTCATAACCTAAGCCACTCACCGATTTCGGCTCCGAGAAAAACATACGCTGCGACTAGCGGCAGCTCTCCTAACACTAGCGCGGCAAGCATTTTACGCAAAGGCATCCTGGCAATCCCGGCGACGTAGCAAACAGCATCGGTAGGCACTAAGGGAAAGAAAGACCAGCCTACTACAAACCAAAAAGCATTCTTGTGTTGCATTCTACGCTTCAAACTAGCGATTTTATCTGGGTACTTTTCTTCCAACAGCCTGTCGTAGCCGCCAAAAGAGGGGAAACTGTATACTAGGATTGCCCCAACCACAACTCCCGCGAGAGAAATCGTAAACACCAAGAAGGGCCACTGCGGGAAAGTGATCGCACCGGCTAATACGAACGGCGTGCAGGGAATCAGCAGCATCGAGCGCGTCAGTGACATCATGAGATAGGCCATTAACGCCAACGAACCCATCTGATTGAGCAGCGCCGAGATGGATTCGCGTGTCAGCCAATCGGGAAAAACTACAACCAGAGCCAGAATTACAGCCACCACGGCAATCCAGACTGTGTTGAGATGTTTGATCATAGCGAGCCCGGAAGTGACGAAATGGGGTTGAGTATTCTAGCCGAGAACGGGAAGCAGGAGCCAGAGCGAGAGTTAGCTCTCGCCCAACACCGCTATTGCGTCAACTCCTGAAACACGATCGGCAACACATCCGCTGCCGTCCAGGAAGGAACCTGGCCCCATCTGTCGTCTAGATCCGCGGTAGGATTCGCCGCCAGAATCTCATCGAGATTCAACCCCGAATCGATAAGCTCCTTAACTCTATCGCGAATTGTTATCAAGAGCGTATGCACTTCTAACATTCCTTCTCTGTCAGTAAAGCCGACACCATGGCCTGGAATCACCTTGGTATTTGGACCAGCCATGCCGATCGCGACACCCATCGCTTCGATCATACCAAGGAAACTGCCACCGTTGAATTTGTCGATAATCGGATACATATTGGTACGAAACACATCGCCAAGATGCAGCACGTCTGACTGCATGAAATAAACGAAGCTATCGCCGTCGGTGTGAGCCGGCGGTGCTAGAAACACGCGCACTTCTTCGCCGTTTAGATGGAAGCTGATCGCATCGCTGTAGGTGAGTACAGGTCGAGCCTGTTGCGGCGGCTGCGGAAAAGTTATGCCGCCGCGGCGCGGGATAATCAGTTCTTTCAACATACGCAGACGCACACTGTCGTGAGCGAGGATCGTTACACCGTGAGCAGCGAGAGCATCGTTGCCACCGATGTGGTCGGGATGAATGTGTGTATTAACAACGAAACGAATCTCCTCGTCACTGATTGCCGTAACCGCTGAGAGCAGGTCTGCCGCTTCGCGATCGTAGCGATCGTCGATCAGCAGCACGCCATCCGCGCCACTGAAGACGCCAATATTGCCGCCGGCACCCGGCGCCTCCAGCATGTGCACATTGCCAGCCACATGATAAGTCTTGAAATAGGGAGCATTACTCGACTGCGCGAACAAGCCCATCGATACCAGGCAAAGCAGTAATGAGACGGCAAACTTCGGCATGGGAATTCCTCTGTATCTTGTGAATTGAGGCTACTTTAACACTGCCCGCTAGATGGTTCCACGCCCTGCTTATGTGCGCTAAGATGCTGCGATGCTCCAATATCGCTTCATCGATTCCGCTACCAGGCATCCTGACAAGATCGCCTTCATCGATCGTAGCATCGGTCGCAATATTAGCTATTCTGACGCTCTACTCGCCTCGCTCATTCTGGCCCGCCGCTTTCGCAAACTCGAGAGGGGGCGCATCGGCATCATGCTACCAACCTCATCGGCAGGTGGGCTAGCCATAATTGGCGCGCTGATGACAGGGCGCACACCGGTGATGATCAATTACTCAACGGGGGCCAGGATGAATTGCCTCTACGCCCAACAGCAGTGTGACTTCCGTGTCATTGTCACCACCCGGACCCTACTGGACAAGACCGGCTGCGAGCAGTTGCCGGGCATGATTTTCATCGAAGACATACTTGGCGCGCTGGGACCGATAGAGAAGGCAATCGCTTTATTAAAATCGAGATTGCCCCGCTCACTGTTAAAACGCATCGCCGGAAAGTCGAACCTCGATTCAGCGGCGGTGATTCTATTTACCAGCGGTAGCGAGAAAGAACCGAAAGTTGTACAACTAACCCAGCGCAACATCCTCTCGAATATCGATTCCTTCTCGGAATTGATGGATATCCACGAGATGGATAATCTGCTCGCCGTACTCCCCTATTTTCATGTCTTTGGCCTAACAATAAACCTTTGGACTCCCCTGTGCCTTGGCATGACTTCCATCACCTATGCCAACCCGTTGGAGTTCAAGACAGTTGCGAAGATCATTCGAGAAAACAAGCCAGAGTTGCTCGTTGGAACGCCACTTTTTCTTGAAGGCTATGTCAAACAATCAGCCCCTGGCGACTTCGCTAGCATCAAGCTCGCCGTCTCCGGCGCGGATAAATGCCCGCAGCATCTGCGCACGCTATTTCGTGAAAAACACGGTATCGAAATCTTCGAGGGCTATGGCACTACCGAGACCTCCCCCGTAATCTCAGCCAATCCGCGCGATCGCAACAGGCCAGGCAGCATCGGCGTGCCGATCCCGGGCACCGAGGTAAAGATTCAACACCTGGACAGCGGCGCAGACTGCGCAATCGGTGAGGTCGGCAAGATCCTTGTCAGAGGAGACGGCGTGATGCAAGGCTATCTTAACGATGTCGAGGAAACTTCGCTGAGACTCAAGTCGGGCTGGTACGACACCGGAGACCTGGGCTATCTGGATGAGGACGGTTTTATTTGGCACAAGGGGAGACTGAAGCGCTTCGTCAAGATTGGCGGTGAGATGGTGTCTCTGGTCATGGTGGAGGAAGCCATGAACGAACTCACGCCGCTGGAGATCGAATGCTGTGTAGTCGAGTTACCCGATGCGAAGCGCGGCTCGAAGATAGTCGCCGTTACCAATGCCGAAGTGGATCAACAGGAACTGAGTAAACGCCTGGCCAGGAAGATCCCCAATCTTGCGCTACCCCGGAAGTACGTTCTCATTGCAGAATTTCCTCGCATGGGCAGCGGTAAGACGGATTTCCGCACCCTCACCGAGCTGGTGAGGGCGATGGACGAAAATGCTTAGCTAATCACCTGCATGACGACAGCGACCAGACCAGCCAGAACCAGAAGCACAGTGGGTATCCAGCCGATGATAAAACCCAGTCCACGTTTCGCAGGGTCGGCTACATAAGAGACGAAGTAGATTATTCGTCCGACCAGATAGATCGCCCCCAGGCCTGCCGCATAGCTTGGGTCGCCGAAGTAAGCAAAGACAAGAATGGCAGGAATAAAAACTATCAGTTGTTCCAGGGTATTCATGTGCACACGATAATAGCGGTCGAAAACTTCGTGGCCGCTGATAGCCGGCGCCTTGATATCATATTTCCCGCGCGCCATGCCAACCTTAAAACTAAAGAACTGATACTCGATGATCGCCAATAATATTACCAAGGCTACTAACTCCATAACTCTCTCCCCGCACCGTTAAACGGCACCTTATTTACTTTATGAACTAACGTTTGAATCTGAATTAATTAGGCGGGCTAAATACTCAACCGAGTTTGTGCCCACGACTTGCTTGAAATTGATCTGCGGGTGCAGCTCTCTCATTCTCATATTCAACAAGCCGTGTGCCGAATAGATCAGGGTATCCAGAATGATATTGTCAGTATCGCAGCCCTTCGCCAATTCGATCAATCGATCATAGCCGACTAGAAAATTCTCGGTGTGACGGCGGCGAATCTCAGTACCGTAAAACAGGTCAGAGAACTCGACGCCCTCGGTAGCGGCCAGGGTGAGAAACAGGCGGGAAAAAACCTCGACATCGCCGCCAGCAAACTGCTTCCATATTTCCGCCAGATCTTCAGTCTTGAAGTTGCCGTTGCCGACGGGGCCCTGAGAAGAGATGAACAACAGGCCCGAGATCGAACCGAGCTGTCTGCGGGTACTCTCGGCGATCTTGAAGAAAGTCTCCTGCCTTGCATTCATCTCGGTGGCCGCAATCGCCTGAGTCTGTTTCTCCGAATTGAGGTTATTGCGCCGCAGCTCTTCATTGTTCTCAGCCAGCACCGACTGTTGAATAAACAGACCGATAACCAACCAGAGAAAGGCGAGAAAGGCGAAGGCACCCTCGAGAAATGCACCCATCTCTTCTATGGGCAGATCGAGAAAAGAGCCCCAGCCGACGTTGCGTGCGATGTAGATGAGGAGAAAGACAAACCAGAAAAAAGTCAGACTGAGCCCAAACCAGATGCGCCAGTCCTGCGGCAGATAGGATTTTTCTACGCGATCTTCTTCCATGGGTTAGCAGATGGGTCTGGATTGATGAGGCCATAGAGTAATGGGCTGAATGGCATGGGTCAAACGATTCCTTGATACCCGTCCGCCAATTCAATTAGCCGATGTGCTGATAGCTTCTGCACCGTCACTATCACTAGCGAAGAGCGCTACGAGCTTATCCCGTATTAACTCCGACTCCTGCCAGAGTACGAAGTGGCCGAGCCCCTCTCGTTGCAGAAATCGCACATCGGCATTTAGCAACATGTCCCGCATAAACAGTGCGTTACCTGGATGCACTAATCGGTCCTCGTCCCCCTGTACGATTAGAACCGGCACGCTGACATGCTCCCACAGTGGCAGCATCTCCTCCAACTGGGGCTTAAGCGGCAAGATCTCCGCGTTCGCACCCTTCAGTCTCGCTCCCAAGATGAATCGTGGCAGCACCACGGCGATACGGTTATACCAGCGCGGACCGCTAAGCTGGGGGTCAGCTGTCGTTGCCACGAAAGCCAGGCCCGCCACCTTGTCGGGGTAGTTCATCGCGGTGCGCGCTATCACCGGCCCGCCATAGGAATGACCCATCAGGATGGCACCCTTGCCCGATCTGTCCATATCGAGAAGCGGCGTCAGGGCGGCTGCCTGTTGTTCCAGCGAAGCAATCTTCGGGTCGTCATCGTGTCGCCAGCCCGGCCTGGTTACAGAAATCATATGAAACCTAGCCTGCATTACGGGATCATCCAAATAACTTCTGAAGGTAGTGTAAGAGCCAGGTGTCCCATGAACGAATATGATGAGCTGCTTGTCCCGACCAAATTCAGACGCCTTGTCTATTTCAACGTAGTCAATCGGACCGAGGGTCTTTGCAGCGAGGATATCGACGCCGGAGGCAGCCGCGTCGCTCTGGGCAAGCAGTGCAGGAGCAAGCAGTGCAGGAGATAGACACAACAAGATAGTGCACAGCGCTGCTCGAAGCTTGAACAGCACACAGCAGGCTCGTTTGCTGCTTGGCAGATTCCGAAGTCGCTGCATAGTGCCATCTCCCAATCACGCTGCGGGTAGTAGTGGTATTGCAGCAGAATGGGGGGAAATGAGCAACTCGACACAATCTGTGTGGATCACGCCCCCCAGAACACGCGGTTTAGGCATGAAATCCCCCGCACATGGCGTATAATCTCTGCTTAAATGGGCAGCGCATCGGGTTTGCGCCTTTAAAATCTGTGTGTTCAACGCAATAAACGCAGCCCGGAAAGCCGGATTAGGAATATGACCAAGAAGAAGCAATCGAAGTTCGATTTCGAAGAAGCTCTGGAAGAGCTGGAAGAACTGGTGAGCTCCATGGAAGATGGCGAGTTGAGCCTGGAAGAATCCCTGCAGGCCTTCGAGAAAGGAATTAAACTGACCCGCGAATGTCAGACGGCGCTAAAGAATGCCGAACAGAAGGTGCAAGTACTGCTGAACGAGGACGGCGATACCGAAGAGCTTGATCTCGATGAAGTGGAACAATAACGCGCCCGATGAGCACTTCGAATCCCAAACTGCTGGCTGATTTTCGACAGCAGTGTCAACAGCGTGTCGAGCGCCGCCTTGGCGAAAAACTCGATGCCAATATCGCCAGCCATAGCCTCAGGGAGGCGATGAAATACGCCTGCCTGGGCGGCGGCAAACGCATTCGCCCGCTGCTGACTTACGGCAGCGCACTCGCCGTGGGCGGAGATCTGCAAGCGGCGGATAACGCGGCGGCGGCGGTTGAGCTGGTTCACTGTTATTCCTTAGTGCATGACGATCTGCCGGCGATGGATGATGATGATCTGCGGCGCGGCCAGGCCACCGTACACAAAGCCTTCGACGAGGCGACTGCTATCCTGGTCGGCGATGCCTTGCAGTCCCTGGCATTTCAACTACTCAGCGAAGAGTGCGCAGCAGAGGGCGCGGCAATACGGCTCGCCATGGTACAGCTGCTCAGCAAGGCAGCGGGAGCTACCGGCATGGTAGGCGGGCAGAGCCTCGATTTCGAGGCGGTGGGGGAGCAACTCAGCATCGAGCAGCTGGAGCAGATGCATAAGCTGAAGACTGGCGCACTGATTCGCTGCGCCGTGCTGCTGGGCGGGATGAGCTGTGCAACTGCAACTGCCGAGCAGATCAACGCGCTAGCCGGCTATGCCGACAATATCGGGCTTGCGTTCCAGGTACAGGACGATATTCTCGATGTTATCGGCGATACGTCACAGCTTGGCAAGCCGCAGGGCTCCGATAGCGACAAGAACAAGCCAACCTACGTGTCACTGCTGGGCATCGACGCCGCCAAGGATCTGGCGGCATCCCTGTCAGACAAGGCGGTCGCAGCGCTCAAGGGCTTCCCTGCCAGCGCGGACCCGCTGCGAGAACTCGCATCATACGTGGTGAGGCGACTGCATTAAGCACTATAATTGACGATTCATTGACAGTGCTTTAACTTACGCCCGTTTCCACCCCCTAGAGCCCCTGTGACAGGATTACGGGCAGCTGGAGTCAACAGACCGATATGCTTAACGAAATACCCCTGTCTCGGCCCGACACGCCACTTTTGGACAGGGTAGACAAGCCCGCAGACCTGAAACTACTGGAGTTGGAACAACTACCCCAGTTGGCTGAGGAATTGCGCGCCTTTCTTCTCTACTCCGTGGGTCAGACTGGCGGGCATTTCGGTGCCGGCCTCGGCGTCGTCGAGCTCACCATCGCCCTGCACTATGTGTTCGATACACCTGACGACAAGCTGGTCTGGGATGTCGGTCATCAGGCCTATCCTCACAAGATTCTCACCGGGCGCCGAGACCAGATGCTGACCATGCGTCAGGCCGGCGGCCTCGCCGCCTTTCCCAACCGCAGCGAGAGCGAATACGACACCTTCGGTGTGGGCCACTCCAGCACGTCGATAAGTGCTGCACTTGGCATGATGGTAGCGGCCAGATTACAAGACAAGGACAGACACAATATCGCAGTAATCGGCGACGGCGCCATGACCGCGGGCATGGCCTTCGAGGCGCTGAATCACGCCGGTCATCTCGACGACAATATCCTCGTTATCCTCAACGATAACAATATGTCCATCTCTAACAATGTCGGCGGCCTGTCCAGCTATTTCGCGCGCATGTGGGCGAGCAAGCCCTACAATTTTATTCGTACCGGCAGCAAGCGCATGCTCGCCAAGATTCCACCGGCGCTGAAGGCTGCACACCGCGCCGAGGAATACATGAAGGGCATGGTGTCGCCCGGCACCCTGTTCGAAGAGATCGGCTTTAACTACATCGGCCTGATCGATGGCCACGACACCAACGGCCTCGTCGAAATACTCAGCAACATTAAGAAGCTACGCGGGCCACAGCTGCTGCATATCGTTACGCAGAAAGGCAAGGGATACCTCGAGTCCGAGAATGACCCCTTCGGCATGCACGCGCTGAGCAAGATCGAGCCAAAGGAAGAACAGGAGATGAAGTCGACTGCCCGCAATACAGCGGCTTCACTTAGTTATTCACAAGTATTCGGGGACTGGCTGTGCGATGCGGCGAAGAATGACGAGTTGATCGTAGGCATAACACCCGCCATGGGTGAGGGTTCCGGCATGCACAATTTTGCGACCGAGTATCCGCAGCGCTTTCACGACGTCGCCATTGCCGAACAGCATGCCGTGACCTTTGCCGCGGGCATGGCCTGCGACGGCCTGAAGCCGATCGTGGCAATCTACTCTACCTTCTTGCAGCGCGGCTATGATCAATTGATTCATGACATTGCCCTGCAAAATCTCGATGTGATGTTTGCCATCGACCGCGCCGGGCTGGTAGGCGAGGACGGGCCCACCCACGCGGGTAGCTTCGACCTGAGCTATCTGCGCTGCATCCCCAATATGTTGGTGATGACGCCGAGCAACGAAGATGAATGTCATAAGCTGCTTTCAACCGGCTACCACTTTAGCGGCCCATCCGCGGTGCGCTACCCGCGCGGTAAGGGGCCTGGGCAAGCAATCGAAGCAGGGCTCGAGCCGGTAGCGATAGGCAAGGCTGTGGTTCGCAGACCCGGCAGCGCCGTCGCCATTCTTGCCTTCGGCAGCATGGTGAACCCCGCGCTGGAAGCCGCCGAGCAATTGAACGCAACGGTTGTTGATATGCGCTTCGTTAAGCCCCTCGATGAACAGCTGATTGGCGACATGGCAGCGAAGCATCAGCTCATAGTTACCATCGAAGAAAACGCATTGATGGGGGGCGCTGGCTCAGCCGTGAATGAATTCCTGCTCGCCTCGAACTACCGGATACCCGTATTGAATCTTGGCCTGCCGGATCTGTTCCTGGAACATGGCAAGGCCCCGCAGATGTTAGCGGACGTCGGGCTGGATGCCAGCCACATCGCCGCTTCGATTAAGAAGAAGCTGAAAGACTGTAAGATTCAATCTGAAGCCGTCTAGTCATCCAGGTCACATCAGTGCTGGCAACATCAGCGCAGCACTCATCCATTTATCTTTGAAGCCACAGCGGAGCACAGCGTGTCGACTAGCAAGGAAAGAGCACAGCGCCACAAGAAGGCGATGCAGCGTAAGAAGGAACATATCGACGGCCGCATTGCGAAGGCGACTATCGACAAGGGGCTGCTGGTCGTTCTTACCGGCAACGGCAAGGGCAAGAGCACTTCGGCTTTCGGCATGCTGGCACGCAGTGTGGGCCATGGCCTTAAATGCGGCGTGATTCAGTTTATCAAGGGTCAATGGGAATGCGGGGAGCAGATGTTATTTGCAGACAATCCGCTGGTCGAATTCCATACCATGAACACCGGTTTCACCTGGGAGACACAGGACCGGGATAAGGACATTGCCGCCGCCGAAGAAACCTGGGCACACGGGGCAGCGATGCTGAAGGATGCAGACTTCGATGTCGTGATACTCGATGAACTCACCTATATGCTGACCTATGGCTATCTCGACAAGGAGACGGTGCTCGCGGCCCTCGAAGGCAGACCCAAGGCTCAACACGTCGTGATTACAGGACGAAACGCCGCCAAGGAACTCATTGAACTGGCTGATACAGTGACCGAGTTGGCTGAGAGCAAGCACGCATTCTACGACGGTGTGAAAGTGCAAAAGGGTATAGACTACTAGTGTTTACTTTCTCTCACATTCTTTCTGCAATCTCGCAGAAAAGGCTTTCGCTACCTCTGATGTGCATGACTCTCGGGATCGGTCCAGCTGCTCAAAATCTGCTTTCTACCAGACTATCGAGAACCCTTGCACAGCTGTTATTCCTTTCTGTCTTTGCCTGGAGTCAGCCAGCTTTCTCCATCGAGGTGCGCGACGATGAAGATTCCCTAATACAACTCGACGCCGCCGCCGAACGAATTATCAGCCTCGCTCCCTCCTTAACTGAATTGCTGTATGCAGCTGGCGCCGGTGACAAGCTTGTCGGTGTCGTCGAATACAGTGACTATCCCGAGGCCGCGAAGGCCCTCCCAATCATCGGCCGGCACGATCTATTGGACATGGAGCGAATCCTGCAACTGCAACCAGACCTGGTCGTGGCCTGGCAGTCTGGAAATCCTCGCGCCTCCGTCAACCGATTGCGCGAACTGGGCTTAACAGTCTATATCGCAGAGCCCAAGAGTCTGGCCTCGATACCAAGTCACATTCAACGACTCGCTACCCTAGCTGGCACCGAAGCTAACGCCGCTACAGTAACAGCCGCCTTCGAGACACAACTGAGCGCTCTTTCCGATAACTACAGCCACAAATCACCTGTTAGGACTTTCTATCAGGTATGGGATAGGCCGCTGATCAGTGCTGGCGGCAATGAACTCATCAACGACATCATCGAGCTGTGCGGGGGAGTAAATATTTTTGCCGACATCGACCTGATGGCGCCGAAGGTAAGCGTCGAGGCGGTGCTGATACGAGATCCACAGGTCATTATCGCAAGTGGCATGGACATCGAACGCCCCGAATGGTTAGACCAGTGGCTCGATTGGCAGCAGCTCAGCGCCGTCGCTTCGAACTCGCTTTACTTCGTGCCGCCCGAACTGCTGCAGCGGCATACACCGCGGGCACTGTTAGGGGCCCAGAGCATGTGTGACCAGATTGACCTCGCCAGGGGCTCTTTGCAGCCGAACTAGCCGCCTGCGTACTGCGCCGCATTGTGAAACAGCAGACTCGTGCTGATGCGCGCATCGCTCGAGGGGTTATCCTCACTCGGACACTCGACGCCAAGTGCAATACGGCTGAAGGAGGCGAACGGTATATGCAGTGGGTGGCTACGATTCAATGGCATCCCCAGCACGGTCGGGAGCACAACTCGCAATACGCCGCCGTGAGTCACGATCAGCACATGGCTGCCATGCGGCAGCTGCGCGATCTCATTCCATGCCGCTAGCACTCTGTCTTTGAAAGACAGAAACGGCTCGCCGTTCGGCGGCACTAGTTTAGTCACATCCTTACGAAACTCCTTGAACTGTGGCGCGGCCCGCTCTCGCCAGGCGTCGAGCGGCATGCCATCCCAGTCGCCGTAGTCAATTTCCTGCCACTGCTCTCGCACTTGTAATTCCAGGCCGGACTCAGTTGCCAGTTGCTCGGCGAAGACTCTGCAGCGCTGTGCGGGCGAGGAGAACAAGTGTGTCCACTTCGGTGTGGTGCTGGATGGTTTGCAATCGGCAGTCAGTGCCGCCGCCTGCTGCATCTGCAACCACCCAGTATTACTTAACGGATGATCGATCCGGCCGCGCAGGACGTCGCCACCCTCGGGCTCCCCATGACGCAGAAAATCGACGGTGATCTGTTTTTTCGAGAAAGGCAAGGGCTAGCTCATTGTGGATTGGCAATCGTTAGCTGGGCTTGTCGATGTGACCGAGTTTGTCGACCTTCACGGCCAGATAACTTTCATTATGAGGATTGATACCGGTATGTATCGGAACGATTTCAGCAACCTCGATACCCATTTCGTTTAAGGCATCTACCTTGCGCGGGTTGTTCGTCATCAGGCGCAAACTCTTGATGGAGAAGTGTTCCAGCATCGGCTGGCAGATTTGATATTCACGGCTATCGGGCTCGAAGCCGAGCTGTACATTAGCCTCCACCGTATCGGCGCCAGAGTCTTGCAGGGAGTAGGCTTTAATTTTGTTCATGAGGCCGATGCCACGACCCTCCTGACGCAGATAGAGGATGATCCCCCTGCCTGCTGCCGCCACACTCTCCATGGCACATTGCAATTGCGGCCCACAATCGCAGCGCAGGCTGAACAGACAATCGCCGGTCAGGCATTCGGAATGAACTCGACAAAGCACCGGCTGCTCGCCACTCAAATCACCACTCAGATCACCAAAGACGAGGGCGACATGTTCTTTGCCATTGGCCTTTTCCTCGAACCCATGAATAGTAAACTGCCCCCACTGAGTGGGCAGAATCGCCGACGCTACGAATGAAACTGTCAAAGAGCTTTCCTTTAAGTCTACCAGGCTTGCGGCCTTAGCCTATGAGTACGACCAGGGCCTGTATACACAGGGCGGCCATTATACCTGCTAATACATCATCAAGCATGATCCCGAGCCCCCCAGATAGCTCTTTATCCACCCATTTGATGGGCCAGGGCTTGAAAATGTCCAACAGACGAAACAGCACGAAGCCGGTGAGCACCCATAGCAGACCGGTTGGCGCCATGAACATGGTAATCCAGTAGCCGACGAATTCATCCCACACGATGCCGCCGTGATCGTGAATGCCGAGGTCTTGCGCCGTTTTTGCACAGAGCCAGATGCCCAAAGTGAATGTGGTCAACAGAAAACCCGCATAGTACAGGACCGGCATAGCGGGCAGCAGCAGATAGATAATAACCGCCAACGCCGTGCCTGCCGTGCCCGGCGCCTTTGGCGACAGGCCCGAGCCGAAACCGAAGGCTAACAGGTGTACCGGGTTCAGTAATATTGCTTTGCTTGAAATCATGCTCACCCTAGTTCACTCCACTCGTATTGAAATGCTGAAAAGCCTCGGCATCGTGCCGCACAGGAGATTGATCAGCATCGAGATAGACGATGTCCTCGCCCTCGATTATGGCGCCGATACAACTAGTCTGCACACCGAGCTCGTCGGCCAGTCGCTGCAGCTCGCTGCAGTCCTGCTCGGCGATGGTAAAGCATAAGCCATAATCATCGCCGCCAAACAATGCGGCGCGCACTCTATTGTCCGCATCTACGCAGCTCAAGGCCGATTCCGAATAAGGTATCGCGTCGATTTGTATCTTCGCGCCAACATGACTGCGCTCGAGAATGTGTTGCAGATCGCCGTGCAAACCGTCTGAAATATCGATACAACTGGAGAAGAGTTTACCAGCGGCCAGGGCGAGCTCGATCTGCGGCTGCGGTTTGTAGAAGGCATCGCTAAAAAAATTCTGACTGGCCGCACTCATTTTATCTACGCTCAAGCAAAACTGTGCTCCCAGGTGCGACTGCTGACCAAGGCCAAGCAGCGCGATCGCCGCATCACCCAAGGTACCGCTGACGAAAATCTTGTCGCCAACTCTGGCGCCGCTTCTGCGCGTCGCCGCGTTTTTATTCACCAGACCCTGAACTTGAATGCTGATGCTGAGCGGGCCGCTACTGGTATCACCTCCAACCAGCGGACAATTGTAACGCCTGGCTAGCGGCTCGAGCCCCGCGCTGAAATCTTGCAGCCAGTCCTCATCGACATGAGGAAGCACCAATCCCAGCGTAAAGCAATAGGGCTGCGCCGCCATGGCGGCGAGGTCGCTCAGGTTTACTGCTAGCGCACGATTCGCGATTAACGCGGGGTCGCCATCGGCCGGAAAGTGCACGCCCGCGACTAACACGTCCATCGACATGGCCAGCTGTTTATCAGCGGGTAAGGCTATGAGCGCGGCATCATCGCCGATACCTAGTTCGATACCATCGCGCGCGAAAGCCAGCCCCTGCTTCGAGAAGTGGCGCCTGATAATTTCAAATTCTGCTTGGCTGCCTGGCTTGTTCATGACGTCCGGGAGTGGAAATTGTCTGAAATGCTTGAGAGCGGATACTTACTTCGCGGCTAATTCAACAGGGCGCAGAGTCACGGCGAGCTTGTCCAACACCCCATTGATGTATTTGTGACTCTCGGTTGCACCGAAGGTCTTGGCTAGCTCGACGCATTCGTTGATGACGACCCGGTAGGGAATGTCTATGCGGTTAGCCAGTTCAAAGGTGCCGAGATATAACAGCGCCCTCTCGACCGGGTCCAGCGACTTCAGCTCCCGGTCCAGTAGCGGCGCAAACTGCTGTTCCAATGCTTCTTGCTGCTTGGGTATTTCCAGAAAAACTTCGGAGAAATATTGCCAATCTATCTTGCCGCCGTTCTCTTCATGAAATTGCTTCTCGATCTCCAATGGTTCGGATTTTCCGACATGCCATTGATAGAGCGCCTGCATTACTAGCGTGCGCGCTTTTTTCCGTTGCGCTAGAGGAGTCTTGTTCTTTGCGCCAGCGGGCTTCTTTACGGGAGCCGAGGATTGCTTTTTGGGCCCGGCCTTTTTCGCTGCCACCTAATTCTCCAGCTGTCGCAGCAGGCTGACCATTTCAATTGCTGTCATAGCCGCCTCGGCGCCCTTATTGCCAGCCTTGGTGCCGGCCCGTTCTATCGCCTGTTCGATGCTGTCTACAGTGAGCACGCCGAAAGCTACTGGCTTACTGCTTGCCAGACTAACCTGACTCAAGCCCTTCACGCACTCGCCCGCTACATATTCAAAATGTGGAGTACCGCCGCGGATGACTGCACCGAGGGCGATTACGGCATCGCAGTCATCGCCACCGGAAATCTTCTGCACCGCCAGAGGTAATTCGAAGGCACCTGGCACTTTAACGACAGTAATGTCTTTATCCATTACGCCGTGCTTTCTCAACACGTCGATGGCTCCCTCGAGTAAGTGGTCGACGATAAAGCTATTGAATCGAGCCACGGCAATAACGTATCTTGCCGCTGCATTGCTAAAGTTACCTTCTATTGTCTTTATAGTGCTCATTGTAAATCCCTGCCTGCTCTTTCGTTTCTTTATCCTGGACCGGTTGCTTTCACGCCGCTCATTTCTCGAACTGAACAAACTCGACAACTTCCAGATCGAAGCCCGAGATCGCGTTAAACTTGGCCGGAAAGCTCAACAGACGCATCTTGCCTACTCCCAGATCCCGCAGTATCTGAGAGCCGGTGCCGATGGTCAGATCGCTGCCACCGCGATTCGCTTGATAGGCCTCGGAGCCTTCATTCAAGGCGTTGGCGATGTTCTGCTCGAGGTTCTGTCCGTAGTCCTCGCCGGATAATAACACAGCCACGCCGCTGCCTTCCTCGGCGATCTTCTCCAGCGCATCGCTAAATGACCAGCTGTTGCGACTGGAATTGTAGACTTCGCAGATATCGCGCGCGGCATTGGGAATATGAACCCGCACTAAAAGCGGATCGCTGGCCGCGATGTGGCCCTTGGTGAAGGCCAAGTGCAGGCTGCCGCTTATCGAATCTTTGTAGGAGTGCACATCGAATTCACCGAACTTGGTTTCCATCTTGTTGCTGGAGACCTTGGTCACGGTGTGTTCATTGGCGATGCGGTAATGAATAAGATCGACGATGGTACCGATCTTGATATTGTGCCTGTCAGCAAATTTTTCCAGATCGGCGCGCCTTGCCATCGAGCCGTCCTCGTTCATTATCTCGACGATCGCGGCGGCGGGAGAATATCCAGCGAGTCGCGCCAGGTCGCAGCCTGCCTCGGTATGTCCGGCGCGGCGCAACACACCACCGGGCTGTGCCATGATCGGGAAGATGTGCCCTGGCTGAACGATATCTTCGGCTGCGCTCTCGCGGCCGACGGCAACCTGAATCGTGCGCGCTCGATCCGCCGCAGAGATTCCAGTGGTTACTCCGGTGGCGGCCTCGATCGATACCGTGAAGTTTGTGTTATAGGGCGTATTGTTTTCATTCACCATCAACGGCAGCTTTAATTGTTTGCAGCGCTCCTGGGTAAGCGTTAGACAGATCAGTCCGCGCGCATTGGTCGCCATGAAGTTTATGTCTTCGGTGCGCACCCGCTCGGCGGCGATGATAATATCGCCCTCGTTTTCTCTGTCTTCATCGTCCATCAATATCACCATCTTGCCCTGGCGAATATCGTCGATGATCTCTTCTATCGAATTCAACTTCATATGCTCTTCTGTCTCTTCTCTAAACTTTACTGCTCTGGCTAAAGCCATGCTTGGTCAGAAACGCTCTATCTATATTTTTCTCGCCAGCTGCGCTGCCCTGTAGCAGTCGTTCCAGATAGCGCGCCACTAGATCGACTTCAAGATTCACGTTTGTGCCTGTGCGGTAGTCGCCGATTATGGTTGCAGCTTGCGTATGGGGAATAACATTTACGCTGAATGCATTCCCGTTTACCGTATTCACTGTCAGACTGGTGCCGTCGATGCAGATCGAACCCTTTGCGGCTATATACCTGGCGATCTCGGCTGGCGCATCGAAGTTCAGTTTCACGCTGTTGCCGTCTTCGGCCAATGCAACGAGTGTTCCCACACCGTCGACGTGACCACTCACGATATGCCCACCTAGGCGTCCACTCGCTAACATCGCCTTCTCCAGGTTTACCCGCGTGCCCGACTTGAATTCACCTAAAGCGGTACAACGCATGGACTCGTTAGACACATCGGCTGAAAAAAGCTGGCCCTGCAATTCCACCACGGTCAGGCAACAGCCATTAACAGCAATACTATCGCCAAGCGCGACATCGCCCAGGTCGAGCTTTCCGCTATCGATTGCCAGGCGCCAGTTTGAACCTAACTGTTCTAATTTGGCTACGGAGCCTATCGCCTCAATAATTCCGGTAAACATGGTCGCAGTTCGTTATCTCTAGGCTAATCTTCGATTTCTATTTTTCGACCGGCCTCAGCGTAACGCGTATATCGCTATCGATCTGGCGCAGGTCGGTGATTTCAAATTCCAGGCCATCTGCCATCGACTCTATACCCACTATATTCAACAGAGCCCGAGCATCGCTGCCAAGCAGCTTCGGCGCGACGTAGACGACTAGTTCATCGACCAGAGAAGCCTGAATAAATGCAGTACTTAGCGTGGCCCCAGCCTCTACCAGCACATCCGTGCAGGCCATTTCCGAGGCCAGCGATTTTAGCACAGAATGCAGGTCGACTCTCTCGCCACTAGCAGGTGACTGTCTATATTCCACATTCGATGTAGGGTTTTGGTCCGCCGCTGGCGGCGTGACTCCGAGTACTAGCACCTTTCCCGGCTGTCTTAGAATCTTTGCAGATTCTGATATTCTAAAGCGGCTATCGAGGACTACACGCAGGGGTTGCCGCCTGAGGGATTGTTCGTTACGAACCAGCTCATCAGCAGCGAGGTTCAATTCAGCGATGCGAACATTTAGTGAGGGGTCGTCCGCTAACACCGTTTCTATGCCGGTAAGCACGGCACTGCTAGCGGCGCGCAGTCGCTGCACATCGGCCCGCGCTGCCGGGCCCGTTATCCACTTGCTCGTGCCATTCGCCAGCGCCGTTCTTCCGTCCAGGCTCATCGCCAGCTTGCAGCGAACGAAGGGAAGTCCGGTTGCTCGTCGCTTAAAGTAACCCGGGTTAACTCGGCGCGCCAGGGCATCGAAATCAATCAGATGCGTCACCGGAATCCCGGCGGCGATAAGCTTCTCGACGCCCTGACCGGCAACCTTGGGATTCGGATCGATGCTCGCTATTACGACCTGAGAAACACCGGCGGCTATAAGCGCGTCACTGCAAGGGCCGGTGCGACCGATATGGGAGCAGGGCTCGAGACTGACGAAGGCGATCGCGGAAGTCGCCTTCTCTGCCGCCTTCTTTAGCGCCATAACCTCAGCATGATCCTCACCCGTGGCAGCATGCCAGCCCTCACCCACGATCTGCTGATCGACGACGAGGACACAGCCGACCTTTGGATTCGGCGACGTGTTGATCGCATTGTCGGCCAGGTCTATCGCTCGGCGCATATAGACTGGCCAGTCAATAATAGTCGAGGGCAATTCACCGTTACGAATTATGTTCATGGTCTTCGTCACTGCGGTCACTTCTTCGTAATAAATGATTGAGCTGCTACTGCGCCAGGCAAAGTTGTGCGCTTGTGCAGAGATTCAAGCGAGCCAGGCGATTCAGAGAATGGCTAATATACTGGAGTTATTTGGAGTTGTCTTGAGAGAGGCGGTCGATCTCTGCGCGAAATTCATTGAGATCCTTGAAGCTGCGGTAGACCGAGGCGAAGCGTACGAAGGCGACTTCGTCCAGAGCACGCAGTTCTTTCATGACTTGCTCGCCCACGTCTCGCGATTGAATCTCGCGTTCTCCGGAAGAACGCAGGTTTGCCTTGATGCGCGTAATGGCCTCTTCGACCTTCTCGATACTCACCGGGCGTTTTTCCAGAGCCTTGGTAAGCCCTGTCATCAGTTTGTCTTCGTTGAAGGGCTCGCGGATTCCGTCTTGCTTGATGATCCTCGGCATTACCAGTTCGGCGGATTCGTAGGTCGTAAACCGCTCCTCACAAGTAATACATTCGCGTCGACGGCGGACATGGTTACCCTCGGTTACCAATCGAGAA
This sequence comes from Pseudohongiellaceae bacterium, assembly GCA_040880325.1. Lineage (GTDB taxonomy): Bacteria > Pseudomonadota > Gammaproteobacteria > Pseudomonadales > Pseudohongiellaceae > UBA9145. Next base: position 95,329 of record JBBDIR010000038.1, read on the forward strand.
TCTATTACTTTGGTGTCAATTGCACCACAAAAAGGACAATGCATAAAACCCACTCATTCAACTAATTTACAGAAAAACACTTTTTTGAAAAAATTTCCTACCGACTCTTCTATGGAGCCTGCTGCCGAGCTGACGCCTACCGATAGACGGGAAAGCGAGCGCAGAGCTCAACGACCTTCTGCTTCACTTCACTAATCACGGACTCATTCTCTATGTCATCGAGAATATCGCACATCCAGGCCGTTAAATCAGCCACTTCTTTCTCGCCGAAACCCCGCGTGGTGATAGCCGGGGAGCCGAGACGCAGGCCACTGGTTACGAACGGCGGTTTCGGATCATTCGGGACGGCATTCTTGTTCACCGTGATATTGGCGCGACCCAGCGCGGCGTCCGCATCTTTTCCGGTAATGTCCTGCTTGATCAGACTCAGGAGAAACAGATGATCGTCGGTACCACCGGATACCACGTCGAAGCCTCTGTCGATGAAACCCTTCGCCATCGCTCTGGCATTCGCCAGGACCTGCTGCTGATAGACTTTAAACTCTTCGCTCATCGCCTCTTTGAAGCACACTGCCTTGGCGGCGATCACATGCATCAACGGGCCGCCCTGACTCTCGGGAAACACGGCGAAGTTGAGCTTCTTCTCTAACTCGGCATTCGCCTTCGCCAGAATGATTCCACCGCGAGGCCCGCGCAGAGTCTTGTGAGTAGTAGACGTCGTGACATCGGCGATATTGACCGGGCTCGGATAGACTCCAGCGGCGATCAGTCCGGCGACGTGCGCCATGTCCACGACGAAGTAGGCACCGACGCTGTCGGCGATATCGCGAAACTTCTGCCAGTCGATGACGCGGGAATACGCAGAGAAGCCGGCCATGATCATCTTGGGCTTATGCTCCTGCGCGAGTGCATTTACCTCATCGTAATCGATCTCGCCGGTCTCGTTATTGAGCCCATACTGTACCGCGTTGTAGATGCGGCCCGAGAAGCTGACGCTGGCGCCGTGTGTAAGATGGCCGCCATGTGCCAGGCTCATGCCGAGCACCGTATCGCCAGGCTTCAACAGGGCCATATAGACCGCGGCATTGGCCTGCGAGCCTGAATGAGGCTGTACATTCGCGTAGTCGGCACCGAATAGCTGCTTGACCCGCTCGATAGCGAGATTCTCGATCACATCGACATGCTCGCAACCGCCGTAGTAGCGCTTGCCGGGATAGCCTTCGGCATACTTATTAGTGAGCACCGAACCCTGCGCCTCCATAACCAAAGGACTGGTGTGATTCTCCGATGCAATCAGCTCGATGTGTTCTTCCTGGCGAGTTCTCTCAGCTTCAATGGCCGCGCTAATTTCTGGGTCAAAATCTGAAAGACGGGTATCGCTTTTAAACATCTGCTGCTCCAAAGGCTATCTGGTTAGGGGTCTCAATCGACTGGTTTTGCTTCCCGAATAAGATGCTGGGATCGGGATTTTTTGAAGGCGCTATTCTACATGATGAGCTTTCATTGGGCATTAATATTCTTGGGACTGTGGCTCACGGGCAGAAAAACACCCTGCGGCTGTGCCATAATAGCGCCCCCATCGGCTGCGGCAGTCGATGGCCTGTGCGGCGAGCAATTTAACGGGCGCCAGGCGCAAACACGTTTTAATCAGGAACCAGTCAGGAAAAATCTCAATGGCACAATTTGTTTACACCATGCACCAAGTCGGCAAGATCGTCCCACCCAAGCGGGAAATCCTGAAAGACATCTCGCTCTCCTTCTTCCCCGGAGCGAAGATCGGCGTATTGGGCCTGAATGGCTCCGGCAAGTCGACGCTGCTGCGCATCATGGCCGGCGTGGATAAGGAGTTTAACGGTGAGGCTCGCGCCCAGTCCGACATCAACATCGGCTACCTGCCACAGGAGCCACAGCTGGATGAAAACGCGGACGTGCGTGGCAATGTGCAGCAAGGGGTGAAAGAGATCATCGCTCTGGTAGAACAGTTCAACGCGATAAGCGATAGGTTCGCCGAGCCCATGAGCGACGACGAGATGAACGATCTGCTGACGAAACAGGGCGAGCTGCAGACCAAGATCGACACCTGTGATGGCTGGGAGATCGAACGCATACTCGAGCGCGCCGCCGACGCCCTGCGCCTGCCGCCCTGGGATGCCGATGTCAGCAAGCTGTCCGGTGGTGAGCGACGCCGCGTGGCGCTGTGTCGCCTGCTGCTCTCCAAGCCCGATATGTTGCTACTCGATGAGCCTACCAACCATCTCGATGCCGAGAGCGTCGGCTGGCTGGAGCGCTTCCTGCAAGAATATCCTGGCACCGTGGTCGCCATCACCCACGATCGCTACTTCCTCGACAACGCCGCCGGCTGGATTCTCGAGCTGGACCGCGGTCACGGCATTCCCTATGAAGGCAACTACAGCAACTGGCTGGAGGCGAAAGAGAAGCGACTTACCACCGAGGCCAAACAAGAGGCGGCACACGAGCGTACGATCAAATCCGAACTGGAATGGGTGCGCGCAAATCCAAAGGGCCGGCAATCGAAGAGCAAGGCCCGTATCGCTCGTTTCGAAGAACTGAATTCTCAAGATTTCCAGAAACGAAATGAAACCTCCGAACTCTATATTCCGCCAGGCAGTCGACTCGGCGATAAGGTGATCGAGGTGAAGGGTCTGTGTAAGGGTTTTGAAGACAAGAGCCTGATCGAAAATCTCAGCTTCTCGGTGCCCAAGGGCAGCATCGTCGGCATTATCGGGGGCAACGGCGCGGGCAAGACCACTTTCCTGCGTATGCTGGTGGGAACTGAGAAGCCGGATAGTGGTTCAATCGAGTTGGGTGAGACGGTAGATCTGGCCTACGTCGATCAGAGTCGCGATGAGCTAAACGGTCAGAATACCGTGTGGCAGGAGATCTCCGATGAGCAGGAACAATTGCAGATCGGCAAATATGAAATCTCTTCCCGTGCCTACGCGAGTCGCTTCAACTTTAAGGGCGGCGATCAGCAGAAGTTTGTAAAAGACCTGTCCGGTGGTGAACGCAATCGACTGCACATGGCCAAGCTACTAAAACGTGGCGGCAATGTGCTGCTGCTGGACGAACCCACCAACGATCTTGACGTGGAAACGCTGCGCGCACTCGAAGAGGGTCTGTTGGCCTATCCCGGTTGCGTCATCGTAGTCTCGCACGATCGTTGGTTCCTGGATCGAATCTGCACCCACATCCTCGCCTTCGAGGGCGATAGCGAAGTGATCTGGCACGAGGGGAACTACACAGACTACGAAACCGAGCGCAAGAAGCGCAGCGGTGAGTCGAATGAGCCAACCCGAGTCAAATACAAGAAACTGAATGGCTAACTAAAGCCCCAGCTCGTCTCGCATTTTAGCCAGGCGAGCCTGCTTCTCTTGCTTGCTCAGCGGCCGATGCACCTTATCAGGCAGCGGCGCTGTCGTGTTCAATACCAGCTCCTCGCCATTAACCACGCGTCGACACAACAGCTCGTAGTGATATTCATACAAGGGACGGGACACCGACTCCGCTTCGTTGGCGAGTGTGAACCAACCCGCCGCCTGACCCGCCAGATAGACCGCCTCGTGGCTCCAGGGAAAGTCGCGCTTCGGCGAGGGCGCGCCGCAGGCTTCAAGATAGGCCTGACGCGGTGAGGGTAGACCAAACAGATCCAGACCCTGCTCGCAGGCTCTGACCAATGCCGCTATCGAAGGCAAATAATCCTGTGTCCTAATTACCTGCTTCGCTGCCTGCACGATCTGTACCGGGGAATATTGCTCGAGGCTTCCCAGCCAGTATTTCTTGGCGATAATCTGGCTGCCCTCGTCGCTGAAGGCTTTGTGGAACTGGTTGTGATAGGCGAACTCAAATTCCGCGAAGATCTGATTGATGGCATCGACACGGTCGAGCTTGGCGCCCTCGCTGAATTCACCAGCAGGTTCTGCCACGCGCTGCGCCTCAGCTGCTGCGGTCTTACTCCGCCCAACTTCGGTCAGCGATGCGCTGGAATCTTTCTTTAACTCTTTGCTGGCTTGATCCAACAAGGGATTGATTTTCTGCATAGGTTAAATCTGCGCCCTCAGTCTGTTTTAACTGTCGCGCCCAATCTTGTTTAATGAATTGAAGAAACACCGTGTTCCACGATGACTTCACCTGCTGGCTGTCTTTCCAGTACATGACGAACTCAGGGATCTTGCTGCGTGCGTATTGCTCATCGATCTCCGCGAGTTGCAAGATCTCGAAACAGTCGGCGCTTGGCTGCCAGTTCGACGGTATCGTCTTCGGTGTATCGTCGTAGCCGAACGAGGCCGAGAACTTGGCCCACTGCCTGCGTATGTGTTCGATGAACTTGGTATTCCATGCGCCATTAACCATACCGCGCTCGCGCCAGTAGAGCACGAACTCCGGTACCGCGTCCTCGATGAAGCTGCTATTGATGCCGGAAATCTCCAGGATACCGATCGCATCCTGGCTCGGTCGCCAATGGGCTGACATCTCGGTCGCTAATTCGAACGCTCCCTTGCGGGTCTGTTCATTGCGCCACTGCTTCAGCACATGCTTATAGAATGCGTTGCCCCAGGAGAAGCGCGCCTGTGCGCGGTCGCGCCAATAGCTGACGAACTCTGGAACCAGTGCATGGATAAATTCCTCCGGGATGCTGTGCTGTTGGCATTTGCGTATCCAGTCGAGCTCGGGCTGCCAATTCGCAGCGATCAGGGAGGCTGAGCCGCTGCTTGGGATAGCTGTCACATTGTTCGCCGCTGTGGGCGGCGGACTCGGATTGTGAGGCGCTGGCCCGGAACTGCTAATTGTCTCACTCTCGCCTGGCTCGTCTATCGCATAAAAACTGCTGCGCGCCTGAGTAGCCGAATCAACAACGGCATCAATTAGAATCAAGCCCAGATTCTGCAAGCTGCTCTGCACACGGCGCAGATCGACCGTCGCCCAGAACGGGAACGCCTTCTGCAGATCGACGTCACTGAGCTGCGCCCATTCGAGCCCTGGGTTCAATGCGCGATGACAGATTTCTTTGCTGTGGATTAACTCGGCCAAAACCTGCAACATTACCGCCTCTTCCAAACCAATTGTCGCCGCCAGGGTAGGCGAGATGATCAATGGTCGTTCTGGCAATAGTGAAGTTTTCATTTTGGAGAGTACTTAAGCACTGAGCGGAATGTTCTGGATCGCCCGTCAGCATGCAATTGAGTTTACCGCTGAGATGCTAACACAGGAAGTTTTACTAACACACCGAACTGTGTGCTCAGTAAGGTATTTCGCAATGCGTTCTCGATGGAGTTAATCTACGCACAATGTATCAACAGCTTATTGACGACTTTATTCAGCAGGAGCAACTTCCTCCATCCTATGCAGCGGATGCATCGGAGATTTTCCTGCCGCTGCTTAACGAGATCGAAGGCGAAATTCAGAAGCTGGCGCGACGTCCCTTCTTGCTCGGCATAAACGGTGCCCAGGGCACGGGCAAATCGACGCTGGCGAAACTGCTGAGTCTCCTGCTCGCAAGCAATGGTTATCGCGTGGCCACGCTCTCGCTCGATGACTTCTACTACTCCAGGGCACGACGCCGGGAATTGGCCGAGAAAATACACCCCCTGCTAGGCTCCCGTGGCGTGCCCGGCACCCACGATGTCGAGCTCGCACTGCGCCTGCTGCAGCAACTGCGCAGCGCCGGTCCCGCTGACTCCATAGTGTTACCGGGATTCGACAAGGCTAGCGATGACCTGCTCGCTGCCGATGCCTGTGTAACAGTGTGCGGCCCCATAGACGTGCTGATCCTGGAAGGCTGGTTCGTGGGGTTAAAACCACAGAGCGAGGCTACACTTACAGAGGCGATCAACGAGCTTGAGCGCAACGAGGACAAGGACGGACGTTGGCGGAGATACGTCAATGATCAACTAGCCGGTAACTACCAGACTCTCTTTGGCCAGTTGGATAAATTACTCCTGTTGCAGGCACCGGGGTTCGAGCAGGTATTTGAGTGGCGCAGCTTGCAAGAGGAGAAGCTACGTCAGCAGGCAGCAAGCGACGCCAGTGGCCTCATGGACGAGCCTGCCATCAGACGCTTCATTCAACACTTCGAGCGCCTAACGCGGCATGGCCTGCTCACTCTGCCGCAGACCGCTGACTACCTGATTAGCCTCGATGCCGAACACCGCTTTCACCGGAACTAGGTTGATTCGATGGCTTTGCCCTTGTGCTCGAACAGCGGCTGCAACCAGACTCGCAGCACCAGGGCGCTAAGCGTCAGCGCGGCTAGCTGTCGCCACAGTGGGTAACTCTCGCCATGCTCCATCATTGACAGCTGCAACGGCCAACCGTAATAGGCATAGAGCTGATTCAGAATCAGACCACTGGCGATTGCCGTCAAGATGACTCCCGCCATATAGGCTAAAAGCGAGCGCACGCCAAGCTGCTCCTTGATTACACCCATGGTAGCAATATTGGTGGCCGGACCGGTCAACATGAAAACCAGAGCGGCACCTGGCGAGATACCGGCGAACAGGAAGCCGGCTGCGACCGGAGTCGATGCCGTTGCACAGATATACATCGGTAACCCCACGATGACCATGACCACCATCGCGAGCAGGCCATCTCCCCACTGCAGGAAGAATGACTGCGGCACCGCGGCGGTTACCAGAGTTGCAGCCACCAAGCCGATCAGCAGCCATTTCGCGGTGTCGGATATCATGCGGCCGTAGCCGTATTGCACGGCGCCCCATAACTTCTCAGCCAGATCAGGCGTGGCCGCTTCCCGCTGCGCTTGTTTGTTATGGCAGCAACTGCTCTCAGCCTTCGCCGGTTGGGCAGTCTGCTCCTCCTCATCAAACCTGTTTACCAACAATCCGGCGACGATCGCACTGATCAGGGCAGCAACTGGCCTGGCAATCGCAAATATCGGACCGAGCATGGCATACGAGAACGAGATCGAATCGACGCCGGTCTCGGGGGTGGCTACTAAAAAGGAAGATGTGGCACCTTTAGATGCGCCCGCCTTACGCACCGCTAACGCCGCCGGGATCACTCCACAGGAACACAGTGGCAGCGGCGCGCCAATGAATGCGCCCTTGGCAATAGACAGAAAACCCGGTGTGGCCAACTGCTTGTGCACCCACTGACTCGGGATGACCTGTTTTATAATTCCCGCCAGCAGATAACCCAGCAGCAGCCAGGGTGCGCTCTCTATAAGCAAATCCCAAAAGATCGAAAGCATATTCATGCTGGGACATCCCCTGCCTGGTCTGCGATTTCCCGCCGCTTCAGCCCTGCATCCAGCGCTTCCATGATCGAGCAGTGCGTAGCATTCTCCGGACCACCGCAACAACTCTCCAGCAACAACTCCAGAGTCTGTTGCATGGACAGCAGCTCGGCCAGCTTGGCATTCACCTCATCCAGCTTGTTGCGGGTGATGTCGGTAACTTCCTGGCAACTGTGGCTCTGTTTGTCGACGCGTATTGAGAGCAGCTGGCCGATATCGTCGAGGGAAAAACCGGTGTTGCGTGCAGTCTTCACAAACTCCACCCGCCGCACGTCGGCCTCGCTATAGTAACGGTAGCCGGCCTCGCTGCGGGTGCTGGCATTGATCAGGCCGTGCTTCTCGTAATAACGCAGCGTATGGGCTGAGAGCCCTGTCTGATCTGATAATTCACTGATTTTTAACATGTGCGGGACCCCTGAATCCTGAATTGATTGGCTGTACCAGGCGCAATTATAAGCTTAGAGTTAACTCTAAGGTCAACGCCCGATTCATTGGAACAGCAAGGCCAGCTAGCTGAGTGGGTGGCTTATCCGGACAGAGCTATCGAGCAGCGGCTCGGTCGCTACTGTCATTTACCACTACTCACTACCACTGATTACTATCACGATTCAGAGCCAGCCGGTTTTACTTCGCCGACAAAGGATGACGATTAAGATTGCTGGTAAACTGCGAACGTTCACAACCGCATCACAAGGCCCACCATGGAAAAAGAATTCCTAAGCGCAATAGGCGGCAATCTATTGCAACACTCCCTCAGCGACCAACAGTTACTCGCGACGACCAGGCAGGATGTGATACAGATTCTGCCGCAGGCAAACGTCATTAAGCTGGGCGGACAGAGCTTTATCGATCGCGGCCGGGCGGCGGTCTTTCCAGTTATTGACGAGATCGTCGAAAATCTGGCGCGACACCAGATGATCATCGGCACCGGGGCCGGCACCCGGGCACGTCATGCCTACAGCGTCGGTTTGGATCTGGGGCTGCCCACCGGGGCATTAAGTGTGCTGGGTACATTCGTCAGCATGCAGAATGCACGTATGATCAACTACCTGCTCGCCAAACACGGCATTCCCTTTGTCGAGCCGGCGCAGTTTGCCCAACTGCCCTTGTACCTGGCAGAGCGCGGGGCGGTGATATTCTTCGGCATGCCGCCCTATACTTACTGGCATGAAAATCCCGAGGTGGGCCGCATCCCGCCCCACCGCACCGACACCGGTGTCTACCTTGTCAGCGAAGTCCTGGGCGCCAGGTCGATGATTTATATTAAAGATGAAAAAGGCCTTTACACCGCGGATCCCAAAAAGGACAAGGGTGCAAAATTTATTCCGAAAATATCGCTCGCGGAACTCAAAGCCATGGATTTAAAGGACGTGGTGGTGGAACGGGCCGTTCTGGATTTCATGGAAAATGCCCGCCATCGGCGCAGCATTCAGATTATCAACGGGCTGGAGCCTGGGAATCTCACGCGCGCACTTAACGGCGAAGAGGTTGGCACAATAATCCATGCAGACACGGAGTCTTCGGACAATGACTGACACAAGACACAAAACAGACAAGCGCCAACATCTCGATTCCCTGCTGATGCGCGAAAGCCTGTTGGACCGAGATGTGGAGCGCGCCACAGAAACCCCAGTCTTCAGTATGTTGCCCTATGCCCAGGTAGTAAAAATCGGCGGCCGCTCCATCATGGATGCCGGCCGCGAGGTAACAATTCCCGTGGCGGAAGAGCTGGCGCAAAGCATGCAACAACACAAGCTGATCATCGGCACCGGCGGTGGCTCCCGCAGCCGCCACGTGTTTTCTATCGGCATTGATCTTGGCATGCCAACGGGTGTGTTGGCGGAGTTGGCCCAGGCCGATGCGCTGGGCAACGCCCATATTCTGGGCACCTTGTTGGCGCCATACGGTGTGGTTGCCATCCCGCCGGAAATGTTTGGTCATCTGCTGCCCTTGTTTCTGCACGCAGCACCGGGGGTGATTTTCAGCGGCGTACCACCCTATTCTTTATGGGAACATCCACCGGAAGTTGGTAGCATCCCTCCCCATCGTACCGATGCCGGCGCGCTCTTACTGGCAGAATGTTTTGGCTGCAAACGCCTTATTCTCGTCAAGGACGTCGACGGGCTGTATGACGAAGACCCCAGGGAAAATCCGGCAGCCCAGTTCATCAACAGGATTAGCGTGAGGGAAATAAAGGAACGGAAATTCAAGACACTGCCTTTTGAAAGCATCCTGCTGGAGATACTGCCAAAAGGGCGCCAGGTCAAACAATTCCAGATAATTAACGGCACCGTGCCCGGCAATATCGCCGCGGCATTAAGCGGCGAGCACGTGGGCACCATCGTTCATACCGATGACAGCTCGGCGTGATGCTTCGAAAATGCCCGCAGGCTCTCTGCCCATAAAAATGCCCCTGTTCTCCATCTATGTCACCAGCCTGCTAGCGTCTATGGTGCAGGGACTGGTGTTACTGCTGATTCCGCTGTATGTCCTGGATTCCGGCAGCGCCTCCTGGCTGGGAGCGGGCGCGTTGATGTCACTGAAAAACGCCGGCACACTGCTCGTCAATATCCCCGCCGGCCTAGCCCTGGTGCGCTTCGGTGACAAGCTAATGATGGCGGCTGGCCTGCTGCTTATGCTACTGGCCTGTGCCGGTTTCGCGCTATTGCATGGGTTCCTGGCGCTAACACTCTGCATGCTGCTGTTCGGTATCGGCGCAGGAATCTGGACCCTGGCACGGCTCAGTTTCATGAGCGTCAACAACGCACCCGAGCAACGCGGCCGGACTCTGGCCCTGCTCGCCGGCGTGCAGCGCACAGGCATGTTCATCGGCCCCCTGGGTGGCGGAATGCTGGTGCAAGCCTATGGCTTCCAAACAACATTTCTGCTGGCCGCGGGTCTCGTCGTTGGCGGCCTGCTACTGATATTGCCGGAAGGGAACGTCACCCTGGACCGGGCAGGCGGGAACAGGTCCCGAGGTGTACTGCGCCACTTACTGCCCACCCTCAGCCAACACCGCAGCTTCTTTCTCAGCGCCGGCGCCTTTGTCACCGCCTTGAGATTGGTGCGCAGCGGCCGGCAACTGCTGCTGCCCCTGTGGGGCTATGCCATTGATCTGGAAATCGCCCAGATCGGCGTGGCATTCGCCCTCTCCGCGCTGGCCGATGTCATGGTGATGTATCTCGGCGGCGCCATCGCCGACCTGCACGGACGCAAATGGTCCGCCGGGCTGTGTCTGGGAATCCTGTCCCTCAGTCTGCTGTCCCTGCCCTGGTGCGATAACTACAGCGCATTCCTGTTGCTGGCTTTGTTCGCCGGGGTCGGTAACGGCCTCGGCGGCGGCATCATCATGACCCTGGGTGCCGACATGGCACCGCCCAGGCACCGTGGCATTTTTCTGGGTGTCTGGCGCCTGCTGGGAGATGTATCCGGCACCGTCAGCCCGGTGACAATAGGCTGGATAGCCGGTCTCTCTACCCTGGGCACAGCGTCGACCATCGCCGGCGCCCTGGGCGTGCTGGGACTGGTGGCGATGAAAGTGCAGATGCGCGAGACCCTGCCTGCGTCGCGTGCCCCGGATAGCTGACGTTCTGCCCACCCGCAGGTACTCGATGCCATCGAAATCCTTGATCCGGTGGTGATTGATTTTGGCACATGCCTGCGACAAGGCATGTGCGTGGGGCCGAAGCGCAGCGTTGATGTGGGACTGCGCTACCGCTTCTAACGGCCA
>JBBDIR010000039.1:0-3615 GCA_040880325.1 Pseudohongiellaceae bacterium
CTCCATTGTTTCCTGTTTGTTATGTCCTGGGTCACCAGGTTAAATCATCCGGAATCTTAAAGTCCGCATAAGGGTCGTCTTCCTCGGCGACAGTATCCTGCGTTGCCTTAAACACCACGACCTTCTCATCGCGCTGCTCAATCTTGTTCGCCACACCCATAGGTACCAATACATGGCTGAATTTTTGCCCTGCCGACTGCACGACGATCGCCAGTGTGCCGCGACTGAGTTGGTCGATCTGAGTCTGGCTGACGTAGATGTGCTTGATCACACCGGCATCGGTAAAGCTGAACTTCTGTTCGCCGGCTTTCGCGACGCCGTTCATCTCAATCAGCTGTTTTATCTGTGCCGACAGGGCGTTCTTCTCGGCCTGCTGGTTCTTCTCAAAATTCAGCTGCCGGTCCTTGGCAATCTGCGCGGCCTTCTCCCGCTCAAGCGCTAATTTCTGTTGGTCGACCGTCGGCTTCTTGCTGTTGCGCTCAAGCTTCTCCTGCTTCTGCTTGGCGCGCTTGAGTTGCTTGGCCTTCTTGTCATCCACCAGGCCAGATTTTTTCAATTGATCTTGCAGTGATGCGGGCATATCTAATCTCTGACCCCATAATTCACCTATCTTTGTTCGGCTTCCAGTCGGCGCGCGCCAGCGAGCGTTCCCGGCATGGAGTAGTTGCCTTCGTGGCAGGCATACTCATAGAGCTGACCACCGATGTCATGAAAGCTGAGTTCTGCCGTCCAGGGCTGACTGTATAGATCAGAATCTTCTACAGTAAATCGGTAGACAATCTCGGTATCAGAATAACGAGTAAAACGCTCAGTCACCTTGCCATTTTGGGTGATGGCTGTAGAGCTTTGCTGCATCTGCAATGGGTTCACATTGATGGTCTCTACCACCAGCGCATCATCTTCATACCAGCCCACAGAGTCTCCCATGTATTGCTGCAAGACCGCTGGCCGGCGATTGGCGCGGGCCTGTTCCGGTGAGTCAAAGATGGGAATGATCCGTGCATCATGCATCTGTTCTACATTGATCATCACGTAGTCATCGGTTTGCACGAACTCGTAATTGTTGTTGTACAAACCACTCTGCATAGCAGGGCCGGCTTTGCCCTCCGAAAGAATGCAACGCTCAGATAGTGGTAATGCTTCAGGGCCGTCGGCATTACCAACGCCGGTTACATAGCGGCTACCGAAATTAGTACGCTGAAAGTCCGTGGTCGGGTTTTCCAGTCGTGGCACCTGTCCGTTCTCCGGATTAATGATGTAAGAAGTACGATACTCGCCTTTAACCAAGGCCAGGTTGGAGCCGGGATCAACCCAGAAATGGTTGTAGGCCCGAGCGCCGAAGTCATCGCTGCCCGCCTCGGGCGTGTTATTGACACCATCACCCTCATCAAAGCCCCCTTCAACACCACCAATCGGTATGCCAGCTGCAATGATCTGGGCCTGCTCCGGTGTCACCACCAGAGTATCCACCCCTGCGCGGCGGGTGAGGTTGGTTAGGGATGCATTGCTCCAGACACCTGTCAGATCAGGCCGTGTTGCGCTCTGCGCCAGCGCGCCGGAGCAGAATAGGGCGGTGCACAGCAACAGGCTGCCAAGTCGGGCGGAGTGTTTAGCTAGATTAGTCATTTGCTGCGTCCTCTGTTCTTGTCCGCCGCGGGCGTGCCGGCGACTGTGACTTCAAATGAGTGAAGGATGCTCAGTGAGCATGAGACTCAAAATACAGTAGTTTCGGTGCTCAGTGCTAGAAATAATGGCAGAAATAGTGGCAGAAATAGTGCGGGTACGGCTCAGAAAGCCGCGTTAGACCCGCCAATAGCAAGCCTGTCAACCCAGGCTCGCATCCCGCATCGGTATTGCCAAAGCCCGGCGATCAAACTACTCTGATCTTTTGACTTCACTGGCCTTACAATAAATTGAACCGCGCTACTCACATTCGGCATACCCTGCACACATTAATGCTTTCCCTGTTGCTGCTGAGCTGGGCCATGGCGTCCCCCGCGGCGGCGCAGGAACGTTTGGCGGTGCTGGTGGGCGATGGCGGCGTGATGGTGCGCTCGCCCAGTGGTGAGACGCTGGTGAGCATCAATCCTGATCGCGTGCTGGTCCCCGCATCGATCCTCAAGATCCCGCTGGCACAGGTGGCGCTGACCGCGCTCGGCGAGGACTTTCGCTTCGAGACTCACTTCTACCGCAACGCCAATGGCGACCTGTTGATCCGCGGCCTGGGCGATCCATTCCTGGTGTCCGAGGAGATTGCCCGCATTGCCGACACCCTGGCCCAACGCGGATTGCAACAGATCCGCCGCGTGGTTATGGACGACTCCGCGTTCGAGCCAGAACCCGATCTGCCAATCGAGCGCGGCAGCGATCAACCCTATGCCGCGCGCAACAGTGCCCTGGCGGTGAATTTCAACACGGTGAATCTGCATTGGGACGCCAACGGCAGGCTGATCAGCGCTGAACCGCAGACACCATTGACAGCGCTTGCCCGCGAACTCGGTGCGCCGCTTTCTCGCGGCGAGCCACTGCGCATCAACTTGGGTGATGACCCACGCGCCGGCCTGCAGCAGGCACAGCAACTGTTTCAACACTTCCTGCGGGAGTCGGGCATCAGCGTTACCGATGCAGGCTTCTATCAAGAAGCCGTGACAGAAGATTGGACACTCTTTTACTCGCACCGCAGCTCCCAATCGCTGCGTGAAAACCTCGATGGCCTGCTGCGCTATTCCAACAACTTCATCGCCAATCAGCTGTTTCTCACACTCGGCGCACAGGCCAGTGGCTACCCGGCCACGAGCGAATCCGCGCGCGCGGCACTGCAACAACGACTGGCTGAGCTGTACGGAGAAGGCTTCGGGCGCGAGCCACAGTCACTGCTCATGCTGGAGGGTTCAGGTTTGTCCCGTGCACAACGCAGCAGTGCAGCTGGAATGATGCATATTCTGGAAGTGTTTAAACCCTACGCCGATTTGCTACCTGAGACGGACGGGGTGCTGCGCAAGAGTGGTACATTGACCGGCGTGTATAACTTCGCGGGGTACATCCGCGGAAAAGATGGCTTGTATCCGTTCGTGATCCTAAGCAATCAGGCGGCGAACAATCGCGCAGAAATTATGCAGCTGCTGCGCCGACAACTCTAAAGAGCACTCCCTTCCTTCCACCCTTCTTTCACTAAGCAATCTGCTCAAGATCGAAGTTGTAATGCACGCCCAGCTCTACAGGCATGGACAGTTCTTTCTCGGGATAAAAGTAATTGCTGATCTTCGATTGCGACAACACGCTGTTGGGCCTGAAACTTGGAGTTAGCTTATAACTGGTTGCAAGTTCCATTCCGGGGGTATCATAGGGGCATATATGGACGCTCCCCCTTTGTCAAACAATAGTCTCCACTCAATCAGCTCTAACCATGGAATCCATCGTTAAAGCAGAAAGCTCGATAGAACTCTGTACCCATCCTGACAACTGCCATATTACAAAAGCGGTAACGAAGACATATATCCGGCGTCATAGTGAAGGTGATTCAGTGTGTGCACCTTCGCGCCCTAATGAGATCCGCGCCTAACCGCCTAAAACACTCACCCAGCTTCGTTGAGCTGTGTCCCAACCAGGCTCTTG
>JBBDIR010000040.1:0-22473 GCA_040880325.1 Pseudohongiellaceae bacterium
CAAGAGCCTGGTTGGGACACAGCTCAACGAAGCTGGGTGAGTGTTTTAGGCGGTTGGGCGCGGATCTCATTAGGGCGCGAAGGTGCACACACTGAATCACCTTCACCATGACGCCGGATATATGTCTTCGTTACCGCTTTTTAAAATGGCAGTTGTCAGGGTGGGTACGGTTTTCTATCGAGCTTTCTGCTTTAACGATGGGTTACATGGTTAAAGCAGATTGAGTGGAGACTATTGTTTGACAAAGGGGGAGCGTCCATATATGTCCTGTTTATTTTGCAGTGATAGTAGGGCGTCTCCTCCAGGGAGACGAGGGCGGATCGGGGCCGGGTCATAGCAATTCGTTTTATCTGTTGTTACAACCCAGTATAGTTGGATTTTTGGTTCTCGCCAGAAAAGTGAGTGTCCTGTTTATTTGGCCTCTCCCATTGCTTGGCGTCGTCTGTGAATAGTAAGTAATGTAATCTTCGTTGCTAAGATTCTGTACATTTAGACTAAGTATCCCGGTGGCCAACGCAAGGTTCGCGCTGGCATCAACATTCGTGTAGCCGCTGAACTCGGCAGTCTGAACGCCGCTGGCATTGTCGAACTTCCGGTCGAGCAGACGATTAACCTGCAGTCGACTCGACAAGCGCTGAGTCCAGGTTCGATCCCAGCTTAGATTGATACGGTTCGGTGCAATGTTCTGGCCGGCGAGGTCTGTATCGACTCTGCCATCGGCGTTGGAGTCGTACTCGCCCTCCGTTCGCGCATAGCGCAACGCGATGCTGTCGCTCTCGCTGGCCAACCACTCGGCACGGAACTCAAAGCCATCGACTTCTGTTTTTTCGCGCTCCACTGAGAAGATACCGTCCGCATTCGCCTGCAGGCGCTGACCGAAGTCAGACTCGGATCTGTAGTAGCTGAGCTGTGCATTGAAGTTCTGTCTATCAATTTCGAGACCCAATTCGGCGTTCTCTGTGAGAATAGGCTTGAGGTCGAGGAAGCTTTCCACAGTCAGGTTCGGTTGATTGATGCCTCTGAGGACTCGACCGACATCGGGCATAGAGAAGCTCTCCGAGTAGTTACCGAATACGCGCAAATCTGGAGTCACGTTATAGGTCGACCCAATGTTAACTAGTGTCAGTTTGGCGCATTACGACGCCGTTAACACTTGGGAGCGTCCATCTCATCATCCACAATATAAATTCATTAAAACAATAAGTTAGTTCGAAGAGGTTTGTATGTCCACAATTTGGTTGAAACAACATGTGGAAGTGAATGTTGAGGTTCAGGGCCGAGCCGAAGCGCTGGATCAGAGTCACCACCCCGGTGGGGGCTTCCCGCCGGGAAAGTCCAGCCTGGTGTGCCAGGTGGGCGGTAAATTATTAAATTATGGACACACACAAATCTCGCTAAGCTAACTTATTATTTTCGCGAACATTATTTGTGGGTGTCCGCGAGTCTCTGTGTGGGTGTCCGCGAGTCTCTCGCGAGTCTCTGCGAGTCTCTCGGAGTTAAAGTGTATTGTCCCCTAGTCGTATGTCTTGCAATTGAAGGATCTTTACTGCCCTTGGGCATAGAGTAGCTGGAGCTGCAGGGCCAGTCTGTCGACATCGGAATCGACCAACTTCTGTCGTTGAACCGTTAAGACCGGCGCATTGTCTCGCAGCAGTTGCTGCTGCACCGCCAGCTCGCGGCGCTGTTGGACGTTGGCAGCTTCATGCACAGCGTCAAGCGCAGCGCTTAGCACCTCCCATTCCTCAGCGTAGCCGGACACAGTAAACAGCAGCATGGCGGTTTCTAGGGCCTCTATCTTGCCGATGAGAGCTGGGGAGGCGCCACTCTTCAGGGGTATTAAAATATCCAGTGTGTTGCTGCTGGCACTGCGCAGCTGCGCAAGCGCACGCAGGAAGTCGGCAATCACCCACTCAAGGTCGTTTGCTGATGTTAGCAGTTGTTCCGCTTGCGTCTTGATCGCGTCACGGGTTTCCGCAGATACTTCGGCCGGGGGAAATGCCAACGCACGGGCATGGCGCACCAGTTCGATGTGTTCATATTGCAGGAAGTCGTAGTGCGCCACACTGCCAAGCTGTACACGCTTCATTTCCTGCGCTATGCGAGACTCGGCGTGAATGACTTTCTCAAGCGCCGCCAGATAGTCCTGTTGATGGGCCGAGTTTGTCTCAGCCCTGACGATTGAGGTTAGCGCCAGTAACAGAACACCAAGTGAGGGTAACAGCATTATACGCATTTTGTGTTTGCTCATGATCAATGGCCCCCACGGTTGGTGTGTTCGGTGCTCGCGTCTGCAGGGCTCTTTTCAGCTGCGCCGTTCTGATTCTGCATCTGACGCATATGCATGATGTGCTGGTCTTCCTGACTATGGTCCTGCATCATATGTTCACCCTGCTCATGGTTCATGGCATCGGGCATCTGTCGGCGCATCGCTTCTGGCAACTGCTCTGCAGTCATGCCGGGCATGCCACGGTCGAAGAAGGCGCTGTTCAGACTCTCAAGGAAAGCCACAATATCATCGACATCCGGTTCACTGAGCTGGCGTCCGGCCTGCAATTGCCCCATTTGTGCTACTGCCTCTTGCAACGTGGCGATGCTGCCATCGTGAAAATACGGGGCCGTCAATGCGACGTTGTGTAACGTGGGCACCTTGAACACCTGGCGATCAATGTCACGTTGTGTGCGACGGGCTAGTCCTTCATCAGAAAGAGCTGATCTTAGGACGGTGGCGACGAAATCAGGCGTATTGCCCAGGCGCTGATAAGAATTGCCTCCCAGGTTAATGCCATTATGGCAAGACACACAGCCCAATTCGTTGAACCTGTTCCAGCCGCGCTGCGCCTGATCGCTCAGGGCATTGGCAGAATCAGTCAGGTACGCATTGAACGGCGAGTCCGTGCGGGTCATGTCCTTGCTGTGTTGCGCTATGGCGTTACCGAGGTTGGCCGCAGTCACTCCATCTGGATAGGCTTCTTCAAATCTGCTCACATAGCGCGGACTGGCTTTCAACAATTCCAACACCAAGTCGAGATCGTGACCCATTTCAACGGGGTCGGATATCGGTGCCAGAGACTGCGCATCGAGATCAAAAGAACGTCCATCCCAGAACTGACGAAAGTTAAAAGCGGAGTTGAAGATCGTTGGAGTATTGCGAAGGCCGATCGCCCCCCCGATACCCACAGCCTTCGTTCGTCCATCAGTAGCGCCACGCATACCCATGTGGCAGGTATTGCAGCCCACGGTGCCATCCCTGGACAACGAAGCATCATGGAAGAGATCAAACCCGAGGTCGCGCTTCACCGAGTCAGCGGGAAAGCTTGCCAATGGGGGCATCGGGCGATAGGCCGTGTTGGCTGACGGGTGATCGGTGGCAGCGTTAATCCAAGGGGCTTCGCCTTTAGCCTGCAGAAAGGCCAGATAGTCCGGTTCAACTGCATCCGCGCTGTAGGCCAAGGGGCTGATCAAACTGACTGCCATCAGTAATCCAAGATGGTTTTTCATACGATCTCCACGTGATTTTCGACAACTTTCTGGGAGCAAGTGTATCTTCTCGTTCTGCTATTACTTATGATTTGGGTCATATGTCTTTTTCATTTCAACAATTAATCGATCACCTGCCGACAGAGGCGCAATCGGAATACTCGCTTGCCAAAGGCGAGTTTCTGTTTAGACAGCAGCAACCTACCGTGGCGATATTTGCGGTCGTATCAGGGCGGGTGCGCTTGTTCCGGGACTTGCCTGATGGCTCTAGTGTTACCTTACATGTGGCGCGTAGTGGTGAAACCTTTGCCGAGGCAGCGCTTTTCACACAGCACTACCACTGCCACGCTCAGACTGAGTTGGTAAGCAAAGTACTGCGATTGAATTCTGCAGCCCTGCTTGAAACCATTACTGCCCATAAGGATCTCGGTTTGTATCTAAGCCAGATCTTGGCGGGCCAAGTGCGCGATATGCGGGCAATGTTAAGCCTGCGAGACATTCGTTCAGCTGACGAACGTTTAATGGCCTGGTTGCGATTACAGGTCAGGGATGAACTGATGGAGGTGGTGATAGATCGTCCCTGGACAGGAATATCAGAGGAACTGGGGCTGACCAAAGAGGCTGTTTACCGGAGTCTGACGCGACTGCAACACGAAGGATTCATCGAGCGGGCAGGGCGCCAAAGCCGTGAGCGGAGTGAAGTAATACGACTGAAATACTCACGGGGCACCCACCGGGCGCGGACTGAAGAAAAATGAAGTACGACCGCCTGATAATCTTTCCCAACAAATATACCGTCAAAAAAGCAGGACATCCACAATATAAATTCATTAAAACAATAAGTTAGTTCGAAGAGGTTTGTATGTCCACAATTTGGTTGAAACAACATGTGGAAGTGAATGTTGAGGTTCAGGGCCGAGCCGAAGCGCTGGATCAGGGTCACCACCCCGGTGGGGGCTTCCCGCCGGGAAAGTCCAGCCTGGTGTGCTAGGTGGGCGGTAAATTATTAAATTATGGACACACGCAAATCTCACTAAGCTAACTTATTATTTTCGCGAACATTATTTGTGGGTGTCCGTGAGTCTCTCGTGAGTCTCTTTATTTGTGGGTGTCCGTGAGTCTCTGTTATCTGGTAACCCCGCTTCTGGCTTTGGCTACGGTAGCGCTGGCAAAGCGGCGGGTGGTCGATCCGTTTTGGCCAGCAATAGGCATAGTATTGCTAACGGTGATCGGTTCCGGTTGGGCTTACGGCATAACGTGGCCCACGGCAGAGGGCACGGGAAGCTTCAAGCTCAATTGGGGCTTTTCATTCCTGCCCCGAGTGGTTCGCGGCGAACACGATTGGCAGAATTTTCTACAGATATTCTTCACCCTTGCAGCGGCCGCTGTGTTCTGGCGCTTTTATGACCCGCTGCGCACAGAATTATCGGATCCCTCGTCGAGCTGAGTTTGCAAAACCCACTGGGGCTTCGGCCCCTTTTTGCTGCACGCCAAGCCTCTGTTTTATTGTTATCATTTGGGCAGGCCACTTTTGGGCTGGCGATTGACAATGACTAGTACAGGCATGACGAAATCAAAGACAATATCCCCTTTGGCGTTTACCCACCGCGTCGCCAAGGCATCGGACACCGAAGCCATACGACAGTTGATGCAAGCCTCTATCGCCGAGAACATGAAGGCGTTTCTGACGCCGAGCGAGATCGAGTCGGCCAAGGAAACCATGGGCGTGGACAAGACGCTGATCGAGGATGGCAGCTATTTCCTGATCGAAACATTGCACGAAGGCAAAACCGTACTAGTCGGTTGCGGTGGCTGGGGCAAGCGTAAGACCCTATACGGCGGAGACCACACGGTAGGCCGCGATGACAGCCTGAGTAATCCAGCGACAGACGCGGCACGCATACGTGCCATGTACACCCATCCGGACTGGACCAGACGCGGCATCGGCACACTGCTGCTCGACCTTGGTGAAGAAGCTGCGCGCCGGGCAGGCTTCAAGACTATCGAGCTCGGCTCCACCGTGCCAGGCGAACCTCTGTATCTCGCGCGTGGCTACGTAGAGCTCGAGCGCCGAGTGGAGAAAGGGGCCAACGGTTCGGATAATACCGTCATCAAGATGGTTAAGACCCTGAACTGATCAATCGGCGCTCCAGTCGTTGATCAGCCTGGCCGACCTGAATAAGTTATCTGCCGATTGCAGTATCTTCAGCCGCAGACGGGGCGAAAGCTCTGGGGTATCGTCCAGAAATCCTCGAACGATCTGTGCCGCTTCAGGGGATTGATGTCCCGCAAGCGTCGCGTCCAACCAGCGCCCGGGAAAGAAAATATCCCCTGTCTGTTGAATCTCTTCGATCATGTTCAGCGCGGGCAAGATAAGCGCGATAGAATCGGTGGCACGCAGGGGGTGGTGAATATTGTTCAGACTCGCCAGTACCCAGGCTTCGCGCGTGCGGTTCGTGACCTGCTTGAGTGATTCGAAGAAGGCGGCACGCACAGTGGCGTCGGCGGAGAGTGAATCCCGCAGGAATCGAAAGCGCGCGAGTCTGTCTGGATTTTCGATGCGCGACTCCTGCTGTGCAAGAATCGCCTCGGCACCTTCGATGCCTCTAATGGCGAGCCCGCTCGCCAGAGCGATCTGATCTGACTCAGACAGCGGCAACTCATCCGCTTCTTCCTCCCCAGTCCACAGGCGATGCAGCCAAGCCAGGCCCTCTTTGCTGGTGGCGAGGCTACGATAGGCAGAATAGAACGAGGCGCGGCCCGATCGGGAGCGGTCACTGAGTACCTGCGACCACAACAGATTCTCCAGCTCATTGCTCCAGAACGCTCGAGCGTCCGGAGTTAGATAGCTCCAAAAGACACCGCTGGTATAACCGAGAATTTGAGAGACGATCAACTCGTCCTGTTCGACTGGCAGCGATGCCAGCGCTGTCAGCAGAAACGTATCTGGATCCAGCCGCCCTTGCAGCAGTTGATCCCAAAGCGTCACCCACGTGGCGCCGCGAAGCAGGGCGGTTGGCAGGCCG
This sequence comes from Pseudohongiellaceae bacterium, assembly GCA_040880325.1. GTDB lineage: Bacteria > Pseudomonadota > Gammaproteobacteria > Pseudomonadales > Pseudohongiellaceae > UBA9145. The sequence continues at coordinate 6,504 of JBBDIR010000040.1, forward strand.
TTAATGTTTGCAAGGAGATAAGACTGGCTTTCGGTATCGAGCACGAACTCGCCATATTCAACGCCGCTGCCATTGGGCAGAACGAAGTCTGCGTTAGCGAGCCCTGCCAGTCTGAGTGCACTCGACCCGAGCTCAACTGTTAGTGAGTTATTGTTTGCAATCGAGCCGAAACGCAACTCAAGAGTCTGCGGCCAGACGCGTCCGCTATTTGTCGGATCCTGCTGTTGAATCAGAATGTCGCCGCCCTGCCGAGTGACGGTAATCGTCGGCCGGTTCGCCTCCTCTACCCATACCTTGCTCCAGGCGACAAGGTCTTGCTCCGAGCGCTGATCGAGAATAGCTATCAGGTCTGGCCAGGTGGCGTTGCCATAGGCATAGGTGCTTAGATATTCACGCATGCCATCGCGGAACAATTCTTCGCCGACACGGTTCTCCAGGTGGCGCATCACAATCGGCGCCTTCTGATAGATGATGGCCCCATAGAGCGTGCCAGCGAAACGCAGGTTCTCCAGCGGTTGGCGGATGGGGTTCGCGCCAGCGGTACGGTCTACCGAATAGGCGGCCCGGTGGTGTGCGGTCAGAAAGCGGAGCTGGTGATCGACCTCGGGAAAGGAGGGATTGACGATCTTCGCCGCCATGAAATTGGCAAACACTTCCTTGGTCCAGACATCGTCGAACCAGTTCATGGTAACCAGATCACCGAACCACATATGCGCCGTCTCATGAGCGATCACAGAAGCACGCCCTAACATCTGATTCTGGGTGGCGGTCTCATCGAGCAGAATACTGGCTTGACGATAGAGTATAGCGCCTGGGTGCTCCATGCCGCCGTACTGAAACGACGGAATTAACACGAAGTCGAATTTCTGAAAAGGGTAGTCGAGTTGGGTATAGTCTTCGAGCCATTCTAGCGATGCAGCGTGCAGCCTGAAAACCTCATCGCGATTTGCTGCGACCTTCGCCGCGTCGGTCTCGCGGTGATACATATTGAGGGTTCTGCCATTGATCTCGGCGGTCTCTCGAAAGAACTCACCTGCTGCCACCGCAAACAGGTAGCTGGGCATGGGTTCGGTTTCTAGAAAGCGGTGATGCGTGCGACCGTTTGCGGTGCTGGCAGAGGCTTCGGGCCCGTTCGCGATGACCTGCCAGTCCTGTGGTGCCGACACCTCCCACGTCACCCGTCCCTTCAGGTTCGGTTGATCAACCAGCGGCAGTGAGAAGTGTGCGCGGTCCGGCACGAATAACGCGTAGAGAAAATTTTCGCGACGATTAAACGCCTCGTCGCCGACATCGAAGCTTAGCTCGATCAGGTTCTCGCCGGCATTCAAAGCCGCAGCCGGAATGACGATGTGATCGTTCACCCCCTGCCACTGAGATTCCACACCGTTAACCGTAAGACTATGCACTCTCTGTTGCGGCGAGAGAAAGTCGAGCACCAGCGCTTGCTCACTGCTGTCATTCCAGTTGAGGCGAATGCTTGCCTGTCCTGCGATCGTTTGCGAACTGGATGCGGGGATGTCCAAAGTAAAATGGTGGCGCAGGTTGGAGAGGGTAGCGCGGCGATGTTCGGCGAGCTCCCAGGAGATGCCCTGATCGACTAACGGCTCAGGCTCGCTGCAATAGCTGAGCAGGGAGGTGCCAAGGCACAGCAGCGCGGTGGTAATTTTCTTGGCGGGTATAACGCAGATCATGGAAGCATTCGCGAAGTTGTATGACTCGGCAAATAGTAGCAAAGAATCCTGTGTAGAGGTTATTCATGAAGGCTAAGTCGGGAGCATACAGAAGACTAGTCCCTGGCATCAATAATCACCGTGTTAGCGATCTTCCATTGATCATCCTTCACGCCGAACACCCGGTGAATATTGGTGCGGCGCACGATGCCAGGCCAGAGGAAGTCCTGTTGGACATCCTCTTGCGGGCGATTTCAGCAGCCATTGGCTGCGTCGCTATAATCCGTATTAATTAAAAGTACGGCGGTGCCATTCGACTATGCCACGACCGATGGCCTGGGGATTGTCCTCCTGAATATAGTGGCTGCCGTATCCGACAAAGTCGATCTCGACATTGCGGTAATTGTCACGCATCCACTCGGCCGCAGCTGGCCCACCCAAGGCGCCCGGGACAGCATATTGCACCAACTTAGGATGGGGTGAACTGCGTAGCCAATCTCCTATGCTCTCGATCACGGCGACGTTACGTGCGGGCTCTCCGGCTATGGGTAACTCGTTCGGCCACACATAGATAGGGAAACGCGTCTCTACGTTCCTGAATGGTTGTCGATAGGCATCCTTCTCAGCCTCGGTCATGGTGCGCGTTCGGGTGCCGGTTAGCAGAATGTTCTCAATAAACATATTCTGATTGATTAACAGCTCACGGCCTGTCTCCGGGTTGCGGAAATTTGCAAAGAATCCGGCATCTGCCATTGGAAATGTGGGAGGGATAATCGCCTCCATCATTACCACTCCTTTGACATTGGCCGGGTTTTCCATAGCGTAATTTAGACCCAGCACCGACCCCCAGTCATGAATAACCAAGACTATATCTTCAAGATCCAGGGCTTCAATAAACGCTTCAATGTAGGCGTAGTGAGTCTGGAATGTGTAGTCCAGGTCGAGAGGTTGGTCAGATTTGCCAAAGCCGATATTGTCGACGGCTACGATGCGATGATGTGGCTTCACATAAGGCATTACATTACGCCAAAGGTAAGATGAGGTAGGATTGCCGTGCAAGAATAAGAACGTATCACCCTCTGTCGCACCTTCGTCGATATAGTGTAGAGAATGTCCGTTGACCGTAATGTATTTTGAAGTGTAAGCAAAGTCGGCGGAGAATACCTCGGCGCGCGGGTCTGGGTCAGACTGTGCCAGGGCAGCGAAACTAATGAGCAGCGAAAAGCCGAGTGTGATTGCTTGTCTGGCTGCGTTTCTTATTATTGATTTCATCAAAGTGCCTCTCAATTAGGGGGGGGGTGAGTTGATTTAAGAAAGTTCTTTCATTTAACCTGTTTTTTCTGTTGGGGTGTGAATTACTCATTCGTGATGCTGACAATTGTTGTGCTCGATGAGGCGTTTTCTCCTCGTTAAAGCCATACTCCTTTAGGCTAGGAATTCTGATTCAAGTTGCCCGCCGCGCCAGGTTCAATGGACGAACAGGCAAGAGACAAGCATCATGCTTAACCCCGTTAGCTGCAACAGCCCAATTAGAATAACTGAAATTGACACGTATTCCGCAAAATTTCCATGCGCGTGCATAACGCCGCCCAAGGCGTGGATATTACGGAGATTTGCGAGAAGATTTGGGAGATTTGCGGACACCCACAAATCTCTCTAAGCCAAGTTGTTGTTTTGACATTACTAAAGCATGTGAGACCTAATTTGTCCACGATTGCCTCTTGGCAGACTGTTAAGATCCTTTCCTTCTCTTTCAGCAAGTCAGACCTGGTCAAACAACTCGATCTGGGGCGGCGCCCTGCCCGGTGGAAGATCTGCCTGGTGACCTGCACTTTCCTTCGATCTGAGGTGATCGAGTTTTTGGAAAGCGCAGCTGTGTTCAGCTACTGTTCAGCTTAAAAAGCGCACCCTTCGTGCTGGTTTTTATCGGATTGTCGTCGCTGCCTGCTAGTCGCACACGAGACAGCAATGAACCCAAAGAGGTGCCAGCCAAAATAGGCGTACAAAATAGGCGTACAAATTCTCGCAACGGCAGACGCAGCCAAAACAAAAACTTTTTAAAAATGCTTAAACCCCACAAAATACGCCCCATCAGAGCAAGTATGAACAGGTTTTCGTCACATCATTATTTTAAAATAAATTAATTAAATCAATATAATAGGGAGAGATTTATGATCCATAGGAGTTGTTTGTCCATCAGTATTGCCCTAGCGGTGTCGACGCTGGCAATACCCGCAGTTGCCCAAGACCAGCAAGGCGCCTCCAACCCACTAGAGGAAGTGGTGGTGATTGGCACGCGCACCGAGGCACGGCTTGGCCAGATTCCACTCGCTGTCAGTGTTGTCAACATGGACGATATCCAGCGCGGACGTCAGGAACTGGGACTGGATGAATCACTTACACGCATTCCAGGCATTTTCATGCAGAATCGCTACAATTTCTCTCAGGATTTACGCGTCTCTATTCGCGGATTCGGTTCTCGCGCCAATTTTGGCACGCGCGGCATCAAGGTGTTCGCCGATGGCATTCCGGTAACACTGGCGGATGGCCAGAGCGGCACCGATGATCTGGATCTAGGTTCTGCACAGAGCATCGAAGTCGTGCGAGGCCCCACGGCCGCACTCTATGGCACCGCATCCGGTGGCGTGATCAGCATGACCACAGAAGAACCCACCGAAGAGCCTTTCGTCGAAAGCAAGCTGACCTTTGGGGAATACGGTCATCAAAAATACCAGCTCAAGGCCGGTGGCCAATCCGGAAAACTGGGTTATCTGGTCAACGTCTCCCATCTGGAGATGGACGGCTACAGAGATTTCTCCAAGCTCCAGCATAGCCTCATTAATAGTAAATTCCGTTACGAAATTGATACAAGCTCTGACCTGCAGATTATTGCGAACGCGGTTAACTCGCCGGACGCCCAGGATTCCGGCGGCATCACGCTGGCCGATGCCGCCGCCGATCGCACCCAGGCCCAGGCGCGCAACCTCAGTTCCAATGCCGGCGAAACCTTCGATGCGCAGCGGCTCGGCGTGGTGTACAACAAACGCCTCGATAGCCAGCGCGACTTCACTATCCGTGGCTACTCCGCATGGAAAGATTTTGATGCTTTCCTGCCGATTGGCTCACACATCCCCTTTGTCGGTGATGACGGCGTTGTAGCCTTCGACCGTACGTTCTTCGGCGGCGGCTTTCGCTACACCCAGCAAGGTAGCATTGGCGGCTTGCCAAACACCCTCACCGTGGGTGCGGATTTGGATATGCAGAATGATGACCGTCAGCGCTTCATTAACAACGCTGGAGTTAAGGGAGCTATCACCTTTAATCAGGAAGAGGAAGCCGAAGCACTTGGCATCTACTTCCGCAACGAGACGGCCCTGAGTGACACTCTGGCTTTGAGCCTTGGCGGACGCTATGACAATATTGACCTAACGGTCAATGACCTGTATCTGGCCAACGCTGACCAGAGTGGAAAACTGGATTATAGCGAGTTCAACCCTTCCGTGGGCCTGTTGTGGAACGCCACAGATAACCTCAATCTGTACGCCAATTATGCCACCTCATTCGAAACGCCGACCTTCACCGAACTGGGTAATCCAGCGCAAAACCTGGACGTCAACCTCGGTGGATTCGCCAACGTGAATGCCCAGACAGCTGATAGCTTCGAGATCGGCGCCAAGGGCAGCAACGCCGCGGGCAATATCTACTACGAACTGGCGCTGTTTACCATGGACGTGGATGATGAAATTGTGAACGTAATCGCCTTTGCCAACCGCGCATTTTTTGAAAATGCCAGTACTGACCGTCGCGGTCTGGAAGCGCAGCTGCAAGCCCAGCTCAGCGATCGGCTGAAAGTGACCGCATCCTACACCTATTCCGATTTCACCTTTGACAGCTTCGAATCACAGCCGAGCGCAGTGGGTGAGTCGCTTCCGGGCATTCCTGAGCACCAGTTCTTTGCCGAGGTGGCCTACGATTTCAGTTCCCGTGGCTATATCGTCTGGGATGCGCTGAACGTGGGTGAGTTCACCGCTAACAATGCGGGTACACTACTGGTTGACAATTATATCGTCTCCAATCTGCGTGTCGGCTCGGATTATGAATTCAACAATGGAGCCACGGTGTCCCCCTTCTTTGGCATTAATAATCTGTTCGACGAGGAGTATTTTTCCAATGTACGAATCAATGCCTTCGGCGGCCGGGCCTTTGAGCCCGCACCAGAACGTCACGTTTATGGTGGCGTAAATATCAGGTTCTGATCAGTAGTCGGCACGCTTCTGGGAATAAAGGTGTAATAAGGCCGATGGCTAAGCCCGTCGGCCTTATTTCGACAACGGCGTACGCTCTCGCCTGGTATTTACTTTCATCGGGGGCGCCAGAAGAACGGGCTGGCGAGTTACCTATTTACTTCAGAGTAGATCGAAGTTATTTAATAGCGCTCTGAAAACTGTCTCAATTGGCCCGGCGGGTAAACACTCTACCGGACGAGTTGTAGGCCAGAGCCTCACTGGTTATTTACCGATCGTACACAGGCAGACCTCCCCAGATAAGAACACGAACCTTCCTTGCACAACTGCATCATTTACGGTGGCCGTCAGATCACGCGGCTTCGTTGTCTTGTGCCAACTCGCCTCCAGCCTACGCCTCCTATGATACTCTTGTTCATCAGCTCGCAAGGTTACTACGGGCTTCCTTCAGGCCGGCCCTCACGGGTTTGCGCTTGCCGTTCGCTAACAGTTAGCGGTAACCTCAACCTTAGTTACCGGTGATCTTCCTGCAGAGGACTTTTACCTCATAAGTTCATGCCTGCCCATGCTGGGCGTACACAAGGCCAGTCACGGCGACGTCTTTTTCGTTGCGGCTTCGCCTTGGAGATTTGCAGATTTGCGGACACCTGCAGATTTGCGGACACCCACAAATCTCTCTAAGCCAAGTTGTTGTTTTGACATTACTAAAGCATATGAGACCTAATTTGTGTCCACGATTGCCTCGTTATAGAGATTTCAGTGACGCAAGGGACAGAGCAGTCTTTGTAAGCATTGTGTATCAATCAGGGTCTAGTCTGATGTTATCCAATTGCCTCGTACAGGAGTTACCTCATGCAGCCTCGAACTCTAGCCTTAACTAGTACATTGTTTCTATTCGCCAGTCTGGCTGTAGCACATACAGCCTCTGCCCAATTGCTGAGCGCGGCCAATCGTCAGCAGCTACAGACACTGATCGAATCGCCGACCAGGAGTGAGGAGCTTCAGGCACGGAATCAGTATCGCCACCCGCTTGAAACCCTCGACTTTTTTGAGGTAGAGCCCGAATTGACAGTGGCTGAAATCTGGCCTGGGGGGCAGGGTGGATGGTACCGCAGTATCCTGGAGCCTTATATTCAAGGGCGTGGAATTTATGTGCCGGTGAGTGGTGATTCTCCGTTTCCAGCGCCATTGCCACAGTTGCCAGCAGACTCTGCAGATCGCGTATTGGTTTTCAGAGCCCATGGATTCATGATCTATGAGCATCCCGCTCAGGACTACTTCGATGCCCTGTATCGGATGCTCAAGCCAGGCGGCATCTTTGGCATAGTGGATCATCGTGGGAATGAGGCCGTCCCACAGGATCCGAAGGGCGAGAGCGGCTATGTGAATCAGTCACATGTCATAATGCTAGCCGAGAACGCAGGTTTCGAACTCATGGCGCAAAGTGAGATCAACGCCAATAGGGCGGATAGCAAAGACCATCCGGATGGTGTGTATTCTCTACCTCCAACACTGCGTGGCACGTTTATCAACCGTCAATTGCGCAGTCGTATGCTGGAAATCGGTGAGAGCGATCGTATGACCTTGAAGTTTACCAAGCCGCTTTGAGTGATAATGAACGGTTGTTGGGGCCGGGGTAGCTAGCAGCGCTATTTGTGTCGCACTAATTTTTAGCTTAACACTGGTTTCCTGTCAGATAGGGGAATGATAAACCATTCGGCGACTATCAGATTGAGAACCCAGCACATTCAGGTTATATGCCTGATGGCTCTCCGCGAATTGATCGTCGAGTATCTGACTGATTGGCAGATGGGTTCTGAGGGTTACAGCGGCAAGCGACAGCGCAAAGCTTCCTATCTCCAGTTTTGATGAAAGTGTATATTATCGGCGTGTCGATGTCGGTGGATCATGGATTTAGGCCACCAACTGCTTTGAGCCACTACACATCTAGTGGAGTTTCAGCTAGGTGATTTACGTAATTGCTCATCACTTTTTGTGAGATACCCAAAACTATCTCCAACAAGTGGCGTTGTTCATAGCCTGAAGCAAAAAAAGCAGAAATCTCATCCTCACTTAAATGGCCTCGATTGCGCACCAGTGCCAACGTTGTCGTGTGCAGAACCTGCAGTTTATCATTGGGCAACGGTGTGGTATTGCGTAGGGCTTCAATTATCGACTCATCGACTTTCATCATCTGGGCGATCATGGTATGCGCGGGCACGCAGTAGTGACACTTATGCTCTACGTTAATGGTTTGCCAGACAACGGTGAGCTCATCAGCGTCAAAACTGGTCTGCTGAAACAAATCATGTAAGGTTTGGTAGGCTTCAAGCAATGGCGGTGATTCCGCCATTACAGCGTGTAGGTTTGGGATCATCCCAAATGCTTTCAGGGACTTGTCCAATAGGGCTTGACTGGCCTCTGGCGCGGTTTGTTTATCATGTAGTTTAAAATTCATAACATTATCTCCGGAACATTTAAAGTTTTTGGTGAGAAGGTGAGGATCAAGCCGTTAGCCGTCAAAGAAAATTTGTCTACTTGGGTATTAAAACCCCTTTGACAAATGCGGGCGCGAGCAGTTTAGCCAGCTGAAATACAAGAATTTCCAATTCCTGCATTGAAAACGATCCTGAATGAATTGCGCATTCTCAGATTCAACTAACCTTGACAAAATCCTACCACAGCCTACCTTCACATCCAGGAGGTAAAATGACTTATTCTGTTGAGATTACAGCATTGAGCTTTTGCTTTCATTGCGGGTGAGACCGCTAGCTGTTCCTAGGAGGCCGTTTGCCAATAGTCTTCAGAATGCTATGCTATTCGTTCAGGACATCCTCTATTAGTTTTTTCAGTGGAATCTCATCGCCTATTTTATAGCTGCGATATCTTTGTACAATACGCCCCTCTCTATCGATCAAGTAGGATACTGGCAAGCTTCGAATTCCATAAGGAATGCCGACCTTTCCGTCAGGGTCGGCGAGCATTAAGTAGGAAACAGGATGATCTTCTAAAAACTCCAAGCCATCTTCGGTGTTTTCATCTACGTTGATGGCGATTATTTCGAACTCTTCACTATCTAGCTCGCGATACATCTTGTCGTAGGCGGGAAGCGATACCAGGCAGGGCGGGCACCAAGATGCCCAGAAATCAAGGAACACGACTTTACCACGGTAGTCCGATAGCTTTACCTCTTCGTTTCCCGTTATCTTCGGCGCGCTGAATTCCTGTGCCAATTCTTGGGCAGTAGCAAACCCTGGAAGACAGGCAATTAGAATAGCGAATTTGATTTGTTTAAAGCGCATAAGTCATAGAAAAAGCGTAGGAATAGCTCGTAGTAAACTGCAAGGCACCCTCGAGATCTCGGGCTACTGGCACACGCCCAGAAAGAGAAATTGATAAATCGTCGGTCACGCCATATTGTATGGCTGGCACGAAGTCTAGCCATTCGCCCCCGCTATTCGGAATCTCAAAACCGTTTCGTTCATCGGGATCTGTAGTCCTGAAGCGAAGGCCTGCCGAATAGCCAAACTTTGTGCCAATGCTTTGACTCATGCCAACGGCAAAATTAAATTCATCGCCAAACGAGTAGTTGCGATCGTTCTCCCTGTCGTTGAAGGTGTAGTTGGTAGAGAGGTTTAATTGCAAGGTGGCGGCTTGGTTGAAGGCATAGCTATAGCTGCTCCACAATATCTTACCCTGGGCGCCAACGCTGGGCTGCATATCTTCTGATTGCACAATGAGGCCACCAGCATCGTCTTTACCAACAGGGAGTCGAACACCAACGCCAAGAGAAACTTCATGGCGTGAGAAGGGAGTTATATAAGAGGGCATGTAACGCACCAAGACCACGGCATCGCTAAGGCCGGAAGTGTTCTGCTCCCCCAGAAAACTCGTTCCTACACTGCGGCTATGCTCTATATAAGAGAGCAGCCCTGAAACCGACCATCGATCTGCCAAGCCATAGGTGCCGGAAACTATTTGGGAGATAGAGGAGCGTTCTCTATCAGATTCATCGCGAATATTTTTGGTTCCTTGTACAAGGTCGCTCATCTCATGAAATTCTGTCGTGTAATTAAGGAAGAAATCCCCCGGTTCGGTAGACGATGAATCGATGGCGCTTAGCAGGGGTGCTCCTGCACAGCTACAAGTTGCTGCCTTTGCTTTTTCCTGAGTCAGAAGCAGCGCTGTGAGTAATAGCAATGCAATTATAAGAGACCTAATCATCGTCAATTAATCTCAGTGCCGGGGAAAAAAGCAGTCCATGCAAACCAGTAGGCTATATAGGAATTGGTTTTTTCTAGCTTAGTCCCTGCCCGCGGGCCAGAAACCGCACTTCCAAATACATCCCATTGAGTGCCTTCGTTGTCAGTCATGATAATAGGTAATTGGTTCTGTACCGGGGTGAAATCCAGCGTAGTGCAATCCTCAAGCTGGCGGTTAAACAGCACGGCAAAATTTTGCGTAGTGCTGCCGGCAGCGATAACATCCATGCCACCAACCTGGTCATGTATGAGTGACACGCTGTCACCGAAATCAGAAACTGGATAGACCTTGGAATTATTTCCCACGTTTATTCCCAGCACCCGTGCTTTACGGTGCAGGCGCAAGTCATTCATGTTGTCTACATTAAAAAGTAGCGCTTGATCGGTTCTAAACGAGCCATAGGGATAGACGTTGTAAGGTCGACTGAAGCCAGTGTTTTCGGTCATCAGGATGGTTTCCGGATACATGGTGCGCCAAGTCTCCCAGGTGGTTTCCACTACCTGAACCCGCTCTGGAATATCCAGCACTTTGCTGCCGCTGATGGATTGTTCCAACATCTGTGACCAGAGGCTATTGGTCTCGCGATCATACATAACCAAATTAGAATTCAATAACAGACCCGAGGTACCAAAAGTCTTATTCGCTGACTGAGCAAAGCCTTCCCACAAAACCGCCGAGCCAGTCAATGGGCAATAGCTCAGAGTCATTTGTTGCTGTTGATCATCTACTGTAAAGGTATCGTTTACTACCTCGTGCCAATCCAAAACATTATGCGGATAGGCTCGAATATCGTCGCCGACTTTAACACCAACCACCAAGGAGTCAGGGAAGATACCATTGAGTTCAAAATTCTGCGTAAACTGCGGGTTGGTCAGCGGGGGAATACCATCAGGAGCGGGACCCCCGTCCTGAATCTTGCTAGGATCGATGGAGAAGCCTGACACAACCGCTGGAAAATTGGGGCCATGACTTAAGTCAGGTGCAGGCCGTGTGCAAGTATTTGGAGTGTCTCCAGGAACTTGTGCATTATTTGCAGCGACATCAGCCAGCTGAAAGACCAGAGGGCTTTCGCTTAATAGAGTGAAATCCGCTCTAAATGAGACTCCCTCGACGGATATATTTGGTATCGATAGCGTAGTTCCAGCAAAGACGTTGGCATCAGTGATGTCGATAGAATCTGGACTAGCCAACTCCACTGCGCTAGTCAGATTTATTTGCAGCGGTGTGGTACTCGGATTCAACGAAAATTCAATACGAAAAGCCCTGTCGCCTGCCGTTACGATTGGCAGTATCAGGCTATTGTCTTCGATGTGAGCACTTTGGCCTTGCGCCAGGCCGCTAAAAGCCATAAGCACTAACTGGGTGCTTAGGATGCACAGCATAGTTGAAATTCTGGTCTTCATCAGCATCTCTTTAAGGCTATTTTACCCTTTGGATTATTTTCATTATTTCACTAGACCGAGGATCGCCAACTTGCTTTCAATTGAAAAATAAAATATTTGGCATGAATTACATGTCGCATTACTCGGTCTGTATAGACAGGTTCCATGATTGGATACAGGAGAATTATTAATGCGTCAGCTTCCCCGTAAGAATACGAGGAGCAAAGTGTGGCTTGCTGTCTACCTTATTATTTATTTTGTGCACGGGATGGCGAATGCGCAGACCATAAACGGCTTCGATCTTACGAGGGCATCCATTCCTGCGCGTCAAATCTTAAGTGGTGGGCCACCTCGGGATGGTATACCCGCTATAGACCGTCCCGTTTTTCAATCAGTTAGTTCTGCAACCTGGCTTGATCCAGAGGATCGTATACTAGGCGTATCATTGAACGGGATCAGCCGCGCCTACCCTATCGCTATTCTAAATTGGCACGAAGTCGTGAATGATGTGATTGGCGGGCGACCCATAGTAATAAGCTATTGTCCGCTGTGTGGAACGGGAATGGCTTTTGATTCACGCATCGAAAATCGCGATCTCGATTTTGGTGTATCTGGCCTGCTTTACCAAAGTGATGTCTTGTTGTATGACAGACAAACCGAAAGTTTGTGGTCGCAAATTATAGGCGAAGCTATCAGTGGGCCCCATCAAGGGAAGAAACTGGGCTCTCTCGTACTGGCTCACACGAGTTGGGGGGCATGGCAACAAGCCCATCCCGATACTGAGGTGCTCAGCCGCGATACCGGTGTCCGACGAGATTACACGCAAGACCCCTATGCGGGTTACGGAGACTCGCCGAGAATCCTGTTTCCGGTCGTCAATCGAGCACCAGGGCCATGGCATGCAAAAGAGTGGGTGTTAGGCGTGGAGTTGAATGGACAATACAAGGCATACCCGTTCACGGAACTCGCAGCTCAGGGATTGAATCAATTTACAGACGAGTTTGCAGGAGAGACAATCACCATTGTCTGGGATGAGGAAAATAGATCGGCGGCCATGCGCAGTGGCAACGAAGTTCAGCCTAGCATTACTGCGTTCTGGTTTGCCTGGTATGCTTTTCATACGCAAACCGAAGTTTTTCGGGCGAGAGAGTAATGCCTGGCTTGTTCTCTAGCTTAGGCAATATCGGGGCTATCGCCTGGCAAGAGAATCTTTCGGCTACAGGCCAATTATTTCTGGCGTGCTACTGAGGCAGCTACTACTGGCAGTTTTATTCTCTACTTTAAAAGTCGTTTAATAATGGGATTCACTGCTGTCCCACAGATTCCCCAATGAAAATACTCGATCAGGCGAAGTGTGAGTGTTTCGAGCGTTCCCTGATGGTTTCGGACATGAAACCCTGTTGTTTGACACCCGCTACGGACCAGCGAAGCCAGTGAACGTTGACTCTTGCAAACAGCAAGGGGCGCTCGGCAGTTAGCTTGTGCCGAAGCCAGGCGGCATCTTCGGCATAGTGGATCATCGCGGGAATGAGGCCGTCCCACAGGACCCGAAGGGCGAGAGCGGCTATGTGAATCAGTCACATGTCATAATGCTAGCCGAGAACGCAGGTTTCGAACTCATGGCGCAAAGTGAGATCAACGCCAATAGGGCGGATAGCAAAGACCATCCGGATGGTGTGTATTCTCTACCTCCAACACTGCGTGGCACGTTTATCAACCGCCAATTGCGCAGTCGTCTGCTGGAAATCGGTGAGAGCGATCGCATGACCTTGAAGTTTACCAAGCCGCTTTGAGTGATAAGATCGATACGGTCATCCAATTTCATTTAAGCGCTGAGGGCCTGGCCGAGGCGGAGGAGATGGATCAGGTTTTACTGAGTCGCGTTCGCGCGATGAGCGTGAAGCCGGATTCGGAAGTGGTGGTAGTCATCGCGCATGGGCCGGCGACTGATGAGGAGGACCGCCGTTGGATCTCCGAGATAAGCGAGCGCACGGAGCTGTTGGCGCGTGAACTACAAGTCGGTGACGTGCGGGTTTTTACCCTGCGTGAAGACTGGGAGGAAAAACGCGAGGGTGCCGAAGAACTTATTCGTAACTATATACAAAGCGCTGCGGCCGATGGGCTAACAGTCATCGTAGTGCCGTTCCGGGTGCAGGGCTTCGGGCCCTATGCAGAGGTACTGCGCGGTCTGAACTACAGAGCCGATCAGCTGGGGCTGACTCCCCACACCAACGTTACGCAGTGGATACAGAATCAGGCAGACGCGCTTCACGCCCAGGCTCTCAACATTGAGTTGGCGCAGGCTAAAGATTTTTAGGATCAGGGGGGCGCTGACGGCTTAGTAACGTAACTCAGGCTGCGCTAAGCTTGGTCAGCTGTGCGTGTTCTTAGAGCCCTATGGGCCCCCATCCCGCTAAGATGAAATCATAAATTCAGCACCACGCAGACCAGTGATAGCCAGAAATTTTACATCAATAGCTTCGGCTTCCTGCCATAGAAAGACAATTTACCATGACTTGTTAATGCAGTGGGGCAGTCGGCGACACCCAGGGCCGGCTGATTCTGGTGCTGAACTTCATTGAGGAATTGCGTAGGCAGGAGGTGGTGCCGTGAGGGGGCGCATCACATTTTCACCTTGCAGGCAGCCACGGTGTCGGCCTAAAATATGGGCACACTTATCAATCAATATGGGTACCCATAATGAAAACCACCATTGAGATAGCCGACCCGCTGTTCAAGGAGGCGCAGCGCCTGGCCGCCAGGCAAAATACCACGCTGCGCAATCTGGTGGAGTCCGGATTGCGTGAAATACTGGCGCAGCAGAAAGTGTCCAAGCCGTTCAAATTGCGCAAGGCCAGTTTCAAAGGCAGGGGTTTGCGGCCGGAGCTGCGCACGGCGTCGTGGGACAAGATCAGGGAACTGGCGTATGAGGAACACGGTGCATGATTGCGGTGGACACCAATATTCTGATCTACGCACATCGTGAGGATGCAGAATTTCATCTGCCTGCGTATGAACGTCTGCGGCAACTGGCGGAAGGGAATCTGCCCTGGGCCTTGCCATGGCCCTGCCTGCACGAATTCTTTGCGATAGCCACGCATCCTGCTATTTATTCACCGCCCACGCCTGCCCGCAAGGCCATGGAACAAATTGAGGCATGGCTGGAGTCACCAGGCGTGGTGTTGCTGGCGGAAACGACCGAGCATTGGTCGGCACTCAAATCACTGCTGACTGGCGGCAAAATCTCCGGCCCGCAAGTACACGATGCAAGAATCGCAGCCCTCTGCCTGCAGCATGGCGTGCGGGAGCTATGGTCCATGGATCGGGATTTTGCCCGGTTTCCAAAACTGAATGTGCGCAATCCGCTGATTTAGTACAGCGTCCACCGGACAATTGCTGCAAGCGCGAGTGGCAAGCCATAATAAATGCATTTTTTGTATATCCTAAGGTGCATCAATAAACCTGAATGATGCTAGGCAGCGAAAGTTGCTATTGGTAATGTTTTAATACAAGAAGAGACAGCGGAAGAACTAAAAACCAATCAACAATAAAAACAGGCTGCAACCCATGTCCAAACTGTTCGAAGAACTAAAACGCCGCAAGGTGGTCCGCGTCGCCGGTGTGTATGCCGTGGTGGCCTGGCTGCTGATCCAGGTGGCCGACGTGGTGCTGCCCACGTTTGGTGCGCCGGCCTGGGTTAACCAGACTCTGGTCTTTCTGTTCATCATTGGCTTTCCTGTCGCGCTGGTGCTGGCCTGGGCCTTTGAGGTCACACCGGCTGGGGTGCAGGCACAGAGCGTGGCGGACGGGGCCACTGGCAACCAACTCCCGGTCGCGCAACCCGTCAATACCAAACTGCTTTACGCCACTTTTGCGCTGGTGCTGCTCGCGGTGATGTTCCAGATCGGCGAGCGCCTGTTATTCAATGAATCCCCTGCCACCAACAGCAACCCCCCGCAGAACACGGCATCAGTCCCGGGCGGGCCGGGACCGCTGGCCCGTTTCGACGTAACGCCTAATGCAAGTCAGCGCTTGGTTCCTGTTGCATTAGGAACAGATTTCGCGCTCTCCCCCGACGGTTCGCGGATTGTCTACGTCGGCCCTGCCCCGGGCGGTGGCACCCAGTTGTGGCAGCGCGCGCTGGAAGACCTGGAGGCTGTGCCCATCCGCGGCACCGAGGGTGCCGCCAGCCCGGCCATGTCGCCCGATGGCCAGTCGGTGGCGTTTTACGACACCGGATCCCTCAGGACGGTCTCCCTCGCGGGCGGACCGGCGGTCACCGTCGCCTCTGGTAATGCGTTTGCGGTCCCGGCCTGGGGTGCGGACGGGAGGCTCTACTTTGCCCGGGACCGCATGCTCTACCGCGTGGCCGCAACGGGCGGCGAGATCGAGCCGGTGACGGCTCCTGCCG
>JBBDIR010000041.1:0-102475 GCA_040880325.1 Pseudohongiellaceae bacterium
TTGAGATACCACAGCAGACTGAAACCTAGCAGGTGTGGTTGCTCGGACGCTTACGCTTGTTCCTGGCACCGCTATGCTACGCGGTCAGAATCCTGACACGCGACAATCTCCGAGTAGAAATCAGTTACGTTCAATTCTAGGTTTAGAGGGGGTCTAACTAATCGAGATTAACTATTAGCCTGCGCTCGTTGTCAAGATAGGCCTGTCGCCTTGACTGGTTTGCTTTCTCTTGCCGCACCATCATTTCGCGATTTAAATCCGATGCGAGGAAAAGTTCTCGCTCACAGATCTTTATATTCCGCGCAAGCACGGCCACTTGCGGGTCATCCATTGAAAGTGTGTTTTCGGCGATCTGCATACGCAGCTTAAATAACTTATTTGCCTGCCGTAGGTGATCGACTCGCTTACCATCGAGATTTACATTCAACGCATTGATATGCCAGGCACTGATCTTCTTTAGTCCCGCTTCCAGCCGTGGGTCGTCCATCTTATAGAGACGCTGATACAGATGCTCCTGATAGGCATAAAAATTATTCACCTCGTCCCAATTTCTAAGGGATATTTCGGCGTCGATGATGTCATCGACGATTGTTATCTGGGATTCGTGGTAGAGGCCGTTGTTGATACGGGCAACGTGTAAGGCCTGACGAAACTGGCTAGATGCCTGTTGAAATTCACCTGCAGACTGATTCAGCCTGCCTAAATCTGCCAATTGCTCTATCTGCTGCCGATCATAGGCGCTAAATTCTGACTCAGCCGTCAAAAGGCTGCGTGGCGCAGTATCGAGGACAGTGTCGAGAGCAGGCGCTAGCCTGCCTGCCAAGTTAGTTGAGAGCTCCTGGGCAAAGGTAGCGTTAGATTGGATTAGAATGCTGAGCGTTACAAGCAACGTTGCTAGCGACTGAGTTAGAACGAGGTGATTGGCTGGTTTTCTATCTACTAGTATCGTCATATTTTTGCGCCAGTAACGAAAATACTATGGCGCAAAAAATTAGATTATTCAACGAGATTCGGAACTATTTTTACAGAATTATGAAATTTTTGTGACAATTTGAATTTTTAATTCTTTAAATATCAATGAGTTAAAAATCTTCCCGCCATATTAATATGGCCACCTAACGGTACGTTCGATTCGCGACTAAAGCTTCAGCCAGAATCAATAGCATGACCAAAGCCAAGATCCACCACCAAATCTTCTGCGGCCGTTCCAGCTCTTCAATTAATTGAGCTGTTCTTACCTCACGCGATTGATTCGGTTCCGTATCTGGGTTGATTATCTGGTCATACAGATTCGCGACCGGCATACGGTTGAAATTCGACTCTTCTGGCTTGGTATTTACAGCGAAGCTGATTGGATTCTCGTCGATTCTGGCGCTAATCATCCCTGGCATCGTCGCCGTGGTGAGGAAATTACCATTCGCGAACTGGATCGGGTTGCCTGCGGCATCGGCGGCCTCGATAGATTGGGCAGTACCGGATGGATCCAGATTGACGCTATCCCCTACTTGATAGGCACGTTGCTTCGGACTCTGTTGTACTAGATGCCTAAGTGTTTCATGAACGAACGGCAGGAATAGGCCCTGCAGCGCCAGGTTGTTCCACTCAAGATCTAATGTTGAGGCAAACAGGATGACATGGCCGTCACCCACGCTGCGTTCCAGTAGTGCCGGCTCCGAGTTATCGAACAACATCAATACGTCGGCATCCTCATTGGCAAGCAATGACCAATAGTTCTGAAAGCGAGCAGTCCAGTCACCACTTAGCGGACTTAGAATAGGATGACGACGATCGAGATCGGCTATCACAAGGTAGTCATCTAAACCGAGATCGCCCCTGCGCTGAATAACGGCTGGCGTAATGGCGGCAAACTGTCGGTTAAACACCTCTGGTGTCACCCTGCCCCCCGGCGCAAGCAAAAGGCTGCCACCCTCTTGCACGTAATTCTCGATAGCCGCCGCCTGCCCGGTACTCAGATCGCCCACGTTCAATAAGACGGCCACATCATTCTGCCTGAGTAGCGTCGCGTTTAGCTGTGCCGGTTCGATGGTCTGAAGCAGGAACGGAGATTGTACCGCGCTGCTCACCGCTAACCCGAACCAATGCCCCTCGTCATCGAACCAGTCATCCGAAGCGTCGCCGTTGACGAGCAAGACCCGTATCTTGGGTAATACATCGACAGTAAAGAAATAAGAATTATCTACCGCAAAATTGTCGCCAGTAACACGCACCTCGCCATTGTGTGTGCCCTGTGCATCAAATGCGGTTGTGAAAGTGATCACCTGCTCGGAGCGGTCGGTAAGGTCTACCGGGGCTCTTTCGATCATCTGACCATCGACATACAGACTGACATCACCGCGCTCTAGATAGAGCGTGCCGGTGGAACGAACTCGAGCCAGTATTTGCTGTTCGGCAGCATCTTCCAGAAGCTGCTCGGGAGACCTCACGTCGCTTAGTACCAGATTGCTGCTCTCGGCTGCAGCGACATCTATGCCGGTGAAGGCCGTGCCCGGCGCCAGTTTCCAACCATCATCAGTAGCAGTCATACCGACATCTTGAAAATCGCTGATCAAATAAATAGCGCGGTTCTCATACCGTGATGTCTCTAGCAATTGATCGGCTAGACGCAGGTTCGGCATATAACGTGTGCTGTCAAAGCTCGGCTCATCGATGCTGACGATCAACGATCTTACACTATCGATGTCGGTGCTTAGCTCACGCACGATATCGGCAGAATTGGTGAATCCGATCAGAGCCACTTCGTCGCCCGAAGTGAAACCATCCAATAGCTCGTAGGCTTCCTCCCTGGCTCTGACAAAGTTATCTTCGTAGCGCATACTCATAGAAAGATCGAGCATGATCACGGCTGACATCGGATCAGCATCTAAAAGCCTAGCCACCGTCTGATCGAAGAGTGGTCTTGCGAATGCAAACACAAGAAGAGCGATTACTGCCGAGCGTAGCAGCAGGAGCAGCCACTGTTGAATGTGTTGAAATAGGATGAGCTTCTTCGATGTCTTCTTCAGAAACCGAATCGTACTAAACATAACCTTAGGCGGCTTTTCCTTGCGAATGAGATGAATCGCGATGGGAATCAGCGCCGCAAGAAGTCCGAGCAGGAATAAGGGGGTTAGGAATACCATTTAAAAGCTCTTTGCCCTCTTGCTCATATAGGCAGAGAGCGCCTCATCTAGAGGCTGTGTCGTGTTCATCAGGCAGTAGTCAACACCGCTGCTCTGGCATTGCTTCTTACAGAACGCCAGGAATTCATTGAGATTCTCCAGATAAGCCTTGCGGATTGCCTGCGGCGTCGTTATGAACTTTTCGTCGCTCTCCATGTCGATAAACTCGGAGGCCTCATTGAAGTTAAAATTCAATTCGGCATCGTCCATTATGTGAAAGACGATGATGTCGTTCCCCATGCCCCGTAGATTCCGCAAGGTTTTTATTAATCGTTCTTCGTCATCCAGCATATCGGTGATCAATACCACCATGCTCTTCTTGTTCAGAGAAGCAGCGAGATCCGTTAACGGCTTCACCGCATCTGTCTTCTTGCCAACCTGTACCTGGGCCAGTGTTCGCAATATATGCATCAGGTGCGGCTGACGACATCGCGCCGGAATATATTCGCTGACCACTTCATCGTAGGTTATCAGGCCAACTGCGTCCCGTTGTCGATTAATAAAATAGGCCAATGCCGATGCCAGAGTAATGCCATAGTCCAGCTTGCTCACAGGCCCAGACGCGTATGACATGGAAGCACTGGTATCTAACACTATCATGCAGCGAACATTGGTCTCATCTTCGTACTGCTTGATGTAGAACTTCTCGCTACGGGCGTATAACTTCCAATCTATGTGGCGCATATCGTCGCCACGGTAGTAGTTACGATAGTCGTTGAACTCGACGCTAAAGCCCCGATGTGGACTTCGGTGCAGACCGGAGAGGAAGCCTTCCACAACCACCCTGGCGCGCATCTCGAGATTATCGAGCCCCGCCAGAACTGTAGGATCCAAAAAATTTAACGACTGAGACATTACAACCTTCTACACTACTAAGTGCTGTGAATAAGCGAACCTAAAGGTTCGAAGCCGGTGCCGGTACTTCATCGAGCAGGCGCTTAATGACATCGTCGGTCGTGACTCGCTCCGCCTCGGCATGAAAATTTAACAGGATTCTGTGACGCAGTACGGAAGGCGCAAGCGCACGCACATCGCCATAGGAAACGTTGTAGCGACCGCGCAACAAGGCTCTCACCTTGCCAGCAAGGATTAAGTTCTGCGAAGCGCGGATACCCGCTCCCCAACTGATCCAGTCCTTCACAAACTGCGGGGCGTTCTCATTCTGTGGTCGCGACGCGTGCACAAGCCTAACGGCATACTGAATGACAGCTTCCGCTGCTGGGACTTGTCTGGCGATACGCTGGAACTCAAGTATGTCTTCGCCGGTTAACGGATGAGACAAAACGGTATCGTTAGTCTGTGTCGTGCTGCTAACAACTTTCACCTCGTCTTCTTCAGAGAGATAGCCGAGTTCAATCTTGAACATGAAGCGGTCGAGCTGGGCTTCGGGCAGTGGGTAGGTACCCTCCAATTCAATCGGGTTCTGCGTGGCAAGCACGAAGAATGGTGCCGACATTGGATAGGTAGTACCCGCTGCTGTCACCTGTCTTTCTTCCATCGCCTCCAGCAACGAAGATTGAGTCTTCGGTGGCGTTCTATTAATCTCGTCCGCCAGCAGAATATTAGTAAAAATGGGGCCTTTAACAAACTTCAGTGTGCGGTTACCGTCCTTCTCCTCGACGATCTCGGCGCCAACTACGTCTGCGGGCATCAAATCGGGAGTGAACTGAATACGACTGAAATTCACCTGAAGAATATCCGCTACGGTCTTAATCAACAGCGTCTTTGCCAACCCCGGAACACCGGTCACCAGGCAATGACCGCCAGCGAACAGGGCTATCAGCAACTCATCGATAATATCTTCTTGACCGATGATCACTTTCTGAATTTCCGCAACAATCTGCTCGCGTCCATCCTGCATTTTCTTAACCAGCGATAGATCGTCCGGGCTATCGATCGCCTCGACTATTTCCGTGTCTGTTGCTACTTCTTCAATGTCTGTCATGTCTAATTCCTGTCATCCGATTTTTCGATTATTCATTCGCTTACACAATTGTTTGCACCAGGTGCGTTCTCTTAACTAATGGCTAAAGGCATAGATGAGAAAGTTTATGCCAATCTTATACGCGTCGTTGGTGGATTTCGTTGGATAGCCTTTGTAGAAAGTGTGCTCCCAGCCGTCACCGAGATCGGTATTGTAATTTGCCACCATCATGACGCGACCATCGTCGTCGAGTACAGCATACACTTCTGGCGGGTAGCTAGGGTCGTCGAGCCTCATAAAGCCACCGAAATCCCAGGTCACCATGCGACCAGGTACCTGCGCCACTTCGTCGATGTCAAAAAACACATGAAAGATCTCATGAGTATTGTTCAACTTTATAATTTCCCGATCGGGGAAGATCTTTCCCATTTCCATAAACATATCATCAAGGTGCGGCTGGCCCCAGAAGTCATCGACCATGACGAAGCCACCACGAAACATAAATTCGCGCAGCGCCTCTATCTCATCTGGCGCAAAATTCGGCCCGCTGAAAGATGAGCCGATGGGAACACGCTTCCAATTCATGTAGAGGAAAATATTCTCAAAAAGCCGAGGATCGGTTAGTTCAATAAATTCATGATTACGTGGATTCGTGTCGATGTTGGTATAACGCTGCACGCCGCGCAGGAAGTTTTCGTCGGAATCCGGATAATCAGTGTCCCACCAGCCACCGCGCCTTCGCATGCCATAACCGCCTCTCGCACCACCGGCATGATTTGTGTATTGACCTCTTATCCACTGGAAATCGGTAATCTCATTTCCATAGATAGACAGATCTTCGTTGTTTCCCAAGTCCAGTACCTGAGTCACTGATGCCGAGCTGAATAACAGCAGGCACGTAACTACAATCGGCAAGAGTCGCTTGGGAGTCATCAACTTAGTCCGAGTCTCCGTCGATAGACTGCAGCAGTATCTGCTGAGCTCGCCGATAGCTAGGCGCGGTCTCGAGAGCACGCAGGATGTTTTCCTTTGCTTGCAGAGCCTGACCATTTCTCAGATAAGCCTCTGCCAGATTAGTCTGCGCCTCGGCAGGGTCGTTTATCTCCAACTTCAGTAGAACCTCATACTCGGTAACGGCGAGTTGACTATCGCCGATAATCTGGGCGTAGTTAGCCTTTAATTGATGCACATCCGATCGATAGGGATCGACCTGGATCGCACGATCGATATAGTAAGCGGCGCGCTCATGGTCACCATCTGCAAGAGCCGCCTCAGCCAACAGGATGGCTGAGCCGTAGTCGTGTTGTAGATTTTGCAATAATAGCTCCAGCTGTTGCAATTGCGCCTCACGATCGCCTTCCCGCTCATAAATCTGCGAGAGCACCAGTGGCGGACTCGGATAACCGGTATAGCCCGGCAATAATTCATAGGCCTGATTCAGGTACTGCTTCGCCTCGAAAAAACTTTCTTCCTTAAACAGCACGATGCCTAATTGCAGATAGGCTTGAAAGTCTCTGTCGTTTTCTTCGATACGTGCGCGCATATGCTGTTTCAACGAAGCATTGTTATAGAGTTCGGCCAGTATCGCACTCGAATTCTCTCGTACTCCATGGCCGTGACCCGAACCTTCGTCTGGCATATCCTCGGAATGCACGTAGACATTAATCTCGGCTACTCGATTGTCGATCCAATTTCTAAAACCGGTATCGAATTGGGCCAGGCTTATTTCGAATACCTCATCGAAGCGTTCGTCGTCTGCCTTGATCAATGCATATTGATCGATTAATTCGACCAATTTCTCAAAACCGTATTCATCTGTAATATAGTCAACTACCAGGTAAGCCTGGAAGTAGGCGAAGCCCAGATCGGCATTGTTTCTCGCGCCTGAAAATCCTGAGTCAAGCTCGGCTACATTGAGCAGCTTGTCTTGCTCGGCCGCACGCACCAGATCCAGACCCTGGCTGCGCCCCCAATAAGGCCTGCCCTCGCGCTCTTCCCAGACCGAGATCCCCTCCGATAGCCAGCGCGGCATGCGATTTGCTGTCATTTGCAGCGTGATGACATGCATGAATTCGTGCCAGACGATTTCCTGCCAGTTAGCAGAGAGCGTATCCGGGGAGATCAGCGTAACGACCTTGCCAAAGCAGATTCCAACCAGAGGACCAATGTCTGGCAGGCCGACGGAGCGAACGGCGAAGTCTTCTGATTTTTCAAACACTTCGATTAGAATCGGTCCTTCGGGTTCGAAATTGTA
This sequence comes from Pseudohongiellaceae bacterium, assembly GCA_040880325.1. Classification (GTDB taxonomy): domain Bacteria; phylum Pseudomonadota; class Gammaproteobacteria; order Pseudomonadales; family Pseudohongiellaceae; genus UBA9145. The sequence goes on from JBBDIR010000041.1 coordinate 7,358, forward strand.
CTTCGCCGTCAACGTGTCCCAACTTTCTTCTAACAGCGGTTCCAGATACGGCCAGAGAATATCCGCGTCGTTCTCGCTCATGTGAACCTTGAAGTGTTCACTCTCCAGCGTCCTGTAGGTTTCAAGCGTATCGAATACCTTCAACATATTTGAGGTCATCACGTTAAAGGGGTCGTTCTCGTAACCAATTTCAAGATTGAGCTTGCCCTCCTCCTCCTCGCCGAGTCGGATGAGGTTGCTACCAAGCAGGGTATAGCCCTGCCAGTATTGAGGGTCCGCGTCGATCGCGGCGCGAGCGAAGCCAACCGCCTCTTCGAACAAGTAATTTTTGCCGAAGCTGTCAGCTACATTACCCAAAAAAATCGGATTATTCGGGCTGAAGGAATCCACCTGCGCGAGATAGTTCGCATAGTCTGTCTGACGCTCTTCCAAGGCCGCCTTGGATGCCAGTACACTCAGTGTCTTGAGTGACTCTGGATTGATGGCCAGGACTCGATCGAAATATTCCTGTGCCTCGTCCTCCCTGTTATTCACCATCAATAGCTGGCCATAGGTCTCCATGGCGGGAATAGAATTCGGGTTAATCGCCAGCGCCCGTTGCAGTGCACGCTCATCGCCGACTACGTTGGCAATGCCTACCAGGGCTGGGACATAACGACCGTTGATATCCAAGGCCTCCTGATAGGAACGCTCGGCGTCGGCGGCATTGTATTTCTCCAGGAATAGATCGCCCCATAATGCATGGGCCTCCAGGTTGTTTGGGTTCGCCCGTGTCGCCTCATTGAACAGGCTGTTGGCATCATGAAAACTGCCCATCAGCCAGCTTGCCAGCGCCACCATGGCGACGTCTTCGGAGGCGAACACCAAACCATTGTTATAACGCTGCACAGCGCGATCCAGAACCGCCATTGCACTGGCTTGCTGTCCGACGAACTTCAGCAGGCCGCCGTATTGAACCAGCGTGCGTACCGGTGGATCGGCCAAGCCGATGACTACGGATTCGAGTATCGCCAGCGCTGCTTTCGACTCGCCAACACTTCGTAAAACCTCAGCGAGCTGTGTGCTGAGCAGAGGGAAATCCGCATATTCGTCGTCTTCAATAGCATTCCTTACGACGCTCATCGCCTCTTGATAGTTCCCCATCATAGCGAAGGCTTTGCTTGCTCCTACCAATCCCTCATTGCGATCCAATCCGTCTGCCATCTGAAAGATATCAGTAGCGGCGGCATAGGACCCGGAAAGCAGCAATTCTTCGCCGCGAAACAATGGTGAATCACCAGTATTTGTTTGTGGCCCATCCTGTGCCATCACATGCACGGTTAGACTAACTAGCAACGATGCGACGACTGCTTGCGCTGTCTTCTTCATAGACCTATTGCTCACTTGTTTCAACCGAATTAACGTAGTCATTGAATTGTCCTGTGGCTCGAGCCAAATCTACCAGCAACACTTCCATCTGCTGCCAATAGTCAGCTGCTAAAAACTCTGCCTTGCGCCCGCGGAGAATAAATACCGAGCGCTCTAATTCCTGCATCCGACTCTTTAATCTAATCGCCTCGGCCGTTAGCCCCACCGTGTCATCCACCAGGTTATCGATATAGGCGATCTCTGCCAGCCTGCCATCAATCTCTGCCGTGGTTGGGTTCAGACTGAACAAAGCGTCTCCGTTGTCATCCAGGCCGGCGTGTTCAGAGGCCAGGCGGCCTTGCTCTTCATAGAATGCTTCCACATTGCTCTTCGCGTAATTGAATGCCTCGAGCATGGATACACGATTGTTCTTGTCTCTGTCGCCATTGCGGTTATCCAAGGCTTCGATAAAGTACTTTGAGAACACCGGGTCGTACTTCTCCGAAGACGAGCGCGTGGACGAAATAACCACCCGTCCCTCACTAGAAAGCGAAGAGGAAAATCCATAGCTCGCCGAAGTTGTGTTGACTATTATCATATCCTGTTGTTCGAAGACATCCAGCATCTCGGCAAATTGCCCACCGGTAATATCCGGCCCTACAATATTAAACTTCGACTCTTCTTCCGCACCGCTGCCATGGCCGATCAGGTAAATGGTAATTTGATCCCCCGGCTTAACTAGCGATTGCAGGCGGCTGAGCTCCTGTTCAATCCCGGCCAGATCACAAGCCGCATCGATTCTCTCGGAGCCAGCTTCCTCCGCCGTGCCGCGGTCATACAGCAAGGAAATAGTTTCCGAGCTATAGCCGTAATCCCTGGCCAGTATGTCGTGCAGAGAAAACGCCCATTGCCTGAACTGCGACTTGTTCTGCTCGCCCACCGTGGGGCCCGCTAGAATCATCGCGTATTTGGTCGATTCTGGACGGTCGAGGAAGAAATCGTCGGTCCGCGTAGCACCATCGACCTGAGCGAATGCCGCGCTGCTAAGCGACAGTGCTAGAACCACGGCAAAAACTTCTTCCAGGAAAGTCGGTTTTTTCATAGTCTCAATAGCCGCTAGGACAATCCTTTCATTCGTCTACTTATCCAGTCCACACAGAGCAATAGAATGAGCAGGCCTAATAACCAGGGCCGATCCCATAGATCTATCTGAACCTCTCGCGAATAGGCATTCGGGGTGAATTCGATCGTATTGGCCAAGGCGCCCGCAGCGGCCAAATTAAAATAGCTGCCGCCGCTGACCTCGGCGATGCGCGCCAATAGGCCGGTGTCGAGCTCGGCGTTGGTGTATTCGCGCAGCGAGGGTGTTACCACGAAGGCAGTTCTTTTCTCTGAGTTGGTATCACCCTGCTCACCTGCCGCACTTGCTACATCGACCAACAAGCTATAGACACCTTCCGCCTCGGCAATAAAACTCGATCTGTAGACTCCATCTTCTTCGATATCCCATTCCATTGGAGCGTCAACAAATTCTTCCAGAGGATTCGACGTCTGCATCCAAAGCGTGGCGTCATTGTCGGGTTCATATTCATCATTTAGCACGGTCGCTCTGACGTTAACCACATCACCAACGTTATAAAATTCTCGATCAAACTCGATCGTAATTCGCTGCGGTGCTGACACTGCGAGCCAACGCATAAGTTGCCTCCACAGTGTTTCATGGGATTCATCGGCAGCAGGCAGCATCATCTGCCAGCGCCAGGTGCTCGCCGTGGTTAGTGACATGCTGCGCCCCGACCCATAGCGCTGCGATGCAAGAAGCGGCAAGGCCTGATTTTGATACTGCAGCAATGGGTGTTCGATCAGAACCTCGGCGCCGGGCTTAATACGGCCTGTCACATAGACCCCCTGCAATTCTGGCAATTGCCGCCACAGCACCCGATTTTCTGCATCATCGGCAGACAGTCTTAACAGAGGTGAAAACTCACCGTTGCGAGTGAGCCTCGGAAAGTACAATTCGCCGGTTGGGTGATCTCCCCGACGAATACCGCCGCGCAGATGACTGGGCAGAAAACCCTCTTCCACCAGAGTCACAGGCAGGATATCGGCTATCGGCGTGCCGATGAATTTCTCATCGACCATGCCACTCATAAGAAAACCGCCGCCACGTTCGGCGACAAAATCGTCGATCATCTGTAGTTGGTCTGCATTGAAGAAATCAAATTCAATGTCACCAAGGATGAGCGCCTCATATTGAAACAGCTCTTCACGGCTCTCGGGAAAACCGCTGCTAAGCTCCGTTGCCGAATTGATACCCTGGCGATAGTACTTCTCCGGCCCGGTTTGCAAGTAGGTAGCAAGTCGTAGCGAAGAGTCCCCTGTTACGGCACGGCGAATGAACTTATACTCGTTGCGCGGATGGCCCTCTATGTAAAGGATATCCAGCGCTTCCTTCTCCGTGTTGTCCACCAGGAAGCTGTAACTGTTGTTCTTGTCGATGATCTCTCCACTCTGCAATTCCACATTGAGGTCATAGACAATCAATTCGGGGCGCCCGGGTGTTATCTCTAGCTCGTAGCGACGCGTTACGCCCTGCGTGCCTAAGGTGACCACATCGGAGACCACCCGAGTCTCTCCGTCCATAACGGAAAGTTCTACCTGCTGGCCCTCATACCCCTGATGGTTAACCGCAACCTGCACGGTGAACACGGAACCCTCGAGAACGGTCTTTGCCGCACTGACATCGACGATACCGATATCCTGTGGAATATCTTCCTGGCCTACACCGAGGGTAAAAACCGGTATCTGTCGCGCTCCAAGTTTCTGTGCGGTTGCCAACGGATCATCGTCGCTGTTATCCGCACCGTCGCTGACAAGGACGATGCCTCCAAGAGGTAGTCCATTTAGTTGATCATCGACATAACTTAACGCCTGATCGATGGAAGAGGCAGTGCCGGTCTCGCTCAGCTCTTCCACGCCGGTTATGCGCTGTGTTTCCTTATCGAAGCGAAAACTGCGAATCTGAAACGACTCAGACAATTCATCGAGCAGGCCATTCTGGTAGAGGCGTTGTTCCACCGCGGCGCGGCGCGTCTGCCCATCGGGAAGGTCGGCGATAGTCATGCTCTGAGAATCATCTATCAATACAGCGAGATAGGTTTCCTGATCTGAGACTTGTAGCGTGGTCACCACTGGCCTCAGCAAACAGAACAGCAGTAGCACCAATACGCCGGAACGAATGCCTATAAAGAAAGTTTTCCAGCCGCGGCTTAGCTGTCTCGTTGTCCTGCGGTAAGTGAGCCAGACGCCAAAGGTGATCAATATAACCAGCAAGGCGAACAACCACGGACTAATGCCGTAAGCAAAAGTAAATGTGCCGTCCTCGAGTGCCGTTAAGAAGTTAGGTTGTGAATATGGCATTGCTACTGATCTGTATTCGCCGATCCCTGATTCTCAGACAATACACGATAGTATTCTCGAACCAGGTCTCTGTACTCATCGGGAATGTCTTCATCAACCGTGGCGTACAATTTATTGTTGATGTTATCCAACTCTGCCTGAGCACGCAGAGCCCCCTCGAGTTCGGTTATAGGTTGTAGTAGCTGCCTGAATAGCTCGGGCTGATTGAGGAAGTCTTCTATATCCTGCTGTGTCAATTGTTGACGAATCGATCTGGCATTGCCAATATTGTTCGGTGTACCTTCGGCGCCGACACGCCCCCCTCTGCCTGGCTGTTGATTGTTATTTCCGCTGCCAGCAGCTTGTTGCTGACCCCCGCCTTGACCTTGTTGGCCTTGCTGACCCTGCTGCCCTTGCTGGCCAATCTGACCACGCTGACCCGGCTGATTAGCACCGGCTCGCGCCTGGTCCTGCAGTTGCTGTGTGAGTTGCTGCGCTAGTTGTTGGGTCTGCTGTAACTGCTCACGCATCTCTCGCAGGGAAGGCGCACCATTGCCCGGCGCCTGTCCCGCTTCGTTAAACGCCAGTGCTTGCTGTTCAAGATCCTCAATCTGCTGACGCAACTGAGCGGCATCGCTTGCGGCCTGTTGAACCTGATCAGAAGCGTTGTCGCTGCGTGAAGGGTTCAGTGCAGCAAGGCTCTGCGCAAAGTCCGCAATGGAGCCTTCCAGTTCCTGCTCAATATCTACCGAGAGATTCACCATGCCATTGCGCAACACCCGATTACTGGTCTGCATCTCTTCACGAATCGGTCTCAGTTCTCGGCTGGCGGCCTGAGCCTGCGACATTAGACGCTGATCTTCGTTATCACCGCGTGCAATGATCGCTCTTAGCATGTCTTCTATTTCTTTCAGATCTCTCTGCTGCTGTTGCTGTGACTCAATCAACTCCTGCAGACCGGCATCGTTACGGATGTCCTGCCGCGTCTGACCCAAGCCCTGCTCGCGGGTAGTCTGCTGCAGACTCTCTTGCAAGGCTCGCTGCTGCTGTAGCAACTGTTGACCGCGCTGACCGAGGTTCTGTGCCAGTTGATTCACCGAACTCTCTGACTGCTGGTTTAATTCCCTTTGTTGCTCCCGCAGGTTCTCCAGTGCCTTCTGCGATCTAGCGGCAGCGATCGCCGCTGTTTCGCTCTGGGAAGCCTCTTGCATCTGCTGCGCTGCGCGCTGCAGTGCTGTCTGTGGCTGCTGCCCGCCGCTGGCGCTGCCTGATGAAGGCGAGCTGCTGTTGGATTGCGACTGTGACTGCGATTGACTCGATGCCTGCTGATTCTGCGACTGCGAGCTTGAATTTTGTTGCCCACGTGACAATTGTTGGGCTAGCTGCTCAACCTCTTGGCTCAGCTGTTCCTGCTGTCTTCTCAGGCGCTCCAATTCGCGGCGCCTCTGCTCTTCGGTCATCTGCTCTTCGCGTCTAGCAAGATTGCGCTGCGCCCGCGTCAGGCCTTCCTGCCGGCGCGCTAATTCTTCTAGCTTGTTCGCCTCTTCAGTTTGCTGTTGCGAGCCACCACCGCCTGCACTGTTCGGAGTTTCATAGCGATTCTCTAACTGGCCCATTTCCATCTCAAAGAGTTCGCGCAGGTCTTCACGCTCCTGCTGCGCGGCACCACCGCCGCCACCTCCTCCACCCTGCTGCATGGAGATGTTGGTGCGATTGATATTTGCCTCGGCTTTTAACACATACTGCAAGGCGAGTTGTTCCGGTTGTAGCGCACTAGTGATCTGTTCCTTGCTCAGTTCATCCGCCGCCTGATTCATCTGATCTATGGCCAAAGACAGGTTTTCAACTGCAGCATCGTAGGTCGAATCGGAAAAATTGAGGCGCTCCGCCAATCTATCTATAGAGCGGCGAGTGCGTTCTGTCGCCTCACGTTGAGACTCCGATATGATTTGTGCATCTGCGGCGAACTCTTCGGGAGAGGCCTGCGCCTGCCGATTCTTCAGCTTCCATGTTGCTGCGATGATGTCTTTCTGAATCTGAACCAGTGCGCTGCTGTCGGCACCCTGACCACCGCCACCGCCACCACCGCCGCCACCACCACCAGATCGTCGAAACTCCTGATCGGTAGGTATGACCTGCAGAAAGTAGATATCGGAGATGACCTCACTGGGCCCCCTGAGGCCATTGTTATCAGCCAGTGTTAGGAAATAGCTGACGAAATCTCCCGGCTCAACATTGAGATCTTCCAGATAGATCAGTTCATCGCCAGAAACCTCACGCAGGTTCTGCTGCGGCAGAAAATCCACTTCAACCTCGTTTGCACCAACTACGCTGTAGTTGAGAGTGAATTTACTTAAGCCGTAGTCATCACTCGCGTCAATCTCTAGCACCACCTCTTCCAAAGGCATCACTTCCTGATCGCGCCCTGGTCGCTTTAGGGCCAATTCCGGTGGCGTGTCCTCGATCGATCGAATGAAATAATCCAGTGGGTTCTTGCTCTGTAAATCGGAGAAGTCAGTGGCCGAGATGCGGTATACGCCATCTTGATTCACTGTAAACTTCGCCCGACCCACATTACCATCCATCACCAGATTGATATCGCTGTAAGGCGGAAGTGGATTGCTCGCTTCTTCGTCGTCCACGCTATAACTCTCATCAAATTCCACCAGTGCTGTTCGAATATTTTTGTTGAAGGTTACTATCAATTCAACTTCGGTACCTTCGGGCACAACCAGATCGCCGCTGTCTTCCTCGGTGGTATCTTCGATTTCTGTATAGGCGGGATAGTCCATCGCCAGATCGATTTGCTCGACCTGGGGCAGATCGAAGAGGTTTATCTCATATTGCGGTGAGCTTTGCTCGCCGCGCTCATTGAAGGTGACGTAGTAGGTCGTATCTTCCTGCAGAGAAGGAATGAAATAGCTATAGCTTGCACTGTCGCTGCCACTGCCGTCACGATTCATCGTGGCATCGCGCCAGTTCACATTGTCATCTTGCAGACGCAGGTTAATAGTGCCGGGAATCGCATTGCTTACGCGAGCGATGATCGTCACGCTATCACCGCGCTGCATCTCCAAATTACCGGGTTCGATACTGATTTCTATATCAGGCAAGGTCTCAACCACGGAGACAGGCTCGCTTATGGAAAACGGCCAGGCCAGGCGGCTCGCGGCATTGTAAAGCAGCTCGGAGCTGAGAAACACAGTGAACACAATGGCGGCAACCCCTAACGCCGAAGCCAGCGAGATAAAGGATGTTCTGGCCGGTGCCACGGTGTCCACGTGTTGTTGCTGAAGCTGCACATGTTCCTGAGCATCCTGCCACAGCTGCTGAATGAACTGCTGCGAAACACCACGCTTACCGTTTACCAAATCCTCCTCGGTAAATTCCAGCGAGGTTACCAGTCGCTGCTCAAGGTCTGGTATGTGATCCTCGACATAGTGCGCTAGTTTGCGATCATCGGTGTTTCGCCTTCCGAGCGAAATGAGCAAGCGCCATACGAGCCCGACGATGCACAGCACCGATAGCGCAAATAGAATTGTGGTGCCGGTCTTGCCCGGCTCGAGCCAAAGAGCAACCGCACTCAAAACGAGAATATAAACGGATAGTACAATAACGAAATAGCTCACCTGTTTCAGGATGAACAGGTTGCTACGACGACGACGAAGATTCTTCAGGGTTTCTCGAAGACTATCGAATGTGGGAGACGACATAGAGGCTCTTCTTGATGCTGTGAATAGGAAGACTTATTTTGTGCTTGTTGCTCCTCGCTTTGCGATGTTCGAAAGCGACTCGGTCACTGCTAGTTAGTGCGGTAAAATGGGCAAGAAGCCTCATATTTACTGACCGCCGACAACGACAGATTGTTTCAATCGCGCGCCTTAACTATCCCATTAACTCGGCCAGCATTGCAAGGGCTTATGGGGGGGATTGCCGACAAAGCCGCCGCAAAATCAGCTAGTAGGAGGATTGCCAGATTACGGCCTCGAAATGTCCGATTTTAAGCCGAAATAGGTCCGAAATTAGTTGCCTGCGATTGCCCTGAGTGTTGGCTAAGCATCGATTTCCTCTGGTCTGTAGTATTGTGAACCCTCAGGAAACACTCGAATAGCGCGCCGCTTCGCGTCTTCCAGCAACTGCTCGAGGCTCCGATGCTTCTCGATGTCCTTAAGGGTCTCCATGGTCGGCCGCGGCAGCACCCAATTCTCCGCCTCAGCCTCTTGCAGAGCCTCACGAGGTGTAATCCAGCGATGCTCCAGTATTTCATCATTATCTACTACAACAGAGACCGGCTCGGTGAGCGGGCAGAGGAAAAACCAGGTGCAGAAGCGTCTAGGCAACTTCGGGGGAGTGGTCCAATGGGCAGTATGCACGAGCAGCTCGATATCGATATCGATGCCGGCCTCCTCTTTCGTCTCGCGCACGGCTGCTCGCAGCGCCGCGTGATATTCCCGACTCTCGCCCCCGGCTTCGAAATCCGCCACATCGATACGACCACCGGGAAACACCCAATGTCCTCCATGGAAGATGAGCTTGGAATTCCGTCGTAACAGCAGCACCTCGAGATCAGTCTTATTCGCCGCCTCCCGAATTACCACCACGGTAGCTGCTGGCACCGGTTTGATGTCGGTCATAGTGTTTCTCTATATCGCCCTATTCCAGAGTCGGTAGGCAAAATACCGATAGCGTTATCATAGCAATGACGCCTTGCTAATTCTCCTCGCTTTTTAAGGCGGCGGAGTTTGCAGCTCGCACCTCATCAGCATAGAATCCTGCCCACGTTCGCGAGAGCTCGAAAGATGTGCCTGCTACCTGCTAAAGAGCAATGGCAGGTTCGACAGCTCAGTCGATTCAAAAATAGCAGGAGGAGCAGTATGAAGATCAATTTTGAGGGTCAGGTAGCCATCGTAACGGGTGCTGGTGGCGGCTTGGGAAAACAGCACGCCCTGGAGCTGGGTCGACGTGGCGCGAAGGTGGTAGTCAATGACCTCGGTGGCTCCGTAGACGGCAGCGGAGGTTCGGCCTCTGCGGCTGAGCAGGTTGCTCGGGAGATCTGTGATAACGGCGGCACCGCCGTCGCCAACAATGCCTCGGTTACTGATTTCGAAGCGGTGCAGGCAATGGTCGATGAGACCGTCGCCAGATGGGGGCGCATTGACGTATTGGTCAACAATGCCGGCATCCTCAGAGACAAGACCTTCTCGAAATTGGAGCTGGAGAACTGGCACGCCGTTATCGATGTGCACCTCACCGGTAGCCTCAATGCAACGAAGTGTGTTTGGCCCCTCATGGTCGAACAGAAATACGGTCGCATCGTGATGACCACATCCACCTCGGGACTGTTTGGAAATTTCGGCCAGAGCAACTACGGCGCCGCCAAGCTTGGACTGGTCGGATTTATGAATACGCTGCGCTTCGAAGGCGCCAAATACAATGTCTTCACCAATGCGATTGCACCAATCGCCGCCACCAGAATGACGATCGAGCTTCCGGGCTTCGAAGACAGTGCCCAGAAACTGGCTCCGGAGCTGGTGACTCCCGCTGTGGTCTACCTTTGTTCGGAGAAGGCTCCCAATGGCCGCATTATTCAGGCCGCCGGCGGACGTTATTATTCGGCAGACGTCAGAGAAAATGTCGGGGTCGATTTAGGGCTCAGTGCCAGTGTCGAAGACATCGAGGAAAACATCGAGACAATACTCGATATGAGCAACAACGTAGGCATTCTGGAGCGAACGCCGCACCGCTAGTCGCCCATTCGGTTGGTCTGATCAGGCGTCTCGCGCCTGATCAGCGAGCACCTTTTTAATGGATTGACGTTCTCCCATTAGATCCATCAACCCCTTGATGTTCCCCAGCTCGGTCAAGGCATTCCAATTCAGCGCCTTCTTGCATACGATAGTGGCGAGACCAACGCTAAACCTGTAGTAGAAGTCAGCATAGCTAAGCTCCTTTCCCGCCAGGTAGGGATCGAATTTCGCTAGCATCTGAAGCGATGCAAAACCTTTTTCTAATTGCTGTTTGATTTGTTCCTTGAGCTCATCCGTTGCGGGCCTGCCGAAGAACACATCGCCATACAACTTTCGCGCAGGCAGTTCGATATAGAGCTCCAGATGCCTGATTAGCTCCTGCACTTTGGCCCGCTCGAAAGGATCAGTTGGATAAAGCGAAGCGCCGATGTTAAGACTATCGATGTAGTCGATCATCACCCCTGTTTCAGTCAGAAAGCCCTGCTCGGTCTCCAACAACGGCACCTTGCCCATGGGGCTTTTCAATAAAAAATCTGGCTCCTGATTTGGCAGCACATGAACTTCCTCGAAATCCACCCCCTTCTCTAGCATGATGGCCTTAACCATATTGTAATAGTTACTGTAGGTCATACCGTGCAGCTTGATAGTCATTGATACCCCCGAATGCCACTTGTGACTGCGCCGTGCAGCCTCGATGAGTTGCATAAAAATTCGACCCTGCAAGCTAACCTGTTGTCGAAAAATATGCAAAACTTGACTATCGAATAAATCACCAGAACCGCAACCATGAGTTATCGAATACTGCTGTTATCCGCCTACGACGCTATGAGCCACCAGACATGGCGCAATCGATTGCTAGAAATGTTTCCCGAACACGACTGGACCCAACTTCTACTGCCACCGCGGCACTTTAATTGGCGAATACGTGGCAATAGCCTGCAGTGGGCGCTGAGTGAGAGAGCGCAACTCACGCAAGACTACGACCTGTTGATTGCCACCTCGATGGTAGATCTGGCCAGCCTGCGCGGCTTCGTACCCGAACTCAGCAAGCTGCCAACAATGGTTTATTTTCATGAGAATCAGTTCGTCTATCCTGCGGGCAGTGACCAGAGAAGCAGCAATATAGAACCCGTCCTGGTTCCGCTCTACGCCGCTTATTGCGCCGATGCGATCGTATTCAATAGCGACTACAACCGTTCCACGTTCTTGCAGGGAGCTCAGGATTTGCTCGCTAAACTTCCCGATAAGATGCCGCCAGCGCTGCTACAGAGACTACAAGGCAGCGAGGTGATTCCCGTACCCCTCGGACAATACGCAGCGAAACCGCGCTCGCATGAGCCGAAAACCATCCTCGATGTGGTGTGGAACCATCGCTGGGAATACGACAAGGGCCCGAAGTTGCTGCTGCTATTAGCCGAACAAATAGTGCGACAACGATTGCGAATAAGATTGCATGTCGTCGGACAGCAGTTTCGGTCTTCGCCGCCGGAATTCGAGCAGATCGACACTCTACTCCAGCAGCATACTAGCGAGCAAAACATCGAGCGGGGCCGCTTCGGCTTTATCGGCAAACGCGACGACTATACTGACTTGTTACGGCGCTGTGACGTAGTGCTTTCTACCGCCGCTCACGATTTTCAGGGCCTGGCCATACAAGAGGCCTGCGCGCTAGGGTGCACACCTCTAGTCCCAGACAGTCTGGTCTATCCAGAATACATCGAAGATCAGTTTCTCTATCGAAGTGCAATGAAAGATGGACATGAGACAAGCTGTGAAGACCTGCTTGCCCACCTCAAAGCCTGGTTACAGCTGAGGAGCCACAATAGCGAGCTACCAAAGATTTCGTTAAAGGAGTATTCGCAGCAAGCGCTGCATGGCAAATATGCTGAGCTTTTTGAGAGGCTGATTACCTCGAAGAATGGCTAGCCTTCTACTCGGTTTGTTCGAGTAGAGGGAATACGATTTGCTGGCCGATCTGGATGCGGTTGAAGTCCAGTTCCGGGTTGTACTGCCGCAGCAGCCAAATGGGTGTGGAGTAGCGAGTCCTCGCAACGGCTCCGATATTGTCACCACGCTGTACCTGATACTGCTCGACACCCTGAATACGGTAATTGCTGAAAAACTCCTGCTGCAGGCCGGAATGAAATTCGCGACGCTTCAATTCAAATTCCGCAATATTTACTCTCGAAAAATCCAGAGTCAGGCGCTTGCCCACGATAACCGGGTCGCGAAACGCCATATTGTTCAGCCTGCGCACATCCCAGGCCCGTACTCCCAGCCACTCGGCGAAGTGCCCAAGGGTTTCCGATGCTTGAACTTCGACAGTGTTGTTGCTTGCGACGCTGTAATCCGATGGGTCAGCCGACAGATTCTCGACCAATTGTTCATTGCTCTCACTCACGTTTATTACCGGATCCAACGCCTCGGCTGCACTCTCCTGTGCTGTCACCGGGGTATCCAGCTCCTGATTGTCCGGCAATACGGCGGCAGGCGGCAGACGCTCCAGCGTGAGCTGTTCGGTCTCCTCCTCCAAACTCCCTATCTCAAGTTCTCTAGCTTCTGGTTCACTCGGTTCGACAACTTCATCTTCAAACTGGATCTGCACCGGAGGTGTCGGCGTGGACGTAGCTTCAATCGCCGCGACTTGAATACCGGCATCCACATAGCCTGGCATCGTAAGCTGCTGGCCGGGATAGATTCTATGTGGGTCCTGAATACCATTGATGCCCAACAATGCTTGCTCTGTGACACCGTAGCGGGCCGCGATCAGCGAAACAGTATCGCCACGACTCACCGTATAAGTCCCTTCTGCAGAAACAACGGGCGCCACCTGAGTACCTGGACTGTAATCCTGCGGTAGCAGCAAGCGCTGACCGATCTGAATTCGATTCCTGCTTGGCAACTGGTTCAAAGATGCTAGCTGAGCCACCGAAGTGTTAAAACGCCGGGCGATTACCGACAGGCTATCGCCGCGCTCTACCACATAGGCTATGTCAGGGGTCTGAACCGGAAATTTATAATCACTCGGCACCATGGCTAGAATATCTCCGGTAGGAAAAACTTCTTCTCGAACCTTGATTTTATAGCCAGCCGGTATTCTCTTGTTACCTTCCCAAACTACCGGTCGAAGCCCACGATTATCCGCACGCAACTGCTCCACACTGATACCTATTGATCTGGCAAAAACTTCAGCATCTATGAAGGAATCTGTCTCAACCTCTCGAAATCGTGGCGCTGGACTAAATCTCACTTCGCCAAAGTATTGGCTAGCGTTGTTCTCGACTTGTATCACCGCGAGGAACTGCGCGTAGAAGTTACGTGACGCAAAGCCGAAGGCGCGCCCTCGATAGTTAGCTATGATCTTTTCAATATCCGTCGTACCGGTCTCGCGCACCGCTCTGGCAATTCCGCCAGCGCCGTGATTGTACGCCGTCAAAGCCAGCGGCCAGGTTCCCAGCACACTATAGTTATATTCCAGCAGACTCATGGCGGCACTGGTGGCGGTATACGGGTCCATGCGGTCATCCACGATGTGATCGATGCGCATGAAACGTTGCCCGGTAGCGCGACCAAATTGCCACATACCCGCAGCCGAAGCGCTGGAGAAGGCACCGGGATTGAATGAAGACTCGACGTGGGGAAGCACGCCCAGTTCTTTCGGCAATTCCTTCTCCCGTATCACGTTGTCTATATGCGCTCGATAAGCACCCGATCTCTGCAGCCCTCCCAAGAACCGATCCGACTGCCCGAGTTGCCAACGAACATTAGAAGCTGCTGTGCGAAGCGTCTGGTTGCTGACGTCTTCGGGCCACAGTGCCAGTGTCTCGCGTTGCGTGCGGGTAAGTTGGTCGCGCTTGCCGGTGGCGAGCACCCGCAGATCTTCCTGAATATGACTGCGACGAGCTTCGATCGCACTCCGATTTAGTGGCAGCGCAACATATACCACGTCAAGGTGTTGGGAATCGTGGAGGAAACCGCTCTGGGTATCCACTTCGGTATATACCCGAACCCAGAAGTTTATAGCCGGTTCTAGTTCTGCGGGACGGGGAAATAAGGCTGGATCCTGACCATAAACCTGTGGCGCAAGGAGGAACAGAATTAACAGGGAGAATGAGCCCAACACGCGGCGCCGCCAGAGGTGACTCTGCCGATCATGATGAAAATATTGGTTTAAATGATTCAAACTGCACCAGCCTCGATGAACTTTGGGTCTCGACCGGTCAAAACATAGCAATTATGCGGTTCGTCGCCAAGTGCTATTTATTGGGGCGAGAAAGAGCGGACGCGAACAGTCTCTAGGGAATATCGTCCAGTTCCGCGCCTTCCTTTACCGGCAGCATCAAATCTTCGCGAGTAACATTCATGTAGAGGATGACGTTTGCGGCTACGAAGATAGAGGAATAGGTTCCGATCACCACGCCGACGATGAGCGCTATGGCGAATCCTTGCGTGGACTCGCCGCCGATAAAGAGAATCGCTAAGAGCACCAATAACGTGGTAAACGACGTGATCATTGTTCTGGACAACGTCTGATTGAGCGACGTGTTCACCATCTCGATCGGCGTGCCTACGCGCAAGCGCCGGAAGTTCTCACGGATGCGATCTGCCACCACGATCGTGTCGTTCAGTGAATAGCCGATTACTGCCAACAGTGCCGCCAGCGTATTCAAGTTGAACTCGATACGGAACAGGGAGAATATACCAAGAGTGATGATGATATCGTGTGCAAGCGCGACTACGGCTCCGACTGCGAACTTAAACTGAAAGCGCATGGAGATGTAAACCATGATGATTGCCAGTGCCACCAGCATGCCGATGCCGCCGGATTCAACCAATTCGCCGCCAACCTTGGAGCTGACATAATCAGAACCAAGCAGAGTAATTTGGCTGCCACTATTGCTTTGCAATAACTCGGCGATAGACTCTCCAACCACTACAGCCTGAGCGGCTTGATTGCCGACAGCAATGCTCTCATCCACTGGCAATAGAATACGAATGTCTCTATCGGAACCGAAGGTAACGACTACCGCATCTTCGTAGCCATTGCTGCGCAGTGTCTCGTTGACATTTCCCATCACCACGGCATCGGAGTAGCTCAGACGCACAGACGTGCCTGCGGTAAAATCCAGACCAAATTCCAGTGAATTAATCGCCAGGGAAATAATAGATACGATTACCAGAATTGCTGATCCAGTTACCGCAAACTTGCGGGCTGCCATAAAATCTATTTGTCTTTCAATCTGCATAATAATTCTTCATATCCGCTAGGCTACTGCGGCCGCTTTGGTGACTTTTTTATAGTTGCCGATGGACAGCGTTTTACCAGGCTTACCACCATAGATCAGATTCACTATCGCTCGGGTGCCGATGATAGCTGTGAACACCGAAGTGATAATGCCGATCATCAATGTGATGGCGAAGCCGCGCACCGGACCAGTACCTATCGTATAGAGTACCGCCGCAACTAAAAACGTAGTCAGGTTGGCATCGATGATCGTAGAGAATGCGTGGTTATAGCCAGCGTCGATAGCCTTCTGCGCTGGCACACCGAGACTCAACTCCTCGCGGATGCGGGTAAAGATAAGCACATTCGCATCGACCGCCATGCCCACAGTCAAAACGATACCCACGATGCCGGGCAGGGTCAGTGTCGCCGGTATAATCGAAGACATCACCGCCACGATCATCAGAATATTCATGATCAGTGCCGCATTTGCCGCCATGCCGAAGGTGCGGTAATACAACGCCATAAATATTACGACCAGCGCAGCGGCGACCTGCACACCCAATAAACCCTGATCGAGATTCTCCTGCCCCATCGATGGCCCGATAACCGACTGCTCAACAATTGTCATTGGGGCCGCCAATGAGCCGGAACGAATCAGTGGAGCGAGCTCACTTGCCTCTCGCGGTGTCAGACCAGTGACACTAAATTGCCTGCCAAGAGGCTGTAGAATTGTCGCGTGCATGATGAGCTCTTTATCTTCGTAAAACTCAACCTCTTCGACTTCTTCGCCATCCTCGTTCACGCTGGTGACGGTACGTGATTTCGTCTCGATCAATAGTATATCCATCATGCGGTTCACATTGTCGCGCGTCGCACGGTTCATCTGATTCCCGCCCTGTGCATCCAGACTGAGTAACACAGAAGGCTGACTGTTCTGATCGAGCTGAAACACCGCGTTGCTAATGCGGTCGCCCTGCAAAACTACATCGTTGTCAACATTAACCATCAGACCTTGATATTCATAGGTCTCGTAGCTGAGGCTCGAGGCACCCACTTCTGCCTCCAGATGAATTTCCAATGTGGCAATGCGCTGTAAAATACGAATAGCCTGTGCCGGATCTTGCATGCCCGGCAGTTCCACCACGATCCGATCGGAACCCTGCTGCTGCACCGTTGGCTCGGATACGCCGAGGCTGTCGACACGATTCAAGAGAGTGGTTCTATTCGCCTGCAGCGTATCTGTCTGTATCTGCAGGGCCGTGGCAGGGGTCATGCGCATATCGAGAATGAAATGCTCGTCGGCTTCACGGTTTTGAAACTGCAGCTCTGGAAAAACTTCGCTCAATTCCGATCTGGCCTGGCTGCGATCATCGGTATTGGCAAAGCGTACTTCCAAATGTGTATTCGAGATCAGGTTGAGGCCACGACTGCGAATTCTTTGTTCTCTTAATATGGTTCGCACATTACTCAGGTTATCTTCCATGCGACGTGTGAGTGCCGACTCCATGTCGACTTCCATCAGGAAGTGCACGCCACCCTGCAAGTCGAGGCCGAGATTCATCTTGCCAGCACCTATGGCCTGCAGCCATGCAGGTGTTGTCGGCGCGAGATTCAGGGCAACAATATAGGTCTCGCCCAGCGCCTGTTCGATGGCGGTCTTCGCACGCAACTGATCGTCCAGGCTATTCAGACGAATCAGAATGCTCTCGCTATCAACTTCCTCACCGAAGAATTCGACCTCCGCCGCTTCCAGCGCCGAGGTGATAGTAGGCAAATCTCCCAAACCCAACTCCGTGAGTTCGTGAGATATCTGTAAGGCAGGATCGTCCGGATACAGGTTTGGCAAGGAGTAGAGAAGCCCCAGGCAAACCACTAAGAGAATGAGACCGTTTTTCCAGGCTGGATATTTGTTCAACATAATGTGCTACCAGCTAGTTTCCGCAATTGGAGCGACGAGATAAGTCCAGGCTCCGACGCCACTAGATCTGATTTATGGTTCCTTTCGGTAAGACGGCGGCTACTGAAGATTTTTGCAGCTTTAGCTCAACATTCTGAGCGACTTCAACGGCGATATAGTCGTCGTTCACTTTTGTGACTTTACCCATCAGCCCGCCGGACGTCATGATCTCGTCGCCCTTGGAGATGCTGGAAATCAATTCGCGGTGCTCTTTCGCACGCTTCGATTGCGGACGCCAGAGGATTAGATAAAACAGCACAAACATGCCGCCAAACAGGATCAGGTTATAGGTCATATTCGGTTGCCCAGGCTCTTGGGCATAGGCTACGGGAAAGATAAAATTCATAAATGGCTCTCTTGCAGTTTGCGTATCCACTCAGACAGAAAAGACGGGGATTGTACCTGCTTCGCTGCACTTCTTATATTGATTCTTGCGTTCGCCCTACGTATTCGCCCTAGCTAAATGGGGCCCCGTACTGTGACCCGGCGTCCACCCCCTACTCGACGGGGTTTGCAATGCCCACGCCCAACCGCTTCCTGAATAACTTGGGATTTTTCGGCCATATTCAAGCATCTGGGACGAAGATTCAGGACAATTCCTGTTGCTGCGCCTCAAACTGGCGGACAAAGGCGCCCAATCTACCCTGTTCTATAGCCTCACGCAAACCTGCCATTAGCGTCTGATAATAATGCAGATTGTGTATCGTATTCAGCTGTGCGCCGAGCATTTCGCGACACTTGTCCAGATGATGTAAATAGGCGCGACTGAAATTCTGGCAGGTATAGCAGCCGCAGCTTTCATCCAGCGGGCCAGTATCGCTGCGGTAGCGGCTATTGCGCAGCCGCAATAGACCCTGGGAAGTAAATAGATGGGCATTGCGCGCATTTCGAGTCGGCATCACACAATCGAACATATCAATGCCCTCGCAGACTGCATGCACGATATCTGCCGGTGTGCCCACACCCATCAGGTAGCGTGGCTTATTCTCAGGCAGTTTTTCAGTGCAGAATTCGACGACCGCCTTCATCTCATCCTTGGGCTCGCCAACCGAGAGTCCTCCCAAGGCGTAGCCATCAAAACCCAGCTCCATCAGCCCGGCCAGCGATCGCTCGCGTAATTGCCTAAACATGCCACCTTGCACGATGCCAAAAAGCGCTGATTTGTTGCTCCCATGCGCCTGCAAGCAGCGCCCCGCCCAGCGCAGCGACAGCTCCATGGAATCCTTCGCTTCCTGCTCGGTCGCAGGATACCCAGTACATTCATCGAAGACCATGATGATGTCCGATCCAAGCTGATGCTGAACCTCGATAGCACTCTCGGGGCCGAGAAATATCTGTGCGCCATCGACCGGCGAGCGAAATTTAACCCCCTGTTCTGAAATCTTGCGCATCTCGCCGAGGCTGAATACCTGAAAGCCTCCAGAATCAGTCAGCAGCGGCCTGTGCCAACCGGTAAAGTCATGCAAGTCTCCGTGCTGCATGATGACTTCAGTGCCCGGGCGTAGCATCAAGTGGAAGGTGTTGCCGAGGATAATGTCCGCACCGGTGTCTCGAATCTGCTGAGGGTTAAGGCCCTTGACGCTGCCGTAGGTGCCAACGGGCATAAACGCCGGCGTCGCAACATCGCCGCGTGGAAAGTTCATGACGCCGGTACGCGCCTTGCCGTCGTTGGCCTTTATCTGAAATTGCATCTCACAATTGGACATAGCGTTTAGCCATTCTTATTGCTACTTGTGTAATCGCCTGGCGAGTGCAGATTAATGCTCTCTGGTTGCACGAAACTCGATATCTGGCCAGCGCTCTTCCATCAGGCTCAAGTTCACTCGAGTCGGTGCCAGATAGGTGAGGTAGCCGCCACCGTCGATCGAAAGATTTTCGTGGGCCTTCTTGCGGAATTCTTCCAGCTTGGCCTTATTCTTCGAGTCAACCCATCGCGCAACATGCACCGTAACCGGTTCGTAGATGCAGTCGACCTTGTATTCGTCTTTCAGTCGAAACGCCACCACTTCAAACTGCAACACACCAACCGCACCGACAATCAGATCGTTGTTCCGCAGTGGCATGAATACCTGAGTGGAACCCTCCTCGGAGAGCTGGGTCAGACCCTTCTGCAACTGCTTCAGCTTGAGCGGGTCCTGCAGGCGGATGCGCCGAAACAACTCCGGTGCAAAATGGGGAATGCCACGAAACTTTAGCTCCTCACCAGCGGTAAAGGTATCACCAATCTGTATCGTGCCGTGGTTGTGCAGACCGATGATGTCGCCGGATACTGCCGTCTCTGCTTGTTCACGATCTCCTGCCAGAAACATCACTGCATCCGCCACCTTGACGTCCTTGCCGATGCGCGTGTGACGCATCTTCATGCCCCGTTTATAGGCGCCGGAGCATATGCGCATGAACGCGATGCGGTCGCGGTGGTTTGGATCCATGTTTGCCTGAATCTTGAAGACGAATCCGCTAAAAGCTTCTTCCTTGGCATCGACGACGCGAGTCTCGGTCTCTCTGCTCTTCGGCGGCGGCGCCCACTGCACGAATTTTTCCAACATTTCCTTGACGCCGAAATTACCCAATGCCGTACCGAAGAATACAGGTGTCAGTTCACCCTTTAAATAGGCCTGGGAATCGAATTCATTACTCGCTCCCTTGACAAGATCTATCTCGTCCTTGAAGTCCTGTGTATAACTTCCAAGAAGTGCATCGGTTTCGGGACTGTCCAGACCATCTATGATCACTTCGTCGGGAATCTTGTTTCCCTGCCCGTGTTGATACACATGAATCTTGTCCTCAAGCAGATTATAAACACCCTTGAATTCCTTACCCATGCCAAGCGGCCAGTTAATCGGTGCGCACTTGATGTTGAGCACTGTCTCGATTTCATCGAGAATTTCGATAGGGTCACGGGTGTCTCGATCGAGTTTGTTCACGAAAGTAAATATAGGAGTATCCCGTAGTCGACAGACATCCATCAATTTGATGGTCCTATCTTCAACGCCCTTGGCTCCGTCCACGATCATCAGGGCGGAATCGACCGCAGTAAGTACGCGATAGGTATCCTCCGAGAAATCTTCATGGCCCGGTGTGTCGAGCAGGTTCACCATACGCTCGTTGTATGGGAACTGCATCACCGAAGACGTCACCGATATACCGCGCTGCTGCTCCATCGCCATCCAGTCAGAAGTCGCATGACGGTCGGACCGCTTACTCTTCACCGAACCGGCCACCTGAATCAGATTACCGAACAGTAACAGCTTTTCCGTAATGGTGGTCTTACCAGCATCCGGGTGCGAAATGATCGCCAAGACACGTCGGCGGCCTATTTCGTCGTTCAGTGATTGAATGCCCATGCTTGAGATTGCCGTGTTGCGGCCAGAGGCTACTGCCTGTTGACCAGATTGCAGAGTAGTAAGTTTGTATGCCTAGCTAAATCGGGCGCGATTATAGCAGCACGGAGCGATGGTAGGGAAACCGCTCTGCAGCTGGGGCTACTGGAACGCCGCCGCATACTCTACAATGCCGAATCAGCGACAAAAACGTGGAAAATAAGGATTCCAGGGTATGGATTTTACCCTCAGTGAACAACAGATCGCCCTACAGCAGTCGGTTCGAAAGTTCGCCCAACAAGAACTGCCTGCCATAGCGCGGCAGATCGAAGAGAGCGACGAGCCTCCAGGCATTGAGCTACGCAAACGCTACGCTGAACTGGGTTATCTAGGAGTAAACCTCGAACAAGAATATGGCGGTGCCGGCATGTCGCACCTCGATGCCGTTATCGTGTTGGAGGAGATCGCCAAGATTTCGATCGCCGTCGCGTTTCCCATTTTCGAATCCTGCTTCGGTCCGACGCTGGCCATCGCGCATTTTGGTAGCGAGAAACTGAAGCAGAAGATCCTGCCCAGGGTTTGCTCTGGCGAGATTGTCGTCGCCGTCTCCATGTCTGAACCCAATGCTGGCTCGGCGCTCACAGACCTGAGCACGCAGGCCAAACTGGATGCCGAGCGCGTGATAATAAATGGCAGCAAACGCTGGTGCTCGGGAGCCGGACATTCCGAAGCCTATGTCGTTTACTGCCGCATGGATGACATACCTGGCGCAAAGGGGATCGGTGCAGTCATCGTAGAAAAAGACAGCGCCGGCTTCAGCTTCGGGAAACGCGATCACCACATGGGATTTCGTGGTGTGGCTAGCGCCGATATGTATTTCGACAACGTTGAGGTTCCGGCTGAGAACATCCTCGTCGCCGCCGGTGGTTTCGCGAAGTTAATGGATGCATTCGACCTTGAACGCTGCGGGAACACGACGATGTCACTTGCCGTCGCGCAGTCGGCTTTCGACTACGTACTGGAATATTCTCAACAGCGGCAGCAATTTGGCAAGACGCTGATCGATTTTCAGGCGGTGCAGCTGCAGATTGCCGAAATGAAAATGAAATTGGAGGCATCGCGGCTACTGCTCTATCGCGCCGTGGTAAACGCCGAGAAAGGCCTTCCCTCTATCGCCGAGAGCTCGGTCGCCAAGTGCTTCGCTAATGAGGCTGCACGCGAGGTAACCGGCAAGGCAATGCAACTCATGGGTGGCTATGGCTATTCCAAGGAGTTTCCACTGGAGCAGAAATTGAGAGATGCCTGGGGTTGGGGGATTGCCGGGGGCGCCATCGATATCCAAAAGGTTAATATCGCTGCAGCGCTGGTAGGCAGGCGTTTTAACCAACGCGCAAAATAGTGCTTAGTGAAGTACGGCGCTTGCAGGCTTCACTCTGGTTTCAGCAAATTCGGGGTGCAGGATATCACCGCGCTTCGCCAGTAAAAGGTCGTGTCGGCTGAGTCGGTCGTATTCATCCGTAGCGCAGACGTCGATGTCCTCCAAGAGAACGCAAACCACATCATCATCTTCGATATCTACTACGATGCAAGGTTTGAAGCCTGTTATCGTATTCAGGGAAGCTAGCGCCCCAACCTCACAACTGTGCACTGGATACATCCCGCTGGACTCGTGCAAGAGTCCGTAGGAGGTAAAAGCCACGCCGAACCCTGCCGCCGCCACAATATGAATAATATCGATAATATCGGGATCGGTCAGGTCGATGCGAACGGTATCAGAGATCAATTGCTTATTGGAAAGCTGCTTCTGATTAACCAGCTTCAAGAATAGGCTTATATCTTCCTGATTCCACTCCAGCGTCTCTTCTTTTTCCGAGCGCGTACTGTCCGAAGAAAGACTGAGGACACTGGTTTCAATAGTGAGGTCTTTGATTTCAGTTTCGGGGGGGCAGGGAACTACCATGGCAACGGAACAGTAGCCTTCGCTGCTCTCAGCGCTCAGGCGCCACAGGAATGGGATCTCAGCGGTTAACTCAATCATATTTCAATGCTGTACAACTAGTGGAACTGCAAACATAACACATTCTCCTGCCGGGTATAATCTCAATATCCCTTTCCTTTTCATCGTTAGTTGGCGCATAGTTAGTTGGCGCATATTTTTAACTGCAACTTAGCGCATAGTGCTGATACGCTGTTCAACTAGCTCGCTTAAGCCATTGAGGATGTTAGGAAATTCGCTTATTGGCGCAGGGAAATTTTTTCCACAGATTCTGTGGATAACTCGGTGCATAAATCTTCCATAATCGCTTCAAGCCTCGAAATTACGCCCATATACTACAAATTGATCAATTTTTAGGCAATGAGTTATCTTTAATTATTTCAAAGAGTTACAGGTTTTAGAATTGACGATTAAAAATAAAACCTGCTTATTTTTAGCGTTTTGTGACAGTAGCTTCATTTTTGTGCATAAATTATCGCATCAAACGCAATTCCTGAAATTTATCAATTCCTTTATTACTGTTTTTATTGAAGTTTTTCAGCCTCTGATACCGTTCGTTCATAAAGGTTTTTCTGGCCTCAAAACTCAACCCCAGGAAAGCGACGAAGAGGCTCGTCGCAGCCAGCGATGGCTTATTGGGTGGTGGCAGCCATTCCCGGGATATCCCTGCCCATTCTCAGGTTTTCGCAGGATAGGGGCGCGATAGAGTTAGCCGGTGCTTGAATGACAGGCTTCCAGCCCAGGCCAAATCGGTGCTGCACCTATCCCCTCATCGCTAGCGCAGGATGAGTTGATACACAGACGGCACTAGCAGGGTTGCACAGACCAGCGCTAAAAGCACATCACGATCCAGGTGATAGTGTACCAGCGTTGCATCAGGCAGGTTTATAGCGAACACACCAAGTAATACGAGCAAGAGTAGTACCGCATTCTTGCTGAGTAACAATCCCGCCACCAAAAACGCGATTGAGAATACGTAGATCAGATTATTTTCCAAGCCGAAGCGAACTAGCACCTCATTCGCAATGGCAATTCCTAAGGTAATGAAAACTACTGCACAATAAACAAGTGGCTGAATTAGCTGTTTTTGTCGTTCCATAATAACACCTCCAAAGCGGACCACTTTTCGTGGGCTTCGAAAGTACTATAGAACAGGAATGGGGGCTGCGGTTGGCAAAAAGCTCAGAGTATGAACTGGTTCATACGCGAGTTGTGCGCCACTCATCACTTTGCCGGATCTTACGTAATACGGAGCTCTGCGTGGAAGTTCAGGGCTCTAAAACCCCAGAATTACGGCGGGTGTTTGTGGGATTTATCGTAATAAAATAAAGAGGGATACGTGGAACGCTGGTAGCGATTCTACTCGGCGACAACGCGTAATAATTGTTGATAATCACTAAGTCCCATGAATATTTTTTCGATACCGTCCTGCTTCATCGTCTGCATGCCGTCTTTCAGCGCCTGCGCACGTATCGTATCGAGTTCCGCCTTTCGGTAAATCATAGCCTGCAATTAATTGGTTCCCAGTAGCAGTTCGTGAATACCTGTTCTACCTTTATAACCCGTTCCGCCGCAGTCATCACAACCGACTGGCCCCTGCAGCTCGAGCGTGTCTAAGTCATAGGGTAGTTCGCTGAACGCCTCGCGGCCATAGGCGTCGATCAAGTGATTGAGCTCCTTCTGATCCGGCTTGTAGGGCTGCTTGCATTTTCCGCACAGAGTTCGCATCAGTCGCTGGGCCAGCACACCCAATAGGGCATCGGAGAAGTTCACCGGATCGAGGCCCAGGTCCAAGAGTCGAGTTACGGTCTCAGGCGCGGAGTTTGTATGCAGGGTTGATAACACCAAGTGACCCGTTAGAGACGCCTCAACGCCAATACTCGCGGTCTCGTGGTCACGCATCTCACCAATCAGAATGACGTCAGGGTCAGCACGAAGGAAGGCTCGCATCGCTGTCGCGAAGGTGAAATCAATCTTCGGCAACATCTGTACCTGTTGCAGGCCCGGCTGGGTAATCTCCACCGGGTC
Source organism: Pseudohongiellaceae bacterium (assembly GCA_040880325.1). Taxonomy (GTDB): domain Bacteria; phylum Pseudomonadota; class Gammaproteobacteria; order Pseudomonadales; family Pseudohongiellaceae; genus UBA9145. Next base: position 32,379 of record JBBDIR010000041.1, read on the forward strand.
TTCCGCCGTCCATATCTTTCTATCGGGCTTGTTAATGTGCCCAAGTACGGCATGCAGTGTAGTCGTCTTACCAGAACCCGTTGGCCCTACAACCAGGAACAGACCGTGCGGATGCGCGGAGGCATCGACCACTTTCTGGTAGTTTCTCGGACTTAAATTTAGCTTCTCCAGCGGCATTGCACTACCCGCCGCCAAGATACGCAACACCGCGCTCTCGCCTTGAACCGTTGGTACCGTAGCAACACGCAGCTCGAGCCGCTTACCTCTCACCTTGAGCTTGCACTTACCATCCTGCGGCAGACGCTTCTCGGCAATATTCAATCTCGAAATAACCTTGATACGTGCGATTAATGCCGCACAATGTTCCTTGGGGACTTTCAGTAGTTCCCGGCAGATACCATCGACGCGTATCCGGACGCCGCCTGGCGCATCGTCCTTGCCTGGCTCAATATGAATATCCGAGGCACCGAGCCTCTCGGATTCGGTGATAATGCGATTTACCAATTGAATGATGCCCGATGTCGCCGCCAAGCCTTCATCTTCGTCGTCGCCGTCATCGGTATCGACTTCGATGCCACCTTCGCCGCCCAATGCATCGAACACATCATCGAAACCCGCTTCCATATCGGCATCGGCATCACCGCGCAGAAATTGCAGAATGTGTTCCGGCAGCCCGACACGGAATACATAGTTTCGGGCGTTCACGACACCCTGGATCTCCATGATGCGCTGATAGTCGGAAGGATCGTCAATAAGAATGACCGCCTCTTCCTTGGTACCCGCCACCGGCAGCCACAGATTGCTGCGCAGATAGCTCACTCCTATGTTCTCCAGCAGATCGATGGGAAGCTCGTGTTCCGAGTCATACTTCATATAGGGAACACGGTAGTAGTGTTCCAGGGACTTGCCGATGTCGTCAGCTTCGATATTGAAATCGTCCATCAGGCTGCGCGAGACCGAGCCGCCATAGAGCGAGACGTTGTTCTGCAGTTCTGCCAGCTCGACACCGGATATCTTGCTCTTTTGCACTAGGTAGTCGTAGGGGCCCTGGGTGCTCTGTAGTGAAGAGCGGAATTGTTTGGCCAGCATCTGGCTTACCATCAAGGCATGCTTCATATCTGTCTTGGTAAATTCTCTATCACCCTCGAAGTTGATCAGTTGCATCACACCCAACAGGATTTCATCCTTGATGGGAACGATGATCATGGACTTTACCTTCCAGCCCTTCGCCTCACTGAAACGCTTGTCAAACTGCAGGCGCGGATGGATATCGATCAGTTCTTCACTGTTCAACACATTCTTTATAACGAGCGCTCTCTGGCTAAGCGCCACGTAGCCCGCCAAGGACGTCGGGCTAAACGGGACTCTAATTTCTATCGAGTCGTCATCGTCGGGGTCGCCGCCCTTGAAACTGGCGAGAATCTCCTTTCCATTGTCCACACTCTGATAGATCGTGAAGAGTCTTACGTCCAGCAAGGAAAGCAGGTCCTTCTCGACCTCCTTCATTGCCGTCTTTAATTTTTTGCTGTATTTCAGGCGCGAATAGATTTTGGATAAATTCGTGACAAACTCATCCTGCTGCTCCACGGCTGGCGCGGGTGGCGTTTCTATCTCTATGTCTGAGCTAGCGGTTTCGGTCATGAGTTCTCAGTGATTGCAGTATAAACTGTAGGTATCGTTGGCATTTTTACTCGAAAGGCTCTTTCGAAGCCTCGTCGGACAGCTGCCACACTGGGCAGGTTAGTTGTTATTAAACCTCGCAGCTAACGGTGCTTTGGCCGATAACCAAGCTTATCATGCTATTTAATTCATCAATATTGTTACAGCCACTCAAAATGCCAGCTATTTCAATTAGTTTCAACAGATTTTTACTGTTATTACTGCTCCAGATCTCAGTAATTCCGGTAGCTAGGGGCCAGTTGCCCGACTTTAACTCGCAGCAGATGGAATGGTTGGGAGATCGAATTTTCGCAAACGAGTGCAACCGGAATTTTGAATGCCTGACCAGTTGGAATGTGGGCGAAGACTTCCCCTCCCTCGGAATAGGACATTTCATTTGGTATCGCAGGCAACAGGCGGAACGTTTCGAAGAAACCTTCCCCGCCCTGCTCGCTTTCTACCAACAACAAGGCGCTGCAATACCGGCTTGGATCGCCGCACTGGACAGTCCCGATTCTCCCTGGCAGAACAGGGAGCAGTTCCTGGCCGATCAAGACAGTGCCAGGATGCATGAGCTGCGCCAATTCCTCGCGGCCACTGCGGACTTACAGGTCAGGTTTATCGTCGAGCGTTTGCACAATTCAACCGACCTTCTCTTTGCTCACCTGGACCCACAGCAACGCAGCACTGCAGAAACCAACTTCTATCAGCTTGCCAATGCACAAATCCCCTACGGCATGTATGCACTGATCGACTATGTTCATTTCAAGGGCACCGGTCTCGCGCAAAATGAACGTTATCAGGGTGAAGGCTGGGGCCTGGTGCAGGTATTACTTGAGATGGGCGACGATTCGGCTAATCTCGAAAATTTCGTCGCCGCGGCAAGCAGGGTGTTAGAACGCCGCGTAGCAAACGCGCCAGCCCAGCGTAATGAGCAACGCTGGTTATTGGGCTGGCAGAATCGATTGCAGACGTATTTGCCGAAACAGTGAGAACGCCTGGATACGCTAGACTCCAGCGCACTAAAGCTTTAATCTTTGCCCCCTACCGATGAACCGATTCTTTCCACCGATCGAATTCTCTAGCTCAACCAACGAACGAATCAGCTGCTATGTCTTTCGAACGTCAAAACATTGAAAAAATGCAAGGCTATGCTCCCGGCGAACAGACCGGCGTGGCAGATACGATCAAACTCAACACTAACGAGAACCCCTACCCTCCCAGCCCGCAGGTTGCAGCCGCCCTGGCTTCCATCGACGTGGCTGCGCTCAAGCGTTATCCGGTACCCATGGCTGACGCTTTTCGAGAGGCGGCGAGCAAGCTGCACAATGTCTCAGCCGATCAGATTATTGCCACCAACGGTGGCGACGAACTACTCCGACTCGTGCTCACTACCTATGTGGAGCAAGACGATACTGTAGTCGTCTGTAAACCGAGCTATTCTCTTTATCCAGTTTTAGCGGATATCCAGGGCTGTAAACTGCAGGAAATTCTGCTCAATGACGACTGGAGCATGCCGGAGAATTTCATCGATCAGCTCAACAAGTCTGGGGCGAAGTTACTGATAGTGGTAAACCCAAATGCGCCCACTGGCGCGCTGCTGCCGGCAGCCTATCTCGCGGAGCTTGCTGATAATTTTAAAGGCCTGCTGCTCATCGATGAGGCCTATGTCGATTTTGTCGATCCCGAGCTCAACTACGATTCGATCGCCTTGCTCGCTACGCACGACAATATTCTGATACTCAGAACACTGAGCAAAGCATACTCGCTAGCAGGCTTGCGCTTTGGCTACGGCATCGGTGCCGCTTCGCTTATCGCACCGATGATGTATAAGACGCGGGACAGTTACAACACCGATCACATCTCACAGGTTCTTGCGAGGGCCGCACTGCAATCGGCAGCGTATGCGCAGGAGAACAGCACGCGGATCCGGCACAGTCGAGAGAAGCTGCGCGCAGACCTGCATCGACTCGGGCTGCACGCGCCACTAAGTCAGAGCAATTTTATTTTGTGCCAGGTACCGCCTGCAATCGGCGCTGAAAACCTGTATCGGCAGCTCAAGCAGCGCAATATTCTCGTACGCTATTTCGATCAGGACAGACTGCGCGACAAGCTGCGTATATCTATAGGCACAGAAGCAGAGAACGCCGCTCTGGTGGCAGCATTAGAACAGCTTATACTTCAGTAAAAACCGCAATCTTCAACAGCGGAAGTCGCTGTACAGCCAACTGGGTTCTGCTACCATGCTTGCAACACCCGAATTTTTCAGGCGTCACGTTCCCCGCAGCAGCTACGATAAGCGCATGGCCGAGCTCGAAAATAAAAGCAGCAACGAGCGGCAGCATTATTGCCCGAAATGCAAAAAGCCCCTGCGCCGAATTCAGGGAAAGATGGGCCCTTTCTGGGGCTGTACGGGTTTTCCCGATTGCCGCACATCGCTCAACGATGTTCAGGGCAAGCCATCGAAGGATATAGATGAACACTATCGCTGCCCGCTGTGCACTCGAAGACTGGTTAGGGCAGACAAGGAAAAAGGCGACTATTGGTTCTGCAGTGGCTACTCGAAGGGATGCAAGGTGACACTACCCGACCACGATGGTGTACCGGAGGCTGCCTACAAATGCCCGCAGTGCAATCACTTACTGGTAAAGCGCAGCGGCAAGAACGGGATATTCTGGGGTTGCAGCGACTACCCTGGTTGCACAGCCAGTTATAACGACGACGAAAACAGGCCCAAGTTTTGATTTTCTCCTTACTAAAAATACGCAAGAAAACCGCCGCCACACTGGCTGGCATCGCCGCCGGACTCGCCTGCGTCTGGGTGGTGGCAAGCTGGCAAAATCTGTCCCCGCAGGAGCTCCTGAATATGCTGCTGGGCAGCCTGTTGCTTCTGGGTGGAATAATGCTCGCCGCTGTGTGTATCGTTGTAGCATTGTTCTTACTAAAAAAATTGCTAAAGAAATTGCTAAAGAAAGTTAGCCGCCCGGAATAGACAATCAGGGCAGCGGCAAGTCGCGGGACATGATCAGCGCATCTTCCCTCTCCCCTTTGCCCGGGTAGTAGTTCTTACGCTCGCCAATCTCTACAAAACCCATAGAACGATACAATTCTGCCGCGCTCTCGTTCGAACGGCGCACCTCGAGGAAGCAGGTTTCGGCCTCTTGCTTATATGCCCTGTCCAACAATAGCTTGAATAGCTTTCTAGCAAAACCTCGACGTTGATATTCGGGGTGGACACAGAGTGTTAATAGATGGCACTCCCCAATAGCCACCGACATGACCCCGTGAGCGACTATCCGCTGCTTGTTGGCTAACACCCAACACTGGTAGCCGGAGCGCAGACAATCAAGGAAGATTCGTTTCGTCCAGGGATGCAGCTGGGCCGCGGCTTCGTTCAGAGCTACCAGTTCGACATCGCTGGTGCGCATAGTTCGAGCAAAGAATTCCGACTTTAGGGTAGGTTCGGGAAGCATAGAGAATTTAATTGGCTGGTAGGTTCCTGGAAGGCTAATTGCAAGCTGTCAGCTCGTGCGATTGAGCCGCTTTCTGAGCGCCTGCAAGTGATGCCATACATCTCTCTTTAAGGTGGTGATCGCTAACATGGAGGCCAGGCTGTGGGTTACAGTTATAAAGTAGCCTTTGGAACTCATAAAATCCCGCTCGAGAAGGTCCTTATCGTTTTGTAGCAGCACAGCCTCGAGCTGCCCCGCAAATACCAAGAGATTGGAGAACCCATCGGTCTCCTGACGCATTTGTAGAAACCCCGAGACGGCTTTCGCCGCTTCTATCTCTGGCGTGTGCTTCGCAGAATAACCTGCCTGCAGCGGCCAGGAGAACTCTTCAGGCTGCCTATTCAATTCAACCTCTGTCTGACCCAAAGCACTGAGTATCGCCTGCATGAGCCGCAGCGAATCCTTGTTGAGTTGAGCAGAGCCCTCGGTCGGAACCTCGTTGAGCACAGCCAGAGATTCATTGATCCGGTAGTAGCGTAGCGTGAAGCTCAGGCTGTTCTCGGCAGCTTGGTCCGCGATTTCTTCCTGCTTGCTCGGGCTTGTGTCGCGCGATTGCCCTCGCGATTGCCCTATCGGGGTCACCGTTGCCTGACGAGTGGCCGCCTTTGCGTCTGCTCGCAGCGCGTCGATGGCATCGAGCTTCGCACTGCTGGTAACGCTCTTTGCCGATGTCGTATCCGTCTTCGGCACAGCTTCGTGCTCTGCAGCGCTCAACTGAGGTTCCGGGAACTCGTAAATAGGGGAAGCTTTCGCCCCCACCAGAACCCGCCTTGGATAATAAGGCTGAATATCCATGGCCCTCAGAAAAGCCTGTCGCTTTTGTTCATTCATCAGCTTTTATTCATTTATCGCTAGGTAAGCACTGCAGAAGAATTCCAAACGTGAATATACTAGTTTGCCGTGACCACAACAATACAAACGGGGGTGCCGCTTCTGCCCAGCGTCAGGAAACCGGGCGGCATTTGAAGTAAAGCCCCATTCATGATTGAATCCGCCTTCGTTGTGCTCGAGGTAACTTCATGAAAGCGATCGTCTGTAAGGCTTATGGCCCACCTGAAGATTTGGTCCTGGAAGAGATCGATGACCCTGTCGCCTCCGAGAATGAGGCGATCGTAGAGGTGTATTCTGCATCGTTGAATTTCCCTGATGGATTGCAAATTCAAGGCAAGTATCAATTTCAACCGCCCATGCCCTTTACCCCAGGCTCAGAGGTAGGTGGAATTATTAAATCGGTTGGCCCCGGGCTACAGGGGTTCCAAGTCGGCGATAGAGTCATGGCGACCCCGGGCATCGGCGGTCTCGCCGAGCAGGTAGTTGTGAAGGCAGACGGTCTCCGTAAAATCCCGGACAGCATGGATTTCAAGACTGCAGCTGGATTCGCCATGATTTACACAACCTCCTACTACGCCCTGAAGCAACGCGCACAATTACAGCCAGGTGAGACGCTATTGGTACTCGGCGCCAGCGGCGGTGTTGGCCTTGCTGCGGTAGAGCTCGGCAAACTCATGGGAGCGCGAGTGATAGCCGCCGCCAGTTCCGATGAGAAGCTGGAATTCGTCAATCGCCTGCATCCCGACGCCCTGCTCAATTATGGCGACGGTGAACTCAAAGAAAGAGTCAAAGAGCTGACAGACGGCAAGGGTGCCGATGTCATCTACGACCCTGTTGGCGGCGATCTATTCGATCAAAGCTGCCGCTGCATCAACTGGAATGGCAGACTCCTTGTCGTTGGTTTCGCCAGTGGCCGCATCCCCGAATACAAAGCAAACCTCGCTCTATTAAAAGGCTCATCCATGGTAGGTGTTTTCCTCGGCCGATTTAGAAAAGAGGAACCCCAGGCCTACGAAGATAATTTCGCTCAATTACTCGCAATGTACGACGAAGGAAAACTGAAACCCATTGTCACCGAATCATTCGCGATGACCGACTTCGTCGATGCTTTCAATGTATTTACTGAACGCAAGGTCATGGGCAAAGTGACACTGGAGATTCGCAAAGAGTGACGGTCGCAGCGAATAAACTGACCGAGCAGCAGATCCGCGATGATCTGGCAAAGCTTAAGAAAATTGCCGCCGCCCATAAAGCCCCCGGAAGCCCGATGGCGACCGAGACCATCACCGTCGATGGCATTGAGGTGGATGTATTTTCCCATGTACCGAAAAATCTGGGAGAGCTCTATGCACTGGGCTTGCAGGCATCCGATCAGCCCTTCCTCGTATATCAGCAGGAGCGCATCACATTCGCAGAGAGTCTGGATCTAGCCTCGCGCATGGCAAGAGTGTTGCGAGACAATTACGCTATTGAGCCAGGTGATCGTGTTGCAATCTGTGCACGCAACTCACCAGAATGGTGTATAGCCTATATGGCGATCACGATGATGGGGGCAATCGCGGTGCCCATGAACTCCTGGTGGAAGAGCGCGGAACTGGAATTCGGACTCAACGATAGTGACAGTAAACTTATCTTCGTCGACCACGCCCGGCATGAATTATTAAAGCCTATTCTGGAAAGTCTCGATGTCCAAATCGTGTTGATAAAGCCAGAAGACAATTCCTCATTTCCCGAGTTCTATCAATTAGCAAGGTCTGCCCAGCCGCTTGCGGCGGAAGAACTCCGAGACATTCAGGTGTTGCCCCAGGACAGGGCATCGATCATGTACACATCCGGCTCGACCGGAATGCCGAAGGGAGTACTCTCTACTCACCGAAGTATTATCAATGCGCTATACACTTGGAAATTCGTCAAGGAGATTACCGAGATACTTAGACCGGAACTGCTCGAAGAAAATCCAGAATTCCCTCCGGCCTTGCTCGCGAATGTACCGTTATTCCATGTAACCGGCAGCCACGCTCAGTTTCTATCCAGCTTCCTCTACCTGCGCAAGTTCGTGATGATGTACAAGTGGGATGCCGAGATCGCCTTGCAGCTAATAGAAGAAGAACGAATCTCAGTGTTTCATGGCGTACCAACAATGGCTTGGGAAATCATGCAATCACCAAACTTCGACTCTTATGACCTGAGCAGCTTGCGCAGCGTTCAGAGTGGCGGCGCTCCGCGTCCGCCTGAGCATCTGAACATGATCATGCGTAAATTTCCCGCGGCGGCGATTCCCGGTCTGGGCTATGGCCTGACCGAGACCAATGCAATCGGTGCCATAATCTCGGGTAAGTTCTATGCAAGTAGACCGAACAGCACCGGGCGCCCTACTCCGCCACTGACCAGCGTGCGTATCGTTGACGAAGGCGGCAATACGCTCGCAGACGGAGAAGTTGGCGAGATCTGCATCAAAGGCCCTACCGTCATGAAGGGCTATTGGAACAATCCCGAAGCTACCGCCGAGGTAATCAAAGATGGGTGGTTTCACAGCGGCGACATCGGCATGTTGGATGAGCTGGGTTTTCTTATCATTCTGGATCGCGCCAAAGACATCGTAATACGTGGCGGAGAAAACATCGGCTGTGCCGAGGTTGAGTATGTCATTAGCGAGCACCCCGAGGTCAGCGAAGTCTCTGTCTATGGCATTCCCGATGATCGCCTTGGTGAGATACCCTGCGCCTCAATCATGCTTGTTCAGGCGAGCAAACTCACAGCCGAACAGCTTACGAGCTTTCTCTGCTCGCGAATTGCCGCCTTCAAGATTCCGGCACTTTTCTTTTTCCAGTATGAGCAACTGCCTCGCATAGCCGCTGGCAAGATCGCCAAGAAAGAACTACGCCAACAAACCCTCGACCTGCTCGCCAGCAAAACTTGACTTTCTAGCCATTCCAACCCTGCAACTGTCTGATTTTATTCATTTTTCTTCAGCGTAAAAATGTTTAAAATATTCTTTGATTTTTTCTCAATTTTTATTGAAGATTCGCGACTTAGCAAACGATAAGTTTACCTAGGAGCCTTAAACAGCTTCCCGATAAGCAGCGTTTAAATACAGAGTGAGAATTGCCATGAAAGAACAACCCCAGTGGGATGACTCGATCGACGACTCAAAAGAGTTTTTTGACGCTACGGTAATTTTACCCGACGACGAATCAGATGAAGACGATGATGAGGAGCCGGTAAAGGCAGTCTCGGCAAAAAACCACATTACCGAGTTGCGTCGTCGCATCGAAGAGCGCCTCGATAGCAAGCGCATCGATCACGAGTTTGAATACGACGATCTGGACGTCCTGCTCGACAATATGGGCTAGCCTCATATTGTCGCTTCCAACTGGCTTTTAGCCCCCCCATAAAGCGCCTTGCAGCGGGCCAATCATCATCAATCTCGTGAGAGATGCCGCCCCGAAATACCTCAAAAAACTCCTATCCAGCCACCAGCATAGTTAGTATGATTGAGCGCTTGTTTGAGTAGAAATGACTTAAAAATGACTTATTGTGTAGCAGTATCCGTAGACGCGGGCATAGTATTTTGCTCCGACTCACTCACTAATGCGGGCATCGATCAGGTGTCTACTTATAGCAAGATGTTCCGCTTCGGCATCGACGGGGAACGGCAAATCACCATCCTCAGTGCCGGAAACCTGGCTACGACTCAAGCCACCATTGCCACTATAAAGTCAGACATAAAGAAGAACGCCGATGTCAATCTGCTCAACATAGAGAGCCTCGAAGAGGCGGCGGACTACGTTGGAGATATCTCCCGAGTACAGCAGGAAAAGCGTACGATCCAAGGCAAGAAATTTGAGGCCAGCTTCATTATAGGTGGGCAGATCGGCAGTTCCAGGCATGAAATTATCCTCGTCTACCCTGAGGGGAATCACATCACCACATCCAAGGACACTCCCTATCTACAGATCGGCGAAAGCAAATACGGTAAACCCATTCTGGATCGAATCCTGAAACCCGATCTCGATCTCGATACCTGTGCCATGTGCGCGCTGGTTTCCATGGACTCGACACTGCGCAGTAATCTCAGCGTGGGGCCGCCAATAGAAATATTAATCTACAACAGCGGCACTCTTACAGCGACGAACTATCACAGATTTGAGGACGACAGCGAATTCCTGCGCGATCTTAAAAAGTCCTGGGATCAACTTCTGAAAGATGCCTTCCTGCGCATGCCGCCGCTAACCTGGGCTAGTAACTGGGATAGATCAAGCCGTGAACGAAGCGGAGCTTCCTAAGCGAAAGGTCGGAAAGCACGAAGGGGTAAGCATCTTCCAACCCCATACTCCTGTTTAGTGCATTCAGAAGCAGTGTCAACTCCGCCCACTTTTGCAGGGTATTGTCGATGTTGTCGAATTGTGCCGAGCTCTGCTTAACTCGATACTGGTTCGCCGTTTCCAGGGTATCGATCATGTGCAGATAATGCGCCCAGACTTCCGCCCAATCCTCCCAGGGGTGTGATTGCGCATAATGGCTGATCATATCCGAGTCATGCGGTGCGACAAAATTGTCCTTGTAGTATTCGCGCAGTGCCGCGTCATAATCCTGCGTATAGTCACCAAACAGATCTCTAAATTGTTGCTTACGCACATCGGTGTTGATCAGCTTTAGAAAATAATAATGTCCGCTCTCGTGGCGAAAATGCCCCAGCAGCGTTCGATACAACTCGCGCGTGTATTGACGCGCTATTTCACTCTTCACACGGTCTGCTTCGGCAATGTTGATGGTGATCATGCCATCGAGATGCCCGGTGTTTACGTGTTCCTCGAACACCCCTGGGTTGGTGCGCTGATCTTCCATGAACTTAAAAGCCAAACCCATGGGGTCTTTTCTCTTGCTCACTACCGGCAGGTTCAGACTAAGCAGAGAATAGATAAGACGGCGCTTGGCGTACTCCAGGCTCTTCCACCAAGCGCGGCGTTTCTCCTCCAGCAGATTAGGAATCGTATGGTTTAACTCACAGGATAGGCAATATTCACAAGCGGGGTCATTCACCAGCCAATTGCAGACATCGTAGTCGGTAGAATTCTTGCAGCGATGCAATGACGAGCTGCGAGCGATCTTTTGCCCCACACTCTCATTGGCGACTCGACGCATCTTCATACTGTATGGATCGAAGCCGACGCCATACCCACAACTAAGGCATCGGGTGTTTTCAAAGAAGAGCACCGATCCGCATTTACATTTGAAGTTTTTCATCTAAATATGGGGCAGGAACCAGGTATCTGCGATACAGCCGTGAATCGTGGCGATCTCTATTTGCAAGTCATCAAGGTATTGAAACAAACCTGATTCCAATAGCTGGTTAATATCTCCCCGCTGTACTATTGCGCGCGTCTTGTTTACCTGTTTAGCAGCCTTGGTATTGTTCGGCAGGTGTACAAGCACTTTCGATATCGTGGTGAGGGCGTGGGTTGCCGCACGCGGAAAGTCATCATCTTGGAGAAGGAACCTAACCACGTCTTCGCCGTTAACGCGATGCTTCACATGCTGGCGATACATCTGATAGGCGGTGAGTGAACGCAGTATGTTCATCCACAACGTGTTTTCATAGGGTTCTTTCGCCTCCTGTCGTTTCTTGCCGGTGCCAATCTCAGGCAATAAGTTGCCCGAGCCAACGTCGATGATGCGGGTTGCCATATCGGCGCGCTCCAGCGACCTGCCAAGACGCACGAAGCTGTAGGCTGCGCCTCGGCTCATGCTGCCGGCCATCAGCCCCGAAATCTCATGACAGCAAGAAATAATTTCTTCGAGAAACCTGTGCCGTGATCCGCCCGACAGACTGGCAGCGGCATTGTCGCGGGCGTAATGATACAGATCATTGATCTGCTCGAACGCCTCCAGCGGCATGATTTCCCGTGTTGTGCGCGCATTTTCCCTAGTACTCGCCAAGGTGGTAAGCAACGAACTAACCTCGTTATCCAACAACAGAAAACGCATAACATTGCGTTCATTCGCCTGCTTGTACTTGGTGTCGAAAACCTTGTCGGTACCGGTAATCTCGACCAGAGAACGCCAGCTCAACTTCGTTCCCGGCGGCAAGTCCAGTAGTAAGGTGGAGAACACACTCAGCAGACGCGCCGTGTTCTCGGCCCGTTCAAGATAGCGTGCCTGCCAGTAAATTCGTTCGGCTACTCGTGAAAGCATGGCGCTTAACTGTCTCCTACTATCCAGGTGTCTTTGCTACCACCACCCTGTGATGAATTGACCACGAAGGAACCCTTTATCATAGCTACCCGCGTCAGCCCGCCTGCAGTTACGTGAGTCTTGTCTGCCTGCAAAATAAATGGGCGCAGATCTACATGCCTCGGCTCAACTACGCGCTCCCCTAAAATCGGCACCGTGGATAGCGATATCAGTGGCTGCGCCATATAATTCCTCGGGTCAGCTTTAATTCGGCGCGCGAATTCGGCCAATTCCTTTTTACTAGCCTGCGGCCCGATAAGCATGCCATAGCCCCCGGACTCATTTGCCGGCTTGATAACAAGCTTGTCGAGGTTCTCCAAAACATGCTGACGTTGCACTTTGTCTACACAGAGATAGCTTGGCACATTCGGCAGCAGGGGCTCCTCGCCCAGATAGTATTTAATCATCGCTGGCACGTAGGTGTAGATAATCTTGTCATCGGCGACACCAGCTCCCGGCGCGTTTGCCAGTGCAACATTGCCTTTAACCCAGGATTTAAAAATACCCGGAACGCCGAGAGCGGAGTCTTTTCGGAAGGTTTTTGGATCCAGAAACAGATCATCGATTCTGCGGTAGACCACATCCACCTGCGACAGCCCATCGATGGTGCGCATATAGACCTTGTCCTTCTCCACCACCAGATCGCCACCCTCAACGAGTTCCGCGCCCATGCGCTGTGCGAGAAAGGAATGCTCGAAGTAGGCAGAGTTATAGACCCCTGGAGTGAGTACCACGACCTCCGGGTAGTCGGACTGCCTTGGTGAAATCGCAGCGAGCGTGTCGAATAGTTGCGCTGGGTATTCTGTAATAGGACGTATGCTATGTTTTTCGAAGAGCTCGGGAAAAACCCGCTTCGTAACGCGACGATTCTCGAGCATATAAGAAACGCCCGATGGCACTCTCAGATTATCCTCAAGCACATAGAATTGACCATCATCGCCTTTGATCAGGTCGGTGCCGCAAATATGCGCCCACACCCCAAAGCGCGGGTTGATCCCCATGCACTGTTTTCTGAAGTTGGCCGAATCAACGACAAGTTCTCTCGGTATTATCTTGTCTTTAAAAATTTTCTGATCGTTATAGGTATCATTGATGAAGCAATTTAAAGCGCGCAAGCGTTGCTGTAAGCCGAGACTGGTTTGATCCCATTCCTTCGCGGCTATAATGCGAGGAATAATGTCGTAGGGCCACTCCCGATCGATGTTGCCGGCGTCGCTATAGACCGTAAACGAAATACCCATCGTCTTGATGGCCAGATCGGCAGCTCGTTTTTTCTCTAAGAGCTGATCATGCGTAAGGGAGGCGAGATAGTTTGCTAGGCGGCGCGCTGGTTTTCTGGCATGTCCTGGAGAGGCGATGATCTCATCGAAGAATTTGCCTGAATTGTAAGTTTTCCAGTTAACGCGCATAAAAATAACTCAAGCGAATAATAAGGCTATACGTTAAAGCATTCTGCTGTTACTAGCAATCGCGAAGCTCGGCTAGGCGCTAATTAATCGAATTGATTGATCTAAAGCGGCCATGCCCACAGCAATAATGGAAGTGCCACGACGACTATAATAATCTCCAATGGCAATCCCATACGCCAGTAATCACCAAACTCATAGCCTCCCGGGCCCATAATGAGAGCATTGTTCTGGTGACCAATGGGCGTTAAAAAAGCGCAGGAGGCACCCACCGCCACCGCCATCAAGAATGCATCCGGGTTTAGATTAAGTGATAAAGCGATATTAAAGGCGATCGGGGCCATCAGAATCGCAGTCGCCGCATTATTGAGCACATCGGAGACGGACATCGTTAGAATCAGTATCATGGCAATCAGAATTACCGGCGACAAATCTCCCGCTACTGAGAGTATCCCGTTTACCAATAAGGTCGTCGTACCGGTCGCCTCCAACGCGGCCCCGAGAGGTATCATGGCGCCAAGTAACACTACCACGGCCCAGTCCACGCCATCATAAAATTCCCGTACGGGAACTATGTTTAGCAGAACCATCACCACTGTCGCGAAGCCCAGGGCGAGCTGTATGGTAACAAGTCCACTTGCCGCTGCCACTATCGCAATGATAAACGTTAGCATGGCAGGTATCGCCTTTGCGTTCGCTCCTAAACCAAGGTCTCGACTCGCCAACGGATAGCACTTCAGTTTAACGATAGCCTCCTCAAGCCCGTCCTCTTCTCCATGCAAGAGCAATACATCACCCACCGCAAATTTGAAATCGCGCAGCCTCTCCCGATGAGGAGTACCAGATCGCGAGGCAGCCAGTAAATTTACCGAGTACTTCCTGTTAAATCCAATCTGACTCGGAGTTCTGTGCACTATTGGAGAATTGGGAGTAATCACTACCTCGGCTACCTGGGTATCCTCAGAATGAAGCACTTCCTTCTGCGCATTTTCTGCGGCAACCATAAGCAGATCGTGAGCCTTGGCAAATTTTGCGATATCGTCATGAGACCCCTGAATCATCAGCAGATCGCTTGATGAAATAAGTTGTCGCCTGTTGACTAACGGTATTTTCTCTCGTCGATGCACCATGGAAATAAGCGACAACTTGCTCTTGGCCAGGCTGTCTCTTAGTTTACCGGCCTGCTGATGAGCAAACTCCGATTCGCGAGTAACCTTAAGCTCGAATAAATATTTCTCCACATCGAAAAGGTCCAGTCCGGTGCTCTGTTTCCGTACCCGCACCAGTTTCCAGCCAATTAGTAACATGAATAGGATGCCAACTATCGCTATACCCCCTCCTACCGGCGCAAAATCAAACATAGTGAAGGCCTCACCAGTCATCTGCTCGCGGTAGTTGGCGATCAGTATATTCGGCGGGGTACCAATCAGCGTAACCAGACCGCCAAGGATTGAACCGAAGGAGAGCGGCATCAGAACGGTCGCCGGTGATCGCCCCGCCTGGTTCGTAGAGCGAATCGCAATAGGCATTAGCAGGGCAAGCGCACCTACGTTATTCATAAACATGGAGAGGAAAGCGGCGAGAAAGGTGAGCACGGCGATATGCAAATACGGAGTCTTCGAAATCGGCTCTATCGCGTCGGCAATAAACTCGACCGCTCCTGATTTAGTCAGGCCAAAACTAACGATTAAAACCATAACAACCGTAATAGTTGCCGGGTTGCCAAACCCTGAGAACATTTGCGACTGAGGAACCAGGCCGAAAGCACTTGCCGTGAATAGAGCACCCAATGCAACCACATCGTAGCGCCAACGCCCCCAGACCAGCAGCACCAGGAGCGCAATAAGTATTAGCAGTAGTATGCCTTGATCAGAGTTCATTCAGACTGGCGACCTATACAATCCTGAAGTCCAATGTTCCGACCCCTTCGACCGATGCGACCAATTGATCGCCGCGCGAAACTGCCGCCACACCCGAAGGAGTACCGGTGTAAATCAAATCGCCGGACATTAACTCGAAGAAACGGGATAGCTCGCAGATTATTTCCGGCACCGACCAAATCATATCGCCCAGTGTGGCCTTCTGCCTGGTCTCGCCGTTTACTTTGAGGCTAAGTTCGGCATCGCCTAGCTCTGAGATCTCTTGCGCAGGAAGGATCGCCGAAATAGGTGCTGACTGATCGAAGCCCTTTGCCACATCCCAGGGCAGGCCCTTGCTCTTCGCCACAGCCTGCAAGTCACGTCGGGTAAAATCTATTCCCACGGCATAGCCATACACGCAGTCCATCGCCGCCGCTTCAGAGATGTTCTTGCCGCCGGACTTCAAGGCGACAACCAACTCGACTTCATGATGCAGATCCGCAGTCGCCTGCGGATAGTCGACATCACGATTGAAGGTGACGCAGGCGCTGGCCGGCTTGCTAAAGAAAACAGGTGGCTCTTGCCTGGGATCCCCACCCATTTCCTTCACATGTTCACCATAGTTTCTGCCCACGCAGTAGATTCGATGCACTGGAAAAAACAGACCCTGCTCGCTGGCCTCGCTCCGAGCATTGAGTCTTACCGGCACGCTAGTTGGTTGCTGCGGATCAATTACAAATTCCATAGTTTAAAATTCTCATTGTTAATTAATTAGCTGAGGCGGTTCACAGCTGAGACATTGAATTCAATAGTTGCAAGTGAGCTCATCGTGCAATGTGGCGGCAAAGTCGCTCTCTTTCTGTGGAAATAAATCTAAGCCGGTCGCTGCCTCAATGGCCTCAAGAGAGCTAATCTGTTGGCAGAAATTGACATGTTGCTGCACATCACTTTGGAAGACGAAAGCACTCAACGCATTGGCAGTACTGACTACCTTGAAGTAGGCATTCGGCCTGGACAAACCCTCACCGTCGCTTGGGTCGCCGGATTCATAAATCGGCCCGCTCAGCACATAGACTTCACCGGCGCTATCCGCCAGTGCATTAATCGCCTGATCCAGCCGCGACCAACTGCCGACGCGTAAATCAAACGGCAATGGCGCCATATTGCTGAGATAATTCAATTCAGACCAATACGGCGTGCCAGCGAAGCTGGTCATGGGAACCAGTCGGCCTTGATCTTCTGCTAGCACCTGAATCACGCTCAACTGATAGCTACGCTCCTCGGCATCCGTAGAGACGGGCTGCACAAACTGAGGGCGGCCATCCGCAGATTCCGCCTGTATTGCATGCTGGCCCACGAGTGAGTCTTCGTACCACTCACGCGGCAGCAAGGAGGCGACCCCGACGCTACCGGCAAGCACCCTATAGGCTTGCCAGTCTGCACGCCCATTCTCACCATTAATGGAAGCGGCGAACAATTGCCGTACTACCAGCTCATTGTTGTCTACGACCATGTTGCTGCTAGCGATGGGACAACCTGCCAGACAATGCGAGATATGCACCGTCTGGGCGCTGGCTAATGCGGCTACGAATAGACTAGAAAAACTAGCCCATCGGATAGGGGATTTCACGATGCACATCATCACACTTCTTCATTAATTCATCGCTGATTGTTACATCGAGAGCCGCCAAAGATTCTTGCAGCTGCTGGGCTGTTCGTGCCCCAATAATAGTTGATGCAACGAAATCGAAATTCATGCTCCAGGCGGTGGCCAAAGTCACTGGAGACATGCCCGCCTCCTTGGCGATCTCGATGTACTTGGCGGTAGAGGCCAGGGTGCCTTCATTGACGAAGCGACTGGACATGGCTTTCTGCCGCGGGTCGGAATCGCTATAGTCACCGAATCGAGTCCCCTTGGGCATCTGGGCCTGATTATATTTGCCACTGAGCACGCCACCGCCGATTGGTGAATACGGCAATAGTGACACTTGCTCTCTTCTGCACACTTCAGCCAACTCATCGAGAAATCGACGATTTAGCAGTGAGAAATTATTCTGTATCGATTGGAAGCGCGCGAGACCCTCATAGTCGGCAATCGTGTTCGCCTTCGTCAAACCGTAGGCATTTTCGTTCGAGGTGCCAATGTACCGAACCTTGCCAGCCTGCACTAGTCGGTCCAGCGCCTCCATAGATTCATCGATAGGCACGATAGGATCGGGCCAGTGCACTTGATAGAGATCAACGTAGTCGATATGCATTCTACGCAAGGAGCCCTCGATCGCCTTCTCGATATGAAACCTGTCGATAGCCGTTAGGCCGTGGCGAATAGGTGGGACGAACCAACCTGCCGCTGCCCCAGCAACCTTGGTCGCTATGATGAGCGAGTCTCTGGGCTTGGTCTTGATCCACTCGCCAAAGATCTGTTCGGTGACGCCGACTGTTTCTGCTGAAGGCGGGACAGGATAGACTTCGGCCGTATCGAAGAAATTGATGCCCCGCTCATAAGATTCCTCAAGAATCTTAAAGGACTCTTTCTTATCGCTCCAGCTACCAAAACTCATGGTTCCCATACAAATGGGGCTAACCCGCAATCCGCTACTTCCTATATACCGGTGTTCCATACTTCTCCCTCTACTTCGTTAAATCTGACAAATGCGAATGTCTATACTGCCGCGCTGCAATCATCTCCCAGATACCCACCACCACCACAGTAGAGTGCATCCTGCACTTGTATTCGAATTCCGTCCGGGTCCGAGAAATAGACCTCGGGCGTCCCACCTTCCACACCACCGCGATTAGGCATACGCATGCTTATCCAGTGCACCATCGGCGGTGTATTATCCGCACTCGCGCGCGCGGTAAATCCGTAATCTTCCAACTGGGCAATGATGCCATCCACATTAAAATCTTCGACACTCAGACAGACATGATCAACACGCCCTGGTTGAGTAGGTGCCCCTGCTTCACCACCTCCCACATACATCAGAAACTGAATGCCATCACCCACGCCCACGATGGGTGAGCTTGGCCCCTGATAGGCTTGAAACCCCAATCCAAAGATACGCGTATAGAATTCATTGCCGCGCCCACTGTTAGCGAGGAAGTTGGTAAAGTGACTGAGATCAACCGAACGAAACAGCCCCTGGGTTGGCGATTCTTCGACGCTCTCGCAGAGCGCGCCAAAGCTCCCCGCACCGCCGCAATGATCCAAGCCATTCAATTGATAGATCAGCCCTTCGACATCGGCGAAAAACAATTCTTCGGTTCCAGACGCCGATCCGCCTTCGCGCGGGCCTCGGCTTGTAGTCCAGGATTGCATTGCCACATCGAGCGAGGCTTGATTCGGACCCGGCTGGGCTCGGCGCGCAATACCAAAAACCTCTAGTTGATCGCGCACCGCTTCGAGATCGAAGTCCGCTACGCCCAGACCAATATGAGTGAAGCCGGGTTGCTGTCCGGGCTGCACCGGAGTGAGTGAGAAGAATCTCGGCCCATCCCCGATTCGCAAACAGACCGTGTCGCCCTGTCGAGATTGGATAGGGGCACCGAAAAGATCTTGATAGAACTGTACCGAGCGCGCAACGTCACTTACCCGCATACCGAAACTATGCAATTTGCGCACGGCAATGGGAGAGGCAGATTGCGCAAACAATGCAGGACTGATGCTAAGAGCGGGGATAGCTTTAAGGAGACTGCGACGGCTTATATTCTCCGCGTGCTTACCTCTATTCGAATTGATCGTCATAGCTACTGCCCTCGCACCTATTAATTAGTGGTCGCTAGTGGTCGCGACATCATAGCTACTGTGCCGTGCTAGCGTCTACCCGTGAGGAGATTTAAATGCTACTCGACGATACCGCCATCCTTCTGCCACTGCTCCATACCGCCTTTTAGATGCGCTATGTTGTCGATTCCCATGGCCTGCAGCGACTGTGCCGCCAGCGCCGAGCGCCAGCCCTTGTTGCAGTACAAAATCAGTTCCTCGGCCGCATCGAACTCGCTGCGGTAATAGGGACTATCTGGGTCAATCCAGAATTCGAGCATGCCGCGCGGAATGTGCAGGGAACCAGGAATTCTTCCCTCGCGCTTGACCTCACGCACGTCCCTCAGATCGATAAGCAACAATGAGTCACTTAAGTTATCGAGCCGAGTTCTCAACTGCGCGGAATCGATGCTTTTAACCTGTTGCTCAGCCTCTGCCACCAGCTGCTTGTAACCTTTGCGGATTTTCATTGTATTCAGCCTTGAGATTTCAATTCACTACTATTTTCGGACACCTGCTGCGCCCTGCCAAAGGGATAGCGGGAACTGGGCTCGTATTCAAGGGAAGCCTCACTGGCTTGGCTCGCCCGACAAGATGTCAGCGCAAGCAACATGAATAAGAAGCCTGAAATCTCTACCGCTGAGCTCGTCTCGCCGCGAACTTCATGTTTATTGCGCAAATCTACTAATATTGAGTATAAAGCCCTTAACAAATAGCTAGCCTGCGAGAGGTATCAAGGTCATGAATGAAAGAGATTTTCGGCTCATAATGCGCGCCAAGCGCCAGATTCATCGTGAGGCAGCCCTGCGATCGTTTCTTATCTTCGGGCTGCTCTTCGCTGCCGCCCTGCGCTTTCTGGGCGTCGAACTTCCCTTCCTCTATCTGATGCTATTCGTCTGCCTTTTTATTTCGTTGATTTTTAGCTCCGACCTGATCGCCAACTTCGGCTTGGTATCCAAGGACGATCTAATCAAGGTCATTGAGAAACACATCCACAATGATCCGGAAATGCTGACGCGCTATTCGAATACCATAAGCAGGACTTAACGCCGCGCAGACTTCACCAGTGCACCGCCGCCAGACACTACGGCGCCGTATACGTTACCTGCAGCATCAACGGCCACACCTTCGGGGTTTGAACCGTCTGGATACGCATCTACCGTGCCATCAATGAAATAGTCAACGATGCCGTCGAGCAGGCTACCTACTCGAATCCCCGCATGCCAACCGGGATTCCTCACGTCGTCGAATTCCGATTCTGAATCGGCGACATAGATAGTATCGTCTGCCGTTATGTAGATGCCGCTGGGTCGACTGAAAGACCTAAACTCGCCGATGTAGTTACCATCCAAATCGAATATCTGTAATCGATTGTTCCCCCTATCACCCACGATCAATCTATTGCGCGAGTCGATATCGAGTGCGTGTGGCGTTTTTAACTTTCCAGCTTCCGAACCCCAGCCACCCCAGTACTTAATCATATTGCCGTTGCGATCGAATTTTACGATGCGAGCAACGGTATCCACTGTAGCGTCCGTATTCTGCCCGCTGTGCCCATCGCCCACGTAAATATTGCCGTCGGCATCGGTCACCACATCACAGGGAGTCTCCAGCAAGGCATCGCTGCCATCGCCGGCTACGCCAGGCTGCCCAAGGGTGAGCAGCACTTCGCCTTCCGGGCTCAGCTTGTAGACCGCGTGCCCCATACCCGCAGTAGCCGGATTGTCGGCGCGTGGACCCTGGCCGTCGGTTACCCATATATTGCCATCTCGATCGACATGAAGCCCGTGTGGAAACAGCATCAAGCCTCCACCTATGCTCGCAACCACATTCCCGCTCTGATCTATCTTCACTATCGGATCGACAGACGAACCGATACAGCTGTTTGAACCGCAGCGATCGATGGCCCACAGGTGCCGCCCATCGGGATCTATGTCGACCCCAGCGGTGGAACCCCACTCACGCCCATCGGGCAGCGTTGCCCAATTATTCACACTAGAAAATGGATTCGGCCTTTGATTGATCGGCTCGAGTTGTGCGGACAGGGAACCACTAATGAGGAGAGTTAGAACTCCCAAAGAAAACTGTTTTGCAATTCTTGAGAAGATGGTCATGATTTCCTCCTGCGCCGAAAAAGTCTCAGCAAGGTACATTCTGACTGACGGCCACTGAGTCTCAACAAATAAAGAACCAGTTACCACGTCGCTTTAAGCAGATTAAAGCAGCAAACTAGTGAATGCAACGAGCCGCTATCTGATGCGGTGTTCGGTGCCCTTGCAGGGAGTTATATAGATCGCCTTCAGCGCCTCACTCACATCCGCGGTGTGCCAAACGCCTTTTGGGTTAATTATTGTGCTTCCGGCCTGCACCGGTAACACAATATTTTCTCCAGAAATTTCCTGGATAAAATTGGCCTTGCCCTCCAAGACTATAACTAATTCGTCGCCGAGCACATGACGCTCCCATTGCATCCCATTTGATGCCGAGGTCTCAACCATGACCAACCTACCGGAATCATTCACACAGTGGGTGCTTATATACACGCGAACGCAGGGCCATCGAATCCAAAATTACGCAGCGGCACCGCTGGGTTCTCCGAATCCAAATGAATGGGGGTCACGCTCAAGTCGAATGGTCCAACATCAGTCTTGTTGTCAGCTTTTCCAGACAAGATTGCGCTCCTCGAAAGAATCAGGCAATGGGATAGGCTAAGCACTCGCCGAAGAGTTCAACGAAGAGTTCAACGAAGAGTTTAGCGAATGCTTCCAAGATGAAGGAGAAAGACAAAAATCGATGACGAATGAAAACTCTTTCCATCAGATCGAACGACATAGCTCATCGAGCCGGCTAGCGAGTTACCGTCACATTGATGTTCTGATAGGTAAACAAGGAACCATCGCTGGCGATGCCACGCAGAACGTATTCACCAGGTTCATCGAAGACGACTTTAGCTTCCCAACGCCCATCTTCTGGTGGATTGGGAATCGCATACGGCGGAGCCCAGGGCGAGTTAGCGTACATCCGCGTGTCGGTGTAGGTCTTGAATTGAACAGGCGTAAACGTCGCCTTCGACTCCGGACCACGGTAGACGGTCCAGGAGAAACGCAGCCCCGGCCCGCTCATGGCCACGATCGATGACGGCGGCCTATACAGCTGATCGAGACTCGGATTCTCCCGAAACTCACGGCGCTCGGGCAGATTGTCCGGGTCGCTGGCCCGCACCGCTAAATCGAGCGGTTGCCCCACACGCACGGTTCGAAAGCTCTCGCCTTCTAGACGCAGCTCTGGTGGAATATTCATTCTCAGAGCATCACTGAGACTGCCATAATTACCACCAACCTCGGTTGAGATTACCTGCGGGTCGATTCGATAATCGGGTTTGAGTGTGCCGTAAGCACGGTTAGTCTGCCCCTGAGTCTTAAGCGTCCATACCAATTCTTTCTCAGCAAAATCAGCTGGCACATCGACAGTAAAGAGGAACGGATTTCTTCTCGGGTAGAAATGCGTGGGCTGTCCCATATCCGCGCTGGAAAAATCGAATTTATCCTCACTGAGATCGTCCAGCTGTCCCGGTTCGACCTCTGAAAAATAATTGGCCTGACCAACAGGAATATCAAACTGTTGCTCCCAATTGGTATTCATATAGCCGAAGAACAACTTAAATGTTCCGTCGTCGTTTGGCCACCATCCTTCGAAAGCGGGTGATGTTATTTGACCACGCAGTTGCATGTACCGTGTCTGCGCGTTGCTGGCTTGAGTGACTAGTACTGCAACGAGCAGCAGACTACTGACCAGAGAATACCTAATACTGACTGCTCTCATCACTAATCGTTTCCTTGTGCTAAAGATTGTTCCATCGATTCAGGCGCCCAACACAGCGGGCAACCAACGTCATAGTCGTTTCTATCCTTCATGTTCGCTCTTCGCACCGCCATCTCTTCCTGAAACTGCTCCTCGGTGAGGGAGACCGAATATCCGAGATCGATAAACATATTCGAGACCGAACGACGCCCACCGCCAGCCCAATTGCGCGGATCCGCCAGATTCGGATTGGCGCTGGTAGTGTCCAGAAACCCTATAGTGTGCAATATGGTGCCTTTCGGAAGAAGCGGAGCGGCATCGTCCTCATACACATATTGCTTCACCCAGTTGTGGTCATAGCCAACGCAATTCAGGGTGAATTGATTGTGCCCCCAAATAGCCTCCATGCACATGCGTACGCCCGGTGCATGCAGATGCGGTTCGAAGGCGATGATCTTGGTGTGCTCTTGCAACACGACGTAGTTGTGAAATTCCTGATTTGCCTTGTTTGGCACAACGTCGATGTCGATGCCGTTACCCGTGCGTGGGCCACGGCGACTGTATTGCGGCTCATAGCCTACGGGAAAGAACTTGATGCCAAACTCTACGTAGGCTGAGGTCTCTCTGCCATTCGAATGCATATGGGTGGCACCCAGATGCAAGGCGGAATTCGCTGGCAGCAGACGGCCTGCCTTCTCCGGAAA
Organism: Pseudohongiellaceae bacterium; assembly: GCA_040880325.1. Lineage (GTDB taxonomy): Bacteria > Pseudomonadota > Gammaproteobacteria > Pseudomonadales > Pseudohongiellaceae > UBA9145. The sequence continues at coordinate 56,148 of JBBDIR010000041.1, forward strand.
GATATCGGCGTTTCTACCCACCTCGTGTATGGGCCAGCTGACAATATCCTCCACGACCTCGGTACCGTCTTCATTCAGACGACCACTGGTGTAAGTCATATGGTGAACAATATAGCGACCGCCTACGGTACCGGTCGCACCATCGGCAGGAATGTCGTTGATCTCACGTACCTGAATTGCTTGCACATACCGGTCTTCCGTCAAGCCGGTAGGCACAAGACCGATATCACCCCACCAGTCTGGGCCCACGGCCGGGCGGGAGAAGTCATTCGAACGTAAAATGAGGTCTGGCTCTCCTATTGCCCATTCATTACCCTCATTGAATTCTAACAGGGGTGGCTCATTGTCTGGATTACCGCGCGGCGCGCCATTGTCGGCCCAAGCCTGGATCAGCGCCAGTTCCCTATCGGACAACGAATAGTCATCTTTCATGCGGGTAATACCGATGTGCTTCTCCAGAAAATACGGAGGCATCGCACCCATGCGATCGCGTATTGCAGTGCGGTACTTTATCACCGGAGCCCAGGGCCGAACCTCCTCGTAAGTCGTCAGAACCATCGGCCCACCGCCGCCAGGGCGATGGCAACTCTGACAGCTGCTCTGCAGGATAGGAGCAATGTGATCGGCATAGGTAACCGAAGCCGGATCGATACCGAAATCGGCAGAATCGTAATAGTGCGGCTGATGATTAGCTACGCTGGCATCGTGTGCCTGTGCCAGCAGCGTTGACGAGAAGCCTGTTGCCAACAGGGTTGATAGCAGAAGCGTTGGAACAAATGCGAGAAGGCGTCTGGCAGTCATGTCAGTTTCCCCAGGATACGCTGCAGCCTTCGCTGAGCGTTTTATTGTTGATGAATTACTCATAGTGAGTGCCGTGACGACCGCCACCAGCACTCCAAACGTATGTCACGGAGGATAGATTCTCCGTGTAGAAAAGTCTACGACTACCCGCTCCCTTCGACACTTAAAAAGCTCAGTGTCGCTTGAGTTCAGGAAGCGCGAATGCCGTCAACGTGGTACCTGAAGGGATCAGCACATATTGACGACCATCGAGCAGATGGGTCATCGCTCCCGCCCCCCAAATTCTCGAACCAGTCTGGTAATGCCAGAGATTCTCCCCGGTGACCGCATCGAAGGCAATGAAGTTTCCCTCATGATCGCCAGCAAATACAAGCCCTGCAGCGGTGGTCATAACTCCACCGAAGGTAGGCGATGGGTAGGTGAACTCCCAGCGCAGCTCGCCAGTGTGTACATCCAGCGCGCGCAGTGCACCGGAACCCTGCTCGGAATCGATAAACACGACTCCGCCAAAGGATGCCTGTCCGGGCACCAGCGTGGGCTCTTCCGGCACGTAAGTGGCACAGGTTTCCCTTGCTGTAAGGTAAAACAGCCCCAGTTCAGGGTAATAGGAGGGCGGCATAAAATTCGTACTACCCCAGGGGTCCGGTACGCAGCCCTTACTGCCATCATTTAGCACTATCGGCCGGCCATCGGCGCCAATCTCTCTTGCCCAGCTCGTTGCCGTAAAAGGCTTGCCTAACAAGAACTCGCCAGTCACCCGATCCAGCACGTAGAAGAAACCATTTCGGTTGCCCACCATCACTACCTTGCGCGGCTGCCCCTGCCACTCGAGATCCGCCAACACTGGCATATGATTGGAGTCCCAGTCATTCAGGTCGTGGGGTGTAAATTGGTAGTGCCAGCGTAGCTCGCCACTATCGGCGTCCAGCGCCACCAGCGAATTGGAATAGAGATTGTCCCCTGGCCTGCTGTCACCGTAATAATCAGGATTCGGATTGCCAACTCCCCAGTAAATGAGGTTCAGTTCCGGATCGAAGCTGCCGTTCATCCACGTTCCGCCGCCACCCTTGGCCAATATTTCCGGGTCATCTGGCCATGTTTCACTGCCGGGTTCGCCGGGCCCAGGTATCGTATTGAAGCGCCAGAGGCGCTCTCCCGATTCGGGGTCATAGGCGTCGATAAAGCCGCGGGTAGCGTATTCACCACCAGATATGCCGATGATGACCTTACCGTCAATTACCAGGGGAGCAGCTGTTGCTGCATAACCTATCCGATAGTCAGCCAACTCAACATCCCAAAGAATGTCGCCATTGCGCCTGTCGAAGGCAAGCAGATGGGCATCCAGTGTTACCATAAACAGTCGATTGCCCAACATGCCGAAGCCCCGATTTACCGGAGCGCTGGCGCCATAGGTCAGGTCATCAGGTAGGTTGCGTCGGTACTGCCAGAAACGGCGACCAGTGCGCGCGTCGATCGCCCAAGCATAATTGTTAGAGCCCGTCACATAAAGCACACCATCGTCCACCAATGGCGTGGTTTCAAAACCGCGTCCGCGGGTGGTAGTCCCGGTCTGGAATGTCCACACCGGACGCAGCGATGCCACATTCTCTGTGTTGATCTGCGTCAGAGGGCTGTGGCGCCTGCCACTGTAGTCGCCCGAATAGGTCAGCCAGCGGGTCGGATCGGAAAAGCCCTGCAAAATATCGGCATAATCCGGGCCCAGACCATCCTGTGCCACTGCCAGCGTGGCTGGGTAAAACAGGCAGCATAGGGCCAGAATCAGGCTTCTGCGGCCTCTGCTCGATAAATAATGTGACTTGTTTCTCACTTTACGGGTTCCCATAGCTCTCAGCGCTGTTGGTTAAGAAAACTCAAGATATCGTCCAGCCTCTGTGCACTGAGTTGTTGTTCAGTGAAGTTCGGCATCAGCGACGGGATATCGCGACTAGATGAGATCAACTCGAATTTCGCAAATCCGCGAAGTCTCTGATTACTATCCAGGATTTGAATCGAAAACGCATCCTCGCTCTTGATAATACCGGTGACTTCTCCGGCACCTTCCGTGCGCAGCGCGATTGGTTTATATCCTTGGGATATGATCGAACTCGGTTCCCGTATCGAGCTGCGCAGAGCCTCTTGCGAGCGGCGCTGTGTGATGCGCTCCAGGTTCGGCCCAAGACTGCCACCGTTGCCACCGGCACGATGACATTCACTGCAAAAGTTTGCGAACAATCGACCGCCGTTTACCGCGTCCCCGGTAAATTCTCGGGTCGAGCCGGCTACCGCGACGCTGCGCAGATAGCTTACCAGCATCCAGATTTCTGTATCAGGAAAGTCATGCGCCGGCATGATGCTGCCCGGCACGCCGTCTTGAATTCGAGAGAAGACACGCTCTTCGCTCACCCCTGTTTGCGTCCATATCAGAGTAAGGTCTGGAGCATCGATACTGCTTATGCCCTTCGCATCGGCACCGTGGCAGGTTGCGCACTGCGCACGAAAAATCACAGCACCGGCGCGGGCGGCCCGCGGATCGGCGGCTAGCGGATTCGTTTGCTGTGCCGTCGCGGTGGTTGAAAGCAGGACAACACACAAGGACACTAAAGAGATTAGTTTAGACCAGCTTCGCTTGTCGCTTGTTACATTACTCATCGCTTTCTATTGTTCTTCTATATTTTATATATTTTGCGAAATTTCTATCAGTGATTGCCCCGCAGAATAACATCATCCCATCGAGCTAACCAACCATCTGTTCTATCTATTACTCAGTTGACATTGAATGAGCATTAGTTGACTCTATGCCGAAGGATTTCTACCTAACATTTGGAGAGCACGATGGCTAATAACAACGCACAACAGAAGAAGACTTCAGCCCTGCAAATCTTTACCTCTGTCTGTGCCGCAGTGCTACTGGGCTGGCTCGTACTGGGCACACAGGTCAATCAAACGTCTGCGCAACAGAGCAACTTCATGGGTGGCTCACCACGCGTCGAAGACAGCGATGCTATCAGCACCTTGCGACTGGTATTCCCGGCTGGCGTACGCTCAAACTGGCACAGCCATTCCTGGGGTCAATTGCTCATGGTGGAAGAAGGTCGTGGCTTGACGCAAGACCGTGGCGGCCCACTACTGGAAATGCATCCGGGTGAGCCTTGGTGGACACCAGCGGGTAGAGAGCACTGGCATGGCGCGCATCCCGACGAAGACGTGCTGCAGCTAACCATCTACGAAGGCGACGTGAATTGGCTGGAAGGCGTATCGGATGAAGTCTACAACGCCCGTCGTCAACGCCCCTAGCTAGTAACGCCTGGCAAGCAGCAAAGCCGATAAATGGGTGGCTCGGATTTCTGAGCCACCCATTTTTTATTTAGGACGGCCAAGGCCTTAGCTCAGTTATTACCCTCTGCAGCCCTGTCAACGATAAAGCACACGCTCTGTTTACTCATTGCGACGAAGAATCATATACTCGATCACGAGTGGGAAACTGCTCGCTGCCGAAATCCGTGCCATGGGGGGATGGGGTTACTGGCAAGGGGACCGACATGAATAGATCAATTCTGAATACTCTCGCGCTAGCTAGCGCCGTCTTGTTGCTCGCAGGCTGTGGCGGCGAAGAACCTGCAATGCCTCAGCTCAGCTTCGAGGAAACACTGCAGCAACAACTGATTCAGGCGCAATCCGGTGATGTGATTAGCATCCCTGCCGGTGTGCACGAGATCACTCGCAGCCTCTCGCTGAATGTATCGGGTGTTACTGTCGCCGGCGAGGGTATGAACTCCTCTATTCTCTCGTTCAAGAATCAGATTCAGGGCGCGGAGGGTCTGCTCGTCAGCGCCGATGACTTCGTGATTCGCGATCTCGCAATCGAAGACACGATCGGCGATGCTCTAAAAATAAACGAGAGCAACAACGTCCAGATACTGCGCGTTAGAACCGAATGGACTGGCGGCCCCCTCAGTACGAATGGCGCCTACGGCATCTACCCCGTGCAATCGAACAATGTGCTGATCGACGAGGCGGTGGCCATCGGAGCCTCCGATGCCGGCATCTATGTCGGCCAATCTTCGCAGATTATTGTTAGAAATTCCCGCGCCGAATACAACGTGGCCGGCATCGAGATAGAGAACTCCACCTTCGCCGATGTTCACGGCAATGTGGCCACCAACAACACCGGCGGCATCCTCGTCTTCGATCTGCCAAACCTGCCGGTTCAGGGTGGGCGCAACACTCGCGTCTTCGACAACCAGATCTTCGCCAACAACACCGATAATTTCGCGCCGGAAGGAAACATCGTTGCCGGCGTCCCCGCTGGCACCGGCTTAATGATCATGGCCAATGACAACATAGAGGTCTTCGAGAATAATTTCGAGAACAATGCCAGCGCGAACGTGCTGATCGTAAGTTATCTAATCAATGAACTCCCCATCAACGACCCAAACTACGATCCTTACCCCGAGGCGATTTATATTCATAACAATCAATATTCGGGCGGTGGCGAGACGCCGGACTCTGAGCCTTTAGCGTTATTGCAATCGGCCACGGGCCAAGCCATTCCCGACATCGTATGGGATGGTATGCTGGCGCCGGGAAAGACTGCGGCGGATGCCCTGTGTTTCTCGGAGGCTGCAGACACGACTTTCGTTAGTCTGGATGCCAGCAATGGGTTCGCGCAGCCCTCCTTCGATGCCGCCGTACATAACTGCACTCTGCCACGCCTCTCAGCGATCTCGATGAGCCTAAGCAGTCAATGACGGAATTAAAATTGCGCACGATATTCGCGGGCGCCATATTGCTGCTACTCGGGGCCTGCACGGAGCCCGCACCTGTCTTTCATGCAGATGAGAGACCGCTGCGACTCTCCGATTGGCAGCTATTCACACTGCAAGCCGACTCGCTGACACCTAGCGAGTCCAGCGTCGTATTTCGCCCCAACAACCCACTGTTTACCGACTACGCCCACAAGTTAAGAACTCTCTGGATTCCTGCTGGGCTAAGTGCCGAACTTCTAGACGATGAGCTTAGCTATCCGGTGGGCACAATCTTGAGCAAGACGTTCTACTATCCACGCGCTGCGGGTGGGTCGCTGCGAAAAGCCGCCGACCCCGGCTTGCAGAAGATCGATCTCATTGAGAACCAATTGATAGAGACGCGATTATTAGTGCGTAAGAGCGATGGCTGGGATGCCTTCCCCTATGTCTGGAACGATGAACAAACCGAGGCCTTCCTGCGGATCGCCGGCGCCAGCAAGGCCGTCTCACTAGTCGATCAGGAACAAGGGGAAGCGATCGACTTCACCTACTTCGTGCCCAACGAGAATCAGTGTGCCGGTTGTCACACCACCGTGCACCCGAATGGCGACATGCATCCCTTGGGAGCTATCTACAGTCAACTCAATGCGCGAGCCAGCGAAGCCGAAGGCGACTCTACTCTGGCACAGATGGTCGGGCGCGGTTGGCTCAGTGAGCAGATGAGCTTTCCCGGCTCAGTAGCGTGGCAGGACAGCAGGGCGCCACTGCCTGACCGTGCGCTGGCCTACCTGAACATGCAGTGCGGACACTGCCACAATGCAAGTGGCGCAGCAGACACTTCCGGCTTGATCCTCGATAACCCACAGGCCTCACCGATCAATCGCGGCGTATGCAAACCACCGGTCGCGGCCGGCGGTGGCGCCGGCAATCTGCGCTATAGCATCGTACCGGGCCAGCCGCAGCAGTCGATCCTGTTGTACCGCATGCGCTCGGAGAAGCCCGATGAGATGATGCCGGAATTGGGCAGGTCGCTGATTCACAACGAGGGTATCGAGCTGATCAGTCGCTGGATCGGAGAAATGTCTGGAAGCTGTTGATTCCCATTTTTGCGATTTACTAAAGCCAATCCCATGACAATTTGATAGCTGAGCTAATGCTCGATTAGCAATGGTCCAGTCAGTAGTATACTCCCACCTTCTATAGCCCGCGATTGCCACTAACCAGACTTTAGAGTTCGCCAGTCAGCCAAAACCCATTAATACAACAAGCCGAGCAGTCCACGGCGTGTGCTAGACTTCGCCTGCAGATATCAGGCAAGGCAACTGGATTCGAATATGGCTAATGTGATCGTGGTCGGCGGCGGTGCGGCAGGATTAATGTGCGCGCTGACTGCTGCCAGGCGTGGCCGCCAGGTGTTGGTGCTGGAAAGATCAAACAAGATAGGCAAGAAGATACTGATGTCGGGCGGCGGTCGCTGCAATTTTACCAATTACAGTATCGAGCCAGAGAACTTCCTCTGTGCCAATCCACACTTCTGCAAATCTGCTCTGAAACGCTATACCCAGTGGGACTTTATTAAACTTGTTGAGCAGCACGGCATCGAATTTGAAGAGCGCAAACACCAGCAGCTGTTCTGCAAGGATTCGGCCAAACAGATCCTGGATATGTTGCAAGTCGAATGCGCACAGGCAGGTGTGAGCATCAGGACACAGTGCGAAGTCGACAGCATCACGACCCTGCAAACAGCAGAAACTCGCTATCAGCTGAAATTTTCCCAGGGCAAGGGCGATGCGTTAGAGGTGCATACTCTCTGCTGCGATTCTCTGGTCGTCGCCACGGGCGCCCTGTCAATTCCGAGTCTCGGTGGCAGCGGCATGGGCTATGACATCGCGCAGCAGTTTTCCCTAAAGCTTACCGAGCGCCGAGCTGGGCTGGTGCCCTTTATGTTCAGCGACAGTTTCAAGCAGGTCTGCGAACGACTTTCTGGATTATCAACCGAGGTTGAGGTCAGCTGCAACGGGCAAACTTTCACTGAGAAACTGTTATTCACCCATCGCGGTATCAGCGGGCCGGCAATACTGCAGATCTCCAACTATTGGCATCCCGGAGATTCTATAACACTGAATCTATTACCCGACATCGTGGCGGACGAATGGCTCTGTGAAATAAAACTGGCGAAGAGTAAAAGCTTGCTGAGAACGGTTCTGCAGCAGAGGTTGAGCAAGGCTTTAGTCGCCGAACTACAGAGTCTCTGGTGGCCCGCGTTAGCGGATAAATGCCTGGCCGAACTCACCGACCAACAACTGAAGACGATTGGCAGGCAGCTCAATCGCTGGGAATTAAAACCATCGGCGACCGAAGGTTATCGCACCGCCGAGGTGACCTTGGGCGGTGTTGATACCGCTGGCATCAGCTCAAAGACAATGGAGGCAAAAGCTCAGCCGGGACTATTCTTCATCGGTGAGGTGCTAGATGTCAGCGGCCACCTCGGCGGCTTCAATTTCCAATGGGCCTGGTCTTCTGGCTATGCCGCGGGGCTATACGTATAGCGGATTTTACTAGAGTTCGAGCGCTAGAGTAGCCATTGATTTTCTAGGCTAATCCACCCCATTCTCATCTAGTTGCACCGCGTCATTCAAGCCCATAATCGAACGCCATAGCCTGCGAAAGCTAAAAGTCTGATAGATCAAGACAGCATTGGCAAACATAAGTGCCAGCAAGGGAAGCCACGTCTGGTTCTGAGTCACCTCTATGGCGATGCCAAACATAACAAGGCCAGTAACGATTGTCATGGCTGGCCAGAAATCGCGCAAGGTGGCAGGCTTCATCTTGCCGAAGAAATCATCGTTCTCTGGGTCTTGCCGCGCACGCCTGAAACTACTGTGTGACACCCAATTACCCGAGATGAAGATCGAACCGAGCACATACAACCAGAGGACATTAAACTCCTCGCCGATCAGAGTGACCAGCATAAACTCCTGAATACCGATGAAGAAAGGTACTATAGAGTCGCGTAGATAGGGTTGCCAGATGAAACCCATCACCATGGTCGAATACATCACCCAAATCTGCAATATTCCTAACAGCACAACGAGGATCATGCCCCAGCCGATCAACGCCTGCATATCGAAATTCCAGAGCCAGTCGCTCTGGACAACCTTCGACCACATCAACTCCAGCGCTAAGGCCTGAATAATGCTTATCAACGTCAGCAGTACAGTAGGGAAATGAGTCTGGGCGCGGGTTCTAATCTTACTCATAGGGTCATTAATTCTATTCGACAGGAAAATTAAAATAGCTATCAGGGAACGGCTCGTTATCGAGAACGAAGTGCCACCACTCGGTGCGTATCGCCTTGAAACCGTGTTTCGTCATTACCGCAGCCAGCAAGTTTCTGTTGGCGCGCGCTTGCACAGACAATTCCTGATAACTCGGCCAGGACGATGGATCGAAGAAATCCCAAGGCGTGCCCATATCCAGCTCTTCGCCAGTGTCCAGATCCACTAGCGTTAAATCGATGGTGCTGCCTCTGGAATGACCCGACCGCGCCGAGATATAACCCTCATCGAAAAGTATTTCCTTGGCGACAGCAGGATAGAATACCTGTTTCATTTTCGTGTCATTCAGATCCTCAGCCCAACGCACGAAGTGATTCACCGCCTGCTGAGGGCGATAGGCATCGAATATTTTCAGGCTGAGACCGAAGGCGGCCAGCTCATCCTGCACAGCCGATAAGGCGGTGGCGGCCTGCCGCGTCATGAATACTTTCTCTGCGTGGTAGCCGTCTACGACCCGACCGACGAAATTGTTGGCACCGAAATAGCGAAGCTCGATAGGGATTGCTGGAATTATCTCGCGCACTTCCACAAAAGAATCAGGCAGTGACTCGCGAGGGGTCTGAGCCACGGCGTTATGCTCTCCGTGCAAAAGCACTAGCACAACGAGCAGCGCGAGAACGCCCCTGACGCAAACTAACTCTTTGACTTTGCTAACTATTTTGTTAATCATGGCTGTCTGCGTTGCGATTAATCATGGCGGTCTGCTTCCGACTGGTTATAAGTAGTCTAATCTATCCTGGGGCTGAAAACTCTGGTAAATGTGGTCTGGTTTATTATTTCCGACTAGAATGATTTCCGACTAGAATCGTTGCCCTTCGCCAAGGTCATGCCCTGACCACGCAATTCGCCTTACTCTGTTACTGTTGCGAAATTTTCAGGCGCAGGGTCGAAAGTATTCTTATCAGTCTATCGCTGAAATTAGTGCCTGTCTTTCTCGTTACCGAAAGGCACGCCCAACAACACCATTGGAAAGTGTTATGGTCGCCAAACAAAAAACAATTGGACTACTGGGTGGCATGAGTTGGGAATCGACCGCCACCTATTACCGCGAATTGAACGAAGGTATTAAGGCCAGACTCGGGGGCCTGCACTCTGCCAGGATTTGTCTGTTCAGTGTCGACTTCGAGGAGATCGAAAAATTACAGCATAGCGGGGACTGGGATGCCACCGCCGCCATTCTCTCGGATGCCGCTATGGCGATAGAGCGCGGTGGCGCCGAGTTTCTGCTCATCTGCACAAACACCATGCACAAAGTAGCCCCACAGATCGAAGAGAAGATATCCATACCTCTTCTGCACATTGCCGATGCCACGGCAGAACGACTACGCGCGGACGGCGTGAAAAAAGTTGGGCTGTTAGGCACTCGGTTTACGATGGAACAAGAATTCTATAAAGATCGAATATCAGAAAACTATGGCATAGAAGTCATCGTCCCAGACAAAGCGGGGCGAGATGTCGTGCACGATGTTATTTACAACGAACTCTGCCTTGGCACTATCGACGAATGTTCCCGCACAAAGTATCTAGCGATAATAGACGCCCTCGCTAGCCAGGGAGCAGAGGCAGTGATTTTAGGGTGCACAGAGATTGCTCTGCTCGTACAGCAGCAGCACACAGCAACCCCACTGTATGACACTACAGCGATTCATGCCGAACAGGCTGTTATACGAGCGTTATCGAGTTAGAATCGACAACGCCTTGGCTACGCACGGCGAACAGGCACAAAGATCAGACTATGGATCAATCAATAATCGAAACAGCCACCGTCGCGCTGGCGACATTCTTCGCGACCATCGGCCCACTCGATGTCGCCGCCGTATACGCTGGATTGACCGCGACCGAAACACCCAAACGCCGCCGTGCCATGGCGATTCGCGGGACCCTGATCGCCACCGGCATTCTGGTAGCGTTTGCATTGATTGGCGAATACCTGTTGGCGGGCCTGGGCATCTCATTGGCCGCCCTGCGCACAGGAGGCGGCATCCTCCTGCTGCTCATCGGCATCGACATGGTTTTCGCGCGCAGCTCGGGCAGCACGTCGACCACTGAGGAAGAAGAATTAGAGGCGAAGGGCAAGCGCGATATAGCCGTTTTCCCACTCGCCACGCCACTTATTGCCGGCCCTGGAGCGATGGGCGCCGTGATACTGTTAATGGCTAACAGTGAAGGCAATATTGTGTTGCAACTCACGGTAGTTGCTGCGTTGCTCGCCATCATCTTGCTGACCTTTGTTATGTTGTTACTGGCCTCGAAGATTCAACAGCTTTTCGGCGTGACCGGCATGCATGTAGTCACACGGATCTTCGGCGTGTTGTTGTCGGCGCTAGCCGTACAGTTTATTTTCGATGGCATCGCCCAAAGCGGTCTGCTGCAAGTCGGCTAATCTCTTAGCCTCAGGGTAAACTTAAAAATGAAGAAAGAAGCCTTTCAGTTATTTTCCCAATACAACCGGTGGATGAATGAAAAATTATTCCAAGCCAGCGCGAAGCTCAGTGCCGACGAGTTGACACAGAACAAGGGCGCATTCTTCGGCTCTATCCTCGGTACGCTGAATCATCTAATGGTTGCCGACATCATCTGGTTACAACGTTTCACCCTGGGCCAGCACAAATTCGAGAGTCTCGCCAACATCGCCGCGATGGCAACTCCGAGCTCTTTGGATGCACTGCTGTTCCATGATCTGGAATCTCTGCGCGTAGCTCGACAAAAACTCGATGCCGATCTCGTCAGTTTCTGCACAGAGGTCTCTACAGAGCAGCTCGCGCAGAAACTCAATTACAAGAATTTCAAAGGCGATAGTTATAGCGATGAGCTCGGGCTCCTGCTTCAGCATCTGTTTAACCACCAGACCCATCATCGCGGCCAGATCACCACGCTGCTTAGCCAAGCGGGTATCGATGTCGGACCTACAGACCTGCTGGTGTGCATACGCGAGCTATAGGCAGAGCGCTCTGCTTGGGAAGTTGGCTAGTTTTAGCTGCTTTGTAGTTCCAGGCACTGCGACTCGCGCGCCTGGACTGTTAGTGCTTAGCGCCGGGCTTTGCAAGCCTTTGCTGCAGCGCCAGATTTAGTTTGCCCTCACTTGGAATCGAGGGCCCTTTCTATTTTATTGCATTCACCGCCCTGCTTACGGTTATCATGATCTTCATCGACTGATACCGAGACAAGATGGGCTCGAGCAAAACACAGATCAAGCTAATGAATTCATTTCCTGAAAACAATTAAAGCAAGGACCCATCACTACAAGCCATGCAAGTAAAATTCGCCGAAACCACCGAGCAATTAAAATTAATATGCCCTGTACTGCGGCAACTCAGACCGCAGTATTCTGGGGAGTCTCTGATCGAACAGATTCAGATACAGCAACAGAACGGCTATCGTATTGTCTATGCGGAAGAAGATGAGCGCGTACTCTGCGTGGCCGGTTTCGTGATCGGGCAGAAACTTGCCTGGCAGAAACACATCTATGTCGATGACCTCGTGACTAATGACGCACATCGCTCCACCGGCGCCGGTAAGTTTCTAATCGCATGGTTGAAAAAACATGGCCGCGACAACGGCTGTCAGCAATTGCACCTGGATTCCGGTGTGACGCGTTTCGGCGCACACAGGTTCTATCTGCGCGAAGGCTTCGATATCACCAGTCATCATTTCGCCGTGGTCAGACTCGATGAAGATTAGAGAGGAAACCGCAGCAGACTATGCTGCAGTTGCGAAGATACTCAATGCCGCTTTCGAAGCCGATGCTGAGAGTAGGCTCGTTAGCCGGCTACGAATCAGTGCCAAACCGTTAATCTCACTTGTTGCCGAACGGGACGGACAAGTCATCGGCCACATCCTGTTCTCTCCCGTTACGCTGGATACCGATTCCTCGCTGCCGCTGATGGGCCTGGCACCGATGGCCGTGCTACCACAATATCAACGGCGCGGCGTGGGCTCTGCCCTGGTAGAGGCAGGCCTGGCTGCATGCCGCCGCGCTCAGATTGGGGCGGTTGTCGTCCTCGGTCATCCCGCGTTCTATGCCAAATTTGGTTTCCTGAACTCGTCAGTCTTCGAAATTAAATCGGACTACGACGTGCCCGCCGATGTATTCATGCTAATAGAGATGCAAGAAAACTACCTAAGCGGACATCGCGGCACGGCACAATACCTTGAAAAATTCGAAAGCCTCTAATCACTCCGACCTTGAAATCAACCCTTCTGCGACGATGCCTTATTGAGCTTTAGCGCTTGCTGTCATAGAGTGAGTCTCTTAGCCCCGACTATTCATGAACGACCTAGAAAGAACCCGGTGTATTAGAAGAGGAGTCCAAGCGTGATATTCAGGAGCAGCCATGCCGATTTAGTCATTCCAGATGCAGACCTGTGTTCGGTGGTGCTAACACGCGCCGAAGAGTTAGGAGACAAAGCGGCTCTGATCGACGGTGCGACAGGTAGAAAACTCAGTTACTCCGACCTCGCCAAACAGATTCAACACTTTGCCGCCGGCCTGGATCAACGCGGATTCAGGAAGGGTGATGTCTTTGCTACCTTCATGCCCAATGTGCCCGAATACGCGGTCGCCTTCTTGGGTGTAGCTGCCGTTGGCGGCATCAACACGACGGTGAACTCGCTGTATTCCAGCGCCGATCTGGTACATCAGTTCAAGGATTCCGGCGCTCGCTTCCTGCTTACCATACCTGAATTCCTCGACCGTGCCCTGCCTGCGGCGAAAGAGACTGGCATGGAGGAGGTCTTCGTCCTCGGCGCTGCCAGCGCAGGCGTTACCGCGTTCGCCGACCTGCTCAACAACGAGGGCAAAGCGCCGCTTGTCAGCATCAAGCCGAAAGAAGATCTGGTGGCACTGCCCTATTCGAGCGGTACCACTGGACTGTCCAAGGGCGTGATGCTCACCCACGAGAACCTTATCGCCAATATGGTGCTTTCCTGCCAACCCAATCCGCTAAATGACGAGGACAGCATGATCGGCGTGCTGCCCTTCTTTCACATCTATGGCATGGTATTAATTCTGAATTTAGCCATCTATAAGGGCGTCACGCTGGTTACCATGCCGCGCTTCGATCTCGAACAGTTTCTGCAGATCGTGCAGGACTACAAGATTACCTGCCTCAATCTGGTACCGCCTATCGTGCTCGCGCTCGCCAAACATCCCGCGGTCGATAACTACGATGTTTCCAGCGTCAGGGTGATCGGCTGCGGGGCCGCACCCCTCGGCGAAGAACTCGAGAAAGCCTGTTCGTCGAGACTGGGTTGCCAGATCTATCAGGGCTATGGCCTCACAGAGGTATCCGGTGCCTCCCACGTCAATCCAGCCACAGAATCCGCGGCCAAAAGCGGCTCGGTCGGCCCCGTCTTGCCCAATACCTTTTCCAAGATTATCGATACAGAATCGGGCGCAGAACTCGGCCCCAACGAACGCGGCGAAGTATTGATCTTTGGCCCGCACGTCATGGCAGGCTATCTGAATAATAAAGAAGCGACGGCGAGTACGATCGACGAGGACGGCTGGTTTCACAGCGGCGACATCGGTTATGCCGATGACGATGGCTTCTTCTACATCGTCGACCGCGTCAAGGAACTCATCAAATACAAAGGCTATCAGGTCGCACCGGCCGAATTGGAAGCCTTGCTGCTTAGTCATCCTGCTATCGCCGATGCCGCCGTCATTCCAAGCCCCAGCCAAGAAGCCGGCGAGATTCCCAAGGCCTTCGTTGTATTAAAAGAAGAGATTAGCGCAGAAGAAATCATGGCGTGGGTTGCTGAACAGGTGGCTCCGCACAAGAAGATCCGTCTGCTCGATGTCGTCTCTGAGATACCGAAGGCTGCCTCGGGGAAAATTCTGCGTCGCATCCTGGTGGAACAGGAGCGCGAGCGTCTGGCTGGGAATAGCTAGGCAACGGCAGATTCACTCATGCCAATTCAGCCCTGAATTGGCTATAATCTCGCCCCCAGCATTTACCCAGGCACGATTGTCATGTCATCCAGTAACAAAGTCGGCTTCGTCTCCCTAGGCTGCCCCAAAGCTCTGGTAGATTCCGAACGCATACTCACGCAATTAAAATCCGATGGTTACGACATAGTGCCAAGTTATGGCGATGCCGACCTCGTGGTCGTAAACACCTGCGGCTTCATAGACAGCGCCAAGCAAGAATCGCTGGATGCAATTGGCGAGGCACTGGCGGAAAACGGCAAGGTACTGGTCACCGGATGCTTGGGGGCGCAGAAGGAAGTTATTACCAACGCACATCCGAAGGTATTAGGTGTAACCGGTCCTGCGGCCTATGAACAAGTCGTCAACCAGATTCACAACTTCCTGCCACAAAATAAGACTCACGACCCCTTTATCGATCTCGTGCCGGCTCACGGAATTAAATTAACTCCTAGACACTACGCCTATCTCAAGATTTCCGAAGGCTGTAATCACCGCTGCAGTTTCTGCATCATCCCTTCGATGCGCGGAGATCTGGTCAGCCGTCCGGTCGGCGACGTGATGGATGAAGCCGAACGATTGGCGAACGCGGGGGTAAGAGAATTGTTGGTGATCTCGCAGGACACCAGCGCCTATGGCGTCGACACGAAGTATCAGACCGGTTTCTGGCAAGGCCAGCCGGTCAAGGCGAGCATGCAGGGGCTCTGCGAGGCACTCGCGCAATTAGGCATCTGGGTTCGGCTGCATTATGTCTACCCCTACCCCCATGTGGACAAGATCATTCCATTGATGGCAGATGGCAAGATCCTGCCCTATCTCGATATTCCCTTTCAACATGCCAGCCTTAACGTATTAAAGGCAATGAAGCGACCCGCCGCAACCGAGAAGACCCTGGACAGAATTCAGGCTTGGCGCGCTCAGTGCCCGGACATTACCCTGCGCAGCACTTTCATTGTCGGGTTTCCGGGAGAGACCGATGCCGACTTCGAAGAACTATTGCAATTCTTACAGACGGCACAACTAGACCGCGTTGGTTGTTTCCAATATTCACCGGTGGATGGCGCCGCCGCCAATGACCTCGACAACCCTGTGCCCGAAGAAATAAAACAGGAACGCTGGGAGCACTTCATGGCGCTGCAACAAGAAATAAGCGCAGAGAAACTAGCGAACAAGATCGGCCGCGAACTCGAAGTCCTGGTGGACGAAGTTAACGCCGAAAGAATTGTCGCGCGATCTGCAGCCGATGCGCCAGAGATCGATGGCAATGTCTTTCTAGAAGCGGATGCAAGAGTCCAGGCGGGAGATTTTATCCGAGTGAGGATCAGTGATGCCGATGAGTACGACCTCTACGGCGCAGTTGTCGACTAGCAGCTAATTATCTTCCAAGCACCAGTGGCGAGTAAGCAATACCGTCCGGTGATTCTCCAGCCTTATATTCACCCAGTATTTGCCGAGTCTGACTATCCACCACTAATACCTTGTTCTGACCGGAGAGTGAGAGGAAGAGCGTACGATCATCTGGATACAGAGTGACGCCCTGCGGTTGCATGCCAGTCAGGTCGATCATGCCTGTCTCGACTCCCGAAGCGACATCGAAGAAGCGCAACTGCTCATTACCCAGATCGGGCATCGCGGCAATCTGTTCATCATTGGTAAGCAGGATTCGATAAGGCCAGGAAAATCCACCCCACTGTCTCTTTAAGTCGCCATCGACTGTCGAAAACACCGAAACCACTGCTTCGTCGTTGCTGCCCACCCACACTTCGTCACCCGATTTATTGGTAGTGATCGCCTCCGGGCGGTCGGGCACATCGAGGGTTCTCAACAACTGCCCCGTTGTCAGGTCGATCACCGAGACGCTGTTCGACGACCCGTTACTGGTAAATGCCGTTTGCCCATCTTCAGACAGCGCCACCATGTGAGAACCGTTTTGGCCAGTATCGAAACTGCGTAATATTTCTGCGCTATGAAAATCCACAACAACGAGCTGATTGCTCGCCTGGGAGCTTACGATCACGCTCTCCTGCCCTGGCAAAAACAGAATGCCATGGGGGCGCGGGAAGTCACTCAGGCTGATCGTCCTCTCTACGCGTAATTCTTCGATATTGAATACGGTTAAACTATTACCGCCGGCGTAGTCAGTCCCGATCGCCCAATGACCGTCATCGGTTACCACCAATTCGTGAGGTCCGCGGCCGGTCGGCAGCGTCGCAATTATCTGCCCGGAGCCCAAGTCGATGAAGCTTGCATCGTGACCACTCTTGTTGAGAACCACCAGTGTTCCAACTAAAT
Source organism: Pseudohongiellaceae bacterium (assembly GCA_040880325.1). GTDB lineage: Bacteria > Pseudomonadota > Gammaproteobacteria > Pseudomonadales > Pseudohongiellaceae > UBA9145. The sequence continues at coordinate 73,253 of JBBDIR010000041.1, forward strand.
TATTGGGTAACTGGGCCGCACAGAGAGAGGCCATACAACTCACGGTTATAATGGCCAGTAGCTGGGAAAATTTATGAGCGAGCTGAATCATCGGTATACCTCGGCGCAGAGGCGCAACGCTATTTGAACTTCGGTGTTTGCAATAATCTACCATCAATTACGGCAGAACGATGTGGCAGAGCACCATGATCACAACCATAACGATTGGAAACGCGCCTTCTACCACCGCTGCATAGCGACTGCTTCCTGCAAGCAAGTCAGAGGCACCAAGTAGCAAGCTCACTGTTAATGCCAATAGCGCAGCGAGAAGCAATGCTTCATTTGCTGCGGCAATGCCGACAAGCCACGCGAGCAACAGGGTGCCAACAAATTGTAGCAGCAGCGCAAACGGCTGCGTGGCGCCCTCCCCAGCTTTTACTCCCACTCCCGCAGCCCACTTCTGTCCAAACATCACGGGAGAGAACCACATCGCGCCCAAGCAAAAACTTAAAACCGTCCCGATTCCGACCGCCAACCAGTTTATTCCCGTCATCAGTTCGCCCATGTCGACTCCTCTATCGATGCTTATTCTGCAAAGGCCTCGCGCCTAATCTTCATCTGATTGACCAAATCGGTCAATAGTCTCCTGTCTATTCCATCACCAAACCTAGCGAGGCTGTAAAAAAGAAAGTAATCTAGAGAAACTTCCAAGGAGCTACCCGCTGAGGTTTTTGTCATGTCTTCATTCCGTCTCGTCTTCACTCTCACGCTATTTTTCCTGCCCTGCACCAATTTTGCGCAATCCTCAGATAACGCCGGTTTTACCGGACTAAAAGCCGAGATGGCACGCAATATCGAATCCAGGGCGAAGTTGACGCAAGAGATAGTCGACACTCTGTTCTCCTTCTCCGAATTGGGTTTTCAAGAGTTCGAAACGCAGCGCTATCTCACCGAACTACTCGCCGACAATGGCTTCGAAATTGAGCTCGGTGTCTCCAATATTCCTTCTTCTTGGTGGGCCAGCTGGGGCAGCGGCGAGCCGGTTATTGCTTTGGGCTCCGATGTCGACGGCATACCTCGAGCCTCACAGATGCCTGGCGTGGCCTATCGACAACCGATGATCGAAGGCGCTCCCGGCCATGGCGAAGGGCACAACTCGGGACAGGCAGTAAATATCGTCGCCGCGCTGGCGGTGAAAGAAATCATGGAACGGGAGAACCTGCCTGGCACCCTCGTATTGTGGCCTGGAATTGCCGAAGAATTACTCGCAACCAAGGCATGGTATGCACGTGATGGCTTGTTTGATGGCGTTGATGCGGTTCTGTTCACCCACGTCTCGAACAACATGAGCGTAAGCTGGGGTGATGCCACCGGAACTGGCTTGGTCTCGGTCGAGTATCTCTTCGACGGCGTCGCCGCACACGGTGCCGGCGATCCATGGATGGGGCGTAGCGCACTCGATGCCGTTGAACTCATGAATGTCGCATGGAACTTCCGCAGGGAGCATCTCCATCCTTTACAGCGCTCTCACTATGTCATCAGCAATGGAGGCGATCAGCCGAATGTGGTGCCGTCGTTTGCCAGCGTCTGGTACTTCATCCGCGAGATCACAGCAGAAAACATTAGAGAAAATTTCGAAACATTGCAGCGCATCGCCGAAGGTGCCGCGATGATGACCGACACCAGTGTTAGTAGAAAAATAGTCGGCGCCGCCTGGCCACGGCATTTCAATCGCCCCATAGCGCTTGCTATGGATGAGAACATTAAAGCCGTCGGGCTGCCCATCTGGTCGGAAGACGATCAGCGATTCGCGAAAGCATTACAAGCGCTAATGGGTTCGGATAATCCGCAGGGTCTCGCAACCGATCTCTCCGGAATCGGTGCACCACCCGAGAACCCTGTCTCCGGCGGGTCCGATGATATCGGCGACATCTCCTGGAATGTGCCGACCGTCACCCTGCGTTATCCGTCGAATGTACGCGGCCTACAAGGCCACCATTGGTCTAGCGCCATGGCGATGGCTACACCTATTGCACACAAGGGTGCCACAGCAGGCGCGAAAGTCGTAGCGGCAACCATGCTCGACCTGATTCAGGACCCGTCACTGGTGCGTGACGCGCAGAGCTACTTCGACGATGTGCAGACCGCCGAAGTGCAGTACGAACCCTTCATCGGGCCCGACGACGATCCCGCTATAGAGAAGAATGCCGAGGTAATGGCCCAGTACAAATCACGCCTGGAAGAGTTGTATTACGACCCAAGCAGATACGATACCTATCTGGATCAGTTGGGTATCGAATACCCACAGATTGAACCGAACGTGATTCAAAGAAATCAATAAACCGAAATCCTTAGCAAGTGTCGATAATATTACTTTTGCATCCTTTTCTAAAATTGAACATGGGAAAATATTTGCGGTGTGCTTTCTTTGCTATAGCGGCCTCGCTCACGATTGTTGGCAATAGCCGCGCTCAGGTGAATACGCTACCGCTGCTGGGTGGCAGTGAAATATTCCCGAATGAGCATGGCAACGCTGAAGCTAGAGACCTAACAGTTCTCGCCCAGACACTCTCGACCGAGGAGATCGACCGAGCCGTCCTGAATCGGCTTATGCGGGAAATAAACGGGGACCCGCAGAACACGAAGGCTCGACTGGAACTCGAGGACCATCAACTAGGAGGCTGTCGGACTTAAGACGGTTCTACTGCGGAAAAGCCGGATTTGGCCATTTTTTGAGCCATTTCTCCTTAAATAGAACCACTATTCGCGTCAAAATGGCTCAAAAAATGACTCAAACCGGACTTTCCCTCGCTACGAACGCTTAAGTCCGACAGCCTCCTAGAAGAGTTATTCATCATTCTTTCCAATGCCCGCGGCTTTATCAACGGCAGCGAGTTGGCAAATGTACAAGCCATGTGTGCGGCCTGGGACTCATCGACTGCCGAGGGCGAGGCTCGCATCATCGAGGCTATCGCTGCCTACAAGGCACGCGAACAACTGACCAAGACGTTCATCGCGAAATACTATAGCGTGGTGTTGGACGATATCGAATCTCAGCTGGACGAAACTTCAAGGCTCCGTTTTCGTGCCTACATGGACGACAGGCGCCGACGCATGGCCAACTCTGGCACGACCACCTGGGGCTCGCCCGTGCAGAATATTAGCGCCGGGGCTGATACCATCAAATTCCACTGCCGTTAGAGAAAACCGGAGTCATCCCGTGAGCTACAAGTGTTTCGAAGTTTCCGTTAAAAACAAGATCGCCCACATAGTCCTCAACCGTCCCGAGAAGAGAAACAGCATGATTCCCGAATTTTGGGATGAGCTGCCAACTATTATTCGCGACATCGACACTAACGCTCAAGCACGGGTTATCGTACTCTCCTCCACTGGACCGCATTTCAGTTCCGGCATAGACACTGCAGTTTTTGCTAGCAATGGCGCGGTCAGCGAAGACCCATCAGTTACCGAAAAACAAAATCGCACACACGGGGCGAAGCTCTATGACACGATTAATTACCTGCAGCAAACATTTACCTGCCTCGAACAATGCAGGGTTCCAGTGCTAGCGGCCATACAGGGTGGTGTCATCGGTGGCGGTGTGGATCTGATCACGGCCTGTGATATGCGTTACATGACGGCCGACAGCTTTCTCACCATATTCGAGATCAACATCGGCATGACCGCCGATGTCGGCACATTCCCGCGCATTACGAAGTTGCTTCCCGAAGGCGTGGTAAAGGAACTCGCCTACACCGGGCGCCGCATGTCAGCTGCCGAAGCAAAATCATTGGGGTTCGTGAACGAGATTTTTGATGATCAAGAGACACTGCTAGCAGAGGTGATGAAGATAGCCAAACAGATCGCCAGCAAAGCCCCACTAGCGATATATGGAAGTAAACGCATCATCAATTACTCACGCGATCACAGCACGGCTGACAGCCTCGACTATATTGGCATCTGGAACGCCAGCATGCTTCAGCACGCGGAAGTCAACGAGGCGATGACCGCCGCCACAGAGAAGCGCGCTGCAGATTTTGCAGACATTCCACCGAAAAGATCGAGCATGGGACCCAACATCAACGATTGAAGCCGGAACTACTCCGGCTACGGAAGTCGAGAGAAACCCAAACTGGCGGCCGTCGCTGCTCTCGGTGTGGCCATTGTGATCCAACACCTTTGCTCTAGGCGTAGGAAACAGACAGAATAATTCATTACGCCACAGCAACAACTATGGGATCTTATTAGACTATGTTAAAGCCAATCTTCGGCATTCTTGTCGTCATAGCCTTCAGCGCGGCGATAGCAGTCGCGGGCAGCCAAGGCAGTACGTCAGTTGATGGCATTCCGCTGTTTCTGATCTGTGCCAGTGTTGGCTTTATTCTGCACTGGATCGTTTTCGTCCCCTCGTTCATCTATCAGACCGAGCACTACTTCGATCTGACTGGCTCCATCTCCTATATTGCCACTATTGCGGCGGTCGCGTTCCTGCACCCCGGTATGGGAACGCGCAGCCTGGCGGTATGCATCCTGATAGTTATTTGGGCAGGTCGCCTCGGAAGCTTCCTGTTCCGCCGAGTTAGGAAAGATGGAAAAGACCGGCGTTTCGATCAGATAAAGACTAAATTCTTTCGCTACATGTTCACCTGGACGCTAGGCGGCGCATGGGTGTTCATCACCATGGCCGCCGGCCTCGCTGCTATAACCTCGGCCGAGCAGACCGATATCGATGCATTCTTCTATGTAGGTCTGGCAATCTGGATAGCTGGCTTCGCCATTGAAGTCATCGCCGACAGACAGAAATCTGCTTTTCGCTCAAAGCCGGAGAACAAGGGAAAGTTTATTTCAGAAGGCCTGTGGTCTATCTCGAGACACCCTAACTATTTCGGCGAGATCGTACTGTGGGTGGGGATCGCGCTAATCGCCCTGCCAACACTCGTCGGCTGGCAGTATGTGACTCTGATCTCTCCTGTCTTCGTCGCGCTGCTGTTGACTAAGGTGAGTGGTGTGAATCTGTTGGAGAAAAGCGCTATGGAGCGCTGGGGCGATGACCCCGACTACCACGACTACGTCACCAGCACACCGGCACTGGTGCCCTTTGTCGGGGGCAGCAACAAGTAGAGAAAGCGGAGATACGGGATAGCAGCCAGTTTCTAGCCGCGTTGTAGATAATCGACCTAGTGAGTTGTGTCTTCGTCGTTGTTGAGCTGATTGGGATCGACTGGCGCATTCTGACGCAACAATCGACCTACGGTGGCGTCGAGATCAGCCTTCCGCTTCAATTCTTCAGCGCTGAGTTCAGATTTGTCTTTTCCGTCTTCGGGTTTTTCAATCTTAATATCGATCATAGTGGCTACTCCGAAAAAATTTTCGCCATTGTACTATTTAAAACACTTATTGTCTGCCGCACATCGGGCTTGAGTCTATCCGTGCAGCAGCCAGCTATTCAGTCTGCCGGCTCGATACGTAACAAGGCACCGTCTGCTTCGTCTGTTAGAACATAGAGGTAGCCGTCCGGCCCCTGCTGCACATCTCTTACGCGATGCTTGAGCTCAGTCAGCAGACTCTCGCGGCGTATTTCCTCGCCCCTGTTATTAAAAACTATACGCTGAAGATGCCCTGTGCCCGGAATACGCCCCTCCATCATGGAACCGACAAACAGGTTGCCCTGCCACTTGGGAAAATGCTCGCCGCTATAAAAAGTCAGAGCCGATGGTGCGATCGATGGCCACCAGACTACAGTCGGGCTTTCGAACTCTTCACGCCAGGGAGTCTCCGATACCCAGTTACCTCGATAATTTCGGCTATATGAGGCCAGTGGCCATCCGTAATTCTTACCCGGCTCGATGATATTGGCCTCGTCTCCACCCTGCGGCCCGTTCTCGCTGGCCCAAAGCTGGCCGGTTTGTGGATGCAGCGTCATACCCAATTGATTGCGATGACCTACCGAATACACCTCGGGAAGGTACTCGCCGGAATCGACGAAGGGATTGTCGTCCGGTGCCGTGCCGTCGTCATTCAAACGCAGCAGCTTGCCGTAATGCACGGTTGGATCCTGCGCATATTCGCCAGTGCCGAGGAATACATAGGACCCGCCCACCGTCATCAATAACTTGCCGTCGGGCGCGAACATCAAGGCGGAGGCAGCAATGCCGCTGTCTACTCCCTTGGCGACGAAAACCTCTTCCACGTCTTGCAGAGAATCTTCAACCAGCCTGCCGCGCACCAAACTGACAGCCTGGTTCGGCTCGCCTTCGTGCATGATGGCCTTGGTAAAAGTCATGTAGACGATCTGATCATCGTCGGGGTGCAGCGCCACTGCCATCAAGCCGGCACGGAACACCGCCGAATACACCGCAGGCACCCCGGGGATATCGCGCTCCACCAATTTCCCATCGCGGATCAGTCTTAACTTGCCGGTGTAACGCTCGGTAATAAGGATGTCGCCGTTGTCACGAAACGCCATAGCCCAAGGATTCGCCAGGCCCGTCGCTACCGGCACGACCTTGATCTGCGCAACCTCGAAGGTCGAAAGCAACAGAGGCTCGGTAATCGAAGGCGGCGCCACGAACGCGTCCTGACCAAACAGCGGTGAGCCACAACTCAGAAAAATTGCGAGCAAGCACTGTGCATACTTTTTATTTCTATTCATGGCAATTCCTATTATCGCTCTTGGCTCATCGTGGTTGCCCATACTGATCGACCACTAATTGCCAAACAGAATAAACCTGCAAGCACCACCCGTCCAGTAAGCACTGACAAGAGAATCTTCTGTGGGGGTTTGTCAGCACCAGCAATATCTGCGATAAAGGCTCTTTTTAAGCAAAGGATTGGATTCATGAAAGCAGTGAGAATAAAGCAACACGGCGGCTCTGAGGCAATGAACTACGAAGATGTAGAGCAGCCAACACCAGCTGCCACCGAGGTACTGATCAAGGTGGAAGCAGCAGGCATCAACTTCATTGACACCTATCAGCGCTCCGGCCTCTACCAGATTCCATTACCCGCCACTCTCGGACTCGAGGCTAGCGGCACCGTCGAGCAGCTTGGTAATGAGGTGAGTCGCTTCAAGGTTGGGGATAGAGTCGCCTACACCAACGTGCTCGGTGCCTATGCCGAATACGCCACCGTGGATCAGGACAAGGTAGTCAATATCCCGGACGGCGTCTCATTCAACGAAGGCGCGGCAGCGATGTTGCAGGGCTGTACGGCACACTATTTATCGCAATCTACCTACCCGATCAAGAATGGCGACAGCTGTTTGATTCACGCTGCCGCGGGCGGTGTCGGCCTGATCCTGATTCAGATGGCCAAGAACGCCGGCGCCCATGTCATCGGCACGGTATCGACTGAAGAAAAGGCCGAACTGGCACGAGCCGCCGGAGCCGACGAGGTCATTCTCTACTCCGAGAAAGATTTTCTGGCAGAGGTAAAACGCCTAACAGACGGCAAGGGTGTCAACGTCGTATACGATTCGGTGGGCAAGAGCACATTCGAGAAGAGCATCGACTGTCTGCAACGCTTCGGTTATATGGTGCTATATGGCAATGCCAGTGGGCCGGTGACTGAGTTTAATCCGGCCACACTGGGGCCGAAGGGTTCGCTGTTTCTGACGCGTCCTACGCTGTTTGACTACACTGCCGATCGCGAGAGCCTTGAATGGCGCAGCTCAGATGTATTTAAATGGCTAGACGAAGGAAAACTAAAGCTACGGCTGGAACATTTTTTCCCGCTCTCGGCAGCGAGAGAGGCACACGACGCGCTCGAGGGTCGAAAGACTACCGGCAAAATTATCCTCACACCCTAGCGTCAACTCGACCAACCACTACAGAAAAACGAAGGTACATACAATGCAGAAAATACAAACAATGCAAAAAATACAAATTCTACTCACTGCCACCTTGCTGGCACTTCTCTGTACAAGCGTGGGCGCACAGTCGATAGACCTCGGTCGCGGCGAGCTACCCGTGATTGTTCCAGCCGGCTACGATGCAGCCACGCCGACTCCACTGATCGTGCTACTGCACGGCTATACTTCGAGCGGCGCAAGGCAGAACGCCTATATGGGTTTCAGTGACATCGCCGACCAGTACGGCTTTCTGCTGGTCGCCCCCGACGGCGATAAGGAGGCAGGCGCAGATCAGAATCGTTTCTGGAATGCCTCGTCGGCCTGCTGCAATTTCTATCAGTCTGAAGTCAACGATTCCGCCTATGTATTGAATATCATCAATGCGGCGAAGGCCGAGTTCAACGTGGACCCGAATCGAGTCTATCTGGTGGGCCATTCAAACGGTGGATTCATGTCCTACCGCGCGGCTTACGATCACTCCGAGACAATCGCCGCCATCGCGAGCCTGGCCGGTGCCAGTCATATAGATGAGCGTCCCGCGCCAACCAGCCCCGTACACGTGCTGCAGATTCATGGCACCGCTGACGGCACCATTGCCTATGAAGGCGACGACATACAAGGCAACCCTTACCCCAGCGCATTAGCTTCAGTCACCCAATGGGCGGCCTACAACGGTTGCGGCAGCGAAGGCAGCGAGCGCGAGTTGCGCGACCTGGTTGCAAATCTGGCGGGGCATGAAACATCGGTGATGGTATTGAATCAGGGCTGCGAAGTTGGCGGTTCCAGTGAACTCTGGACGATTGCTGCTGGCTCACACGTACCCTCTTTATCAGACACGTTTGCAGAGCAGGTTGTGGAGTGGCTGTATGCCCATCCTAAAGGCTACGGAAGTTTCTCTGACTAACAAGCCCAACTCTCCCGCGGGACACTGAGGCCATCAAGAACCACGAGAAAAAGACAATTAGCCTCGTGGTTTTTCTGCTGCGTGGAAAGTCAGTTACGAAGAAACAAAATCCAGCAGCGAAGTGTAGATTAACTTATCGCCGATGCTGCGCTATGCTCAAGCACATTCTATCCAACAAGCAGGCTGCCACATGACCAGTAGACGCGCCCTTCTTCAAGCAATGGCCCTGGCGCCATTGGCCTCAACATGCAGTAGCGGCCCAGCAACGGCTACGCGCAATTTTACCCCCTCCGGTCTACCGCTACGTCGCGTGCGGGTCTCCGCCGACAGAGTCATCCGCACTATCGCCGGGTCGCGACCGTTTCGTCCCTCGGGTTTTCGGCTCGAAGCGGAATCATTTAATGACAAGACGGTTATTCACAATTACGGACACGGTGGAGGCGGAATAACTCTCTCCTGGGGAACTTCGCACCTGGCCATGGAACTGGCGCAAAGAAGCTCTCATCGTCGCTGCGCGGTGCTCGGGGCCGGTGCCGTGGGTCTTGCATCGGCGCGATTGCTGCAGGATCGTGGCTGGAATGTAACCATCTACGCGAAAGCATTGTCGCCGAACACCACATCGAATATTGCCGGTGGCCAGTGGTCTCCGACTTCGGTTTACGACGAAGACAAAGTCACGCCACAATTCGAGGCACAGTTTGAATCGGCGATGCGACATGCTTACCGGTATTTTCAAAACCTCGCAGGGCCAAGATACGGAGTTCGTTGGATAAGTAATTATTCTATGGCGACTGAGCCACCCGATCCTGACAACTTCAATGATCGCTATGCCGATATGTATCCACAGCTGCAAGACTTAACACCGAATCAACATCCATTCGCGGCCAGATACGTCAGGCACTACAACACGATGCTGATCGAGCCAGCGGTCTATCTACCAGCGATGATGGAGGACTTCTACACGGCGGGAGGCGAGATTGTAATCAGAGAGTTTCGCGGGCAAGACGATGCCTTGAGCCTGACCGAACCGGTTCTGATCAACTGCACTGGCCTGGGTTGGCGCAATTTTTTCCCGGACGACGAACTCATGCCCATCTAGGGGCTACTCTGCTTCCTGTTGCCGCAGGATGAGATTAACTACATGACGCTGGGCAATGACGGACTGTATATGTTTCCGCGCAAGGATGGCATTCTGCTCGGCGGTACTTTCGAACGAAACGACTGGACCACAACCCCCGACCCGGAAGCTAGCAAACGCATCATCGCTGGACACCGGGATTTCTTTGCCGCGATGGACGACCCCTGGGCTTAAGGAAAAGAAGTCGCTGTTGCGAAACCGTGAATACGCAAGCGGCTTGCTTGCGTATCGAAATAAAAAATCGGTGGCGCTAAGTGCCAGACCCTGCTTGCAGGGGTTACCAGGCATTGCCCGCCACCGTATAAAGGCACTGCAGATAGTGCCTATGGAGATTGTGAGCCCACACAGCGGCCTGAATCCTACTGCGAGCAACAACCGCTCTGCCGTGCCACTCAACAATAGCGACAGCATATCGGGGCCAAACTTATAGGTAAAACGAGTATTATCGATTGTCGCAATCGTTATTTCCGATTTTCAACTGAGGCCGCTATTCCTCGTTTAAACCCCTAATTAATAGACATTTCCTGTTTTTGGGATTAGGCTCGGTGAAACAATTCAATAAGAAGAGCCATCCATGAAACGTACAACTCGTTCCCTATTCATTAAGACGCTTTCCGCACCAGCCCTCGCCTGCGTATTAGTATCCCCGGCGGCGTTGGCGCAGGACTCCGCACCGACCTTCTACGCCGATGCACTGCCCCTGTTTCAGAAGAACTGCGTAGCCTGCCATAAGCCGAATGGTCCTAAAGTGGGCGGTATTACCGCACCGATGTCGCTGATGGACTACGATCAGGCGAAGCTCTGGGCTCCCATGATCAAGAACGCCCTTATCACCGGGTACATGCCGCCTTGGGGCGCGCACGAACGCCATCGTGGTGAATTCAAAGACGAGCGCTATATCGAAGACAACGAATTGGCGACCTTGGTAGCCTGGGTCGACGGCGGCGCCTTGCAAGGCGATCCTGCCGATACCGCCAATAACTCTGGCATGGTAGCCGAGGCAGATGGCGGCGTTATACCGGATTCCGGCTGGTGGATTGGTGAGCCCGATCTGGTTGTGCAATTTGACCGACCGGTTTACGTCGAAGACAGCATCATGGATTGGCAGCCCACCGTACAGATGCCGGTTCCCGAAGGTGCCCACACGAAACCCAAGTGGGTGTCGAAAGCCGAACTAGCACCCGGCGGTCCCTGGGTTCACCACATTGTATCCAGTCACATGGGTGTTGGGGTGCCGGGTCGTGGCCCATTCAGCTACCCTGAGGGCTGGGGCGTGTTGATGCCTGAAGACCCGTTCATTACCGTGAATATGCATTACCACAAGGATCCGGGCGAAGGCACAGCAGTGACCGACATGACTCGTGCCGGCTTCCTGTTCTATGAAGATGGCACAGTAATCGATCACGTGGTAGAGACTAATCTATTACCCCACAGCGGCTGGACTATTCCGCCAGGCGATCCCAATTTCGAGGTGAACAATACATTCGAGATAGAAGAAGACATCTATCTGCTCTCAATGGGTCCACACATGCACTACCGTGGCAAGGCAATGCGCTACGAGGTGGTGTATCCCGATGGCGAAAGAGAGACTCTATTGTGGGTGCCCGACTATGACTTCAACTGGCAGTTCCTCTATGAGTACAAGGAACCCAAGTTCCTACCGGCGGGCTCAGTGATGCACATGAGTTGGTGGTTCGACAATTCGACCCAGAACCGTTGGAATCCTGACGCTACCGCGGCCGTCGAATATGGGCCCGAGACTACGGACGAGATGGCCAATGCCCGCATCTACTATGCCCCTACCACCAAGCGCGGCATCGTGGTCGGCGGAGAAATACCAGCCGACATTCTGGAGACAGCACAGAAAGAAGAACAGACGCGACGCGAAAGGGCCAACCTGCTAGATCAGAGTCAGGACGATTTGAGCTGGCTGAGCGAAGACAGCGAGTAGCCTGGAAGCTACGTTGCGAGTAATACAAAAAAGCCTGCCGTTGTACAAACGGCAGGCTTTTTTTATACGTTTAAATCGCGTTTTCAGGAACTAGATTTTTAGTACGTCTGTCGCCGTTCGGGCTATGTGACAGTCACCGGGGTCCATGTCTTGTGCCGTGACATAACGTCTTCCACTGAGTGTTTGCAGACCCCTGCCTTGCTAATCAGCTTGCTCTCACAAACATCGCAGCGCACACACTCCTTAAAGTCGATGGCAGGCCCGCGTATGGCTCCCGTAGGACAAGACTGTTCGCAAACCTTGCAGACATCACACTGCTGTACTCGCTTGATGCGAAATGGCGAAAGAAAGGATGTAACGCCGAGCGCCGCGCCGAGTGGACAGGCATAGCGACAATAGAACCGGCTGATAAAAACCGAGGCCAACAAGAAGGCCACCAGGATGACCCATAACACCATAGAACGACTGAAATAAAAGATGGTGCCGAATGGCTCAAAGTATTGAAACAAACTCAGATCGCTAAAAGTAATGGCCGTAATCGCCAGCAGTCCCAAGATTCCGTACTTAATATAAAGCGCCTTGTCGTGAATTGCCTGCGGCAGTTCCCATTGCCATTTCTTTGGCACTAGTCGAGTAATAAAATCCTGTAACGCACCGAAAGGGCACAGCGAGGAACAGAATACTCTGCCCCATAACAGCGTCGTAACAAGGGTAAATACAACGATCAGCAGCAACGGCAGATCATTCAGGAACAACGAAGGCCCCAACTTCAGACCATTGGTAATGTGAGATACCGAAAGAAACGTGCCGTTATAGAAACCCAGATAGCCCAGAGTGTAGGCAAGAGTAATCCAACGAATTGTAGAACTCTTGCGTAGAAATGCCGTCATCACCAACGCGAAGAGCACTAGCAGAGCCGCGACTTCTTGCCAGGGCGCACTATTGATCAAGGTTTCATAAACGCCTTCTTCTTCCTCGAAATCATCGAACTCAGGAAAGGGGCTGGCACGGCGTGGCAGGTACTCGGCAGGCACGGCTGTGCCGGTAGCGAGGGCGAAGGGCACCGGGGGCACCTGATAGTCGACCTGTGCAAGATCCTCGAGAGAGGCTACCTCAGCTCCCGTATCATAAAGAACCGTAAACGGCTGACTCAAATCAATTTCATTGGATAAGACAATGGCACCGGCAAATCTGACCTTGCCAGCTAACTTGCCGTTTTCCGCGCTGCCAACATAAACAAAGCGGCGACGCTCGATGTTAAACACTTCATCGCCCTGAGTTATCGCCAGGCGCTCCTGGCGAAAAGGAGAAGAGGCATTGCCATCGATCCCGACCAGCAACATGCTCCCATCTTGCACCCTGTTGCTCGCTTCCCTGTCCGCCCGCGAGTAATCATCCGGGCCAACTAACAACTCACCCAGGGCCTCGTTGCCCATAAAAGCGAGTGTGAGATGGAGCTCGGTCAAGTCTTCCAAAACGATTGGAAAATCTTTAACCAGACCAGACTCCTTCATTTCTTCCCAAGACTGCGCTTCTAAAATGGCCAACGCCGTTTCCTGGCTGCTTGCATTGGCAACAAATTCAGAATCCCTCAGGTAGTTTTGCGCTACGCTTCGTGCCGCATTACGAATTCCGCGCGAGGTTGCCCAACTAGTAATAGTGGCACGGGACACGCCATCGACGTCACGGCCGACGCGAAAGCCATCGGATACCGACATGCCTTCGAACTGATTAGGGAAACGCTCGGTATTGAGAAAGTCACCGCGTATGCTCTTGTACGATTCGCGATAGAACAGCACTTTGATTCCAGACAACTCTCCGTCGAGATTCATCCCCACCAAGACCTCGATAGGCGCACTGTAGCCGATCTCTTCAGGCGGATAGTCTGGAGTCTCGAATAGATACCCTATCAATTCAGGTTCTGCGCCCTGCTCAGCTGCGGCGAATGCTCTATACACGGGAGGGTCGCCTGACTTCTCCGAAAAGGTTTGCGCATCGGGCATCACCTCTTTCAGAAGTGCCATATGCTCCTGGGTCAGTCCAGCCTGCGTAAAGGCGGTAAGCGGCATCAAAGCAAGAGCAATGAGGAGAGTAGACTGGCGAATAAGGGTTGCGAGTAAAAACGGCGTACAACGACAGAACTGCATTATTGTTGTTTTCCTATTTTGAGTTCTTCTACTACTAATTTAGCCCTACTTGTACTAACTGGAACTTCGGGGAAACATCAAGCGCATCAGGAAACTGCCCGGTATTTAATCAAATAAACGCCAGCAGGTACATCACTTACTGCAGCTGCGTTCGGCAAGGTTTAGAGCCAGATCAATACACATTCAGTCGCAGTCGCAGAAACCCCACGCACAGTTTAATCATCTCGATAGAACGCTGTGAATCATCCAGAATATCGAAGCCGTGCACGCCCTGGGGATAGCGAATGACACTCACCGGGTTATCGCCTGCGATCGCCTGTGCCTCAAAGTTGTCGATAGATTCGTTGAGACCAGGGAATTCATCCTGACCGGCACCGATGATCAAGATCGGCGTGTTCTCTGGGAAACTCTCCATGGCTTTATTCGGGTTCGAAAAACGAAATGTTGTCGCAGCTTCTGCCACGCCCGCTGAGTCCTTGGTATCTAGCATGAATCCATACAGCAGCACCGCGCAGCGCAGCGCGGCGTCGCCGTGAGCCAGATGAAGCGCGTTCGGCACATTACCTGAGCAGGCCCAGATGGCGATGCGCTGCGGGTCGATCTGCAACTGAGCGGCCTCTAGGCGCAGGAAATCCACCAGCGCTCTGGCATCTGCCACCGGCTCGATATTGCTGTAAATAACAGCGGCCATGCCGTTAGCCGCAAGTAGCTTGGCCCAGTCCTTATAAGACTGTATCTGCATCTGTTTGATGCCAGTGAGTGATTCGAAACCGGGATCTGCATAACCTGTAACCAGCACAACTACCGGTGCCAGGCCCTCATCAAGCTCAGGCAGATAGATATCGAGCACCTGGGTGGCGCTGCCGTAGTGAATGCCTTCGCGTACATCGCCGGCATAGGGCTGCTGATAAACAAGGTGCTTGCTGAATAGTGGATTTGCAGTGGGTGTTTCATCAGCCATGGTGAGTACCTGTAAAATCTTCCATTTAGCCCATTTAGCCCATTTAGCCTATTTACCATACAAAAAACCCCCACTCCGGCTGGAGTGAGGGTCTGTATTTCTGCCTACGCAGAAAACCCATGCTATGTGATAGTTGCGGGCCGGTCAACAGGCCAATTTGGGCTGTTTGAGGGCAGGTAATCTCGATAATCTGCCTTAAAATAGCGCATTTTCTCGAACTAATCTGAATCGGTAGATTCTCGCAAAAAAAACTACCAGATAATGAACAGATCTTGCAAGAAGCGGGCTTTTACGCCCATTTTCACGTATTTGTACAGAAATTGCCGCTTTTCGGTGCACGGTATAACTTTAGGAGGTTGTTGGGAGGTCTAAGGTAGCGAGTTTATTGGACTTTTTACCCTCAGAAACATATTCTCTGACTACGCAGTTAAACGCGCGTGCCCCGTATGAAGTCGCTTCGGCAGCTTCTCGGATACGCGACTAACCGCTAAGTTCATTTAAAGCCTGCTCAATAGGCATAATAACTTTACTTCTATAAGGGGAAAGTAAATGACAAGACGACCTAAAATGGCTAAGAGGGTTCTCCCTACGGCCATCGCTCTTGCGATGCTGGCGCCAGTGGCTTACACGCCAATGGTGTTTGCACAAGACGATTCTGTAGTTGAAGAGATCGTTACCATCGGTTCGCGGCGTCCACAACGCAGCGCATCAGATTCGTCGGTTCCAATCGACGTAATCAGTGGTGATGAATTTAATAATATGGGTTTCGCGGATCTAAATGAAATGCTGAAGACATCGGTACCGTCCTTCAACATTAGCCGTAACGAGATCTCGGATGCTGCCACACTGGTACGTCCAGCCAACCTTCGCGGCCTGCCACCTGACAATATACTTGTTCTGGTAAACGGCAAGCGTCGCCACCGCTCTGGTGTAATCGCTGAACTTGGCGGTTCACTATCAGCCGGCTCACAGGGTGCTGACATCTCAGCGATTCCTGCGCTGGCATTCAAACAAACTGAAATCCTTCGCGATGGTGCCGCTGCACAATACGGTTCTGACGCGATTGCGGGTGTTATCAACTTCGTATTGAAGGACGACCCAGACGGCATGACTTTAGAGGCTCGTACTGGTGAATTCGGTGAAGGCGATGGCGACCTGATTCAATACATGGGTAACATCGGCCTGCCGCTGGGTGATGATGGCTTCATCAACATCACCGGCAGCTGGAGTGAGCAGGATGCAACGAGCCGCTCACTACAACGTACCGATGCGACAACGCTGATCGCTAGCGGCAATGCTGCACAGCGGTCAAGCGTTGAACAGCCTTACGCCCAAGTATGGGGTGGTCCTGAATACCGCGATAACTGGAACGTCTTCTTCAATTCCGGTATCCGGCTTTCAGACACACAGGAAGTCTACGCATTTGGTAACTTCGGCAAGCGTGAAACGGAAGGTGGTTTCTTCTACCGTAATCCGAACAATCGAGGCGGCACCTATACCAACGATGGCGTCCGCGCAATTGTCGATACCAATATTGCCGCAGGTCAGACTGGCGTGACTTCCAACTGCCCGGCACTACCGAGCCCAGGCTCCGGTGGTAACGGTGTTCTCTTCGACCCAGCCGTAATAGCCGCTGACGAAGCCGCACTGAACTCTCTTCCTGACAACTGCTGGGTTATGAACCAAATCGCTCCTGGCGGATACACTCCAGCATTCGGCGGTGCACTGAAAGATGCGAGCATCATTGGGGGTATTCGAGGCGAGTTTAACTCCAATTTCACCTATGACTTCAGCGCGAGCTACGGTCGTAACAAGGTAAGTTTCTTCTTGAACAACACCTGGAACCCATCCAACGGACCAGATGGTATTGTCAATGGCGCACTGCAGAGAGACTTCGATATCGGGTCTAACATTCAGTCTGAAACGAACTTCAATGCTGACTTTGTCTACTCACTACCGGTTAGCGGTTTTGCCTCCGATCTAAGCATTGCCTTCGGTGGCGAGTGGCGTGACGAGCGTTTCGAAACCTTAGTTGGCGAAGAGGCCTCATGGGAAGCTGGCAGGTTCGCATTCCAAAACGTTAACGGTTCCAACACCTATAGCGACGGCACTACACTTCTGCCTAACTTGAGTATTGGTGCACATGGTTTTGCCGGCTTCAGCCCACCTCAAGCGGGGCTTTGGGGCCGATCAAACTATGCGGTTTATACTGAGCTCGAAGCCGATGTTACCGATGCGTTCACCGCTTCAGTAGCACTGCGCTACGAAGACTTCGAAAGCTTTGGCGATACCAGCAACTACAAGGTTGCCGGTCGCTACCGTTTGACTGACGCATTGACCCTGCGAGCGTCATATAACACCGGCTTCCGTGCTCCGACTCCTGGCCAGGAGAACGTAACCAAGCTTTCAACGATTACCGTTGACGGTGAGTTGCAGCAACGTGGCCAGATACCTCCAAACAACCCAATCGCTCAGTTCCTCGGAGCTGAAGAATTGACCGCAGAAGATTCAACAAACTTTTCTGCAGGTTTGGTTTGGGACGTGACTCCGGACATCAATATCAGCGTTGACTACTTCAGCATTGAACTTGATGACCGGATCGCACAAACAGGTACTATCGATATCGCAGGACGTCCTGTGCCCGCTGGTCAGAACTGCCCAGGCGCTGCAGCTAACCCTGTAGGTAATCTGGCGCTGTGTCTGCAAGAACTGGGCGTACCTGGCGCTGCTGACCTGAGCTCCGTCTCCTTCTATACTAACGACTTCGCTACCACCACAACTGGTGTCGATCTGGTTGGTACCTGGGATTTGGATTGGGGCGATATGGGTAACGGCTCATTCATTGCTGCCTGGAACTGGACTGAAACTGAAGTTGATAACGCCGGTTCGGAAGTTAACCGTAACCGTGTAGTCGACTTGGAGAACTTCAATCCCCATAATCGTGGTGTATTCACTTACAACCACTTTATTGGCGACTTCCGTTTCTTGGGTAGAATGCGCACTTATGACGACTGGGTCACCGCAGACAACTCTGGCGATACAACTCCTCGCGGGCCAAACGGCACTGGTTATAGCATTACCTGTGCGGGCTTCGTGGATAATTGCTACGACGGAGAAAACATATTTGACGTTGAAGCGGCGTATACCTGGAACGGCAACTACAGCTTTATTCTCGGAGCGAACAACGTATTCGATGAAGAAGGTGCAGATGATGTCGACAACTTCGACGGCACTATTGGTTCTGGTAACGCTTTCACAGGTTCCACTCCATGGGGCATCGAAGGTGCTTTCTACTACGCTCGATTACGAGTCGACTTCTAAGAATTTGATAGCAGACCCAGGCCTTCGGGTTTAGGTCGATAAATTCTAGAAGCATGTTCAGAGAAGGGACGCACATTGTGCGTCCCTTTTTTATTTACCAGAGCCCAATAATGAAGTACAAACACTCTATGACAGATATTAGAATCTACACCTCCAGCTACTGTGCCTACTGCTCCGCCGCCAAGCACCTGCTGCAGAGCCGCGACTATGAATTCGAGGAGATCAATATGGAGGGCAATCAGGAACTGATGCTGGAGATCATGCAAAAATCAGGGCAGCGCACCGTGCCGCAAATTTTCGTTGGCGAGAAGTCCATCGGTGGCTATCAGGAACTTCTGGCCAGCACCGCCAGTGGGGAATTTGAAGCTCTCGTGGCGGCCTAATGCCAGCATTCACAGCCGCGAGAAGTGCCGGCTTTGCCTTGACTCACGAGTTGCCAGACTCAATACTGACAAGCCTATCTCTGACTATAAATTCACGAGGCGAGATAATGAAAAGCCTAAGCTTTGCACTGCCCCTATTCTTGCTGTTGGCGTCATGCACCACAGCACAGCCAAAGTTTCGCGACATGAGCGCGACAGAGCTCATGGAGCACAACAGTACCGTCAGCTACTCAGACCAGGTGTACTGCACAGAGGAAGTGGGGCTAGGTAGCCACATCCGTCGCCGCAGCTGCACCACCTTGCTTGACCAGATTCAGGGACGCATCGGCACACTGAACACCCCAAGCTCCAGTCAGTCTCTTACTGGCGTTTATCTAGCGGATCGGGTTCGCTAGCAAGGACAAGCCTTTTTCTCAATGCTGCGTACTAGCCGAGGTGACCTATGACTCCCTGGATATCTCTTACCCTCGCCCTCGCGATACTAGCCGTGATACTCGGCGGCCTCTACAATCGCAACAAGCCTGATAAGACCGGCAAGGTTCGTGGAATTGGCTGGCAATTCATCCGTTACACGGTGATCGGTGTTGGCCTGCCTCTCACGGGTATTCTCGCTCTAAATGGGAGTTTGACCGGTGAGGCCTCGACGATCATCGCCGGCGCGCTAGGCTATGCCTTCGGCAAACAGAGCGAGCCAAGCTCGTAGAAACCAGCTTCAAGTCACAATCGCGCACGCTTCTCAGAGACTAATAAAAATGAAGAACAATATCTTGCGAAATTTCTCCGACCAGCTGATTCTGTTATCTGGCCTACTATTGTTTCAGGCAAGTCTGTTCGCGGCAGATGACAGCGCCAACATCGCTTTTACCGAAGCACAGGCGAGTGCGGGCGCAGAAAACTACGCCACGCAATGTGCATCCTGCCATGGCGAAAATCTCGAAGGCTTTGGCCTGGTGCCGGCTCTCGGTGGTGATGTATTTGTGGGGCGTTGGGGAGACCGGCCGGCTGATCAGCTCGCCACCAATATCCAGCGCATGCCTCCCGGGGGGCAAGGCAGTCTCAGCAACACCGCCTACGCTGAAATCTTGGCCTATGTGCTAGCGGAGAATGGTCTGCCTCCCAGCAATATTGAAGTACCAGCAGAGCTTGCGCAGTTGAGCGAATTACTGATACCTGCGGCGCAACTGACAAGAAATGCTGAGCCGGCGGCGCTTTTGTACCACACAGATGGTCCGCTGCTAAACAGCAGCCTGCTCGATGCCTTAACGCCGGTAACCGATGCTATGCTGCTGGATCCCCCTGCCGATGATTGGCTGAACTGGCGCCGCACGCGCGATGCCTTCGGTCACAGCCCGCTCGATCAAATTAACAAAGAAAACGTCGAAGACCTGCAACTGGCCTGGAGCTGGGCTCTACCCGCGGGCGAGAACATGATGACGCCGATCGTACATGACGGTGTCATGTTCGCCTACAGCTATGGCGACGTATTACAGGCGTTGGATGCGGCCACAGGTGAATTGTTATGGAGTTTCCAACGCGAACTCGAGGGCGGTAAGTCACCGGGTATGAAGAAGGGCGCCGCCATCTATGACGACAAGATCGTTATCGCCACGTCTGACATTCATCTTATTGCCTTGAACGCGAAGACTGGAGCGGTCGACTGGGATCACAAGGTTGATGGCGGCGGAGAAGACAGCTTCCTGTTTCGCAGTGCGCCACTTATTGCCAATGGCAAGGCAATCATCGGTCTCACCGGGCGCGTTGCGGTCGAGGGTGGCGACTTTATCTTCGCCGTGGACATGGAAACCGGCGAGGAAGTCTGGCGTTTCTACACGATCGCCCGACCCGATGAGCCCGGTGGCAATAGCTGGAATGGGCTGCCGCTGGAACAACGCAATGGCGGCTCGATCTGGATACCGGGCAGCTTCGATGCCGATCTGAACCTGGTGTATTTTGGCCCTGCTCCAACCTATGACACGAATCCGCTGCGCAGCCCGCATCCCGATCCAACTATGACCCGTGATGCGCTCTATACCAACAGCACGGTGGCACTGGATGCCGATACCGGCGAGCTAGTCTGGCACTACCAACACATCTCGAACGATCAACTCGACCACGACTGGGCCTTCGAGCGTCAGATAATGGAGCTGACTATTGCTGGCGTGACGCGCAAGGCGGTGGTCACCGGTGGCAAGCTCGCCATCTTCGAGGCGCTGGATGCCGCCACCGGTGAATACCTGTTCTCCTTCGATCTGGATATGCAGAATGTCGTAACAGAAATAGATTCCAGAACCGGCAGAAAAACCATAAGCCCCGCCGCGATACCGGAGCTGGATCAAGTCATCAGCCAATACTCCATGCCGGGCATCTGCCCCGACTGGCTAGGCGCGAGAAACATGCAGGCCACGGCTTACAACCCCAACACGAAGAGACTGTTCATTCCGATCTCGGACACCTGTCTCGACGATGATAGCGGTGAGCGCTGGCAGAAATATCCTGACGATGCCACAGACGGAAGCTGGGGCATTATCAAGGCAGTAGACTTGCAGACTCAGGACCTTGTGTGGGAGCAAAGACAGACAGGGCCGCAGGCCAGTGCAAACCTAACAACCGATTCAGGGTTATTGTTTATCGGTTCGGTCGATAGATGGTTCAAAGCATTGGATCAGGACACAGGAAATGTCCTCTGGCAGCGACGTCTGGACAATGCCCTCAATTCCTATCCGGTAACTTATAGCGTCGATGGCAAGCAATACGTCGCAGTGGCGACAAACAGCGGCGGCATTCATACGCGAACTATGAAGAGCGCCGCCGGAATCACGCTGCCGGTAGCCGGTGCGACAATGTGGGTATTTGCACTGCCCGAAAAACTTTAATAGCTTGAAGATTGGAAATCGTAATGAGAGTTGTACAAGTTTTGCCCATTGCTGCGCTGTCTTGCGCACTGTTGAGTGGGATTGCAATTGAAGCACAGCAATGGAGTGTGCCACGAACCGAAGCTGGCCATCCAGACCTGCAGGGATACTGGATAAACAACAAGAACATCGTCTTCGAGAGACCGGTCGAACTGGGCGACAAACGGTTCTATACCGAAACCGAGGCACAGGCCTTGATTGACGCGGCAATCGAGCAGCAGAGCGCACGGGAATCGCCAGCTGACCCAAACCGTCCCGCCCCGCCCGCCGGCGAAATCATCAGCAACGTTGCCGACGAGAACTTCCATCCCGAGCTGTATACTCAGCAGGCCGTTGTGGACGGCGAATACCGCACCTCGATAATCATCGACCCACCGAATGGCCGCATCGCCTACCGCGAGGGCGCCACCGATATTCATGGACAATGGTTAGCCGATGGCTTCGGCCAATTCGATGGCCCGGAATCGAGAACCGCTGCAGAGCGCTGTCTAAACTACCCCGGGCAGCTCCCATTGATCGTGCAGATCCCACCGGAAGACAGCAAGACCTTGCAGATATTGCAAACCAAAGACTATGTGTTACTCAATGCAGAATATAACACGGGTCTGAGGGCTGTTCCGCTGCATCAGGAACAGCGCAAAATTAGCTGGCCACAATGGCTGGGTACAGCGACTGGCCGCTGGCAAGGCGATAGCCTGGTTGTACACAGCAAGGGGTTCCGGCCAGAACAGTCGCACCGGAGGATTCTTAGCTCCGGCGAGCTGGAGATTACCGAGGTGTATACCCTGGTCTCCGAAGATGAGCTGCTGTATCGATTTACCTACCAAGACCCCGTGACGCTAGCGCAGCCATTTACCGGAGAGATTCCACTGGCTCGCATGGACGAGGGGCAGAGGATCTATGAATCCGCCTGCCACGAAGGGAATTATTCGATTGTTGGAGTTTTAGCTGGCGCCAGGCGGCAGGAGGCGGACGAGGATAAGTAAGGAAAAATCTGTAGGTGTATGAATACCTCTCTCTCATCCTTTATCCATGGCAATGTTCCACAGCGAGTTGCTATTATGAGACGTGACCACACAAGCCACTATTTCATTACTCGTTCTTCTGCTTATTCTCGCGGCCGTGGTCTTTCGAGTCGCTTTCTGGCCGCAGCTGCGCATCGCCCGCATTCGCCGCCAGGCCTTTCCCGTCGCCTGGCAGCAAACGCTGCTGGCAAGGCTGCCCTTCATAGCCAGGATTCCCCTCGCACAACAGCAGCAGCTGCAATTTCTGATAAAAGTGTTTCTCGCCGACAAGACATTCTATGGCTGCGCCGGGCAGGAAATTAACGACGACATACGGGTGACAGTGGCGGCGCAGGCTTGCCTGCTTCTATTGAATCAAGACCGTATCCCCTACCCTGACCTCGATTCTATCCTCGTCTATCCATCGACATTCGTTGCCACGCGCGATGTAGCCGACGAACTCGGCCTTGTGTCCACAAATCACATCGCCATGCTGGGCGAGTCATGGAGCCAGGGCAAGATTGTATTGGCCTGGGACGATGTTGAGAAGGGCGTCATGAACCTGCAGGACGGACACAATGTTGTGCTGCATGAGTTTGCCCACCAGTTAGATCATGAATCGGGTTCAAGCAACGGAGCCCCGGTGCTGAGCACACGAGGCGCCTACAAGAGCTGGGCGCCCGTATTCAGCGAAGAGTTTGTAGAATTGCAAGAAGACGCGGCGCAAGGCAGGCACAGTCTTTTGGATCATTATGGCGCTACCAACCCTGCCGAGTTTTTTGCGGTGGCAACAGAGACTTTCTTTGAACGGCCTGGGGAGATGGAGGCGCATCATCGGGAGCTGTATCAACAGCTGAAGGATTATTACCAGTTAGATCCCGGACAATGGCATGACAAGTGAAAGGCCTCGATGCACTGTGTCAACCATAACTGATCGAAGGCAGTAAACCCATAAATTATTAACGATTCGTCGCGACACTCGTCTAACTAATAGCCATTACACAATTTCACCTGGGAGCCTCACTCTTCGAGGCTTGGATTCAAATCCCAAGTGCATAACAAGTTAAGCCGCTACCGCTGTGGCGATTCAGGCCCCCGAGCCTGTCAATGATGTTCTCGGTTATCCATCCCAACGGCCAAATCGCTGCTCTTATGAAAGCTGAGTCGACAGGCTGAATAGCTGGCGTTACACTCCAAGCACACTCAGGAGATTCGCCATGAAACAACTCGTAATAGCCCTGTTCTTGCTGCTGCCTATCGCCGCTAGCGCACAAACCGGCCTGCCATCGACAGAGAGTCTTGAAAAAGGCTGGAACACGCTTGCAACCGATGGCCGGTGTTCTGCCGGCACACCCTTTCAGTTTTACGCCAAGAGTTCCGCTGCCAGCAATGATTTGCTTATCTACTTCAATGGCGGCGGTGCCTGCTGGTTTGGTCAGGCCTGCGACCTGAGCAGCGAACCGAATATTCACTATCCCTTAGCCGACATGGATGCGAATAACCCGAGGCTATCGAGGGGCATATTCGATTTCGAGAATACCGAGAACCCTTTTGCCGACTACGACATTGTATTTATCCCCTATTGCACCGGCGATGTTCATATAGGTAACGGAGAGAGGAGTTACACCTACCAGAACGCCGCAGGGAATGAAGTAAATTATACGGCGCATCATAACGGCTTCGAAAATAGCATGAAGTCGCTTAACTGGATCTATGAGAACTTCACAGCGGTGGACAATGTAGTTGTAGCCGGAAGCAGCGCCGGGGCAATAGGCGCCTCGTTCTACTCGGGACTAATAGCACAGCACTATCAAGATTCGTCTGTGGTGTTGCTAGCCGATGCCGCCGGTGGTTATAGAACTCCTCTGTTGCCCGTAACGCACAGGGCCTGGAACACCGCTGCGATTCTTCCAGACTGGGAAGAATATGCCGGAGAAACGAACGACTCTCTTAGCTTCGAAGACTTCTACATTGCCAGTGCAAATCACAGCTCCAACTTGCGGTTGGCACAATACAATGCCGCAGAAGATGAAGTTCAGAAAACTTTCACCTATGTCATTGGTGATGCACCGGGCAGCTTTAGCCTGCCACTGCGCATACTCACCAACTATCAGGAAATAGAAGGTGCAACTAACGAGTTCTTTAGCTATACGGCTGGTGGGTCGGTTCACACTATTCTGCGCAGTGATATCTTCTATCAGTACGAGGTAGAAAACACACGCTTCGTTGACTGGGTTAAGGACCTGATCGATGGCAAGCAAGTGCAAGATATTAGTTGCGTGGATGATGCGGCTGGGTGCGCCGAGGCGCCTAATTAGGAATAGAGTGAAAAATACAGTGAGAAATAGAGTGGCACCCATGAGCAGACAGAGTTCGTTAATTTTACTCCTGTGTATTTTCATGCAAGCTCCGCTATCTGGCCTGGCTGCCACTGACTATGAAGTTCCCCGAACGGAATGGGGGCTGCCCGACCTTCAGGGTGTCTGGAATTTCTCTTCGAGTGTCCCCCTGCAACGCCCGGAGCATTTCGGTGAGCGGCAATTTCTCAGTGCTGAAGAAGTCGAAGCGTCGCAGAATAAGCGCTTTCGCTTGGGCGCAGCCGACGCCCCGACGCGATCAGCATCTGGCGTAGAGGCCTTCTACAATGACACCATCTGGATGGAGAACATTCGGGGCGAAGGCAATGTGCGCACATCGCTCATCGTGTACCCGCCGAATGGTCGCATCCCGCCACTGGGGGAGGGTGTAGAGAATAAGCCCGGTGGCGAGGTAGAGCTTGCAGGACAGCGTCCGGTGCGATTCGTCATCGGCGGCATAGGTCGCGATGGCCCGGAAGACCGAGGGCTGTCGGAGCGCTGTCTCGTCGGCTTCAACGCCGGCCCGCCGTTATCGCCGAGCGTGTACAACAATAATCTTCAGATCGTACAGAACAAGAATCATGTAGTGATTCTTACAGAGATGATTCATGATGCCCGCATCGTTACTCTGGATAATGGCCCCGCTCTGGATGAAAATATAAGCCTCTGGTCGGGAGATTCACGCGGCCACTGGGATAACGACACACTGGTCGTAGTTTCGAAAAATTTCAATGGCCTGACGCAGAGCTTCGATGGCTTCGGCACCTCTAAAAGCAAAATTCTGACAGAGCGATTCACGCGAGTCGGACCGAATACCATCAACTATGAATTCACCATCGATGATCCCTCAACTTTCACCGACAAGCTAACCGCTATTGTGCCCATGACCAATGTCGATGCTCAATTGTATGAATATGCCTGCCACGAGGGCAACTATGGCATGGCAAATATATTGCGAGGCGCACGCCGCAAAGAAGCTAACGCCGTATCGGACCGAGTGGCCGATCTGTTCCGAGGACAGTAGATGTTCGGCTGACGAGTCAGCTTTAGCCAAGACGACGTTGGGCCGCTACATTAGTAACGTTCCGAAACTGTCTATCGCATTACTTTCGTTATAATGAATCCCCTCTCATCAGGAATAAATCACAGGTGACAGTAGACACCACGCAACATGCACTCAAACAGCTAAGCTTCGGCCTCGGCCTACTCGGCTTGTGCTGTGGCTTCCTGATGAGTTACGGCGTGCTGGCGGGGGATGCCGAAGGTCAGGTCAACCTGCTGTTCGTTCTACTCCTGTTCGCCTTTGTGCCGGTAGCGGGCCTTTTACTTAGCCTGATTCTAGTCGTTCGGGGCGGCGGCAAAGGTTTCGCCGGCTGGATTCTCGATATGCCCCTGTGGCCCAGGCATCTGACGCTAGCGCTGCCCAAGCTCAATATTATTCACGGCAGGAAGCTGTGGTTTTTCTATCAGACTCAAATACTAAGCCTCAGTTTTGGCGTCGGCTGTATTTTGTTCTATCTGCTTCTACTACTCGGCAACGATATCAGTTTCGTCTGGCGCAGCACGCTATTGGAACCGGAAGACCTGCTGCCAGCTCTACAATTCATTAGCCTGCCTTGGTCATTCTGGCAGGAAGCTCAGGCCTCATTAGCCCTGATCGAACAAACTCGGGATTTTCGTTTGGCCCCACAAGGTGCCGGGTCGCTCCTGGTTGGGCTGTGGTGGAAATACATATTGGCTGCTCAGATTGTCTATAACCTGATACCTCGCTCCATCATGCTGCTTGTCTCGCGGCAGATTTATCTGCGACGTCTGCGTGCTGTTAGTGACAAGCACTCAGCAGACGCGGGGGATCGACATCACGCCAGCGACGACGACTACGTTACTCTCGCTGACTTAAAGACAGAAGTCGCCTCCCCTTATACTTTATTGGATTGGGCCGGCGTTCCAGAGCGTTGCCATGCGCAGATTCAACAAATGTTTGGCAAGGCGACCGCCACGCGGCGCATCAGTGCAATAGCAGCAGAGCTTGAAGACGAGCCAGCCAGAAGCCAGGCTCTCGTCGTGATAGTCAAGAGTTGGGAGCCACCGCTGGCAGAGTTAGCAGATCGCTTGCGCCGCATCGACTCGAATTCCGAAAGATTAATTCTGCCGTTGGACTGGAATGAGCAAGGCATTCGACAGGCTATGCCTTCACATCTGGATGAGTGGCGGCGCTTCACCGCGACACTCTCCAACTGGCAAGTACTCAGGCTCAGGGATTCCATATGACACCTGTATTCGCCGTAGTGGGCCATCCAAACAAGGGCAAATCATCGATAGTTAGCACTATTGCCCAGAACGACAGCGTCGCGATATCGCCACAGAGCGGCACCACGCGGCGAGTGCAGCGCTTCGATATCACGATCGGAAACGCCAGCTATACATTGGTTGATACCCCCGGGTTTCAACGCCCTTCTCGTGCCCTCGCCTGGTTACAAGAGCACGCGGCATCGGCGGACAAGCGCCGCGACGCCGTGCAACAGTTCATCGATGACGGTGATTGCCTAAGAGAGTTCCCCGAAGAAGTGATGTTACTCACATCCATAATGGACGGCGCCGCGATTCTCTATGTAGTCGATGGTTCCCGCCCCTATGGCAAGGAATACGAAGCTGAGATGGAGATCTTGCGCTGGACCGGTCAGGCCAGCATGGCGCTGATAAACCCCATCGAGAACGAAGACCATGTACACGACTGGCAGCAGGCGCTGGGACAGTATTTCAAAATAGTGCGGGTATTCAATGCAATGCAGGCAGACTTCGGAAAAGTGGTGGCCGTTCTCGATGCCTTTTCACATATTCGGGAAGACTGGCACACAGAACTGGCTGCCATCGTACTTGAGTACCGCAACCAGCGTGCCACGCAGTTGGATGATTCTGCGCTGCTATTGGAAAGCCTGCTTAACGAACTGTGCAGCTATCAGGTATCGCAAAAAGTATTAAACAAGTCACAAGCTGATGGACTGAAGAACACGTTGCAGGAGAAGTATTTTTCTGACATGCGCCGCATTGAGCGACAGTATCACGAATCCCTGAAGAGCCTTTATCACTATCATCATCTGGAAAGCACGATCGACGAACTGCCACTGGAAGGAAATCTGTTCGACACAGAACAGTGGATAATGTGGGGGCTAAATCGCCGGCAACTTACAGTGGCGGCGGCGATTGCTGGCGCCGCGGCGGGGGCAGCGGTGGATCTGGCCGTAGCTGGCAGCAGCCTGATGTTGGGCGCACTGAGCGGTGGTTTTCTGGGTGCCGGCAGTGCCTGGCTTGGCGCCGATAACATCGCGGTTTTTAAGGTACAGGGCTTGCCACTAGGGGGCTATGAAGCACATCAGGGGCCCATGCAGAATCGGAACTTCCCCTATGTTGTGCTCGGTCGTTATCTTTATCTTGCCGACGCGCTGCGTAATCGCACACATGCACAGCGGGAAAGCCTACAGATTCAGGAAGGTGATTTATCAGCGCGCATTACCAAACTTGAAAAATCGCATCAATCCAACCTGCACCGAGCACTGGACCGACTAAGAAGGCAGAAACCAGCGGAGAATATACAGGCTAGTCTGATTGAGCTTCTTCAGGCCTAGAAGCATTCAACTTTATTGCTGATCCCTTTATAGTGATACGAGATAGTAATGCGAAATAGTGATGTGAGTTCTTTTTGGCACATTTACTTAAGGCGTATCAGAATCGCGCCCGCGTTAGGTGATTCAAGTTCAAATTCCCTGACATCACCGCGAAATTGGGAATCACGCAGCGCCAATAAAACCTCATCACGAATCAATCCAGAGCCAACAACCAGCCGAAGATACTTTACAACCCCGCTTCGCGCCGAATCAATTTCATCTTGCATTTTTTCCAAGGCCTCAGTAACACGCTCACCCTGATGCGCAATATCGACAGTAATGGTAGAACCATCGTTCTGCAGATCCAGTGCGTTGTCACACTTGGGGCAGTTCGTCAAATTCTCATGTATGGCCATGCCACAGGCCAGGCAAGTCACCTGCATCGTTATCTCACTTTTCCAGAAATGGGGTCAGAGTACCAGCCTCTGCTTGCTTCAAAATCGATAGTATCTGACTGTCGGTAAATCGAGACTTTTTCATATATCACTCCTTGTGATTCCATCATAAAAGTCTCTACTTAAAAAATTCGATTATTTTCTGGAGGATTACAGAACTGCGAGGAAACAGATTTGATGTATCCCCCATACATGTTTTCAGGAGCTATGCTCAGAACTGGTGTATAGGAAACAGGTAGCGGTGTACCCTGTCGATT
>JBBDIR010000042.1:0-102448 GCA_040880325.1 Pseudohongiellaceae bacterium
CAGTCTATTCAGCGCTACGAATTTCTACAGGTGGGGTTGGCCGGACGCTTACCGCCAAGGATGGCGGGGCTGGGGCGAAAGAAGATCACTGATGCCGCGCCATGGATGGCTACACAAGCCTGCCTTACATTATGCATCAGGCATCCAACCCGAAAGTGATACTAAGAAATAATTATAAAACCAGTAAGTCCTGGGTTGCTAAATTGGGTGGGGTTTTTTATTGGATGCTGTTATGACGCTGGGCCTTTGGCCAGGTCATAGTGATTCGTAATTTGCGTGGGCGCGAATCGCCGAGGCGATTACTCGGGCAGAAAGCCGGGAACTGGCCGCGGTCAAACCAAGTGCTTGTCCATCACTTCGGTATGATCCAATCCAGTTCCGCTTTCCCAATGTCAATTCAGAAATTACACAATTTCTCTATCTCGCCCACGCCTAGCACTACCGAACTAGGGAGATACGGCAACGTGGACATTCTGATAAGTGAACATCGAGCCGTCGCTGGCAATTCCGCGGAGTATGTAGTCCCCTGGCTTATCAAACGTCACTTCTGTATGCCATAGATTATCCTTGGGCGGCTCGGGGATGTAGAACGGCGGTGACCAGGGCGAGTTGGCATAGGCTCTGGTGTCAGTGTAAGTTTTCATCTGCGTTGGCTCAAACGTCGTAGCGACTTCCGGCCCCCTGAATACAGACCAGGAAAATCGTAGGCCTGGGCCGGACATGGCGACTATTGACGAAGGGGGGTTGTAGATCTGTTCTGGTTTGCTGGGCAGGGGGCGTTCCGATCTCGCAGGATAATCGTCTGGGTCATTTGCGTAAACTGATAGCGACAATGGTTCGCCTACCCGCACTGCGCGATAGGAGTCACCTTTCAACTCGAGTTCCGGTGCGATATTAGAACGGAGTCTATCTGCCAAACTACCGTAGGCTCCTCCTACTTCAGTGGATATGACCTGCGGGTCGATGCGGTAATCCGCGTACAAACTGCCGAAAGCACGTGCGGTTTTTCCCCGACTCTTTAAAGTCCAAACCACTTCTTGCTCGCCAAAATCGGCGGGAACGTCGATAGTAAACAGGAAGGGGTTACGGCGTGGGTAGAAATGTGTGGGTTGGCCCATATCGGCTGTACTCTCAACATAATCGTCCATGTCTAGATCATCGAGTTCGGATTTCTCCACAACATTGAAATAGTTTTCCGGTCCAACGGGTATATCGAACTGCTGCTTCCAGTTGGTATTCATATAACCAAAAAACAATTTGAATGATCCGTCTTCATTTGGCCACCAACCTTCGTAGGCGGGTGACAGCATTTCACCGCTTAGTAGCATCCGCCGTTCCTGGGCAGCAACCTGAAAGCTCAGAATCAGCAACAATAGTGTGACAATATTTCTGTAATTTGCATGGTTCATAAAATCTTCTCCCTTAATCATCGTCACTGGCGGAACCGTAGTCAGGCACTGGAGCCCAGCACAGCGGGCAGCCGACGTCGTACTCATTGCGGTCCTTCATCGTTGCGCGTCGCGCAGCCATCTCTTCCTGGAATTGCTCCTCAGTCATCGTCACGGAGTAACCGAGGTCTATGAACATATTCGATACGGACCGGCGACCGGCTCCAGACCAGTTGCGGTCGTCGGCGAGGTTCGGATTGGCTGCGGTCGTGTCCATGAAGGCAATAGTGCGTAACACTGTGCCCTTCGGCAGCAGCGGCGCCTTATCTTCCTTGTAGATGTACTGCTTAACCCAGTTATGGTCATAGCCCACACAATTTAGTGTGAAGTTGTTGTGACCCCATATCGCTTCTAAACACATGCGAACACCGGGTGCGTGCAGGTGGGGCTCAAAGGCCATGATTTTCGTATGTTCCTTTAAGACTACGTAGTTGGATATTTCCTGGTTAGCACGATCTGTGACGATGTCCAGATCAATACCGTTTCCGGTTCTTGGGCCGCGACGGGAATACTTTGGCTCGTAACCGCGGGGAAAGAAGCTGATCCCAAACTCAAGGTGAGCCGTCGTCTCACGTCCATTGGAGTGCATGTGTGCTGCATTTAGGTGTAGTGCTGAATTGGCTTGAAGTAGCCGTCCTGCGCTATCCGGGAATACATCCGCATTTCGGCCCACTTCGTGAATCGGCCAACTCACTGATGTGTCAGGCAAAATGTAGCCGCCGTCTTCGCTAAGTACACCGCTCTGATAGGTCATATGATGGAAAACGTAGCGGCCACCCACCGTATTCGTTCCCTGATCGGACGGGATGTCGTTCACCTCGCGTACTTCAATAGATTTCACGTATCGATCTTCTGTCAAGCCAGTCGGCACTAAGCCAATGTCACCCCACCAGTCCGGGCCTATAGAAGGTCTGGTCATATCTGGCCCTCGTAGCACTAGCTCAGGATTACCGAGAGACCATTCATTACCCTCTGAGAAAGTAATGGATGGAGGCTCATCTTCCGGGTTACCTCGGGGTGCGCCGTTGCTGCCCCATGCCTGAATCATAGCCAGCTCCAAATCGGAGAGGGAATAGTCGCTTTCGAAGCCATCCGGAATGCCGATATCTTTTTCAACAAACCATGGGGGCATGGCGCCCATGCGATCGCGGATCGCCGTTCGATACATAATCACCGGAGCCCAGGGGCGCACTTCTTCATAGGTTAAGAATGACATCGGACCTCCACCTCCGGGTCGATGGCATTGAACACAACTATCTTGCAGGATAGGGGCGATGTGCTCTGAGTAGTTGATGTCTGTCGCCTCAATACCCCATTCGGCGATGTCGTAATAGTGCGGCTGATGATTCGCAATGCTGGCATCGTGAGCCTGTGCCCAAACCGCTGCGCCTGGACACAAGGCGAGCAGCGTCACTAGCAATCCTGAACTGACTGTCCTCATTTTTCTTTCCCTCAGATGATGGTTTTAGTGAAGCTTCAGACGCAGTGCGTCTTTTAAGATTGGGAACAATATGAAAGCTATATAGATCAAAAAGAAGTAATAAATTCAGGAGGTAACAAATTGTTGCAAAGGGGGAAATATTTGGGATCGGAACGAAGAATATTGATAGGCGACTTCCAGAAAACTGTGTGATTACTTAGAAATTAGAAATCGGGTATTGGATTGCAGATTTATCTGCTAGTCATTTTTCCTGATTCTCTATTGAGAATGAACCGGCGCCGCAGGTTGATAGCTAGATCGAAACTGGGATCAGGTAGGCTCGGAGTTTGGTTTGACGCGATATTCCGAAGGAGTGGCACCGAAGTGATTCTTGAATACGCTATTGAACGAAGATAGAGACGCATAACCCACATCAAACGCGACGTTTGATATCGGTACCACGCTATTCTTGAGGAGCTTGCTGGCCTCTTCCAAACGGTAATGATTCAGAAACTGGTTGAAGTTTCGATAGCCCATCTCCGTGTTTATCGTCTGACGAAGTTTCTGCTCGTGCACGCCGAGTTCAATTGCCAGCATTGCTATCGTAACACCTTGTTTAGTATATAGTTTATCAACTTCCATCAACTTCAATATATTATTGATTAAGGCTCCGTCTGTAGCGGGCGCTGCTGCCGTATTTTCGGCATTAGAGTCAGCCTTTACGGCCGATTGATTCAGCCCTTTTGGCTCCCTGAAGAGCCGAGTGAGACCGTCGTGTCGAAGCACAATAAGTTGATTGAACGCGAAAAAGAGCAGCGCGAGATAGACCGCTTCTACTACCCCGGGTAACGCAGAAAGGCTTAAACGTTCCTTATCCAACAGCAGCAATGTATAGACAATTAATCCTGACAACAGCCGTGGTACAACGAACACGAGCGTACTGAATACGAAGTAAACACGGAGCGTGCGACGATTTACCAGGAGGTCAGACTTGTAACCCTGAGTGGTATAAAAAGCAGCCATCACGGAAAAATAGATCAAGATACCCAGAGGAAGGATATAAACAGCTATGAGAAGCATGGCAGGAGTGAATTCTGTGGCATTTCCCAGATAGACCCCTCCAATAATCATTCGAGATATCACGAAAAATAGAATCAATATCCAATCGCTACTCTGCATATGTGAATCGTCTTTGAACAAGTAGCGCGAAATTGCGTACAGTAGTATTGGCGTAATCAATGACAGTTGATATATGACTCTACTAATGTCATCTGAGAGGGCCGAATAGCGAAAACCGACGTAGCAGGCCAAACAGAAAAACAACGCGATGAAAAGCAACCCCGAACGAGTGCGATGGTGGATTGCGAAATAGATACTGGTTGTTAGCAGCTGCGAAATACCGAGCAGAACAAAGCCATCAATGATTATTTGCATCATAACGACACTGAAATTTCAGAATTGGAGAAATTCAATTGGAGCGGTGAATCAGCTAGGAATTTCATATCTAAGCTTTCCCCTGCATTTCGCATATCCTTTGTCTGATTCATCGATCCCGGCAGTTTGGGCCAGCGTGTACGTCAAATAGACGCTCGAACCGCCCCTCTACGCAGCATCATAAACCAGTTGCCCTGACTACCAAAATAATCTGGAAACGAATTGGCTTGATTAATTTGGGATAAGCGTTAAATTCAGTTGCGAGTTGCGCTGACGCCCCGGTTAAGGTATTCGGCACCATGTAGCAGAATTTGAAGCCTGGTGTGATATAGGGTCGATATTATGCAAGCCATGGCTTAGTTATTAGAAAAACCACTATCAACACTATTGGAGAATCCAATGAGTTCGAATCCGAAGAAAATCAGAGAAATTTTCACTTCCGCCTGTGCTGCACTGGCACTGGGTCTCGCAGTTCTGTTTAGCCAGGGTGGCGTGATCTCTGCCCAGTCCAGCAACTTTCAAGGCGGCTCTCCCGAAGTCACTCCGGGGCCGGATGATGCCCGCTATATAAGAATTCTGTTCCCGGCAGGCGTACGCTCTTCCTGGCATAGCCATACGTGGGGCCAGTTGTTGATGGTAGAAGAAGGTATCGGCCTGCATCAGATTCGAGGCCGCGCAATAGAGGAATTCCACCCCGGTGAGCCTTTTTGGACGCCCTCGGGGATCGAGCACTGGCACGGCGCCCATCCAGATGTGGATGTCATGCAGTTGACTATCTACGAAGGCACGGTGAATTGGTTAGATGCGACCACAGACGAGCAGTATCTGGGCATGCGTACTCGCCCAATGTCGCGCTCTTCTAACTAACCTGCAGTATTTACTGCTGAGATAGACAAGCGGCTTTGAAGCGTGTCGGTCGATTCTTTGCTCAGAACCAGGCGCCGTGAGCTTGCAATCAGGGCGCTCTGAGAAATGCGCTTTGTGATACCGTTTAGAAGAGAGAGGGGAGACCCATCAAATAGTAAAATAGCAATCAAATTGGGGTCAGAGTCTGAGATAGTCCACAAAAATCGCTAGCATAATACCAGCTCCATGTAAGATTATACGTGGCCTAACGCCTCGGTGATTGTATTTTTGGTAGTTGAAAGTGTTTCTGACGAACGAGCATGCCTGCCAAAAAAATAACGGAATAGGGTTCTCGCTTACTGGATGAGTCTACGTGCAGTTGTTTTGCTTTATTCGTAGGCTCTACCCGCTATCCCAATACACCACAGCACAAAGATGGCCATAGCAGTCAACAAACACGGAATAGAACGACGAGCCTGCTTCACTCGCCTGTTTGAAGACAAATCCAAGCCGTTTTTGCCGCCTTACTGTAAAGTGATTTTGCACTAACCCATTGATTCCCTTGGGTCTGCCAGCTTAGAAAATCCTGCCCTCTGATACCGCCAATCCAATGCCATTTCAATCGGGATTCAATATAGCGGTAAAACGGCGTTTTAATCCCAGAATCAGCGACTACAATAGGGCAACACTTTCCAGGCATCATCCCAGCAAGCTGATCCAAAAATCGGTGCTGAACTCTACGGTTAGCTAATTTAGTCCGTGGGTGCACCTCTTTGTACAGAGTTAGAGAACGCCCTCCAACAGGCTGTGCCGGTGGAGTGGGTTATGCGGTTATATTGAGTAGATTATGTGGCTTCGGCTGTATTTTTAGGGGAAATTGGGCTATTGCTGCTATGCAGTTCCCAGTTGTGATTCTTTTTATAAGATATTTACCCAAAATATTCCTAAAATTCGTCTGTTCACTGCTATTCTTCGCCTACATTAACAATAATAAAGGATTGTTCTTTTGGGCTGTGTAAACCATCCAAATGCCCCCGCAGCGGCGACTTGTAAGAGATGCAAGTTGGAGCTTTGTGGTATCTGCACCCGATTTCTCGACTCCGGTGAGTTTTGTGAGAAGTGCGCGGCGCTTGTAGAGTCTGAAGCCTACATGAAATCTCGTGATCGCAATCAGGAAGCACGCGAGATAGTCATGACAAGGACCGCTAGCGCCCGCCTGGAAGAAGAAGAAACCAGGCAAAAATCTCGCGACAAGGACGGTATTTATATAAAAGGCGGTATTGTAATGGCCTGCCTGATGCTCATCGTATCCATGGGGATCTATGCTTATCCGGATATAATGAAACCCGACGTCCAGATAGCGCAAGAGGAAAGCATTATTCAATTGGAGCAATGTCGCGAAGTATTTCAGGCTATTGGTATTATGCTCTCAGAAGGACAAGCTCCCGATAGCTCCATGAGATGCCCGGGGACGAATATCCCTAACATCGTAAGTAGGGCAGGTGGCAGAATTACGGTTTCACATCCGAACCCTCGACAGTTTGGCTTGAGCGAGCTGTATGTCACCAGCGATAATCATCGAGTCGTGATGAAAGCACAGGGGCAGGGATAATGGTTGTAAAGGCATCTCAGAAGGGTTTTACCTTGATCGAGCTGCTGGCCGTCACGGCTATTATTGGCTTGTTAGTCAGTGTAGCCCTCCCTGCCTATGCGTTGTACACGCAATCGGCTCGGTTCACCGAAGCCGAGCTTGCTGCTGGCGTCTATCGGAATGCTGTGGAAGTGGCGGCAAACGCAGGTCGATATTCCTCTCTTACCGATATCAACGAAGGCGCTCTGGGTGTTCAGGACTTCCAGGCTCGAGATGTAAATGTTCACGGGATTCATCTTCACGACGGGGTGATCATTCTGACCTGGAGGGATGACGATACCGTGCTCGATGGAGTCACCTATACCTTGTCTGCGCAGAACTTCTCCCCTCCTATCACCTGGGTTGTCGGTGGCACCTGTGTGTTTGGCGGCTATTGCTAAACAGGAGCAGGGAAGGAAAACAGCCCGGGCAATTAGGCCTGGTTCTGGATTTCTAAAGCTACTGTAAACCCGCTGAATCAATGTTGCTTAGAAGAACGCGCGCTGCCTCTTTTCCTGCTCAGTCTAATACAATACTGTCGATCTATTGCGTCGATGCTATTTTAAGCATTCAGATGGTTTGTAGCGATACAGTTCATCCTTGCCAGGGAAAATCATGAAAAAGCCTGATCAGAGCCAACGATTTCTTTTCGAGGAGCACCCAATACGCGGACAGCACCTCTCTTTAGACCAGACCTGGCGCGAGATTGCGCAGCAAGGTGAATTACAGGGGCGGGGCTTGGGTTTGTTGGGGGAGGCATTAGTCGTCGTGGCCCTGTTGGTAGATACACTCAAAATCGAAGGCAGTGTGACTCTCCAGATTCGCGGTACCGGGCCGCTGAAGTTGCTGGTGGTTGAGGCTAACTCGAAGCATGAAGTCAGGGGCACGGCGCGTCAGGAAGGTGAAATCGAAGAGCAGATGGAGCTACAGCAGGTATTCGGTAGTGAGTATTTGGTGATAACAATTAAAACGGAAGGGGCTGAACCGCATCAAGGTATCGCGCCGCTGCGAGGCAGCAAACTTTCAGATGCTTTGCAGTACTATTTCGCTACCTCCGAACAATTGCCCACGCACTTTTGCTTGGCCTGCAATGAGCAAAGCGCGAGTGGGATGTTAGTGCAAAAACTACCGGGTAAACTTAGAGACGATGACGCATGGGACCGCATAGTCCATCTGACTTCTACCGTTACCGAGGAAGAACTACAAGGGCTGCCTTTAGAGGGCCTCCTGTATCGATTGTACAATGAGGAGTCGGTAAGACTGTTCGAGCCGCATGCTGTTAAATTTGCTTGCAGTTGTTCCCGAGAACGCACAGCAGGCATGTTGCTTTCTTTGGGCAAGGCCGAGGCGGGTGAGATACTTGCGCAGGAGGGAGAGATTTCGGTTAATTGCGAGTTCTGCAATGCGAACTACCGTTTCGATTCGATAGACGTTGAGCAGGTATTTATCGAAGGAGGTAGCACCCCAGCGAGTGTTACCTCACACTGACCATAAGAATCTTTCTATGCCTCGATTCACCTCGGAGACATTAGTTAAGAGTGCCCAGAACAGGGTGGTGCAGGAAAGTGCAGTTTTAGCATGAATTTCTTGAGCGGGCGCAGCATAGTCCAATGAGTGAGGGTTTTCTTGAATAGCAAGCTAGTCGCTGTTGTTAAGTATAGCGCACGGATGATGTTGCCCGCAGCTTGGCGGCGTCGCGCGTGGGACATCATCGTCGGCGCCTGTTTTCACCGTTGGGCACTCAAGGCAGTTATTGCCCTTGCTAAAGCCAGGGAGGAACAGCAGCCGAAACAACTGCAGCGATTGATTTCAATGTTAGAGTCGAACAACTACCGGCCGGCATATGAATCAATACAGGCTGAACTGGGTCTCGATTTCAAAGCTTTCTCTTGTCAGGACGTCATCGCCTATATCTACTTTAACGGCAAACCGAATGGGTTCTTCGTCGATATTGGTGCCTTCGACGGCGTGGAAATAAGCAACACCTATACTCTCGAGGGCCTGGGCTGGGAAGGCATCTGTATCGAACCGATACCCGAGGTTTTCTCTCAGCTACAGTTGAACAGAGTCTGTCACAAATACAATGTGGCAATAGCCAATGTTTCGATGGACGAAGCTAAATTCTTTAAGGTGTCCAAGCTACTCGGCTTGAGTGGTCTGCAGCAGCAGATGCCCGAGCGGATTCAGAAGGGCCTACAGAAGCAGGGGCTGGAAATCGAACAAACCCTTGTCCGAACGATGACGTTCGATGATGTCATGAAGAACCACCCAACGGTCAGTCATATCGACTTCCTCTCTATCGATGTCGAAGGTGGTGAGTTGGAGGTGCTACAGAGTATCGACTTTGAGCGGTTTCGGTTCGGCTTGATAACTATCGAGAACAACCCGGGTACAGGGGTTCTGCGGGACTATATGACTAAACAGGGTTACGCAATTTTCCTGGATCTGGGTGTTGATCTGATGTTTGTCCCGGTTTGACTTCTGCACTGGCTAACAACGCTATTTTGGTAGCTTGGGCGCGTTGCTTACAGCGGAGCTGGAGCTAACGTTTCGTTGCCCGAAACAGGTGAGGATTTTTTTCAATAAAACTATCGATCCATTGCTCCAGAAACGAATCTCGATCGCGGGTCCGCAAGAATCCCCAGCCCAGGATAGAGACCAGCAATGCACCGATAGCATTAACGATAAGGTCCCACATGGTGTCCATAATCCCACTCTTTTGCATGTTCATGCCGAACAATTGATCCATAGCAAACTCGAAAATCTCCCAAATCGCGCCCATTCCCATTGCGAATTGAAAGGCAAAGAATGCGATAAACTTTGGGTGCAGGTCCAGTTCAATTTCTTCTTTCTCATTCAACACATAAACCAATAGAAAGCCCAGAATCCCTAATAGGAAACCCGCTCCGGTGTGCAACACGATATCCCACCACCAGAATCGCGTGTAGTAACCTTGTACTTCACCTAGAAACAATGACATATACACAAACACCACTGCCAGAGACTCGAATTCGTGAGGAATTTTAACCTGGAAGCGTTGACCCAGAATTACCGGTAGGAAGGTGATACAGAGTATTACAGCTACTTCTATGGCGGCCTGATAGCGCCCCTGGAGGAGCAGGAGCCCTACGCCCAGACCGAGGATCAACTTTAAAAAATAGGATACTCTTCTGTGTACCAGATAGTTTAAAGCTTCATTGGAAAAGCTGGTGGCAGACATGGTTGAGCCAGTATGGGCCAAGCAGGGGGATTCAGCAACTTGATCGCCAGAACAATTGACGTGTTCTGCGAGGGGAGTGTGCTAAAGTTGGGCCGATGCTAAATATTATTCAAGAAAATGAAAGCCTGCTGCTAATCTTGGGAGTTGTATCGGTAGTCAGTTTTCTATTGACCCTAATGATTATTCCCTGGATTCTTGTGCGAATTCCCTACGACTACTTCTCCAGGCCCAGGCGAAGTGCTCTCGTTTCGAGTTCGACACACCCGGTTTTAAGAATCCTAATGTTACTTGTCAAAAATTCAATTGGCGTTGCCATA
The DNA here is from genome assembly GCA_040880325.1 of Pseudohongiellaceae bacterium. Taxonomy (GTDB): domain Bacteria; phylum Pseudomonadota; class Gammaproteobacteria; order Pseudomonadales; family Pseudohongiellaceae; genus UBA9145. Next base: position 10,316 of record JBBDIR010000042.1, read on the forward strand.
ATCGTAGTTGGATTTGCAATGTTGATTCTTCCAGGCCAGGGATTGCTAACAATTCTTATAGGTGTTGTATTGGTCGACTTTCCCAGGAAGTACAAATTTCAGCGTTGGTTGATCTCACTCGGGCCTGTTCTCAAGTCTGCAAACTGGCTGCGCAGGAAGGGTGGGCGGGAGCCGCTAGAGATTAGCTGATTCTTGTACTGTGTGCAGGCCTTGGAGCTACCGCGCCCGGGTCGCGATTCTACGATACTCCCGGTAGACCGGAGTCCAAAAGTTACGCTCTATTGCAGCGAGTAGTTCATCGTCGGTCATGTCGCGGGCCAGCTCTTGCGCGATAGCAGTTTTTGCAACTGCGAACGCAATCTTTCGGCTAATCTCTGGCAAGGAAGTCAGTGGCGGGAGCACCGCGCTGGATTGGTCCTCCTGCCCTGGAGATAATTCGGCCAGGGTCGTACTTGCAATCATCAGCATCTCATCGCTCACTAGTCGAGCTTTACAGGAGATTACTCCGAGGCCAACACCAGGGAAGATATAACTGTTATTGCATTGCGAAATCTCCAGCCTTGCACCGTTGCACTCAACCGCATCGAATGGACTGCCGGTAGCCACGATGGCCTGGCCGCTGGTCCAGGCCATTACGTCACTCGGATGTGCTTCCACATGCTGCGATGGGTTGCTCAGGGGCAGAATGATCGGGCGCGCGCAATTGGAATGCATCTGAAGAATCAATTCTTCGGTGAATAATCCCGGTTTACCGGAGACACCAATAAGTATACTGGCCTTGGTATTCGTGACTACATCGAAGAGGTTGGTATAGTCGGCGTCGAGAGTGAGCCTCCAATCTTTCAATGCCGACTTCGGCTGGACCAGGCGCTCTTGAAAGTCGAGCAGATTCGGCATGCCCTGGGTCAGTAGGCCAAAACGATCGACCATGTACACTCTTGCGCGTGCTTGGGCATCGCTGAGGCCTTCGATAATCATCGCATTGATAATAAGCTCGGCTATGCCGCAGCCCGCAGAACCGGAGCCGACAAACACGATAGTCTGATCGCTCAGCGCCTCGCCTTTCTTGCGGCAAGCTGAAAGCAGCGTGCCTAGGGTTACGGCGGCTGTGCCTTGAATATCATCGTTGAAACAGCATGCCCGCTCGCGGTGGCGCTGCAGAATAGGCATCGCATTCGGTTGCGCAAAATCCTCGAACTGAATCAATACCCCTGGCCAGCGCTCTTGTGCGGCATCGATAAATTGATCGACGAAGGCATCGTAGTCGGCTTTATCGATGCGAGGATGGCGCATGCCCATATAGTAGGGATCCTCCAATAAAGTTTTATTATTGGTTCCGACATCCAGTGCCACGGGCAGAGTGTAGGCAGGACTAATGCCACCGCAAGCCGTGTAGATGGACAATTTGCCAATAGCTATACCCATGCCGCCTACGCCTTGATCGCCAAGCCCCAGCACGCGCTCGCCATCGGTCACTACGATGACCTTAACCTTGTCCTTGGTGACGCTGCGCAGAATGTCGTCCATGAATTGTCTTTCTTCGAAAGAGACGAAGATGCCGCGAGCGCTGCGATAGATGTCAGAGAAATGTTCGCAGGCCTCGCCCACAGTTGGGGTGTAGATGATAGGTAGCATCTCGACCAGGTGTTCCTCAAGCAATCGATAGAACAAGGTTTCGTTATTGTCTTGCACGACTCGCAGGTAGATATGTCGATTGATTGGTTCTGCGAAGCTTTTGTACTGCATATAGGCGCGCTTCACCTGCTCCTCGATGTTCTCGTAACGCGGTGGCAGGAGACCGATGAGGTTAAAAGCTCTACGCTCTTTCTCAGAGAAGGCCGAGCCTTTGTTCAATAACGGTGTTTCTAACAGGGAAGGCCCTGCGTAGGAGATGTAGATGGGCTTACTTGCGGTCATTTGTCTCTCTTGCAGTATATTGTGCTAATTAGTACAGATAAAGGCATACAAATGCCAGAGCCTTCCGATAAGCTGAGAATACGCGGACTCTATCTCATTGTCTCTAGCCAGGTTTTGCGTATTGTAATTCAGATTGATGAATAGTTCCCGCGAAGCTCAACACGGCATGGCCGTAGACGGCCGCCGCGTAATAATAAATTTGCACTCACCGTAAAGGGCTTTGCGTTTTGCGCTCGTGTCAAAACTTGGGAGAGGCTTAAAACCCCAGCCCAATGATGAGATACAAGCCGACGCTGATCAATCCGATAAGTGCCGCATAGGGTAGCTGCGTCTTTATGTGGTCAATATGATCTGATGCGGCGCCAGTCGACGCCAGAATTGAGGTGTCGGACAGTGGCGAGCAATGATCGCCAAAAACCCCGCCCCCGGCCACGGCCGCAATCGTGGCATAGACGACGGTCGTCAGTTCATCCCCTGAGAAGCTGAATGACAGCGGCACGGCTATTGGAATCATGATGGCATAGGTGCCCCAGCTGGTGCCGGTAGAGAAGGCGACAAAGCCAGTAATTAGAAAAGCCAGCATCGGCAGCAGGCTCGGCGTCAACCAGGATTCGGTTGCTCCTACAATATAGTCGGCGGTGTTGAGTGCGGCAGACAAGTCATTCAGTGCGTAGGCGAAGGCGAGGATCACCACGGCGGGCATGATGCCCTTGATGCCGGCCATGGCCGTTGTAGTGATCTCTTGCAACGGCACGCCCTGTATGCGCATCACGATGCCCGCCATGAACGCCGCCAGCATGAAGGCCTCCATCGGCTTCGCACTCGCCGTGATGATCACAGCTCCAACCGCGAACACAATCACCAGCAGCACCGGGAAAATGAAATTCCAGAGAAGACTGGTTTTAATTCCTTCGAAGGGCTCGATGTTGGTCAACTCGTCACCCATAAGAGGCTGGGCCCCATCACGCACTAACTTGCCTTCCTCCATCGCGCGTTTCTCGGCAGTCTTCATCGGGCCGAAATCTGGAATGATATTGCTCGCGATCAGGCCAACCATCGCGACGGCGAGAATTGCGTAGATATTAAAGGGTATTGAAATAATAAAGACCTGCATCGCGTCGCCGGCGTCTTCGATTGGGCCCATGCCGATAATGAGCCCCGCTACCAGCACGGCCCAACCGGTAATAGGAACCAGTATGCTAACCGGAGCAGAAGTGGAATCGCAGATATAGGCTAGCTTCTCTCGCGAAATCTTGAATCGATCGGACAAGGCGCGCATGGTGGAGCCAACGAATAGCGGGCTGAAGTAATCGCTAAAATAGACGAACATCCCCATGAACCAGGCAATTAGCTGCACGCGTTTGCGCGTCATTTTCCTGTTCTCGATAAATTGAGAGAAATTCAGGATCGCGCCGGTGCGCTGAAAGAAGGCGATGAGTATGCCGATGAAAAATTCGAGCAACAAGATCCACGAAAAATCTTCATTGCCGAGCGCGCCGACCAGCAGATTCGGAAATCCCATCAGGCCCTGTCCAGCAACAAGCACACCCGCTATACATGCGACTGCGAGGGAGAAGACCGTATTACGTGTTATGAAGGCTAGAACGATGGCGACCGTTGCCGGGACCAGAGATAGGGGGCCAATGTAGTCAGTTGCTTCCACGGAGTAATCCTTTTTGTTTTTATTCAGTCGGCTGACGTTACGAATCTGTACTAATACAGAATGCCTTGCAACTGTGTGAGTGCGCTGCAGTAATTCCATGCATGCTGTGCTTTATAATTCATGCCGCCCCTGACGACTCTCCAGCGTAGAGCTGATTTTGAAGCCAAGCCGTCGAATGGGATCTGGCGGCATCCAGCTCGCATGCCCGAACAACTGCAGCACATCGGGCACCTCCAGTCCGTGTGCCTGATCGACGAGTAATTTTCCTAACAGTGTGCCCTTGACCGTGCCGCCACCGTTGCAGCCGGCTGAAACAAACAGCCCGGGTTTATGCTCGCCCCAGATGGATCCGCCGTTGTAGGTAAAGCCTACGGCGCCGCCCCAGCAGTGCTCAAACTCGAAGCGCGGCAATTGCGGAAAGCGTTTCTTTAAGCGCGACTTGAGCTCGGCCTCTATCTTGTGCCTCGGCGATTCTTGTTCGTAGCCGTACATAGAGCGCACCATTAGTCTGCCGTCACTTGTCTTACGCAATGTGCTGCCAAGACGGTGGGTTGGTAGCAGACCCCAGCTAGATTCACTGCCTAGCTCATTAAGAATGGCTTGTTCGAACACCGGTGTCAGGCCGGCGTAAGTGTACATGGCGACCAGACGCGATCGCGCAATACCCAGCTCTTTGCTGAAGGCATTATTTGCCAATACCAGTTTACGTGCAGAAATAGTTCCATCAGGGGTCGCGACCTTCCATCGGGATTGATGTTGTTCAATCGACAGAGCGGGTGTGTTTTCATAAAGCTGCACCGATTCCGGCAGCATTGAGGCAAGTGCGCGAATGGCGGCGGCGGGTTGGGCTAGATAGCAGTCAGGAGAGTAGAGCCCTTCTTGATAGAAGCTGGAGCCAATCCTCAATCGCATTGCTGCCTTGTCGAGGTTGTCGAATGGCAGCCCGGCGGCTTCGAGAAAGTTGCGATATTTAGCCAGTGAGAGCAGTCCGGCGGAGCTGGCCGCAGCGCGATACGTTCCTGCTTTAACTATATCCACCGGCTGGCCGGAGGCATCGATCTCGGCGAGTATTTTCGCCATTGTCTTTGCCGTAAGCGAATTGCACAGTCTCATCTTCTCCAGCTGCTCGGGGTCGGCATCTTCGGCTAAGGCTATCTCTAATAAGAATCCGGAATTACGCCCGGGATTCCCCTCGCCGATTTCGCTGGAGTCGATCAGGGCGATTCCATCCTCAGGAGAGAGACTGTGCCAGCGTTTTGCGGCGGAAATTCCTGTCCAGCCAGCTCCGATGATTAAAACATCGACACTGAGGTCATCGGTCAGCGCTGGGTTGGGCTTCCGTGCCGGTAGTAGCGCATTCCAGCCACTGATCAGTTGATAGTCTGGAAATGTCTTTCGGAGTGACATTGGCTAACTCCCAGGGTTAGGACATTGAAGTCTAATATAGAGAGTTTAGAGCTCAATAACCAAGGCTTTCTCCGGGGGAAGATCACCCATGCAGACAGCAGGGTAGACCTTGGCCAGTTCCTCTACACCGCCAAGGCGCTGTCCTTGCCGCCCTCGCTCCAGTGGGTTAATCCTACATTCAGACAATAAATGAGATTCTCGCCGAGGTGCAAATCCAGCCCCGTAAGTAATTTCGAGTTGCCAGACATGTCTACAATTAGCGTCGGAATCGAGGCGTCAATTTCCTCAAGGGAAGCGTAGTCGGCCGTCTTGTCGTAGAGACCGAGTCCTTGCACCCAGTCTTGATGCTTTTTCGAGGTTAGCATCGGGATCGAATTGCGATGCGACGACGCGGGTGCGAGTGATGTCTTCTTTAAGCGTTTGAAATTCGGCCATCGAGAGTCCTTTGCCTTTTCATTCAGGGATAGATTGCCGAGTGCTGCGCAATGACAAGAGAGGGGATTGAACCCAAAAAAAGGGGCTCAATTGAGCCCCTTCTCGATGCTGCCTTTTAAGCACTATTAACTAGTCAGCTGGCTCCAGTCGAACCACCGAGGTAGGTTCGCCGTTGCGGTCGGAAATGGCCAGGTAGATGTAACCATCCAGGCCCTGACGGACGTCGCGGATTCGGCCGATGTCGTGAACGAGGGTTTCTTCCACGTCTACGCTACGGTAGTCGTCGGTCAGCTGCAGACGTGCCAGCTGTTCGCCAGCCAATGCGCCGGAGAAGATGTTGCCGTACCACATGGGGAACTTGTCGCCGGTGTAGACCATCAGGCCGGACGTGGCGATCGAAGGCACCCAGAAACGGGCCGGCTGCACCATGCCGTCTTCGCTGATACCGATGTGGATAGGTCTGCCGTAGGCGCCATAGTTCGCGCCGCGACCGACAACCGGCCAGCCGTAATTATTGCCAGGCTCGATGCGATTGATTTCGTCGCCGCCTTGCGGGCCGTGTTCTGATTCCCATAGATCACCTGTCTCTGGATGAATCGCCAGACCTTGAGGGCTGCGATGACCGTAGCTCCAAATCTCTGGAAGTATGCCGGCCTGCCCAACATACGGGTTGTCGTCAGGTATAGTGCCGTCGTCGTGCAGACGAACTACTACGCCCTGATGATTGCTACGATCCTGTGCCGGGTGTGCACGCAGCGCGGCTTCGTCACCAACCGGCGGAGCCATGCGATCGCCAAGAGTTAGAAACATATAGCCGTCGTTATCGAAAACTATCTTGCCGCCGTAGTGCCCGAAGCCAGTCGCCTGTGCTTCGAAGATTTCTACCACATTGCTTAGACGATCATTCTCGAGGCGGCCGCGGGCAATCGCTGTCGCCGAGCTGCCTTCGGTTTCCTTGGAATAGCTTAGGTAGACCCAACGGTTATTGTTGAAGTCAGGGTGAGGTAAAACATCGAACAATCCACCCTGGCCCTCGTAGAAAACCTCTGGTACGCCCGGTATAGCTTCTGGAAGAAGACGTCCGTCTCTGACGATTCTCAGGCGTCCGGGTTTTTCAGTAATCAGCATATCGCCGCCTGGCAGCCAGGCCATGGACCAGGGCTGTACCAGATCTTCGGCAACGGTCACGATTCGGTAGTCGTGATTGGCCGCGTGGTAAATATCCGACTGCGCACTCACGTTAGCCGCCATCGTTACCAGTAGGGCGGTACCGGCAAGTTTTAACAAATTGCGAAACATAATGTATTCCTCTTTGGTTCCTAAACAGTTCCTAAACAGTTCCTAAACAACTTCGCCATCGTGGCGAAGAGCCTTTCACTCAGGGATAAAACTCTGCTATTGGCAACTCGGTTTATCCTGCCATTCGCTCTACGGACGCGTTGCTCAATGCAAAGCTTGTTTGAATAACTGTGCTTGAGTCTATCTCAGAAGCTCGCGAGTATATAGTCGCTTGCTACGGATTTGAAAGAGACAAACCCCATAGATTGGTTCTCAGAGGCTGATTTGGACCCGGAAAAGGTCCTTTTTGGTGCCTGAATGTGGCAGGCCGAGGGTTTTCAGAGGTGGATGGCGATGGAGCGGTTTTCCAGTTACAAAGAATTACAAACCGACTTATTCATAGTCGGTTAAGCAATTGATATCTATCATGGTTTACTAGGCGCATTGCAGCGGGCTACTTGCTTGTAGGGCAGAGATTGCTTATCCTTCTCCTCCCGCCTCTAGCAGGCAATTAATGCGCCCCTATTGAGTATTTATTTGGCAAGGTTTCGGCCGCCGAACGGTACAGCTGACCTGATTGATGGGTGCGGTGGGTTTATAAGAATTGATACAAGAATTACTTTCTGGAGAGTCCAAGATGCGAACAACAAAACGACTGTTTTCTTCATTCATCCTGAGTGTTGGGGCCCTGGCCTGTACTTCGGTAGCCTGGAGCCAGTCTGGCACCACTGTAGATGATGGAGACTGGCCGGATCATCATGGCGGCAAATACGCGCAGCGCTACTCGCCCCTCGACCAGATCAATGCCGAAAACGTGTCGGAACTCGAAGTGGCATGGAGCTTCAATACTGCACCGATAGGTCCTTCAGCTGAATTCAACAATCCCTCCACGCCGATCGCAATAGATGGTGTCTTGTACGTTACCATGGGCAATACCCGAAACGTTGGTGCTATCGATGCCGCTACCGGTCAATTGCTGTGGTTGTGGCGCCCGCAGGAAGGCGAGAGATTCGATCATGCCCCGCGAAAGGGTGCTGGCCGCGGCCTGTCTCACTACCGCAGTGGTGGTGAAGATCGCATCCTGACGATTACTCCCGGGTTTCAGTTGGTGTCCCTCGATGCCAAGACCGGTATTCCCGATCCTAGCTTCGGTGACAACGGCAGTGTAGACCTGTTTATGGGGCTGCGAAATGCCGAAGACGACAGATTTGATGACATCGACATTGGCTCCTCAATGCCTCCGTTCGTAATGAACGACGTCGTTGTTGTAGGGCCGGCGCACCGTGTGGGCATGCGTCCACGTTCCAAATCCAACGTGAAGGGCGACGTGCGGGCTTATGATGCGCGCACCGGTGAGCATCTTTGGACATTCCACACTATTCCCGAGCGCGGTGAAGTAGGGTTCGAGACCTGGTTGGATGAGGGCGTCGAATTCACCGGTAATGCCGGAGTTTGGGCAACCATGTCGGGCGATCCGGAAATGGGGCACGTTTACCTGCCGGTAGAGTCCGCCACCGGCGACCGTTTCGGTGGCGACCGTCCTGGTAATAATTTATTTGCGAATGCTCTGGTTGCTGTGGACATTAAAACCGGCGAGCGGCAGTGGCATTTTCAGTTAATCCATCACGACATCTGGGACTGGGATAATCCATCTGCCCCGGTAGTAGCCGATCTGCCAAATGGTCGTAAGATTGTCATGCAGGTAACCAAGCAAAATTGGGTTTACACCTTCGATAGAATCACCGGCGAGCCAGTCTGGCCAATCGAAGAACGGCCGGTGCCCGCTGGTGATGTACCCGGTGAGTGGTACGCACCCACCCAGCCATTCCCTACACGGCCAGCGCCCTTCGATCGCCAGGGCGTTTCCGAAGACGACATAATCGACTTCACTCCGGAACTTAGAGCGGCGGCAATGGAAGCGGTTTCAGACTTTCGATTTGGTCCAAATCTCTATACCCCACCGTCTCTCGATGCCGCCGCCGATGGCACACGCGGCGTTCTGAGTTTGCCTTCTTCTACTGGAGGCGCGAACTGGGAAGGCGCGGCTCTGGATCCCGAAACAGGCATTATCTACGTACCTTCGAGAACGGCTCTGGCCATCTTGTCAGTCGGTAACGACCCGGAATCAGACATCGATTACAGCATGGCCTTTGGCGTGCGTGTGCCGAGAGTGCAGGGCCTGGACGTTATTAAGCCTCCCTATGGCCGTATCACGGCTATCGATATGAACAGCGGAGATCATGTCTTTCAGGTGGCGAATGCCGATACTCCGGATCGCATCAAGAATCACCCTGCTTTGCAGGGAGTGGATCTTCCGCGCACAGGCGTACCCACGCGAGCTGGGTTGGTGCTGACCAGGACTTTGTTGTTTGCCGGTGAAGGTGGTGGTGGCCCAGGTGCTAGCCCTATATTCCGTGCATACGACAAGCAAACCGGCGAGATAGTCGCTGAAATCGATTTGCCCAATACACAATCCGGGCAACCCATGACCTATGAGGTCGATGGCAAGCAGTATATTGCCATGTTCGTCAGCGGTAGCGGTGGGCCAACCGAGCTGGTTGCCCTGGCTCTGCCGTAATATTTAATCCAGGAGTAATTATGACTATGCGAACTTTCTTGAACCGAGCTGTGCTAGCGCTGCCTATACTGTTGCTTGGGCTACCTGTCCAAGCGGCTGACTGGGTACTCGATCCCGGCAATTCAGTCGTAACTTTTAAATATGCCTATGGTACAGATCCGTATGAAGGTCGATTTACAAATGTTCAGGCCACTTTCGATATCGACCCTATGCGGCCTACTAGTTGCGAATTTAACGTAACTATTAATATCGCTGATATCGATGTCGACTCGCCAGAAGTTCTGGACTACTTGCTTGACTATGAATTGTTCGATGTAGACACATGGCCCACAGCTACCTTTAAGGCGGAGCAGTGTCGCTTAACGGGCGTCACTTCTTTCGAAGCTGATGGTACGTTAACAATTCGTGATCAGACCCACCCACTAACCTTCCCGTTCGATCTCAATATCGAGACTTGTGACGGGCGAGTTTGTTTCAACCTTACTAGCGAAGTAGTCATTCAGCGTCTCGACTACGGTGTAGGTCAAGGCTACTGGGCAAATACTTCAGAAGTACCAAATGACGTAACAGTCAGCGTAGACGTCTATGCGGTGCAAGAGTAAAAATTCAAGATTTCATAAATAGGCTAAAACAATGTTTACAAGATTACTTTCCAAGTACCGTCGTCTCGCCATAGTTCTGGCTTGTTCGACATTTTTGGTTTCATGCGATCGACTGCTGACTCCTGATTTCAACACAGATATAACCGAGCTTCGGGGCGGCGCGTACACGCTCGATTCGGATCATGCGACGTTATTGTGGAAAATCAATCATCTGGGTTTCTCTACTTTCATTGGCAGATTTAATGATTTCGATGCGAGTCTTGATTTCGATCCAGAGAATATCGAAGCGGCGAACCTGGAAGTGATCATCAACACGGCAGGCCTGGACATTAACAACGAAGTGTTTGCGGAAGAATTACGCGGCGACAACTGGTTCAACGTGGAGCAGTTTCCACAGGCGACATTCCGAACCACTGCCTTTGTTGAAGCGATCGATGAAGACACCTTCGTCTATCAGGGAGACCTGACTCTGCTTGGCGTTACAGCACCAGTGAATCTTGAGATCAACTTTCATGGTGGCGGGCGTAATTTCCTGACGCGCAGCTACACACTCGGTTTCTCGGCCAGTGCTAATTTCCTGCGCTCTGACTACGGCCTGGACCGCTTTACCAGCTTCGGTGTTGGCGACGAAATTGAGCTAGAGATTCATGTAGAGTTTATGGCTGCTGATTAAGACGAAGTAGCAAGAAATTAAAATACCCCCTCGGCCTTTGGCTTAGGGGGTATTTTTTTGCGTGGCTACACGGCTCAAAATCACTACTCCAAGCCACTGCTCCAAGCTGGTGCAGCGGGCCTACTATTGGTGTTGCCAATCCTTTCAGGCATACTTGAAGACCTACTATTCACATGTTTGCGGCGTTTATCAGCGTCTATACAGGGAGCTACCGGCATGCCATTGATGAGAGTCAACTTTTTAAAGTCCTATTGCGCGGTATTGTCCGCCGTGGCGCTATTCACTGTATCCGCCGCGGTTCAGGCGCAGGTACCTATCATTCAGCCAGGAGCTCCCGGGCAGCCGGGGCGGGTGATCAGCGCCGAAGAAGCTTCTGATCTGGCAAATATTTCCTACTCACTTGGGGACATTCAATTTCTGCGCGGTATGATTCCGCATCATGCGCAGGCGAAGGAGATGTCGGCCCTCGCTGCGGACCGCACCAACAATACGATGGTTTTGGCGGTGGCTGAGCGGATTACTTTGTCTCAGGACGACGAGATTTCCATGATGCAGGGATGGCTGCGCGATCAGGGTCTCGAAGCGACGCCCGAGGATGCGCATCACGCGCCTGGTTTCATGTTGATGAAAGGTATGCTCAGCGACGAGCAGATGGCTGAGCTGGCGGCCGCATCCGGCCCCGAGTTCGATCGCTTGTATCTGGAATATATGATCGATCACCATCAGGGTGCTTTGGAGATGGTCGAGACCCTGTTGGACCAGCGCGGCTCCGTGCAGGATCCACTGCTCTACGAATTCACCTCCGATGTTACGTCCGATCAAACCTCTGAGATCGAGCGCATGGACCTTCTGCTGGCGAGTTTTAATCCAGACCCTCGGGTAGGCCTGGCTGCGGGATTCAGAGATGCGGGAGAGGCTGCGCTCAATATGCAGCTGGTGGCTTCGTTACCGAAGCCCGCTGGCTTCTTCGACCCAGAGAGGCCTTCTGGCTTGTCCGCCCGCCGCTTAAAAGAACTTGAAGAGCAGGCTGCAAATGGGAACGCAGCGGAGACGCCAGCTGAAGAGGAGGAGGATGAAAACTCCGACCCGCGCCCGGCTCTGCTCAGTTTTTCGAACACCGATCTGCTGTTCTCGGGAAACTATATGGTGGCCGGCAATTACCATGGTTTTAATACCTACGACATTAGTAACGCGCGCTCACCACGGCACGTTGCTTCGGTAGTGTGTCCGGGAGGGCAGGGTGACGTATCGCTAGTCGGTAACTTGCTAATCATGTCTGTACAGGAAACACGCGGTCGATTGGATTGTGGACTGCAGGGTGTGCCCGAACCCGTCAGTGATGAACGTGTGAAGGGCATTCGCATTTTCGATGTCAGCGATTTCACTAACCCGATACAGGTGGCCGCCGTGCAGACCTGCCGTGGTTCACATACACATACGGTAGTCTCTGACCCGAATACAGTTCAAGGCAACATCTATGTCTATGTTTCCGGCACGAGTGCAGTGCGTGACGACGAAGAGTTGGCAGGCTGTTCCAACGATTCGCCCTTCGAGGATGCGGATTCCGCGTTATTCCGCATCGAAGTCATAGAAATACCGGCGCAGAACCCAGCGGCGGCGCGAATTGTTAACCGACCGTTCATCTTTTCCGATCCCGACAACGGCACGCTTGCAGGCCTCTGGGATGGTGGTGATCACGGCGAAGGCACGCAGACTACGAGTCAGACGAATCAATGCCATGACATAACCACCTTTCCAGACATCGGCTTAGCCGCCGGTGCCTGCTCCGGCAATGGCATCCTGATGGACATCTCCGATCCAGCAAACCCGCGGCGACTGGACCAGGTAATCGACCCAGGATTTGCCTACTGGCACTCGGCAACGTTTAATAATCGTGGCGACAAAGTAATCTTCACCGACGAATGGGGCGGCGGCGGTCGACCCCGTTGTCGCGCACAAGACCCCCTGACCTGGGGTGCCGATGCCTTCTATGACATCGTCGATGGCAAGCTGCAGTTTCGCAGTCACTACAAGATGTCGGCACCGCAGACCGATACCGAGAATTGTGTTGCTCATAACGGCTCGTTGATTCCTGTTCCCGGCCGCGACCTCTTCGTTCAGGCCTGGTACCAGGGCGGCGTGTCGGTGGTGGACTTCACCGATTCGATGAATCCACAAGAGATTGCATTCTTCGACCGCGGTCCGATCGATGAGGAGGAATTGATTACCGGTGGCTACTGGTCGACTTATTGGTATAAGGGTCATATCTACGGCACGGAAATTTCTCGTGGCCTCGATGTGCTCGCTCTGCAAGCTAGCGATTACCTCAGCGAGAATGAGATAGCCGCCGCCTCGCTGCCGGAATTAAACGGCATCGTTAACGCGCAGACCCAGCAGATTGTCGAGTGGCCACAAGTGCCTGTAGTAGCACGCGCGTATCTCGATCAACTGCAACGAGACAACAATATTAATACGGTGCAGGCAAGTGAGCTTATTGACGCCCTGGATCGAGCCGAGTCGCTATTGAGCGGTGGTGACGGTAATCGCCGATCTGCGGTGCGCACCCTAACCAACCTGGCGGATGACTTTAGCGACGCAGCCGGCGGCTACAATGGTATGACAGGCGTTCGCTATGCCGCCTTGGCAGAAACTTTGGCTGGCATAGCCGATAGCCTGTGATGGATCAACTGATCGACAGGCCCCGCTAGTTATCAGGGGCCTGCTGCAGACTGTTTTTAGCCGCGTGGAGATGCAACTACAGTTGCTTATTAAGCCGTAGGGTGAAATAGTCAACAAATAGCCTTTCGCAATAGCGAGCCATTTATTTCAGGAGGTAGCGAATGATGTTTTCAATAAGAATCGCAGTGAGATTGAGCGTGGCTGTTACCTGTGCCAGTCTGCTTACCGCAACAGCACAGGCCCAGCAAAGCACGAGGCCTGACCTGGAAGGTATCTGGACCAATGCCTCACTTACGAAGCTGTCTCGCCCAAGCGGTGTAGAAACCCTCATTGTCTCCCCCGAAGAGGCCAGAGTCATCGCCGCCAATACCCCAATCGCGGGCCTCGAGGGAGGTTTGGATGAGGGAGATGGTGCGAATGATGTGCCGGAGGCCTCGGGGGACGATTTTGGTACCCGCGCTTATAACAACTTCTGGGTAGACCCCGGTTCGAACCTCGCTCTGGTTAAGGGAGAGTATCGTAGCTCCTATGTGACGATCCCTGAGAATGGGCAGGTGCCTCGCCTGGAGAATCCAAACTACGATTTCGAGCGGCGAAATTTTGGCTCGCGTTATGCGACAGGCTTCGGAGATGCTCGTGGACCGGAAGCGATTCCAAATGCTGAGCGCTGCCTGATTGGATTTGGCAACAAGGCAGGTCCTGGCATGATGGCCGCTCTTTACAATAATACCTATCAGTTCGTGCAGACCGAAGACTACGTCATGATCCTGGTGGAGATGGTGCATGATGCGCGCATCATTCCTATCTTTGATAGCGCCGAAGAGGCTCGTGCGAATCGTAGGCCTCTGGTTCTGGAACAATGGTTTGGCGATTCTGTTGGATGGTATGAAGATGACGAGCTAGTTGTTGAAACGGTAAATATAGATCCGCTACAGCTCAGTCAGAGTGCTATCCCTATAACAAAACAGGGGCATATAACTGAACGCTTCAGTCGCTATTCCGAGAGCGAAATCTTCTATCGGTTTACAGTTGAGGACAGTAATATTTATAGCCAGCCGTGGACCGCAGAATTAAGTTTCTACGCGACCGACGACGGGCTGTATGAATACGCTTGTCATGAAGGAAATTATTCAATGCCGGGTATTCTTGCCGGTGCGCGTCGCCTGGAGATGGAGCAACAAGAGTAGTACCATCTCCGACTGAGCTGGTGTTTCTCGATTTACAGGGCTCGCCGCGGCCAGCCTTGGGCATTTACCCCCAGAATCCGAATAATTGTAGATATCCAATCATTTATCAAAAATGAGAACTAATCGGATTTGCTTTTCCCTCGTTTTTTCTTAGTATTGCAGGGCTGCGCTACCTGCCCAGTCCTTTTTGTGCGCTGAATGGCCTCGCCCGAGCGAAGAAAATAGGGAACAGTTTAGGAAGAAGGATAAAAGGATAAAAGGATAATAAGAATGAATGCCCTCAATCTCACAGACGGCGATATCACCCTACGCAAGGACGTTATACAGTTATTAAAAATGGCGATTTCTCAAAAATGGGAGTTCTCCTATGTGACGACCGCGAAAAAGAAGGTTACCTCCAGAGCCTTGGAGCTTGTTGCTGTTACTGCAAACGAGGGAACGTTCAGTGTTGGTCGCGAGCTCGGTATCGCAGATTTAGATTTGAGTGAACCGCTCATGTTCCGAGCTCAGAGTGGCGGTGTGTCGATAATATTCCAGAGTCGTATTAATGAAGCGCAAGTACACGACCCCATTATAAAGAGTTCCTCGCTTTATCATTTTGACCTTCCCTATAAGATTGCCTGCACGCAGTTGAGAAAGACTGTTCGTGTCAACCTGGAGGCGATTAGCGAAGTGCCCGTTGTTCTTTACCTGGTAAACGGTGCACTGATAGAAGGTACTGTTATCGATATCTCTACAGCGGGCGCGAAATTCAAGGTGGAAAAGGACTTGGGAAAGGAGTTGCACGACCCGCAGGTGCTAGACGCCTGCAAGATAAGCCTGCCTAACGAGTTAGCCCTACAAACCGGAGCACAGCTTATCGGCATGGTGAACGATGCAGAAAGCGGCACTTCCTACCTGCGCTGCCAATTCGTGCACATGCGAACTCAAGATGAAGAAAAGCTCGATGGTTTTATTAGCGGCATGTTGCAACAGATAGAGTCTTTTGCGCAGGGAGGCAACGCGTAGGCAAAGCCTTCAGGCATTTCGCTATCTTCAAGGCGAGGCATAGGGCGGGAGATGCATCCATCCGGTTATTATATATTTGAGCCCGGAGTTCACAACATTTCCTTTATGGGCATGTGTCCACTCTCCGGGCCAGATCAGCGTTTTTCCTTTTTCAGGTTTAACCTCTAAACCCTGGTGTTCGAAGTGTGTAGAGCCACCATCGTCGACATCGTTTAGGTAGGTCATCCATGCGAGTACGCGGTGCGCTGTTTCAACCGTTGTGCGCTCCGAATGAAGCTTCATAAAGTGCCCTCCAGGCTCATACTTTTGAATGTTGAACGAACCGATTTCGGCATTCTCCAGCATGCTTTTCAGGAAGGGCCACTGGGTCAAATAGTCTTTGTAGCATTCAAAAAGGGTCGCAATATAGTTTCGCACCGGCTCGTGGTCTGGTTGTTCCAGGTCTCGCGGACGAATGGCCATGTCGATGGAGTTCTTGGATTCAGTATTCAATCCACCCCCAGTACGCCCCTTGGTGTGATTTGCCTGATGGGTTTCGAAGAAGCGGACAAGCTCGTCGCAGAGCGCGAGAGACTCAATAGTCCATCTGCCGAAAAAATGTGGGCTAAGCTGGCCTGGTTCTAATTCGATACGTTTCATGCTCTCTTTCCAAAGTTATAGCTTAATCCGCTGTTGGCGTTAAAGTTAATCACGCCGAAGCCATTAGTCTCCATTTCCAAGCCTTCTCTTGTTTTTCCCATGGCTAACAGAACAGAACCAAGGGAACCTGTTGCCTCATAGAGCGTGGGATCATTTTCCAGTGCCGTACGGTAGCACTCGGCCGCCTCATCCAATCGACGCAGTCCCCACAGAGCACCACCCAAGTTGCTGTGTGCGTTCGCGTAGGTGGGTGCGATTGCAATAGCTTGTCTGTAATGGACAGCGGCTTGGTCGAGATTGCCAATCTTCTGAAAGGCGGTACCCAGATTATTATGAGCGACAATATAGTCGGGCTTCAGACTGATCGCTTTGCGATAGGATTCCATCGCGCCCTCGATCATGCCCTGATCCTTGAGCGCAGACCCGAGATTGCAGTGGACTTCTGCAAAGTCAGGGTCGATTGATAGTGCTTGCTGGTAGCTCGCTATGGCGTTGTCCAACTGGCCTTTGCTCAGATAGGCATTACCGAGGTTGCAGTGTGTATTGGCAATTTTCGGGTTTATGCTTAGTGATTTTTTGTAGTTGCTAATAGCGGCGTCCACCTTATCCGCGTTGTGTAGAGCCAAGCCTAGGTTGCTATAGGCCTCGAAGTAGTCTGGTTTAACAGCTACCGCTTGTTGATAGCTGGCAATCGCCTCATCGAATCTGCCCAGGTCGAGAAATACATTGCCAAGATTGCAGTGGGCGCCGAAATATTCCGGTGCATTTGCCAATGCGGTATTTATCAGTTCAATTGCTGTACTGCTCTGACCAGCCATGTGAGCAATTACACCGAGTAGATGCAGCGCTACAGGATGGCTTGGCTCTACCTCCAGAATTTGCCGATAGATCCTTTCAGCCTGGCCAATACGACCGGCACCCTGATGCTGCCTGGCTAACGTCAGGCCATCTTCGATGGACAGTGGCGGCTGCACTTTTGGCTTGTTGCCTTCCAGATCTGGCCTGGATTCGTTTTCGGACATGGGTTGGGGGCTCGTTTCATCTAAGCAGTGTTAGCTAGTGTCTAGTCTACACCGCCCGCCAGAGTCAAGAAAGTAGGCTGAGCGGCACTGGAATGGGTGATTCGCGCGTTTCACACGGTCAGTGTGAAATTCCACTTAAATGGTGCATTCGATCTCATTTCCATTGAATTAGGCTGTTTGCAAAAAGGCAGTTGTGCTAACAGTATGCTCCTGAGTACAATTTTGAGAAATTTGTGTGAATTCTCTTACAGCGGCCCCAGAAATGACGGAATTTGTGCCACCAAATGCCGAAAGGCTGGTGAAGGTTGACGCCTCTGATATCAAGGTGGGCATGTATATGTCCTATCCTGACAGACCCTGGTTGGAGACCCGCTTCCTGTTTCAGGGGATCCTGCTTACTAATGAGAAGCAGGTCAATGAGGTGTGTAAGGAATGCCAGCACATCTTCGTCGATAAGGCGAAGAGCCGGGAAATTCAGAGCGCACGCGAGCCGGTGCCCACAGACACCACGCCGCCGCCTATCATGAAGTCGGTAGAGCGGGAATTCTCTTCTGCGCAGAAGGCCCATATCGATTCCCGTGCCCAGATTCAGGAAAATCTCAAACGTCTCGCCGCTGGCGAGGGTATTAACGTGACGCGCATACGGTCCTCGGTGAAATCCTGTGTCAAGAGCATTGTCGCTAACCCAAACGCGCTACTCTGGCTGGGTCGATTGCGTTCGAAAGACAACTACATCGCCGAGCACTGTCTCAATGTTGGAATTCTGGCAATCGCATTCGGCCGACATCTCGACATGAGTCTCGATGAACTCGAGATGCTTGGCATGTGCGGTATGCTGCATGACGTGGGCAAGCTGCAGGTCGATCAGACGATCCTGGACAAACCTGCTCGCCTGTCGGACGAGGAGTTCTCGGTTATAAAGGAGCACTGTCGATTAGGTAGAGATATTTTGGCCAATGATGAGAATATGCCAAAACAAGTTATAGAAGCTGCCTTCGGGCACCACGAGCGCATCGATGGGGCTGGCTACCCTCGCGGAGTGCGAGCTAACTCCCTGAATCTCTATACCCGCATTATCTCTATAGTCGATACCTATGATGCGATAACCACTAATCGTTGTTATGACAAGTCGCGACCGGCGACTGAGGCAATCAAGATTCTCTTCAGCTGCCGAAACTCGCAGTTTGAGCCGATCCTCGTAGAAAAGTTTATCGAGTGTCTCGGCATCTACCCGACAGGCTCTTTGGTCGAGCTTAAGACTGGCGAGGGCGCCGTGGTAATTGACTCCAATAAGAATAGCCGGCTTAACCCCAAGGTTAGTATCGTTCTCGATGAGGAAAAGCACACGCGCTTACCGCTGGTGGTGGATACTTCATCGGAGAGCAGCAATACAGCCGATAGGACGATCAGGCGAGTGCTGGATGAGAATGACTATCCGGTTGATCTCGAGAGCGTTTTCTCGTTCTTTAAAGAACACGGTGACTCGATAGTGGCGTAGACCACGATTGGCTTTGCGTGCTGTGCGAAGCTGACGCGCGAAAAACAGGCTAACTGACAAGGCAGGTTCAAAAAACCATTAGTTCCGATGCAACCGTAAAATCATCTATAAGCCATCTGTCTTGCTCATAGAGCATCTTTATTTCCACTTTGCTTGGCCCGTTACTAAACACAGTGTCGAGCGAGTAGTCAGCTGACGGAATTTCATCGCTAAACATAAACAGCGGAACCCGACTACTGCCGGTGATATTTTCTATTACTTGCAAATCACCCAGAGTTCGAAAAATCATGCCGATATAGCCATCGGCACCACTGGCGAATCGTCTTTGCAGTAAGGCGGGATGGGCGTTGTCCATCAGCGCGCCTGCATTGGGCGCCTGGGTCTGGGGGTCCCGACTTAGAATTTGCTGGGTGATATCGATAGCCAAGGCGCGGCTCGACGTGTTGAGTTCTTGCTGGCGCAATACACTCACTGCCAGAACCGCAATGGTGCCGAGAAGAAGAACAATAAGGAACGCAGCGGTTAGATTCTTTCTCTTGCTCATTTGCTTTGCTGTTTTCAGGAAGTCTGGGTAAGTTCGCTCGAATTGCTTTATATTATAGAACGAAAAACTGTAGTAAAAACAGTTACAAAGATCGCTATCGGGGAAGTCTCAGACGGCAAGGGGTCAAATGCAGCCCCATGGTACGGGTTTATTCAGGACGTGGCTCTCAAGCATTTCTGCTGACCGATGTCGGTCAGGCTGGGAAGCCTGTCCAAAAATCTGTGAGCCAGGCCACGTCTGCCCCACTTCGTCCCGCAATTTATCTCGAAAACTCAGTGGTTTAGACGTATCTTTTGCAATAGATGCGGGATAGGGATGTGAGCAGGCTTTCCAGGCCATTACAGCCATCATGCCGGTGGCATGGAATCTTGGATTCAACTTTCCAAAGCAGGGTCGATACTTATCTAAGTAGTTAAAAATAATAGAATTTATTCGAATATTCACCCACTTTATCTGCGCCATCACCCGGAAGCCAGGAACGGACTGAAACCTCTACAACAATGATTTATCGCAACAAGCAAAGCAGCACGAATTCAGACTGTGCCAAGAGCCTGCTCGTGCTCATGGCGCTAATAGTGCTGAATGGGGTTGTGTTTGCGCCAGCGGCGATCGCACAGTCAGCCTGTAATGGCTTTAGCTACCCCACGACCGAGCCTGTCGAGCTGCTTGGCTGTACCGAATTTCAACCGAATAACAGCTCCTCGACAAATCTCACCGTCCCGGCTGGAATAGCGTTAAACGATCTGTTGTTGGTCCAGGTGCAGATCGATGATGACAATTCGAATGCCACCTTCTCGATGGATCCCTATTGGACCCCGGTCGGGCTCGAAACCAATGCGAACGGCATCCTCTCCCATCTCTATTTTCGTATCGTGGCTAGCCCGGCTGAGGCGGGCAGCAGTCAGACTATAAGCTGGAGTGGAGGCAACGAGAGGTTCTATGCCTTTATCCTGCATTTCCGCGGTGTTGCTGTTACTGCCGATCTGGGCACCGTTAATATAAATGGCAACGACTCCACGCCGCCGGCGCCCGCGCTTGCTACCTCGGCGAACGATACTTTCGTACTTCGGACCCTCAGTCTCGACAGAAGTGCATTCACTGACGATACCTCGAATCTGACAGGTTTCACGGATATAACCTTGGACAATACCGGCAACGGCGCTGGCGGTATTTCCGGCGGTGCGGCGTTTCGCTATGAGGCTGTGCCGACTAATGTGCCGGCTTCGAACTGGGGCCTTACCGGTGGGGGCCGGCCCTCCCACACGCGAACCATAGGAATACACCCTTACGAATTCCGTTTTTCGCTTGCCGATGGTGTTTCCAGTATCTGCGGGGTCGAACAGGTAACATTGAGTGTGACGAATTTTGCTGGAGGTGCGCTGCCGTTCAATTTCGTGGGAACTGTGGATCTCTCTCCAACCAGCTCAACAGGGGGAGAAGTTGGTGCAGTATGGTCCGGTGGGACCGGCGGACTTAGCGGCGGTGTAAACGGCAACCAAACCTACACCTTCGATGGCAGCGAGGGTGGAAGCGTCACGCTCAACTACTACAACCCCAACCCCGGCGTTGTAGATTTTGATATCGCCTTTGGGAATTTCTCGGAGAGCACCAGTGCCGGCTATGCGCAGCCGAGCCTGAATGTACTGGACTGTGAATTCGTGACGGCCTTCGAAGCAGGAGATGAAATCGGTACCTGCAGCATTGAGCGAGTAACAGTCTCCCTGTTGGATACCGCCGGCAATCCCGCTACCAATTATTCCGGCACCATGACCATTAATAATAACAATGGTTCTGGGGTGGGAAGTTATAGCTTCGTCTCCGGCTCCTTTGGGGGCGCCTTCAATAACAACGCCGATGGCACGGCGACATACGGTTTCACAATTAACCCGTCCACGCCAGGGACACCGCATACGGTGGTGATGGACTACACCCATGAGAGTGCGGTTCTCACTGACATCGATTTCCAGATATCCGATGGCGCCGGGTTTGACCAAGCGCCTGGCAACCCAACCCTCATTGTGTCGGCATGTGAAATTCGCATTAGTTATACCGGCGTCGCACAGGGCTCCAACGCATTAGCCGATACCTGCACTCCTACCGAGGTGACGATTACCGTCGTGGACGAAACCGGCACACCGATTAGTGGCTATGCCGGTACCATTCGTATTAGCAACGATCAGACTATAGGCAGCTGGTCACAGGCGGTAGTTACTGGAACGCTGGACAACGCCAGCGGCGGCGACACCAACAACGGTCAAGCCGACTACACGTTTCAGCCTGGGGAGAATGGCAGCAAGACATTCGATTTCTCCGTGCTTACCGACGTTGGGCCGAATATCGATTTTCAGATTGTGGAAACTTCCACCTCGACCTTTATTACCAGCCCGAGCGGGATCTACGATGCCGACGTGGATATTCTGCCGTGCACATGGGATTTTCAGATCGCCGCCGAGAGTGGAACCTGTGTAGACAGTCAGAGTGTAACGGTCACGATTAGAGACAGAGATTCGAATCCGGTTCCTGACTATGTAGGACAGATCCAGATTCAATCGAGCAACGGGTCCGGCGCCTACGCCCTGGTCGATGAATTGTTGCCTGGTGGGCTGGGGACGCCAGATAACGGTGCCGGTGGCGGCACCGACAACGGCATTTTCACCTACATCTTCGATGCCTCTGATAACGGTTTTCTGGATCTCGAATATGCCACCTCGGTATCGGGGGCGGCGATTAGTTTTACAGTTACACCCTTGACGCCGTCTGAGGGTGAGTTGGCGATCGATAGTGGCACACAGAATGTCACTAACTTCTCCGACTGCGATCTGGTAGTCACACTACCGGATGCGAATCTCGTCCGTAATGTCTGCACCATGACTCGCGTTTCTTTCGAAGTGCAGGTCGGTGGTGTGCCACTGACAAACTTCGATGGCGTTATCAATCTGACCACATCGGCGGGACAGGGTTGGTGGTTTGAGAATCTGGCGGAGACTTATCCCGGCACGCTCAGCGGTGGCGGAGTCGGCAACGGCACGGCGAGTTACGATTTCGATGGCAGCGAGGGCGGAGCCGTCATCCTCGATTTTCGCCATAACGTGGTTATCAATGACTTGAGCTTTGCCGCAACCGGCATCGCGAGCAACGGGGCATCCATTACGTTTCTGGGGCCTGGCCCGGAGATTGACATCTTCGCCTGCACTCTCACCATTACCACTGCATCGCTTAGCAATACCGCTGATGTCTGCCGTGGCGGAGAGTCGGTCACGTACACACTCGATACCCCGGGAACCGCAAATTTTACCGGCACCATGGTGTTGCAGACCAGCAGTGGGCGTGGCAACTATGTTCAGACCAGTGGCAACGCAACTCTGGTGGGACCAGGGGGCAACGACGGTTCTGCGAGCTACACTTTCGACGCGTTGGATGGCGGTGTATTAACCGTCGACTATAGCGTACTCGCCGTGCCTGCCGGGGGTTCGGCAACTCTTTTGGCGACGATTCCCGATGTCACTGTGGTGAATACAGATGCCACCCTTACTTTTCGAGCCTGTGAATTTAGAATCAGCTTTCCCTCCGACACCGCGCCGTTCGAGACCGATGTTTGTTCGATCAAACAGGTACGCATCGATCTGGTGGATTTCGATGGCGATCCGGTCACCGATTACACCGGAACGATAAATTTGACGACCAGCTCGGGCTTTGGTTCATGGACTGCAGATGGGTCTGCCAACGGCACCCTGACAGATCCGTTTCTGGAGGATGGCGCGGCTAGCTATGCCTTCTTCGATGACGGGCCCGGCGGCGCAACTGATGACGACGGAGTGGTGATCCTGAACCTGACTCATACGGCTGCCGCCGCACCTACGCTGAATATCAATGTCACAGACTCGAAGACCTCAGACCCAGGAAATCCGGGAAGTGTTTACGATCCGAACCTTTCGGTGGACATTTGCACTTTTCAAATTAGTTTCGATGGTGGCGGGGGCTCGGCGCACGAAGATGCCTTCATTTCCGCCTGTACAGTACAGGCTGTCACGATAGAAGTGTTCGACAGCAACGGCTCTATTGCAAACGACTACAGGGGGCAGATTAATTTATCCACCAGCACTAACAATGGTAATTGGGGACTCGGCACTGGAAACGGCTCGCTCAGTGGTGCTGTGGTCGATGGGGGTAGCGTGTCCTACACCTTTAACGATGACGGTATAGGGTCAGACGATGACGGAGTTGTCACGCTGGATTTCTCCGACCTCAATGCAGAAACCGTTAATTTCAACATCGTCGACGAGGTGATCGCCCTGGCTGTGGATGGAGCGATGGTGGAAGAAGGCGCTGCCGATCCGAATCTGCAGATTGGCTCCTGTCTACCGACCGTGGCACAGCGAGTGTGTAACGTCGGTGGCAGTCCGCTAACTATCTCATTGCCGATAACTGCTCAGCTCGCCGACCCGGCTCTGCGCGGAAGAATGGTTGCCGTCGCCACCGTGCATGAAGGTAATGGTACCGTAAGCAACGTTTCCTTTAATGCGCAATCGTTCAATGTGGCGGGTCAGGCTGAGCGCCTGAAAGATATTCGTATCGATGAAGGAGGCAACGACAGCTTTACAAGTTTGTGGGCAATGAATGAGCAGCTACTGCCGACAACCGCGAATAATTACGACGTGGTGGTAACCCATAGTGACGAGAATCTGAGCGCCTGTGCATTTTTTCTCACTGATGTGGAGCAGACGTTCCCGGCGGAAGACCTGGGGACGCCCGATAACGGACAGTTAAACGCTACTGGTTCTGGAGATAACAATATTACGATCGCGTCAACTACGGTAACGACGACACAGAACAACGCGTTAATCCTGAGTATCGTTGGCATTGGTAACCCGGCCGATACCCTCGATGTTTCTCCCAGCCCCCCTCTGATTAACTTTAGTCCCCAGCCTCCCGATCCGAATGGCGCGGGCTTTGGCGGTGCCTCTGGTAATGCCTCCAATGCGGCGGCGATCACGATCGATCAAACCATGAGTATCAATCCAACGTTTAGACACACGCATATCGTTGCCGCGTTCAACCCTTTGATTTCCGGCCCACCTCAGGCCGTGGGCTATGAGCCTGTGGTCCTGTTCAAGACCTACTCCGGTAATGTCAGCTACCGGGCTATCGGGGCTTCGTTCCAAACTGCTGCAAATGGCTCATTCAGTTGCACCTTCACCGATTCGGCAACCGCAAGTCTGAACCTGCCCGACGTGGCCGACGGCGTCCTTGCCGGCAATGGCGCTCCCTTCAGTGCAAACGGTGAGTTCGATTCCGACGTGCGGGCTGCCTGGTTGTACTGGTTTGCCTCAGGTTCCAATGATTTGCCCAATATAAACGGCAATCCAGGTACGCCGAATACCTTGACGCCTGCAAATTTTGACAATGTAACGTTTAGCTCTCCCGATGGAAACGGTGGAATAAATGTAACCAATCTTACCGCAGACGGTATTTTCTTCATCGAAGACTTGGTGAACGGTTTCGATCTGGATTATTACGCCGCCTATAAAGACGTAACCGGTATTCTGGTCGGTACAGACAATGAACTGACCGGGTCTGACGAAGACCCAAATGGCGATTACACGCTGACCAATTTCCTCTATGACGATAACCAGCCATGGTTGGGGCCGGGGGCCTGCGCAGGTGGGTTTTCACTGATCGTGGTTTATGAGAATCCTTTTGAGCCGCTGCGTGTCATCAACTTGTTCCATGGGTTTCAGCCATTTTTGGATTCCTCATTCACGCTGGTGCCACGGAATTTCAGAATCGCAGACAGAAATACGGATCGCAACGAGCCTAATGGTCAGGTGACACATATTACGGTAGAGGGTGATGCAACCATCAGAGGGCCGAATGAAGAATTGACGCTGCAGGATGACCCTGATGATTTTAATCCGCTTACTTTCAACAATCTGTTTACCGACTTTAACCCCGAGCAAGAAGAGTTTAACGGCACAATATCGCGGCCCATCTACACACTGCAGGACGTCGTTCCGACAGTGGATGGAGACCCTGATGACCCGACAGAATATCTCTACATCTTCACTCCCACCGGCGTCGGGGATAACGCAACTACTGGAAACCCGTCAAACGGTTACGAGCTTGATTTTCCGAATCCAGCCTTCTTTGATGGGACATTTGACCCCCCACAGGGAACAGGAACCCAATACGGCACAAGTTACGGCGTGGACATCGACACGCATTTTATCGATGGGGATGATCTCGGTGATGTGCTTTACAACTTTGCCGATCCAACTGATCTGGCAGAGGAGATAACGACTCGCTATTCTGCAGACGGCGACCTGGTCATGCTGGTGGCGGAGATCATCAGTGTGACCAATGACGATCTTGCGGACATCGAGGTGACAATCAGCGAGGCGGATTCAGAATATAAGGTTAATACTACTACCGGCTCCTATAACATCGAAGTGAAAAACAACGGCAGCGGTGCGGCAGTGTTCGGCACGGCTACAGGCTTTATCGAGTTGGTGGGCGAACTTCCTGCCGGCATGACATTCGACAATGGCGGCTCGGAAATAACAGGCACGGGGTGGGCCTGCACCGACTCAGCGGATTCAACTACTGCCTTCACTTGTACCTATGATATTGATGATCTCATCGGGCTCGGCGATGCGAGTTTGCCAATCGTAAATGCTGTGGTGAGGATTGACGGCCCTCCAGCTCATTTCCCAAGTTTGAACAACAATGCCAAGGTTATCGTGAGGGTTCAGCATACTGATGGGACTTGTGTGGGGGGAAGCACTGGAATCTTGCCTACCCCATCGAGTAGTTGCAGCGCTCCGGAATTTGATCACGTGAACGATCTTGAAGGCGGCGCGCTCGACATCAACAATCTTGAGAACAAGTCCGCTAGTAACAACAACGTCGATAGCATCACCACGAATATAAGAGGCACTGAAACCGACCTCTCAGTAGTGAAGGCAGTAACAACTATCCTGGAGGAAGGGACTGCCGACTCGATTCTCTACACCATTACAGTTACCAATAACGGCCCTGACGACATTGAAGGAAGTCTTACGCAACCGGCGATTACTATCACCGACAACGAGCCGACTGGCATCAACTTCGACAGCGCCAGCGGCACCAACTGGGATTGTACGGTAAATACCGTGCCGAACCCGGATCAGCTAGTCTGTACCTTCGACAATCTGGCAATCGGCAGTATAGCCAGCGGTGCCAACTCTGTGATTACCGTAGTGGGTGATGTTACGGGCACCAGCCCCGATGCGGTTACCAATACCGTGCAAGTCACAGCGGGCACCTATAATTTCGATACCGTGCCGGGGAATAATACCTTTGGGACTACCGATAATATAGTGCCTGAGCCGGCGGCAGTAACGGATAGATTTCTCTTGTCGGTCTCGGCACTGGGCAATGTCTCATTGGGCTCTGGTGGCGGCCTGCTTGCGGATTTCAATGAGGACGATATCGTACTCTATGACCCGCAGACTGACTCGGCAGAGCTCTTTATCGATAGTCAGACTGTACCGGATTATGCCGTGTCGGACCCGAACGCGATTCACCTGCTGCCGAATGGACAGGTCGTGCTCTCCGCCAATGAGGATGGCAATCAAATAGGCACGAATACACTGGCCTTCGACAAAGACGACATCGTGCTCTACGATAGGCTTCTGAACACGGCGACACTGCTTTTCGATGGTTCTGCGCTGATTACCGACGACGGCGGCGACAGTATCGATCTCAATATCGATTCGGTCTATGTGCTCGACGATGGCAGGATAATCTTTTCAACCGCAGGCCCGGCGAGCGATGGCGGGGTGGTAAGTTGGAGTGACTCCGATCTGGTCTTGTACGATCCGGTAGGAGGGGCCTTCTCAATTTATCTGGATGCCGAGGATGATAATGTCTTCGGTGCATCCGATGCGCAGCTCGATGCGCTGTATCTGCGTGCGGACCCGGCGGATGCGACCATGGTGCTCGATAGCTTTGTTCTTTCATCGGCTGTGCAAGGCGCTGTTCTCGGTGACAACAATGTGATCGTTGGCCGCGATGATGTGGCCGAGCTGACTATCTCTGCCGGTACTCGGCCAGCGCCAACTGGCACAGCATCTACTAATCTGTTTAACGGCGGCATACCCGTCGGCGTGTTCGACACGACAGACCCATCCCTCACACTCAATGCATTGCATCTAATAGAGCCGGCTCATCTGGGACATTTTGAGATAGCGGAAGTGACGCAAGGCAATGCCTGTACCCCGGCCAAGATTCGTATCCGTAAACATAGGGGCACCAGTCACAACACCGACACCTCGTACACTGGCAGTATTGTCATCAGCACTGACTCGATGCCAGCGAATGGCATCTGGGTGTTGGATACCGGGCAGGGGACATTAGACAATAGCTATGGCGGCAGTTCAGACAACGGGCAGGCACTCTATACCTTCTTCGATGATGGCCCCGGCGGCTTGGCCGATGACGATGGCGAAGTCATTCTTACTCTCGACGTAACGAACAGTCCACCAGCCATCGACTCTGTAAACATCAGCGTAACCAACGGCTTTATCGTCGATGGTGATACCGGCGATAACCCATTCGAATTTAATCTGGTTACTACCAATGTGGACTACCGCGATAATTTTACCGTTGCCGAGATAAACAATAGCGATGGCAGTGCAGGATGGGCGGATGACTGGATAGAAGTCGACGCCTTCGATGGCATATCCGGTTCTTCCGGCGCGGGTATGACGACCGGCAATATCCAGATGACGGGAGGCAAGTTAAGGCTCACCTCTAACACCAATACCGATGCCGGCTCTATCGACCCCAGTATGGCACGCGCCGCCGGCTTGGGATTTTTTGACTACGCTGAGCCGGTAAGAATCAAATTCGACTATGGTTACCAATCGGTAACAAGTTCCGGCGATGAGATTGTGCTGCAGATTTCCAATAATGGCATTGATTACATCGATGTGAAGACTTACGACTCGCTGGATGGAACGAGTGGTTCGGACATCGCGGAGACTGTCGACATCAGCGCGTTCATAACGAATGATCCAGCCGATGATATGCCTGATGATCCTAATCTCATCGTAATAGATGGTACCGATACAAGTCTCTATGTCCGGCTGGTAATCACCCAAGGCTATGTGTTGGGCACCTTCACTGTCGATAATTTCCAGGTAACAACCAGCACCACCTCTTGCAATACCGCAGGGCTTTCTCATTATCATATCGATATTCCCGCAACAGGCCTTGCCTGTGTCACCTCGAACGTGACGATCACCGGCCACGATTTCGGACACAATCCAGTGCCGATCCCGAATGGCACACTACTCACACTCACAACCAGCAATGGCTCGGGCTCCTGGGTAGATAGCCTGGGCAGCGGAACACTCACCGATACGGCTGGCATAACCGATGGTCAGGGAACCTACGAATTGACAGGTGGTGCGGAGACATCGATACAGTTACAGTTTAACTATACTGACCCTGCCGGCGACGGCGCCGCGGTGAGCATCAATGTGAACGATGGCTCGCGAACCGAAGTTCAGGGCGACCCAAGCCATGACCCCGAATCCACGTTTGCCGAGGCTGGCCTGGTGTTCTACGATCAGGATGCAGGTAATTTGAGTACCACGCTACCGTTTCAGATTGCAGGGAAACCTTCACTGACGGCGCCGGCATCGGGCAATGTGACGCTACAGATTGTGCGTAGCGTTCCAATTCCGGGCGAGAATGCCGCGGCAGCCTGTGAGTCGCTGGTCGATGATGGCGACGTCGTGACAGTCACGTTGGCTGGACTCTGTGTTGACCCGATGGGTTGTGATGCCGGCGCCTCCACGATGACGATATTCGACTCGAATGCGCTCGCGCAGCCGGTGCCGGTATTTAGTTCACCAACGGCGAATCCTGAACAACAGCTTACGGCTACCGATTTGACTCTGCAGTTTGCGGACCTGGGCCTGGCGATAGACGGCGAACAGAATATCGGAGCACCGATAAATTTCAGTTATCCGAATTCGGGCAAGATATCTCTGCATGCCGAGTATGAGATTCCATTGAACAATGATGCTGCGGGCACGCTATCCGGCGACACGATAAACGGTGCGAGCTCAACGTTTATCGTTAGACCGTTCGCCTTCGATATCGATTTTGGCGCAGCAGGGGATGATCGCTCCAGTACCGGGCCTGCTCCATTTGCCGGTGCGCTATCCTACGCAACCGATGAGAACGGGCCGGGGTTTGCACGGGCAGGAGTCGGCTTCGATGCGACTGTATCGGCCGTATTATGGGAGCAGGTCGATGACGTCGACATGGACGGAATTGCGGATCTGGACGCGGACCTGTCTGACAATGCGATAGCAACGAATTTCGGAGATGAGCAGGCGGATAATAATACGGTGGTCGTGAGTGTGCGCACTGATAACCCGGGTGTTCCAGGCGGAGTTAACGGTGCTATGGTTACGGTCGATGGGTCGAGTGATGTCTTTCAGGCGTTTAGCGCGGGCTCCAGCGGGCCGCAAAATATCGCCATTAACGAAGTGGGTATCTACAACCTCTTCGCCGAGCTAGTCGATGATAATGTGTCTCGTAATCCGATTAACTACTTTGAGTCGACGCCATACAGCGGCGTAGAGGGTGTTATCGGTGGTGTGACTAATGTCGGGCGGATCTATCCCAATAACTTTGAGTTGATCAGCAGCAGTTTTGGGCCGCGTACGAATCAGGCCATGGCCTGCGCGATGACTTCACCGTTTACTTATATGGGTGAAGACTTCGGCATTAACTTCCAGATTCAGGCAAAGAATTTTCAGGGAGCCACCACACAAAATTACTTCGATGATTTCGCCAAGCTGACGAATTTCTCCGAGCTCGATATACGTGCGATCGTCGATGTGGATGGCGGCGCTGACACCGACCTCACTGCCCGGCTTAGCAACTCAACCGTGCCGGTAACATTCGATACGCTGCAAGTTGTCAAGTGGGTGGCGGGAGATATTACGCTTAGCGGTGACATGAATATTGCGAGGTTAGTTAGCGGGGAGGATGGGCCGCTTAGCAACGTGAAGATCGCTTTCAGTCCACTCGATGACAACGACGATGGAGTCTACGACGGTGGCGGGGGCGTGGGGGCTGACAACGATGTGTTGTTAGATGTCTTCGATGTCGACCTGGATGACGGCGCACCAGATATAGACCCGGGTGTGGGGCCGTGGCAATTCGCCGAGATCGGAACTCATGAATTCCGCTACGGTAGGCTGCTGGTCGAGAATGCCTACGGCACTGAGTTCGAAGACCTGGAAATCGGCATTGTCATCGAGTATTACGATGGCGAGAACTTCGTAGTCAATACGGTTGACAGTTGCACCGCTTTGGAACAGACATTCCCGACATCGCAGCTGGATTTTGTCGCCGATAGCTACGAGGACTTTGGCGGAGATGAACCGTTCGAGGCTGGAGTCACCACAATTGAGAGCGGTGTGGATGTCACCATTACCGTATTTGAGGGCCGCACTGCTCGACTGGCAGATGGCGACGATGACCCTGACAACGATAGCGACCGTCCTTTCTACACCACGGCTCCGGCTAACGAAGAGATTGGCCGCGTGTTGGTGGAATTCGATCTCGATCCTGACGATGACAATTCACCAGGTTCACTCTACTTCCTCGAATACGACTGGCGTGGTGGTGTCGGGGAAGACCCCGGCGACAAGTATGACGAAGTGCCCGAGGGAGCCAACTACACCGATAACCCGCGAGGCATCATTGAGTTCGGCTCATTTCGCGGCCATGATCGGATAATTAACTGGCAGGAAATCTATATCGGCCCCAGCGGGCCGTAGTTCTCCTGCTGTCCTGCCCGTTTCCCTCGAACGTCTCCACCGGCCGA
This sequence comes from Pseudohongiellaceae bacterium, assembly GCA_040880325.1. Lineage (GTDB taxonomy): Bacteria > Pseudomonadota > Gammaproteobacteria > Pseudomonadales > Pseudohongiellaceae > UBA9145. Next base: position 41,336 of record JBBDIR010000042.1, read on the forward strand.
TGTCGTGATTACGTCCTGATTTTCAGCTATAGTCGCCAATTCGAAGCTATCAACAGGATTACATCATGAGTTTAAAAACACTGTTGCACGATCGACAGCTGCGGTTGGGGCTTAGTCTCATCGCTGCAATTTCTTTTGCTGTGCCGACGCTGCTCTTAGCTCAGGCGGTGTCAGGAAATCCCTATCAGGTCGTCTATCACTGGGGGCAACTCCCCGATGGCAGAGAGATGGGGGTAGTCACCGGCGTACATCCCGATCCGGATGGCATTCACATGTGGATCGTTGAACGCTGTAGTGCGAATCAGTGTGCCGGCTCCGAACTTCCACCCATTCATAAACTCGATCGCGAAGGCAGAGCGGTTAAGAGCATAGGCGCCGGCCTCTTCGCCTGGCCCCATGGTTTCGATCTGGATAACGAGGGCAATCTCTGGGTTACCGAAGGAGCTCCTGCGGGGGATGCCCGCGGCCTGGATGGGTTCGCATTGGGCATGGGCCATCAAGTGTTGAAGCTAAACCAGGATGGCGAGGTGTTGATGCGCCTCGGTGAAGCGGGCATAGCGGGTGACGACGCTGCTCATTTTAATGGGCCCGCGGCGGTGCAGGTCGCAGATAATGGCGATATTTGGATCGCCGATGGACATCGCGGTGGCAACAATCGGGTGCTGAAGTTCTCCCCTGGCGGCGAGTTGCTACTGCAATTGGGCGGGGGCATAGAGTCACTGAGTCGCGAAGTCGGTAGCTTTAATGATCCCCATGATCTAAAGATGGATTCGCAAGGCAGACTATTCGTAGCCGACCGTGGCAACAACCGCATTCAGATTTTCAGTCAGTCCGGTGAGCTGCTCTCGATATGGACGCAGTTCGGCAGGCCCAGTGGCATTTGGATAGACGCGCAAGATAGCATCTTTGTGGCCGATGGCATGTCTGGCGAGCAGTGGAATCCAGGTTGGCAGCGGGGAATTCGTATAGGAGATGCGCGGACAGCTTGGATTACCGATTTTATCCCCGACTACGAAGTGCCTAACGGTAGCGGCATCGAGTTTCTGGCAACCGATAGTGGGGGCAATATTTATGCTGGGCAGGTGGGCCGCCAACGTTTCGAGAAATACCTGCGGGTCAGGCCTTAAACCGCGTTTACTGTCGCGCCAGACAATCGATGGGCTGTGAACGGTCCGCTAGCCTGGAAATTCCTGCATCGGAACCTTTCTCATCGAGTAGAGCGCGGCAGCGAGCAGGTCTGACCATTTGTCGCTTGTACATTCACGTCGTTGTCATGTTAGCTTGAGGCCATAAATGCAGAGTTAGGCTACATTGAGGTGCTATAACAGGATGAAATATCAGTCGATTCTTGAGGAAATTTATGCCGAGGTGAGTCCGCAACTCGGGCAGGGGCAGGTGGCAAACTACATTCCTGCGCTGGCCGATATTGACCCTGCTAAATTTGCTATTGCTATAGAAACCATAGAAGGCGAGTGTTATCAGGTCGGTGATGCCGAGGAACGGTTTTCCATTCAGAGTATCTCGAAGGTCTTTAACCTGGCACTGGGCATTCGCATCGTCGGCGATCAGGTTTGGGAGAGGGTCGGCATTGAGCCCTCAGGCAATCCTTTCAATTCGCTTGTACAGCTCGAGGTAGAAAGTGGGATCCCCCGTAACCCGTTTATCAATGCCGGGGCCTTGGTGGTGACAGATATTCTGCTGGAGCATCTGGGCAATCCGAATCAGGAAATGTTGAGCTTTGTCGAGAAGCTGCGCTGCTGCGATATTCATTTCAATGAAGAGGTGGTGGAATCTGAAAAACAACACGGTTTTACCAATACGGCGCTGCTGAATTTTATGAAGGCTTACGGCAATATCAAGCACGAAGTAGAAGACGTATTAGATGTTTATTATCACCAATGCTCGATTGAAATGGGTTGTGCCGGCTTGGCTCGATCCTTTTTATTCCTTGCCAATGGCGGCGTTGTGCCGGGAACGGGGAAAAGGGTGCTGACGACGAGTCAGGCAAAACGTATTAATGCCATCATGCTGACTTGCGGCTTCTACGATCAGGCTGGGATGTTTGCCTATCTGGTAGGGCTGCCTGGCAAGAGTGGCGTAGGCGGCGGCATTGTCGCCGTTATTCCTGGTAGGCTTGCCATCGCCGTATGGAGCCCAGAGTTGAATGACCACGGAAACTCAGTTCTTGGAATCAAGGTGCTGGAATTGTTTACAACCCGAACAGGCATGTCGATTTTTTGATTAGGCAGACTGAGCCGATGAACAAACTCATAGTGAACCCGACTCCGCACAGGGCTGCAGTCCCGTATAACGAGCCATAGGTGATGCCCTCTGGTAATTTGGTTATGCCCACGCGAATCGCAATCCAGCAGATCGTGAAAATACCATTTTGCTTGCCGAGGAATAGAAAAAGGCGATAATCAAAATTGCAGCAACGTCATCAAAAATGGCCAGCGAGGTTAAGAATACTTTGACACTCAATGGGATATCCGTGGCGGTGGGTATCGCCCAACCTTGCATCGCTGCACTGTCTCCTCGATTGAGCCAGGCGTAGATACGACCGGGTATGAGAATACCGCCTACGGCACCGACCGCCGGCAAGATACCATTCTTTCTCCGCCGTACTGTTCTGAAAAACTTGGTAGAAATTCCGCTATCAGGCAAATGCCAGCAACTACTTTAACACAAGGTGGGACAGGCATTGAGCTGCCCCGGATAAGGAAAAAGCGCTGCCCGAGGCGAATTGTAAATCAATGTGATACAGCTTTGGGCCTTGTAGTGAAACCCCGAGTCGGAACAGGAGCCGCCTGACTAATTCGCGCCAGTGTCTGGCGCTATTTTCGGCTGTGCGATAACACTGGCATCGTCAATCGCTATTAACTCAATCAATTCGATGGCATTTGGAATGCCGCGAATATCATGCATGCCGTGAGATTGAGTCTTAACGAAGCCCTTCGGTAAGGCGTTGTAAAACTCGCTAGTCACCAGCAATTGAGTTTGCAGTTTTCTGTTCAAACCCTCCAGTCGTGCAGAGATATTTACTGTGTTTCCTATGACCGTGTATTCGCAGCGACCGGCCGCGCCGATTTCGCCAGCAATTACCTCACCGTGGTTGAGCGCCAGGCCGGCCAACGCCCATCCCTTTAGCCGAAAGCTGAGCTGTCGACGACGCTAGACTCGTCAGCTGTAGTGTAGCGATAGGCTACATCGAGCCAGGATGATCTGATTGGAATGCCCGTTCCCACACTAAATGCTTCATTGAGGATAGCCGCGGTCATGGGGGTGACCGTACTGCGCGGAACTGGCACGTTTGAGCGCTCGTATCCGGCGCGCAGTCGCCACTGATTACTCAGCACATAGTTGCCGCCGAAATGCACGATTCGCTGATCTTTCCAGTTTAAAGGCGCCGTATCGCGAATTCGATCTTCGCCAAGAAAGCCATTGAGATCAGCGTTGCTGCCCTTGCTTAGACTAAGGGGTAGTTCGTCGAAGGCATTCTTCCAGCCTATCCAATCGATCTGTGCGGCCAGTTGCAAATTGTTGCTCGCCTGCCACACAAGGCCGCCGCTTAGGCTCGCCGGTATTGCAGTCGATACCCGCACGTCATAGCTGAAATCTTCCGTAAAGCCGAGGCCTAATTGGCCGAGGTTTCCGTCTAGTTCGCCGTTCGCGGCAAAATCAGTTTCGAGGGTATAGGCCAAATTAAAACTGAGACTTTCACTCAAGGAATAATCCATACCAATGGTGGCGGTAGCGGCAACATCGTCGGTATCGAGATCTACCAAGACTTTAAGACCAGCCAACTCCGGATGGGATTGGAATATGTAGGGAGCTTGTAATTGATTGCGATTATAGGCAAGGCCGATACCAGCGCCGATTGTTAATTGGGAGTTCACTTGATAGGCGGCGGCGGAGAACTTAGCCACCAGAAATTCAGAGCGATGGGTCTGACGACCGTAGCTGACGCCCAAGGTGCCAGGCGGATCCAATAGGTCAAAATCGGCACGCAGGGCCGATTGGATTACGGCACCACCACCCCAGGAGAATGTATTGTTCGGGCTCTGCCGCGAAAAAGCAAACTCAGGCAACAAGCCTGGGCCCTCATCGGCGCGGGCTCGTTCTCCTAAGGACGAGGTAAAGACTGAGTCCACGTAGAGCGTAGATAAATTAAATTGCTGGCTGTCACCGGCAGCGCTTAGAAACGCAGGGTTTGTGGTGATGGCGGAGATTGGATCGCGTGCAAGCCCGGCAATATTGGCAGAAGCCTGTGAGCGGGCTGAGCCACCAAGCCGGATCAAGTCATTGGCTAGGCTGAGCGTGGGTAGTAGCAGACAGAGTAATAGAACGACTCGCAATCCAGGACTCTTCTTACGCAATAATATTGACGGGGAACGTGTCGGGTGACAAGTGCAACTCACGATGCTATCTAATGAGTACATTAGTGATCCAGAGTGTTTGATAGGGGGCTAATTGCAGCTGCCCTCCCAGATCGTCAATAGCGGAGCCGGTAATTAGATCGGCCCAATTATCGGTGCTGATCAGATTTATGTCTGCCAGGTTTAGTGTTTGGCTCGAGTCGCTTATATTGCTTAGACTAAAAACACTCTGGCTGCGATTGATACTTTGACGCCAGAAGGCGAATATCTTCTCACCTAAATGGAGGGTAAATTGTGTCGCGTTAGGATGAAACGCAGGCTGTCGTTTGCGAATTGTAATTAGGCGGCTCAGTTCCCTGAACACTTTTCCATGATGGGAATCTTCATTGGCGAGTTCCGCTGCCAGCTCAGACTCATTCCAGATATTTCTATTGATCGAGCGATTTCTTCCGGTGTGTTCAAACCGATTGTAGTCGTTTCTGGAGCCGAGCAGGCTCTGTATATAGATCCCAGGAATGCCCTCGAGCCCCAGCATAATGGCGTGCGCACAGATAAAACGTTGGAACGCCTTGTCATCTTCACCCGATTGAATCGTGCCCTTGAGCGCATCGAACAGTGCTACGTTTAATTCATAGGGTTTGTCGTAGCCTTCACGGGCTTTTCTGTAGGTTACCTTGCCACCGAATTCTTGTACCGTCGTGACCAGCCGTTCTCTTTCTTTCTCTTCAAGCAAGCCATCGAGCGGGCGCAAGCCGATGCCGTCGTGGGAGGCGATGAAATTCAGGTAGCTGGTGCCGGACTGGGCGGGCGGCATGCTCATCATCCAGGTCTTGAGGTGTCTGCAATCGCCGCTCAGAAGCGTATAAAGCAACAGCGGTGGCAAGGAGAAATTGTAGATGATATGCGCTTCGTTGGCGTTGCCAAAATAGGTCAGGTTCTCCCGGTTTGGCACGTTACATTCACAGATCAGGATCACTTCAGGAAAGTAGTGCTCGATTAGAGTCCTGAGCAGCTTGATGATTTCGTGTGTCTGTTGCAGATGAATGCAAGAGGAACCGGACTCTTTCCACAGGAAGGCTACGGCGTCGAGGCGAAAAATTGCGACACCGTGATTTAGATACTTGCGGATGATGCGCACGAATTCCAGCAGCACTTTGGGGTTCTTAAAATTCAGGTCGACCTGGTCCGGGCTGAAAGTACACCAGACGTGGCGTTCGCCATCGGCAGTTTCGACAGGAGTTAACAGCGGTGAATTTCTCGGCCTTACTACTTGTGAATAGTCATCACCCGGATCGCCTTCGGCAAAATAGTCCTTACCCGGGTCTACGCGTTTCTTGAAATTGTCGAACCAACGACTGCGGCTGGACATGTGATTAAGAACGAGATCTGACATCAGACGATAGTCTTTGCCGATAGCTTCGATATCTTCCCAGTCCCCGAGCGCGGGATTTACTTTTAGATAGTCCATGACGGAGAACCCGTCGTCGGAGCTGAACGGGAAAAAGGGCAGTATGTGCACCGAGCCAATCGTCGTGGCGAGATGTCGATTCAAGAATCGGTGCAGAGTGTGCAATGGCAACTCGCCGTCTTTAATGACGCTGTTACCGTAGGTGATGAGGATGCAGTCCGTTTCATCCCAGTTGTTCTGATGGGGCTCGGCTACTTGCAGGTTGCGCCCCAGACTCATCTCCGCAATCAATTGGTTGGTCAGTGCCTGATGGTGCTGATCAGGGTAAATGAAGCGCAGGTGATCGCCCACGCGTCTTTCCAATTCCTTTTGCTGTGCTTCCTGACCTTCCTGACCTTCCTGATCTTCCATCTAACGCAGTCTCTACTTCTTGAATTCTTCGTTGTCCAGCTCTACCGCTTCTTTGATTTGTTCGAGGATATTCGGGATCGCGCTTATGACTCGATTCCAACTCGGAATAAACGGTTTGTCCATGGGCTTTTCGAGGAAATGATCACCGGCTGCCATAATGTTACTGGCGAAAAGTTCGACAGACTGTTCTTCCTGATGCCGATCATACTCGAGGCCATTGATAATAGCATCGTTGTGATAGGTGTCGATAAAGTCCAGAGCGATGCGATAGTAGGTTGCCTTGATTGTGCGAAACTTCTCGGTCGAGAATACATCGCCGTTTGTGGCAAGTTTTCTGAACAGCGCCTTGGCAATATCCACAGTCATCTTCGACAAGCCCTTATCGGCATCATCGGCTGAAAGGTCTTGATGCTTGTGATCGTAGATGTCGGCGATATCGGCTTGGCAAAGTCGGTTATTGGCATAGTTACGTTTCATCTCCGAGAGCACGCCGACTTCCAAGCCCCAGTCGCTGGGAATTCGCAAATCGTTGATTACATCGGAGCGCAGCGAAAATTCTCCGGCGAGTGGGTAGCGAAAGCTATCCAGATATTCCAAGAATTCATTCTGTTCGCTGACTCGCTTCAAGGTGCGAATCAGTGGCGTCACGAACAATCGCATGACACGCCCACCGATTCGGTTGCCTGCCACCCGCGCGTAGTAACCCTTACAAAACACATAACTAAAATTAGGGTTTGCGACCGGGTAGATCAATCTCGCCAACAGGCTGCGATCGTAGGTAAGAATGTCACAATCATGCAGCGCCACCGCCTTGGACTTGCCCGAAGCGAGTGTGTAGCCGTAGCAGTACCACACATTACGACCCTTGCCCAGATGTGTGGGCGCCAGGCCAATATCCTGCAGTTGTTTGTCGATGGCCAGTAGTCGCGGGCCATCATTCCAAAGCACGCGATGGTGTTGTGGCAGGTGCGAAAAATAATCCAGGGCGTGGCGGTACTGACCCTCGTCGGCTCGATCCAAACCAATCACGATCTCATCAAGATAGGGTACACACTTTAACTCCTCAACAATATTCGCCAATGCCGGGCCTTCCAGCTCCGAAAAAAGCGAGGGCAGAACGAGCCCCATGGGATGACGTTTCTTGAAAGAATTGAGCTCTTTCTCCATACACTCGAGAGGGCGCTGCCCCAGGTTGTGCAGAGTTGTAATGATGCCGTTCTGATGGAAGTCGCCCATATCAGTTTTCCCTTTTTGGTGGAGTTAGGTGGTGGAGCCAGCCAGTGAAATTAGCAGCTGATACTCGTTGTTGAATTTTTCCTTATCGATTTTCATTATTTCTGCAATAGATCCAAGTCATAGCGCGCGAGTATCTGCAGCATCGCCTCATTCCAGCCCGCTGGCCCAGCAATGCTTGTATGCATTAGCTGTTTCGCCTCGGGGCAATGAATGAGATGAGACTTACCGGATTTGATAATCACGGCAATGTCGGCCGTGTTGAGCATGGCCGCATCGTTCGGGCTATCACCCAACGCCACGACCAGCGGCTTTAAGTCCGGATTTTGCTGTGCCTCGCGGGCAATCATCCAGTGCATCGCATCGCTCTTGTCGTAGAGGCCCTGAATACTCTGGAACCTGCCTCCCTGCAAGAGACGCAGATCCAGGTCTCGTAACTCCTTCTGAAATCTTTGCAGGGCCGCCTCCGAATCGCGCCAAAGGATGGGCTCGCTGTAGCTTCTTTGCTTGGCGTATCCGGCTTGCTGCAGGCTTAGACCGGTGCGTCTGGCGACCTCGGCGCCGGTCCAGTCGTCGAAACCTTCGAAGCGATAGCCGCGTTCACGGCGCAATTCGTGAACTTTCTGCAGCCAGCTACTGCGTCTGGTGCCGAATTCGATGATTTCCTCGTTTTGTAGCTGCAGTGCTGCTCCGTTCTCGCAGATGAAGGGAACCTGTAGTGATAGTGCCTGCCGAATCGCCAACATCTCAGTCGCCGTCTTGCTGGAGTTTAGAATGAGTGGTATCTGCCTGTCGGATAATTCTCGCAGGGCATCGCGAGCGGGTTCTATCGAGTAGGTCTCATGCTCCATGAGACTGCCATCGAGGTCTGTGAAAACAATAAGTGCCATAAGGGTCCGTTCAGTTATTCGAGAGCCAGCCATTACTTTACAATAAGTGCGCCAAGTTTGGATTTGCCGCCGCGCGGGTGGCCGGACTACGCAGCAGTTACATACTAACTATCTGATAAACAAGGATTAAAATGCACGGCCCGCAATTGCTCGTCGTGCCAGACCCAGGGACATGTGGCGGCTCAGAAGGGTGTTATAGCTTTATGTCGGCCGCATTATGCACTTAAATGGTGCAAAAAAGTGGCGCGTAGCAGGAAATTCATTAGTACTTACTTACCACTTTGCGTAGGTAATTCAAGCATTGCACCCGAACGGCTGCCGGAAAGTCGGTTAAGACCCGCAAGCTGCTGCTGCGAGTGGACTTGGAGCGGGATAGCTTCTATTCTCTGCGGCAACACTTCTACGATAACAACACTAAGAATCCAAGGAGCATCCATGACTTCATTGTCTCTAACGCCACTATCCAAATTTGCGCTGTTTGCCTGCGCATCCTCCGTGCTAACCGGCTGCGTTGCTGCCGGCAATCCTATCTCCGGCGCGGGCCTACCGAATCCGGCACCTGTCGTCACGCAGAACTGGGGCGATCTGCCAGCCGGGCGCAGCTGGGGTTCCACGGCGGGCATCGATATCGATCCTAACGACGGCCACATCTGGGCCTATGAGCGCTGCGGTGCTGGCACATTCGGCGGCGGTACCCCAATTAACTGCGACACCAATCCGGTAGACCCTATCTTCAAATTCGATAGGAACACGGGTGCGGTACTAGCGAATTTCGGCGGCGGCATAATGATGACGCCCCACGGCATCCACGCCGCTGAAGATGGCAGCGTATGGGTTACCGACTTCGCCACCAACGCGAACGGCACCAAGGGCCAACAGGTTCACAAGTTTAGCCCCGAGGGTGAACTCCTGATGAGTCTCGGCACCGCCGGTTCAGCAGGTAGCGGCCCCAATCAATTCAACCAGCCAAACGATGTGATTGTCGGGCCCGATGGCAGCATCTATGTCTCCGACGGCCATAATGGCCAGGGCATGACCAGCAATCAGGCGATGATCGATGGCCGCGCCGAGGGCTCAACGGCTAGAATTATCAAGTTCTCTGCGGACGGCACCCGTATTAAAGAGTGGGGAAGCATCGGCGTGAGACACGGTGAATTCCGCACGCCCCACGCGATGGAGTTCGATTCACAGGGTCGTTTGTGGGTTGCCGATCGTGGCAATCACCGCCTGGAGATATTCGATCAGGACGGCAACTACCTGGAGTCGCGCTATATGTATGGGCGCATCAGCGGCTTATTCATCACAGCCGACGATATGGTCTATGCGATCGACTCCGAATCTGGTCCAACCAATCACGTAGGCTGGAGAAATGGTGTCCGCATTGGTCCACTTAATGAAGATCGTATAGTCGGCTTCATTCAGCCGTTCGAGCGTGATGATCGTGTCTATCAGGGCACAGCCGGCGAAGGTGTTGCTGTCGATGCCGATGGCAATGTGTATGCCGCCGAAGGGCCGAACTCACTGTCCCAGGCAGGTGGTGCATTCACTAAATACTCTGTGCGTTAGATCGGCGGTTTTTACGGCGTGGAATCGTTCTGCACTGGCTTGACATCGCTATGCTGAGAGTCAGGTTTATCTGCTTGCCAGCTCATCCCGCAAAGCGGCTAAAATGCTGTCCAGCTCCCTGAAATACTCGTTTTCTTCCGCGAGTTCGGTCATTGCAGCGGTTAATTCGGCAAATTGTGGTGCGAGTTCACTGCGCAAGCTGTCTGCCGAATACAGTACGTCGAGTCCGAATCTTGAATCTTTTGAATTGTCTGCGCGCCTGTCCACAACAAACTGTGGCTCGCAGGTTTCTCGTTTGATGTTGGAGCCGGTCGGGGTGAAATTATAGCAGACGATGGTGAGCTTCTTGTTCTCTACGCTCTCATTAAAGACACGGTAGAATTCGGCTTCGATTTTCTTGATCTCGTTGCGTAAATTTGCGGGCGTGAGGTCCTCGATGACTATCTGTCCTTCGGCGGCCAGTGTGTGTGTTGAGCCAAAGGCTAATAGTGAAAAAACGGCGAGGGTGGACGAGAATTTGGCAAATAATTTCTTCAATGTGAATACCTCTGAACTGTGTCGCTGAGCTTGATTTGAATAGAGCTGGTGTACAATTATATGCCGCTATTGTCGTATGTGCAGCACCATTCACTGCGGGCTACCCCAAAATTCAATCATTTGGCGACAACTCAATGCCAAATTCTCCTTTTTCAAAAATTAATACTAGGGATGTGTAGCTTGAAAATTAGATCGAACGGTCGCTCGAAGAGCCCTCTGTGTCCGCCATCTATAATAATCTAAGTTATTGTTATATAGAGGATAAATAGAGTTCCTCCAAGCAACACTCAGGCTCAATATTGATCACCACTCACGATTGATGTTGACCGCAGAACTGCTAGCCCCCCCCTTTTTCGGAGATGCACTGAGTTGGTTCGGATTAGCTATAAATTAGGGCTTTTTAAGCGCTATTAAAGTAGGTACACTCTTGCGGTTGCTGAACGTTTCGTATTATTCGGCAATGCCGTGAGAGATCGATTTACAAAAAAATTGACTGCTTGCGGGGATAGCTTCTACAGAGCATTCCGGAAGACTTGATTTCTGTACAAGCTATTGGATTTACTCTAATTAAAGCTTTAATAATAAGTAAACAAATTGAAATAATGGAGAGAAATATGCAACGAAGAATTCCACATAAGCGCAGCCTATTGTGCGCGGCGATTTCACTTTCACTACTGCCCCTGGCGAGCCAATCAATAGCTCAACAGGACACAGTGGAAGAAGTGGTCGTTACCGGTTCCTATATCAGACGCTCCGAAGGTTTTACCGGCGCGTCTTCAATCGTTCAGCTCAATGCTGAAGACCTGGAAGCACAGGGTACTCTCAACATCGGTGAGGTTGTTCAGAACCTTGCTTTTGTAAATGGCTCAGCTTCTGCCATTACCAATACTATTCAAGGGCAGGATTCCCGCTCTACTTCCATCGACTTGCGTGGTCTGGGTGCTAGCTCGACCCTGACTCTTTTGGACGGTAAGCGTCTGGTAAACGAGAACGTGAACGCACTAATCCCAACCATCGCTATCCAGCGCATGGATATCGTGGCTGACGGTGCCGCCGCCCTCTACGGTAACGAAGCGGTGGCCGGTGTGGTCAACTTCGTACCTTATAAGTCCTACGACGGATTCAAGATGGACACCTATGCGGAACAGGATACCCGTGGTGACTACGATGAACAATCCGTACAGATGATGTGGGGTGGTGAAATCGGCGTACTTGACGTCGTTGTCGCAGCTCAGCATCGCACTAATACCCGTCTGGGCTGGGATGAGCGCAGTGATCTGGCCAATTCCGGTCTTACCGTTTCTTCTAACGCGCCGGGCAACTGGTTCCAACCAACGCGTGATGCGAACGGTCAGTACACTGGTGATCGCACCAGTACCGTTGATCCTAACTGTGCACCAGCTTCGGAGCGAACAGCTTACTCTGTGGATCAGGTGAACAATGCTTTCGGTAATCGCTTGGGCAGCAACTGCTTCTTCGACTTCGGTGACAATCGCAGCTATCGCGAGCCACAGCAGATAGCGCAATACTTCGGTAATGCAACATGGGAAGTAAGCGACGATCTAACGTTGAGCGCCCAGGGTTTCCGCACCTACCAGAGGACCAATACCTTCACTTCTACCTCAAACCCAGGTAACTCTCGAATCGGTGAGCTGCCAGCAGTACGTGGTGAGATTCCAGGCAATCCGTTCTTTGCAGTCGATGCCGGTGGCAATCAGCTGTACGGTGTAGACATGAATGGCGATGGCATACCTGATCGTGGCACTGACGACTTAAACAACGATGGCACGCCAGACTACATCGTCTCCGGCACTACAGATAATGGTGTGCTGCTTCGCGAAGACATGCAGGCTCGTACTCTGCGCCCAATCAACAAGACTCACACCCGTTCATCCGGCCACACCGCTGACCGGGACAACAAGAGTAACGCAACGGACAAGATCAGCCGCTTCAGCCTGCAGGCCGATTTTACTGTGCCTTTTATCGAAGGCTGGGAAGGCATGGCCTCCTACACGCACAACACGCGTGACTTCTTGTTCATGTCCAACCAGAACTACTCTATCGGATCAATGATTCAGGGCTTGAACTGCGACGTGGTCAACGACCGCGATGCCTGTTACAACCCGTTCTTTGTGACTAACGAAGCGGACAATAACTCGCTGCAGGTGATGGATTCGATCGCGGCGCGGAGCAAAGAAGGCACAGTGGACGAGCTTGATGTTATCGATATCATCCTGAATGGCGATGTGCCACTCGGCGGCTTCGAGCTGCCAGGCGGACCGATTGCGGCAGCTGTCGGTTACCAGTGGCGTGACGACAAGTTCACCAATACTCCATCCCTTCATGAGCTACGGGGTGATACCTGGATCGGTGGTACCGAGCCGGAAGTTATCACTTCCGGTAGTCGTGAAGTCGATGCTTACTTTCTGGAGCTGTCGGTTCCCGTACTTTCCAATCTTGAAGTCGAACTGGCCGTACGTCGTGAAGAATTCAGTACTGGACAAGCATCTACCGACCCGAAGTATGGAGTTACCTATGCGCCAACCGATTGGTTGACACTGCGTGCTACCCAGGGCACGGCGTTTATCGCACCTAGCCTGGAGCAGCTCTTCAATCCAGTCACCTGTGGACTGTCGACAGTGACTGACCGTTTCGGTCCGTTCTCTGCCTTTACCACTGCCTGTGGTGGCGGTAATCGAACCCTGACCAATGAGGAATCTGAATCCAAGCAATTGGGTTTCGATCTCGAATTTGGAAATTTCGATTTTCACCTTACCTGGAACGAGACAGACTTCGAGAACCGAATCATCGGTATCAACGGTCAGGATCTCATGCAGCAGGACTTCGCAAACTTTCAGGCGGCGACTGGCTTTGCGGGCAACGGCGTAGGTGCTGCAAATCAGCCGAGCGAGCAGCAACTGCGTGACTGGGTTGCCAATCCGGCGTCGAACAAAGACATCATTCGTGACCCGGGTGACATCTTCTCGATTCTGCAGGTGGACAACACCAGTACGATCAATGCCGAGAAAGTGTTGGTAGAGGCCTATGATATAGCGGCTAACTACCGTTTCAGCGTGAATAACTGGGGTGATTTCCGACTGGGTCTGCAAGCGACCTTTATCGATCATTTCTTCTATCAAGGCGATCCTTCTGCGCCCATCGTGGACGGTGCTGGTAGGTACAACGATGTGACTGCCGCTGCTCCGGAACTTCCTGAGTGGAAGGCCAATCTGACGATCGGTTGGTCTATGGGTAATCACTCGATTAACACAATCACGCGTTATATCGATGAAATGCCGTATGACGGCCCGCAGTTTACTCACCTGGACTTCTTCGGTGGCTTTCAACGGCCCCAGAACATGGATCTTGTGAAGACTTGGACTCAGATGGACGCCTCTTATACCTACCGTGGTATCGAGCTGTTCGGCGGTACAGGCGCAGTCACTGTCGGTTCGCGTAACTTGTTCGACAAGGATCCTCAGCCTTCACCAGAATTTGCTGGTGTAATCGGTGGTCTTCAGGATCCGATGGGTCGTAATATCTACGCACGTTTCATCTACGATTTCTAGGAAATCGTGAATCCGCACGTTGGACTAGTGCGGCAACTTTGAAGATCACTTCGGTGATCGGATGAAGTATCAAGGGGCTCTTTACGAGCCCCTTTTTTATGGTGCGCCTCATTCAGCCTTTGTGAGCTACTCCAGTCATAAAGCCGAGGAGTGAAATCGCTAATTACCTACAATTTTACTATAATTTAAACGCTGCGCATCAGGCGCTGCACGCCTGGGCCTGCAGCAAGCGCAAACGAGGTTCTTCCTACCCAGTACAGCGAGGACAAAGCATTGGAAATCGGCACGCAAGCACTCTTCCCCAGCCTGGTCTGGTCTACCCTGTTCGACGACAGAGTAAGTTTCAATGCCAAGCTATTGGAATTGGCAAACCAGCTGCGCAGCAGTGACCCAGAGGGTGTAAACAATACCAATGTAAACGGTTGGCAGAGCCCGAATAATCTGCAGAATCTACCCGAGTTTGAGGACATTAATCTCCGAATTCTGCAGGTGTGCGAGCGGATTGCCGAGTCCCAGCACTTCGGCCCCAACGTGATTCTGCAGCATCAGGCCTGGGTGAATATCAGTCCTCCAGGGGCCTCCAACAAGCTTCATTACCACGCCAATTGCCATTTCAGTGGGGTCTACTACGTGAGCCTGAAGGCGCCGGAGTGTGGCAGCATCTACTTTCGCGACCCACGAGTGGCATCAAGAATGTTTACCTCACCCCTGATCAAGCAAACCGAATTCACGGCGGAAGAGGTTCGCATGCGTGTAGAAGAGGGCAGGATGTATGTATTCCCGGGGTGGCTGGAACACGGTGTTGAAATCAATGAGAGCAATGAAGATCGAGTGAGTATCAGCTTTAATGTGCTGGCTATTCCGCAGCCCTCCAGCGACGGGTAACGCTAAGCCCCCATCCGCTGCACTTTCACGAGGCATGCTAAGTGAAGTCAGAAGCCAGGCTGTCGGCTCTGTTAGCAATAACCGGCTGTTACACAGGTACCGCCAGCGACCCATTGGATGGGGGGCAGCGCGCCTTGAGCGGTAAGCGTATAGGTCACGCTATCCAGACTGGTGCCGTCGGATCGCCAGGTTATGGTAATCACGCCATCGGTCACGTTGATACCATGGGTCGAAGCCGCTTGAATCTGCGCGGCAGGCAGGCCATTGGTGCCGGAATCGAAGTCATTGACCGAGGAGACGCGCCCAGCTGCTGAAGCCACTGCCATCGCCGAGCGGTTCGAACCGATAGCCAAAATAGCCTCGGAGAAGCGTGCGCTGTTCTGATACAGCGTATAAGCGGGCAGCGCCACGGAGGCCAGGATGCCGATGATCGCCACAACGATCATCAGTTCGATCAGGGTAAAGCCTTTTTGACTGCGTCTACTGGGCATCTGTCTACTCCTTGTGAGCGCTAAGTGTACCGCAAGATTGCGCTGGAATTGTGCACTGAATCAAGGTTTTGAGAGCCCGGGCGAAAGGAAATAGCGCTCACAGAATGATTATCAGTAGCATTAAATACTAACGTATACAATAAGATACAGCTTTCCCACAGAAAGAGGTTAAACAATCGATAGCCTTCGTTAAACGGTGCGGGGTACCGTAGAGGAGAGGACATGAATAGCAGGGAATAACTGAGAATAGCTTGAGCCCGTGAAATCAGTGGGGTAACCTGAGCATGTAGTCGGCAGATATCCTGGTCAATCGCAGTTTTAGTGTCAATTGTCAGTACTCCTGTTTAGCACTCTCTTTCAAAATAACTGGAACCGGTAAGAATCTAGAAGGAGCACTTATGAGCACTGGGAAACATCCGCAGCTCGCTAAGAAGCTGTCTCGGCTCTACAGCTTGTGCATTAATCCTTCGATTAATAATAATGCGGCTCTGGCCAAGCACCTCGGTATTTCACGTCAGGCAATCAGTAAATGGGTTCATGGATCAGATACGACTGTGGGGAATTGTATTCCACACCGGCAAATCCGCGAGGTAGCTGCAACATTCAGTATTGAGCCGTACTGGTTCAGTTTGGAACTGGGGGATTTTGGGGAAAAGTTAGAGCTGAAGTTGGAGCCAGAGCCAGAGCAGGGAACCACTGTTGTTGAGAAAATTTCTCTTTCTTCATTGCCAATCACAGGGCTACAGTTATATGGGCGAGACAGTGAAATTGATGCGCTAGAGCGCGCGTGGCATGAGCAGAGTATAAATTGTTTAGAGATCGTAGCATTCGGAGGGATCGGGAAAAGCAGTCTCGTGAACAGCTGGCTGTCTCGACTGGACAAAGTAAACTACTCGGGTGCCAGGCGGGTCTACTGTTGGTCTTTCTGCGGGCAGGGGTCGGGGTCAGAGGCGATATCTTCTGGCGATTTATTTATTGAGCAGGCCCTGGAATGGTTTGGCGATAAACATCCTGAACAGGGAACTCCCTGGGCTAAGGCTAATCGGCTCGCAAATCTTATACGTGAAGCTCGGACGCTCCTGATTCTGGATGGTCTGGAACCACTGCAATATCCACCGGGGCCGAGACAAGGCGAGATTGAAACACCGGCGCTGTCGCTGCTGCTGAGAGAGCTGGCTGCAAACAATAATGGTATGTGTCTTGTGACATCGCGCATGGCGATAGCGGAGCTTGCAGACTTCAACGATGGGCGTATCAAGTCTCTTCACTTAGACAGGTTAAACAATGCAGATGGTGTGCAACTACTGACAGAAATGGGTGTTCGTGGTGACGAGCATGACATGCAAGAAGCTGTAGAAGCCTACTCCGGACATCCGCTGTGTTTGTCTCTATTGGCTGGATATCTTTTGGTCGTGCACGATGGGGCTGTCTCCAATTTTAGGGGTCTGGACTCTCTCACTACTATTCAAACATTCAACTCACATGCGGGTAGCATTGTCCGTGCTTATCTACGCTGGTTCGAGTCATCTAGTGAGATTTCTTTATTGAACCTGCTTGGATTATTCGATAGAGCCATAGCCATCGATGATGTGAAGGCACTCGTGGAGTCTGAAGTTATAAATGGCCTTACAGAGGACCTCATTAGACTTTCAGAATCTCAGTGGAGCTATGCGGTTAAGAAATTGGAAGATGCTAATCTCATTTCCAAATTCAAGCGCGGCGGCCTAACAATGATTGATTGTCATCCCCTCGTTCGTGATTTCTTGAATCAGCGCTTGAAGCTAGAGAACGCTGAGGTTTGGAGGCAGGGGAATCGAATGATTTTCACTTTCCTGCAAAGTACTGCGATTGAGAATCCGAGCACAATGATGCAGCTTGAGCCGCTATTCCGAGCTGTCGTTCACGGGACGCGAGCAGGGCTATTCGAAGAGAGCTTCCAGCTTTACTTCGAACGAATCAAGCGGAAGCAATTTTCAATTTTTACCGAAGGCTCTCACCATGCAGATCAGAGCTGTATCAGAGCCTTTTTTCGTAGACCCTGGTCGGAACCGGTAGAGCAATTGTCGGAGTCAGCGAGCTTCTATCTGCTATCTTGTGCCGCGGCAAATTTAATTTATTTAGGGAAAATAGATGCAGCCATAGCGCCGTCAATTCAAAGCATCCGATGGTTTCAGCGCAATGCGCGCTGGATCGAGGCAGCTGTCACTTCGGGCCCACTTATTTCCATGTTAATAGCGGCCGGACGCCTGCGGGATGCTCGTGCGCAATGGAATAGAGTTCAAGAGAGTGTGCAGCATGCTGGAAACGTAGTGCTCGACTCAACTTCGGCAAGTATAGGGGCTTACCTCAGTTTTCTCGAAGGTAAACACGATAGTGCCAAGCGACTGTTTGAAGAAGCGGAGTCAATCCTCAACAGAAGCAATCCCGAATGCGAAATTGTCTGCCCGACTATCAGTGCTTATTATTGCAAGTACCTTTTGGAGATAGGAGAGACTACTGAAGCTTTGGAGCGTGCCCTATTAACTTTGCATTGGAGAGAAGAAAATTCCTGGCAAGTGACGATAGATACTACATCCCTATTGGTGAGCGATCTGCAAATCTTGGGCTTGATTTATCTGCAGTTGAATGACCTTCAGAACGCTTCTCGTTACTTGAATAGGCAGGTGGATTTGTTAAAAACTGCAAATGAATGGCTGTATCTACCCAGTGGTTTGATTGCTCGAGCGAAGTTGTACATGGCGACTGATGAATTTAAATTAGCACAGCAAGATCTGAGTGACGCCTCGGCCATTGCAAGAACTACCGGGGCGCAATTCAGCGAAGGGGAAGCAAGCATTGACCTGGCCGAATTAGCATTGATGACGGGGGAGCTGCAATCCGGGCAAATGTATATTCGAAAAGCTAAGGATATTGAGGGAATGGAAGATTACAGTCCCTTAGCAGCCCGCTTGCATTCGCTGGAATCCCGTCTCTTCCCAAACCGCCAGCCCGAGCTGAACTCCAGGGCTTGAATATCTATTCGTATCAGCGTATCCCGTGCTAGGCTTTCTCTGCCGCGAAGTGTTGGAATTTGTGAGCAACCTTTTCATTGAGATTCGCAGGTGAATACAGTGACCAATAAAGCCTATTTAAGCCTCGCCTTGGGCTCCGTGTTAATGGGGGCTATGACTGTGCATGCACAAGATTCCCCTGTCAGTCAATTTGAGCCCCTGGCGGTCCCATTAGACACGATTGAATGGGGTCCACCTGGCGGTGGCAATGGCGTACCCTTAGGTGTGCAAACTGCGCAGCAGGGTATCGATCCAACTACGGGAGGCATTACCTATTACGCGAAATTTCCTGCCGGGTCTCATTTCGATCTCCATTGGCATACGCATGATGAGTTCGTGGTGGTAGTGCAGGGCACGGTAACGATTGTTCTAGGCGAGCAGAGCCATTTGGTGAGTACAGGTAGTTACATCGTCATACCCGGGAAAATGAATCATTCCTGGGATGTGCCTGCGAATGGCGAGGATGCGGTAATAGTAGTGCGGCGCGGCGGACCGGCGGATTTTAATTTCGTCCACTGATAGTCGCGATTGGGCTATTCGAAGGCATAAAAAAAGCCGAGAGTGTTAGCTCTCGGCTTTTTGCTTTCCAGGTGCCTTTCCAGGTACTACGTTCTAGTCGTTACCGGCTAGTGAACGCTCTTCCTTCTCTTTGCGTTCGGCTACCAATTGCTCATAGCCTTCGTCGTCAAGGTGAGTTACGGCTAACCAGGCGTGGGTCATCTCATCGCCAGTGCGGCTGCCGCCCATTACCCACATATCAGGGTCGGGGTTGTTGGGATTATCAGCGGTGTTGTCGTACCACTGCTT
The DNA here is from genome assembly GCA_040880325.1 of Pseudohongiellaceae bacterium. Taxonomy (GTDB): domain Bacteria; phylum Pseudomonadota; class Gammaproteobacteria; order Pseudomonadales; family Pseudohongiellaceae; genus UBA9145. Next base: position 60,559 of record JBBDIR010000042.1, read on the forward strand.
CAATACCAATACCGCGCCTGCTGGCAATAAGGGAGCCACATCCTCGTTGTAGATGTGGCTGTGATGCCAGGTAGCGCTCCACTTGGATATCTGGCTGATCTGTTCGGTGCGACCAGTTTCCGGGTAGAAGATCTCCAGTGAGGCAGCGTTCATGCGCAGGTGGCCATGGGGCTGGAAGCTGTCGATACGCACGGGGTGATCGAAGGAATGAAATCCCTGGGTCATGGAGTAGCCGTGCGGCGGAATAGCTATCTCGTTCTGTGGGCTGATCTGGTAGAGGCTGAGGTCTTGCTTGTACTTGGCTTCATCCTCATAGCCTTCCGGGTGCAACCAGAGGCCAATCTCAACCACATTGTCTTTGATCATGGTTCCGGGAGCCGTCGCGCCGACACCGCCCGGGAACATATGGATGCTCCAGCGCACCATTGCGCCAGCCGGGATCGTGCGGCATACGCCTTCAGGAACGATCTCACCCCATTTGCCCATGGCATATTCGGTCAGCATGCTCTGCCGTTCCATGGTGCCGTCTGGCTGTGGCATCTCAACGGTTGAGTTGGCGTGGTGAACCACGGCCTTGGCATCGCCCCTCGGCTTAACCTGTACTGCCTTGATGCAGCGGTCTGTGGTAATGCCACTCTCAACGTAGTGGTTGCTCCAGAGGTCGTTGCCGTTAGCTGGGATGTCGATGGAGACCGAAGGAATAATTCTGTCTGGCTCACCAAACTGAGCCACGAAATTCCATTCGTTAGGGTCATTTAGCTCAGGCATTGGCACTACAACATCAGCATCTCCCATTGGGGAGCCTTGATTTACCCAGGCGACAATCGTATCGATCTCGTCTTGTTCCAGGCGCCAGTCGCCCTCAAGATCCTGAATACCAATGCCGTGGTCATAGGCATAGGGAGGCATTTCGCGATTCGCGACCCGCATCTGAATCAGAGGTGCCCAAGGGCGAACCTGATCATAGCTGGTAAGTTGCATAGGCCCGATACCGCCTTCACGGTGGCAGACTACGCAATTTTCATTGATGATCTTTCCGACTTCACCATTGTAGGTGACCTCATGATCGGCCGCTGACTGAGCCAGCGCCGTCGCTTGGAAGCCAACTGCGGTTAACGCTGCCAGGCCTAACCAGCCTCTTGAAATGCTCATAAATCTCTCCTTTTAGATCTTGCTTTTTTAGGAACCCCGGGATTGTGGCTTGACCCAGAATTCCGAATTGTTGGATCGATAAATCGTGTAATTCGTTCGTTCAAGCCCGAGTTTACCCCTTTTCGGTGCATGGAAAAAGCGGAAAAGGCATCTAAAATGATGATTTGCAGGTAACAAAAAAGGCCGGTTAATCGAGATTAACCGGCCTTTCGAGTCTTCTCTAAAGAAGCTAGTAGCTATTCATTAGTCGTTGCCGGCTAGTGAACGCTCTTCTTTTTCGCGACGGTCAGCAACGATCTGTTCGTAGCCTTCTTCGTCGAGGTGAGTGATCGCGATCCAGGCGTGAGACATCTCGTCACCTGTGCGGCTTCCGCCTACAACCCACTGATCAGGATCAGGATTATTTGGATTGTTAGCTGTGTTGTCGTACCACTGCTTGATTACCAAAACGGCGCCTGCTGGAAGCAGAGGGGCGGCGTCTGGCTCATACAGGTGGCTGTGGTGCCATGTAGCGCTCCAGTTAGAGATTTGGCTAACCTGCTCAGTACGACCAGTCTCTGGGTAGAAAATTTCCAAAGAGGCGGCATTCATGCGCAAGTGACCGTGGGGCTGGAAACTATCGATGCGTACAGGGTGATCGAAAGAATGGAAGCCCTGAGTCATCGTGTAACCATGAGGAGGCACAATTAGCACGCCGCTCTCATAACCTTCACGCAGTTGATACAGTTTCAAGTCCTGCTTGTATGGCTGCTCTGCTTCCATATAGCCTTCATCGTGGAACCAAAGGCCGATTTCAACCACGTTGTTCTCGATCATAGTGCCTGGTGCCGTAGCGCCAACACCGCCTGGGAACATGTGAATATCCCAGGAAACGCGAGAGTTAGCTGGCAATGTGCGGCATACGCCTTGAGGAACGATCTCGCCCCATTTGCCCATTGCATACTCAGTTAGTTGACCGTATTCCTGCCATTCACCGTATTCGTCTTGTGCGTCAACGGAGGAGTTAGCATGGTGAACAACTGCCGCAGCGTCGCCACGAGGTTTAACCTGAACCGCTTTGATGCAGCGATCAGCAGTTAAGCCTGTGTCTACATAATGCTTGTGCCAGAGGTCGTTACCGTTAGCGGGGATGTCGATCGGCACAGAAGGAACGATTAGATCAGGCTGTCCGTACTGAGCGGCGAAATTCCACTCACTTGGGTCCTTCACATTGGCAGGAGGAGGAACGATATCCGCATCACCCATAGGCGAACCCTGGTTAACCCAGGCTACGATTGTGTCAATCTCTTCTTGCTGTAGACGCCAGTCACCTTGAAGATCTTGAATGCCGATGCCGTGATCGTATGCATAAGGAGGCATATCGCGATTTGCAACACGCAGCTGGATCAAGGGTGCCCATGGGCGAACCTGATCGTAGTTAGTGAGTTGCATCGGGCCGATACCACCCTCAGTGTGGCATACAACGCAGTTCTCGTTGATGATCTGAGCAACGTGGCTGTTGTAGGTAATTTGGTCGTCTTGGGCATTAGCCTGTAGACCAAGTGCGAGTAATACGCCGCTTACCAAAGCAGTCCATACGCGTACTGTTTTCATGCTGTTCTCCTCAAATTGAGAGTTGTGGATACTAATTATCAAAATTCTTTTTTATTGGGTCAATCTTTGCCAAAAAGGGACTCTAAAAGAGTAATCGGCCGCCATTCAAAAGTCCATTAAATACGGCGCTTTTCGGCAATTCTATGCAACAAATTGAAACAGGTTTTGCAGCAAATTTCCGCTCTGTTTGGCAGTTAAAACCGATTTAGCAGGAAAGCCGGGAGAGATGCTCATAAAGACCTTCTGACCAAGCGCTGAGATTGGTCAGAAGGTCTTTAATAACAATAAGTTACGGTGCTACAGATACATTTTGAATCACATTGGTCCAGCAGCACTGATCACCATTGGAACTATCAGGAGCGCGGAAATTCTCCACTTTCGTGTGAATCTGGTATTCACCAGGTACTGCAAATGTGGCAACGACCTTAGCCACGCCACGACCGCCTTCTACTTGCACGCTGCCGGGCTCTATCTGGCGGAAGAAGCGAAAGCGACGATCGTCTTCATCGTAAGGATTCTCTGGGATTACAGTGCTTTCGTGGTGTTCGAATGTGACCTCACCAGGACCTTGAAACTTGGAAAAATGCACGCCAAGTGGCAGTGGTTCCAGAAAACGAGGGTCAGTGGGGTCTCGCTCCGAGATATCTTCCACATTCACCGTCAAAACTACGGGTTCGCCCGCCTTAACTGTGCCCTCATACTCGCCTATCTGTGCCATCAGGCCCGCTGACCTCGGGCCGTTTTCGCCGAAGCCAACGAGTGGCTGCATGGCACCTTGCGGACGCGGCAGGATAAAGTCCAGCTCGTAGGCGGAAATGCCGCGACGGCCCGGCACCTTCAAGGCTTGCTCGTTGCCAGTCTTGATGTGCCACCAGATGTCGTTCTCGGCCTCGCTGGCAGGGACAGTGACGATGAACACGCCAGTAGCGCGGCCCGGGGGAAAATGTGTGGGCTGCAGGCCACTGTATTTGGCCGGATCGATGTAATTCGCGGTGCCGAGAGGGATGTCTACGGGCACGTCATTTCTGTTGATAAAGCCAAAGGAATAGCTGGTGGTGCCGTCGGGGTTGGCAACCCAGCCTTCCATAACGGGAATGATCGGCAGGCCGGTCGGTGGTGTCAGGCTTAGGAAGCGGCCATTGTCTGTCGATTGGGCTTGCGCCTGAAGACTAAAAACTGCCAACAGGGCAAAAGTTAATAGCGCTAGGGTCTTGTGAAACTTGTCCATCGATGTTCTCTCCAAAAATCAGGTTCGATAAATTCGATTTTCTGTCTTTTTATTACTCAGCTGCCGGAGCGAAGACAGAGCTTATTGGTAGACTACTGAATCCATTCAAACAGGGACGCTAGGATAAACGGCATTGTTCTTGGAGTCTAGTTCGCAGACGCCGAGAGTTCGCGCCCTAGAGGCATTGTTTTAAACAAAATGTAACAAGCAGGGAAATTGGCAGCACCGTCCCGAGTATGAGAGGATTCCCGCAGCATTTTGGAGAACAAACTGAGCGGCACAGATTAGGGAATAAAACACCGTCCGTCTGGTCTCTCTGTTATCTGACACAAGTACCTACATTCAGGGATTCTTAAGTCGTGGTATTGAAGCGAAACCGTACAATCCGCCCTTCTGGGGGTAAGTCAGGGAAGAAGTATTTCAATGGAGTATTTCGACTAGCCGCTGGCTTGCTGCTGAGCGCTTTTTCGACGCTTGTTTTCGCGGCTCTGGATCGCGTGAGCGACTTCGCGCTGCTCGACAGCTCCGGCACTTTTCATCAACTGAGCCGCTATCAGCATCGCAGTGCTCTGGTGCTCATGGCTTATGCGCAGGAATGCACAGGCATGGATTCGCTACTCGATGACTATGAGGCGCTTGCTGCAAAGTATTCAGGCGAGCAGTTCGAGTTCCTTTTAATCGATACTCAGAATCTGGATCGATCCGAATTGAATGCCTTGGGCACACAGCTGCCTATCCTCGAGGACGATGGTCAATTAGTCTCTGAAACGCTTGCTATTGAAAACGCCGGTGATGTCCTGGTTCTGAACCCCGAGCGGCTCTCTCTCTATTACAAAGGGCAGCCATCGCAAGAGCTTGAAACAACACTCTCCGCGATCACGGGTGAGGGGCTCAGCGACACGGTGCGAGAGGCAGGAGCGAATTGTGCCATCAATTATCCGCAGCGCGAGATGCACTGGGAATCGGTACCGGATTATGCTACCCAGATCGCTCCTATCATCATCGAGAATTGTGCTGACTGTCATCGACAGGGTGGTGTGGGCCCGTTTGCTTTCGATAGCTACATCATGGTTCTCGGCTGGTCACCGATGATCAAGGAAGTGCTGCTCAATAAACGCATGCCACCGACTCAAGTAGATCCCTACGTGGGGCATTCCGAGGGCGCTCGCTACCTGGCTCCGGAAGATTTACAGACCCTGGTCCATTGGATTAACAACCGCGCACCAAGAGGGGACGGTGCTATCGATCCCCTGGAGGCCTTCGAAGCCGAGGATCATTCCGACTGGTCCCTGGGCGAGCCGGACTTCATTGTAACGGGGCCCAAGAATGAAATACCCTCCATCGGCGTGATGGACTATGTCTATGATGATGTAGAGTTGCCCTTTAGTGAGGATAAATGGCTACGCGCTATCGAATACAAGGCGGGAGATGAATCTGTGTTACATCACCTGGTAAGCTTCGTTACTCCGCCGGAAGAGGATTTCTGGGGGCCGGAGCGGGATAACGAAATCGCTACGCGCAGGTTCGTGGCGAGCTATCTTCCCGGCAAGGCAAATGCTGTCGAATTTAGCAAAGGAACAGGCGTGCTAGTTCCCGCAGGGCACAAACTCTCAATGCAGTTCCACTATGTTACTAACGGTCAGTCTACGGTCGATGAGACCCGTGTTGGGCTGTATTTCAGTGACGAGCCGAACTTGAAAGAGAGACTAACCCAGGCGGTCGCGAGTCGCTTCGTGCTGCCGCCGAACGATCATGACTTCGTGCTGCAGGCAGAGCACAAGATCGAGCAGGATGTAGTCATAACAGGTGTGCGCGCAAGAATGAACTTTCGCGGCAAGCGTATGAAATTTGTTGTTGAGGACCCTGATGGCCATATTGATGAGCTTTTTAGTGTGCCTGCCTACAACTATGGCTGGCAGCCGCACTACAAACTGGACCAAGCAGAAGCAGTCGCTGCCGGCAGCATCCTGCGAGTGATCGGCGCCTTCGACAACTCCATTTCGAATCCATCGAATCCTGACCCAGACAAAGAAGTCACCTTTGGTTTGGAGAGTTGGGAAGAAATGTTCACGGGTTATTTCACCTACTACAAACAGTGAATAGATAGAGAGTCTAACGTACGATGCTAATAGGGCGCACTAGAGAGTTTTTAGTCAACGTTTCTTGTACAGTGCATCGAATTCCGCACGCTAGTCGGCAAACTTGAAAGAGTCACTCTACTATGGTTGGAAGATTGTCTTCGCCATCATGGCGCAGCTGACGTTTTCCAGTGGCCTCAGTTTTTACAACCACGCGATTTACCTGAATGCACTGGCGGCCAATCCGAACTTCGATGTGCAGACGGCGTCGCTAGCCGTATCCATGTTCTTCCTCTCGGGCGGGATCACGGGCTTGGGGGTTGCGAAGTGGGTTCATGACTACGATCCGCGAATCTGCATCAGTGCGGGCGCTGTGGTGTCTTTCTTTGCGTTGAGTTCTCTGGCCTTCGTACAGCAGACATGGCAGCTGTATCTCGCCTTCATGTTCTTTGGCGCCGGATTCTCGGCATCTTCACTGATTCCGGCAACGACTCTGGTAACGCGATGGTTTCGTAGAAGAAGAGCTATGGCCTTGTCGATTGCTTCTACAGGCCTGTCTCTTGGCGGTGTCATCCTGACACCTTTATGTGTTGTGATGGTTGATGCCCTTGGTTTTAGTGTCGCGGCGCCGCTGATGGGTCTGCTTTATATAGTGGGTGTGATACCGATCGCGTGGATCTGGCTACGAGCGAGCCCCGAGTCCATGGGACTGCTGCCCGACGGGGATTCAGCGCCGATTGAGTCGGTAGTAGTTGCAGCTAAAGTGAGTGCAGTAGCAGTTGAAAGTGGTCAAAGAAAAAACGCATCGGACGGCATCACATTCAAGCAGGCTCGAGGCACACGCTTCTTCTGGGGCGTTAGCATTGCGTATATATTTCTGATGATGGCCCAGGTGGGCGGTATTGCACATCAATACGGCTTAGTCAGAGAACTTCTAAGTGAGGCACAAACAGCCGTTGCAGTCGCAATACTGCCCATAGCCAGCATCGTCGGCCGCCTGATCGGAGGTTGGTTGGTAGATCGGACGTCGATTCGCCTGTTCGCCATCGGCATGATGATGTTACAAGCGATCTCGCTCAGCCTGCTCGCACTCGGGGTGAACGCGGTGACTCTCTGTCTGGGGCTGGCCTTGTTTGGTGCTACCGTGGGCAACCTGCTGATGCTGCAACCACTATTAATTGCCGAGGCATTCGGCATTCGCGAGTACGCTAGAATTTTTGCCGTGGCAAACCTCATGTCCTCCTGGGGAACTGCCGCCGGGCCGGCGGTACTGGGGTTCGCCTTCGCGGTGAATGCAAACTTTTACAGCCTGTCTTATTGGATTGCCGCCGCCGCAGGCGGTATTGGATTGATCTTGTTCCTCAGCGGTGGCAAATTGAGAGCTCACTCGCCGTAACGGTCAGAACAGTCCTCGGCCTATTCCTATAAGAGAGTATGGAAAAACAATCATGAAGAAGGTTTTGCTTGGCGTGCTGGTTACCTTGGCGCTGTTGGTTGGCGTGGCCTCAGTCGCTGGATATCCGCCATCCTATTTAATCAGTGCTCCTTCCGTTGCCACGGGCATTGGGTCAAAATTGCTTTGCAGCGCGCGTTATGTGTCTGGATTTTCCGAGCAACAGTCCCTCGATGACCTGGTTCAGTATTCGGGCATCTTGCAGGAGCTTACAGTCGAATACGACGAGGCGCAGAAAACAGTAACGACGTCGCTATTCGGATTGAGTGAGAAGACGGCGAACTATCTACCAAACATCGGTTGTGCGATCGACTATTCAGGCTTTCCTCAGCGCGCTTCGATAGTTACCGAAGCGCCGGCGACAAGCGATGCCATGTGGCCTGCGGGAAATTCAGTGCTGGCAGCAGACCCAGCCCTGCAGGGTCTGTTAGAACGACTACTGAAGCTTGACAACGAGGCAGGTCTGAACACGCGAGCTCTACTAATCGCACATCGCGGCAGCGTTGTTGCTGAGGCGTATGGACAAGGAGCACACGCCACTACGCCATTGCTCGGATGGTCCATGGCGAAGAGCCTGACCGCCATTATGTTAGCGAATCTCGAATACCGTGGGCTGTTGAGTCTGGCGGATGCGCCAGACTTTGAGCCATGGCAGGAAGATGCGCGTTCTCAAATTCGAATCACAGATTTATTGACCATGACCGATGGTCTCGCTTTCTCCGAAGAATACAATCCCGGTGATGATGCCACCGCTATGCTTTTTACTGAACCTTCGGCGTCGGACTTCGTCATGAAGAAAGAGAGAGTGCATGAGCCAGGCCGTCGATTCAATTACAGCTCCGGCACAGCAAACCTACTCGCGCGAGTCTACCTCGACACCGTGGGTGACCATCAGAAAAACTACGATGATTACGTGGCTCATATATATCGTCCACTGGGTTTTCAGAATGCCGTCTTCGAAGTTGATGCTAGCGGTGTGTTCATGGGTAGTTCTTATCTTTACGCATCTGCTCGAGATTGGGCGCGAATCGGCCAGTTGATGTTGAATAAAGGAGTAATCAATGGTCAGCGCGTATTGCGGGAAGATTGGGTAGACAGGGCGACGACTCCGAATTTATCAGCGAATCAGAAGGCCTACGGCTATCAATGGTGGTTAAACCGTGGCAACGAAGAGCTGCGCTGGGCTGATATTCCTGACGATGCATTTTCCGCGCAGGGCAATCGACAGCAATACCTGATGGTAGTCCCCTCACTGGATCTGATTATTGTGCGCTTGGGCTGGACCGCAGGAGTTTATCCGGTAAACGACAGAGTTGCTGAGATAATAAGTAGTCTTTAAAAGACTCGAAGAACATATAGCGCAGATAATTAACTGCTGCAGGTTTTGAGATTTCTTCACTAGCTCGCAGCGGCATCTGGTTCCTGGCTGGGGGCCGTATCGCGCAAGCTGCTTATAACCGACTCCATGGCTCGATCTACAAGCGCGCCTTCGCTGACCACTCTTACCGAGCCCGCTTTGAGTTCTTGCGCGAGTCGCATGCGAGTTAGCTCGACAACTTTGACCCCTTTGCTGTTAACAAAGAACAGTTTGTCGATGCTGTCTATCTTTGTCGCAAGCGCGCAGCGAACGGGTGAACCTGCGGCTCCTTTGAATTCCAGCCAGGTCCCGATCGGGAATTTATCCACGCGCCGAAGATAGGGATCATCTCTTGGTAGTAGAGGGGGCTCTCTGCGTTCGCGAACGGTGCCAGCTGGCGTGCTGCCGTAGCTACCGTCCCCAGAAATGCTACGTAGCCCCTTCGCTTCCTTAGCTTCCGCCATATGAAAGCTGTATTGCTGTACCTGTTTCAGTTGTCGCAGAATTTTAGTTCTCTTCGATTTCGAGGCGCCGCCAATCTCTAGTGCCTTTTCCAGATTGTCGAGAAGGCGTGGATTGATCTTCTCGAAACGGCTTTTATCTCCAGGAAGTTTATCTGTCTTCACAGTCCATAACATTACATCAATGGTGCTCATGACGGGTTTCCAGGAGCTTCCGCCTGGGCCTTCTTTCAGTACTAATTTGACCAGAAACTCATGGAAATGTGTGTCGAGTAGATTCTGTATTGAAGGGTCGAGGTCGTCGCGCAATACGCGCTCGTTTACCTTCTGTCGGACGAACTCGTGCACGTCGTCCAATTGTTCGCTGTGATCATGCGTCTCACGAATTCTTTGTTCTAGCGCCGCGTCAGTCTTGCTGAACTGACTCCTGAACTGGCGTAGTTCATTAATCAGGCTTTGCAAGAATTTACTGTCAGCGTTCTCTTGGGCCAGCAATCGCTCAACCAACTCGCGGACTTTTATGAAAACCGGATCGCTTTCTAACATTTCCTGATCGGTCCAGGCGATGCCAGCCATAGCAAACTCATTCAGAATCACACGACCCGGATGCTGCTCGAAATCGAAGAAGTCGGTGTCGGTAAGCGCGATCTTCATGATTGATATCTGAGTTCTGCCGATTAATTCTTTCATCACCAGCGGCAGGGAGGAGTCATTCCAAATAGCTTTATATAACAACGTCACCAGGTTAATAACGTCTGATGATTTTACATCGATCGCTTCGATTTCACCGGTAGAGCTGCTTTCTTCGAGTGTCCGCGAAATCGATTCTGTGATTTTGTTTTCATCAAAGGCAGTGGCGTTTGCTGATTGAGTGCTGGTCGTGTCGCCGAGGTTCAAACGCGTCTGTATGTCGTTCAGCATTGACATCAGTTGGGCTTGCTGCTGCTTTAGAGTCTCATTTTCTGCTTGCAGGTTGTTTGTAACATCGGACTGCGCCGCAGTCGACACTGGTATATTCACTGGTAATCCAGCGTTATTTCGTTGTTGGTCGGCTAAGCCCTTAACCAGTGTCTGCATCATGGCAAACATCTCGGCGTTCGACTGCTCCGACTTCGCTTGTTCTACCTTTTCCACGATTCTTTGAGTTATTTCAGTCTTGCTGCTTGGTGCAGCCCTTGGAATATCTTGCACCCAAGGGGTGTCGACAGCAGAAAGATGGCTGGTGTCATGCTCTTGCCTGCTGCCAGCTTCATTGGCGGAAGCTCTGGCCTGGGCCTGGGCTTGGGCCTCGCTCCTTGCGCGTTCGGCATCGCGTTTCTGCTTGGCAAGCTCTCTATTGCGTGCCCGCACATCGAGATTGGGCATCACCCCAATCTCAATTAGCACTTCATTGGCTTCGGCCAGTACATCTTCCAAATTTTGGAATACCGCTTTATTGAACTCGCGATAGATAGTTAACAAGTAGTGGGCCTTCAGCCCCATCGGTCTAATGGCTTCGTTGAAGCAATCGCCAATCTGCTCCGGGTCTAGAGGGTTGTTAGTCTCATCAATTGTGAGGTTCGGGAAGAGTGAGTCCAGGCGTGTAGTGAAGCTGATGTATTGCTGCTTATCGCTGTTGCGAGAATGGTTTACCATGCCTTCCATCGCGATGATTGCCTCTAGATAGTCATGGTCGACCAGCGATAACTTATCGTAATCCGAGACCTCGTTATCCCTGGTTTTGAAGCTTGTCAGGGCATCGAAATAGTCGTTCAGATTGGTCATGAAGCGCTCCGCTATAGCGCGGGATTCCTCACGAATTGGCGGCAGCTGCACATTGGTGAACTGCATAGCCTGCGCCTCGATCTGCAGAGTGGAGTTTTCCAAGGCAGTAACGACATGGCGTGTGAGAGTCTTCACCGCTACTTGCCTAACTTTGTTTACCACTTCTTTCATTGTATTACTTTGCCTGTTTATTGGGCGAACGCACAGATAGAATCCGATATTAGCGGTATAGCGACTGTCAGTACAGTGCAATGAGGCCCTCTAGACTGGCCGCAAACCCTCTAAATCTCTCATGTTGACCGGTTTTAGGCGGGTTCAGGTGACCTCTCGTATCGCTGTAACTCCAGTCATTTCGGGGGTTGATAGATTGATGGGGTAAAAAAGTCGATTTTTTTATGCACGTTGCGGTTTCTTAATGGAGTTCACAGTAGGGCATTTTCCTACGAACTTGGCCTTAATAAGTCTCTGCCACAGTCGGTGAATACAACATCAGCGTAGTTCGCATAACCACCTTTCTCGGGAGCGGTAGTGGCCTAAAGCTTTCGACTCATCATAGCCACCCATTGCTGGGGTGCCCTGATGACTTTGCCGTTCTGATCGGTCCAAATATGCTGCGTAGAGCCAGTGGCTAAGATTGGCTCTTCCAAATTTTTTCGAACCTCGTAGCTAAAACAAATTCGCCTGCTCTTGTTCTCAGCAACCCAGACTCGAATCTTGACTGTGTCGCCGTAGCGCAAACTACCTACATAGCGCAGCACCACTTCTGTTACCGGCAGTCGAAAGCCATCGCGCTCAATGTTTGCATAGTCGCTACCCATCTCTCTCATGTAGTGGCTGCGTGCCTCCTCAAAATACACCAAATAGGCGGCGTGGTGCACCACTCCCATGGCGTCGGTCTCAGCATAGCGAACGTGAAAATTCGACTCGATGACTACGGTATCTTTATCATTCGGCATAGGGACGCTCGATCATTGGTTTTGTGTCGTTAGTATAGCGAGAGCGTCTTGTTTTCACATTACTGTTTTCACATAACTATTAGTTTGAAAATAGACTCGGGTCTCTGTGTTTTGCTGACAATATCTGTTAGTTTCCAGTTGAGCTTTCAACTCCCGGACTCCTCATTGAGATGGCATGACAGACTATGTTGGAATTTCCAGAACCACCAAAGAGTTACAATTCAGTTTTCCTGGAGGAAACTGATAAGCCGTTACCACTGAAAATTGATCCGCGAACTCGCTATGCCTTTTTTAGCACCATTGCGGAAGGTGGCAAGTCTCTGATTAAGTCCTGTAAAGACCTTCATCTCTCACGATTCATCTGCTACAAGACACTTAAGCCTGAATTCGCGAAAGACGAGATCGAGCAGCAGCGACTTATAAGAGAAGCGCGTGTAACTGCCATGCTGCAGCATCCTAACACCGTGCCAACATATGAGTTAGGCAGAGACAGTAAAGGCTACCCCTATTTCACCATGAAGTTAGTCCATGGCTATACGTTGCGAGAAGTGTTGGACTATCGTGAACGCTATGACCTGAACCAACTAATGAAACTGCTTAATCAGATTGCCTACGCGTTAAAATATGCCCATGAGCACGGCGTGGCTCACAGGGATATCAAGCCGGAAAACATTCTGGCGGGCCCCTACGGTGAGGTGCTGGTTCTGGACTGGGGTCTGGCGAAGGTATGGCATCCCGATGGCTCGGCTGTCGATGATGTAGAGGTGGCGCCCGCCCCCGCCCCTATCGAGGACATATCGATTACGGGGCAGGGCAAGGTGCAGGGAACGGTGCACTATATGTCGCCGGAACAGATTAACAGGGATCCAGCTATCGATGGTCGTACTGATATCTATAGTTTTGGTGCGGTTTTATACGAGGTACTTTGCGGCAAAAGTCCGTCCAACGGCGAGAAGCTGCATCATGTAATCAAGAGTGTTCTCAATGATACCCCTGCGCCGCCTTCCGAGGTCACCAAGCAGCACGTGCCACCACTACTCGAGAAAGTTGCTATGCGCTGCTTGCAGAAAGACGCTGCTGACAGATTTCAGACTGTCGATGAAATGCTTCTGCTGCTGCATCAGGACTGGCAGTCTACTCTTGGCCTGTTTTGATCTTTGTTGCCTATGTCCCACCAGCGTGATGCGCAGATTGAGTTTATTGCACTCGATGCAATTTCGCTGCACACTTTATCTATGTATTCGTAAGGTGTGAGTTCCGGTCGCTGTGTGAGTGACTCAACCGGTGGAGGTCTGCTGTGCAGATAACACAAAAAAAACAAACTACCGCAGCCAATGCTCTTTTACTTCTAGTTGTAGCCAGCACGAACCTGCTTGCTCAGCCGGCTGATCTCATCTTTGCTGGCGAGAACATCATCACGATGGATGCGACCGAGGTGAGCGCCGTCGCGGTGCGTGGAGACCGAATTGTAGCGAGCGGTTCGGCAGCGGAGATCTTCCAGCTACGTGGCAGCGCTACCCGCGTCATAGAGCTGGGCGAACAGGCTCTCGTGCCTGGTTTTATCGATGCCCATGGTCATTTCTCGGGCGTATCGCGCTATGCGGACCTCCTCGATCTCTCTTCTGCGCCGGTCGGTGCTGTCACTAGCGTGGACGACATCGTACGGGCGCTGCGCTTGCGCATCGAGCAACAGCAGATACCTGTCGGAGAACTGGTGTTCGGCTTTGGCTATGACGATTCGCTACTAGCACAAGCGCGTCATCCCACGCGCGACGACCTTGATCGCGCTTCCACGAATCATCCTATTGTGGTGAGGCATGTTTCCGGTCACCTGCTCGCTGCCAACTCGATGGCACTGGAACAGGCAGGCATATCCGCTGCAACGGCAAATCCGGAAGGTGGAATTATTCGACGCCGGGCAGGCAGTCTTGAGCCCGATGGCGTCATGGAAGAAACCGCCATGAGCGCATTCCCGGGCTCTGCTGCAAACATGAGTCCGGAGAAGTTGAGTCGGCTTCGGCGCGAGGCTATAGACATCTATGCCGGTTACGGTATTACTACGATACAGGATGCGAATATTGGCAGCGACTACGCCGACCTCCTGCGAGCTGAGGCCGCAGCCGAGCCATTTGCGGTGGATATCGTCGCCTACATCATGGCTAACCCGTTAAGTGATGAGCAACTACAGGCAGTGAGTCATGATGTGGCCTACAGCGGCGGATTCCGTGTCGGTGGAGTGAAGTTTACCCTCGACGGTTCGCCACAGGGCAGAACGGCGTGGATGTCTCAGCCCTATACCCAGGGCCCGCCGGGGCAGGGTGCAGATTATGTGGCCTATCCAAGCTACAGCCCAGAGGCTTACAAGGCCCGTATACCGGACTTGTTGGCCAGAGGTGTCCCGGTTCTTGCCCACGCCAATGGCGATGCGGCGATTCAATTGATGATAGATGGCATAGCCCAGGCAGTTGCTGGTAAGCCTTTGCCGGATCATCGCAGCGTAGCGATCCATGCACAATTGGCGCGACCGGATCAATTGGACGCCTTCAAGCGGCTTGGTATCGTTCCTTCCTACTATTCGGTCCACCCTTATTTCTGGGGAGACTGGCATCGACTTAGTTTCGGCGAGCAGCGAGCAAGCTACATCAGCCCGGTGAAGGCGACGGCAGAGTTGGGCATTCCCTATACTATTCATAACGATTCACCGGTTGTGCCGCCAGATATAATGCGTCTCATCTCTATCACGGTTAATCGCAAAACACGCAGTGGCTATGTGCTTGGACCCGATCAGCGCGCGTCGGTAGAGGAAGCCTTATATGCAGTAACTCAAGGAGCGGCCTATCAATACTTTGAAGAGAACGAGAAGGGTTCTATTACCGTGGGCAAGCGCGCTGACCTGGTGATACTCGAGAAGAGTCCATTCGCCGTAGATTCGCTCGAGCTGGAAGACATCGCGATCGTGGAGACATTCTCCCGAGGCAGCTCTGTCTATCACCGCTAAAAATAAAGCTGGATAGCGTAGGAGTTTTAAATGAAAGTAGCGTTTATTGGACTTGGAGTTATGGGGTATCCCATGGCCGGGCATCTCAAGAAAGCCGGATTTCAAGTGTGCGTTTACAACCGCAGCGTCGCTAAGGCTCAGCGTTGGGTTGAAGAATATAAGGGAGACATGGCGCCTACTCCGGGCGATGCCGCAATTGGCTGTGACCTTGTATTGAGTTGCGTGGGCAACGACGACGACGTGCGGCAGGTTCTGTTAGGAGATCAGGGCGCTCTGACGACGATGCAGGCGGGTTCGCTGCTAGTGGATCACACGACGGCATCCGCGACCCTTGCCCGAGAATTAGCAGTGGCAGCCGGCCAGAAGGGTATTGGCTTTCTTGACGCGCCAGTGTCAGGCGGTCAAGCCGGCGCCGAGAATGGTGCGCTGACCGTAATGGTGGGTGGCGACGAAGATCATTATGCCCTCGCTAGACCAGTATTCGAAGCCTATGCAAAATTCAGTAAATTGTTAGGCCCAGCCGGAAGTGGGCAGCTGGCGAAGATGGTGAATCAGATTTGCATCGCCGGCGTCGTGCAGGGGCTGGCTGAAGGCCTGAATTTCGCACGAAAGGCCGGTTTGGATGGCGCAGCGCTGATCGAAACTATCTCCAAGGGGGCGGCAGGCTCATGGCAGATGGAGAACCGCTATCAGACGATGCTGGAGGACAAATACGATTTCGGGTTTGCAGTGGATTGGATGCGCAAAGATCTCGGTATCGCGATAGCCGAGGCGAAGAACAATGGCGCACAATTGCCAGTAGCCGAGCTAGTAGACAGCTTCTACGCCGAGATTCAGGGCATGGGTGGCGGACGCTGGGATACCTCGAGCCTGCTCGCTCGCTATAGCAGGAAGTAAGAAGCCCCCGAAGCCGTGTGCAGTCGCTTGTCGAGTGAACTCTCGACGCTGGGAATTGGCCGCATTTCTATTGATTCTTGGCCTCTAAACCTCTAACTTACGGGCTCAATATGAATAACCCTCAGGGGGTCGAATGAAAGCTTTACTACCGATAGGCCTGGTGTTGACTGCCACTCTCTGTGGTATCGCTACGGCACAGGACGCTACCTACGAAGTCCCCAGAACCGAGTATGGGCATCCCGATCTGCAGGGTGTTTGGAACTTCAGCTCCAGCATACCCATGCAGCGACCAGAGCGCTTTGGTGAGCAGGAATTCCTGTCAGCCGAACAGATTGAAGCGGCCGTGGCCCGGCAAGAGGCGGCAGCAGCGGCTGCAGATGCGGCGGCGGCACGCCTGGTGATAGACCCAGAAGCGCCCGAAGCCACGGATAATCCCGGTGGCTACAACGATTTCTGGATCGAGTCGGCGGGTATTGGCGATACGGTTAGAACCTCTCACATTGTGTATCCACCGAATGGGCGCATTCCTCCTGCGCGCGAGGGCGCGCAGAGACAATTTGGTGGTCTCGGGCCCGATATCCCGGGCACCCGTCCCGTGCGTTATGTAGTTGGTGGCATCGCGAAAGATGGGCCCGAAGATCGCGGACTATCAGAGCGTTGTATCGTTGGCTTTAACTCCGGTCCGCCGTTTACCCCAAGCTTGTATAACAACAACGTACAAATTTTCCAGAATAAAGACACCGCCGTTATTCTCACTGAAATGATTCATGACGCACGCATCGTTCAACTTGGGGACAAGCCTGAATTGACTGACGATATTCGAATGTGGTCCGGAGATTCGAGAGGCTGGTACGAAGGCGATACCTTGGTTGTCGAGACGAAGAATTTCAATGGTCTGCGACAGACGTTTTCTAGCACTGGCGATAATATGGATATGGTGCTAACAGAAAAATTTACACGCAGAGCATTCGATACCGTTGACTATGAGTTCACAATCGACGACCCGGCTACGTTTACCGACAAGATTACTGCCATCGTTCCAATGACGAAGGTGGCCGGTCAGTTGTACGAATACGCCTGTCATGAGGGCAACTACGGCATGTTCAATATCTTGCGTGGCCAACGTGTACAAGAGCGCATGGCAAATGAGGGTGGCGCACAGTAAAATCTAAGCGGCGCGCCTCACACAGGTTCATCCAGAAATAATTTCGATAGACATAAAAACAATTGAAGGGCAGTAAATGAAAACACTAATTCAAAAACATCTAACAAATCTTGGGCTATTCGCGCTGGCATCATTTTTCACAATCACGCAGGCCGCTGCGCAGAGTGGAGAGATTCCACGGACGCCTAGCGGTAAGCCAGACCTGAGCGGCATCTGGCAGGCCATGACTTCTGCGCATTACGATATAGAACCCCATGCAGCAGCGGAAGGCCCACATCCAGGTTTAATGGGGGCGCTTTCAGCAAAGCCGGCGGGGCTGGGCATCGTTGAGGGTGGCAGAATTCCCTACAATGAGCAGGCGCGTCGCGTTAGGGATCAGAACAAGGTCAATGCAATTGATAACGATCCATTGACCAAGTGTTATATGCCGGGTATTCCGCGTGCAAACTATATGCCTTTTCCTTTTCAGATTGTGCAATCGGAAAGCGTTGTGCTGATAGCCTATGAATTCGCCGAATCGAA
Organism: Pseudohongiellaceae bacterium; assembly: GCA_040880325.1. Taxonomy (GTDB): domain Bacteria; phylum Pseudomonadota; class Gammaproteobacteria; order Pseudomonadales; family Pseudohongiellaceae; genus UBA9145. The sequence continues at coordinate 78,183 of JBBDIR010000042.1, forward strand.
TCGCATCGTCTATGTTGATCAGCCTGAGCTCGAATCACAAGTCGATGCCTGGATGGGTCATTCCAATGCGCATTGGGAAGGAGATACTTTTGTCGTTCGCGTGTCCGGTCAGATGCCAGATACCTGGTTCGATCGTTCCGGTAATCATCACAGTTGGGAAATGGTGGTTGAAGAGCGCTGGACGCCAATCGGTGCCGATCATATTCAATATGAGGCAACTATCACCGACCCCAATACGTTCACTGCGCCTTGGACAATCAGCTTTCCTCTGTATCGCCATGTAGCAGAGAATATGCAATTGCTCGAATTCAAATGTGCAGAATTTGCTGAAGAGTACCTCTATGGTGAGTGGCGCAAGCCTGGAACACCGCGCGGCAATCCTCCTCAATAGCGCATAATTATGCTGAGACTCTTGTGGGGTTTGACGTCATAGACTGTGCATTCTTAATGCAGGTATCTGCAATAAATCTGCAATAACTCTGCTATAACTTAGTGCGGGAGGCTTGAGCAGCGATTCCGATTGGATTGCAGCTGTCAAAGCGGGAAAATTAGGATAAAGGAATGAGCTAAGCTACATTCCTTTCCTATTTTAGACCTCTAATTCAGAAATATTTACAAGGCCCTATTCTGCGCTACTCTTAATATCCATAACCTTATCCGGGTCGCCGCGGAAGATGATGTAGCTAATCGTATCTGTTGTCATTTCGTGCCAGCCATGTGGCATGCCTTTGGGAATTATTGCGATATCTCCCGGCTTAACTTGCTGCAGTACGCCGCCCCGGATCTCACCACGCTCCATCGGCCCCAGCAGCGCGCTATTGCTCGTTTGCTTGTCGACGAATTCACCGCCGGTAACCATCGTTCCTTCTCCCGCAACTATGTAGTAGATCTCGTCGAGGTGAACATGGGCGATCCCAGTTTCGACGCCATTGGCTTCGACCTTGCTACGCTGCACGACGGAGACGCCCATATTTTCCTCACCTACTCCGATATGTCGCATCACGATATCGCTTACGGTGCTGCCACCTTCCAGGTTCGCGAGCCCCTGTTTCAGTGTGGCGTCAACTTCGGCTTTGGTCATGATAGTCGAGCCGCCGTCATCGGCTGCGCTACCAACCAGGCAATAGCTAACTGCAGTTAGGGTGATGATCAGTTTTGTAATTGTTTTCATTTTAATTCCTGGGTCGCCTCAGACTTGGCGACTTCTAAGTAATAGGAGATGTCTACTCGGCTTGAATCTCGGCCGCAATACGCTGTACATCGTCAAGCACTCTAAGCAGGTTACCGCTCCACAGCAATCCTATCTGCTCTTCTGTGTAATCACGACGTACCAGCTCCAGAGTCACGTTGAATGTCTCGGAAGCATCATTCCAACCGCTGATGCCACCACCGCCGTCGAAATCGGAGCTTATTCCAACATGCTCTAGCCCGATCAGGTCAACCATATAGTCGATATGATCGACGAGATCACCGACATCGACAGGAGGCGCTACCGCATTGACTTCGGCCTCCAAACGCGATTCGGCACGCGCATCAATCTCAGCCATACGGCTTTGATAGATTGACCTTTCTATTTCGCTGAGGGCATCGATTTGCTGAAAGCTGAGCACCTCAATGCCGACGCTAGACGCTATCTCTTCGACCAGCCTGTCTCTTGCTTCGTTGTGTCGCGCGTGCTTCTCGGCATTCAAGTAACTGCTGAAGGCCACAGTCTGCACTACGCCGCCGTTTTCTCTGATGCGCAGTAACTGCTCATCATCCAGGTTACGGCTATGCTCGCTCAGCGCGCGGGCGGAAGAGTGAGAAGCGATCAAGGGAGCCCGGGTGAGAGACAAGGTCTGCATGATGGCTTCCCTGGAGGGGTGGGAGACATCGATCATGATCCCCCATTTATTCATCTCGACTATGGCCTCTCTTCCCAAATCGCTCAGGCCATTGTGTAACCAGACGTTGTCGCGCTCACCGGTATTCGAATCGGAAAACTGGCTGTGCCCGTTGTGGGCTAATGACATATAGCGTCCACCGCGTTCCTGAAAATCGCGTATGTTGCTCATGTCTAAACCAACTGGGTAAGCATTCTCGATACCGATCATCGCGACTTTCTTGCCCTCGGCAACGATTCTTCTCACATCGTCAGAAGTATAAGCAATCTCAATCTGATCCGGTGCTATCTCCTCGGCTAGACGATGGATGGCATCGAACTTGTCGATCGCATTCGCATAAGCGGCCGCATAACCTTCGGCATCGAGTGTGGACTGGCCGGTGTAGACAATGAACCAGGCCACGTCGAGTCCGCCCTGTTCCATCTTGGGCAGGTTTACCTGAGTATCCAGGTCCAATGTGTAGTTAGTCGCGGCAGTAAAATTGCTGGTATTGATGTCAGCATGGGTATCCAGAGTAATAACTCTCTCGTGGATGCCGCGCGCGCGTAGCATTAACTGCTGCTCCAATTCAAAAGCCGAGGGCTCTGCGGCCGGCTCGGCCATACGGGCCTGATCAGGTGCCGCCTCTTCGCTACAGGCGGTAAGTAATGCCGCCAGAAAAGAAATCGTTGTGAACAATTTTAGTAATCTAAAAGGGGATACCATAGTTTAAGAGTCTCATTAGTGAGTGTTAGCTGATTTGAGCGGTCCGGGCAGAGCCATAGTGATTGACGTGATGGCAGCAGGCTTTGTCACCGTGGTCCCATCGAGTCTACAAATTAGCACTTAGAATCGCCATCTGACAATGGATTAGCGGGAATTTCGTCCAAACAATGACTCTGGGCTGATAATTTCGACATTTGAGGAGGAAATAGCCAGAGAAAGAGGAGCTTTTTGTCTGTGAAAGCGATGTTTTCTCGCTATCAGTCACGGTATTATGGCATGAACGTGCGAGCCCTATACTTTAGAACGCGGGCCCACAATGAACTGACCGCGTGGGCGAGGCAGTCCACTGCACTAATTGAGAGCAATGTAATGAGTCAACAACTGTTTATCAGCAAGACTTTTAAGAGCTTCGTATTTTTCCTCAGCTTCCTATTGGTATCTACGTCTTTCTCCGAAGGCGGGAGAACACCACTGCGCGCCAAGAATGGTATTGTGACCAGTGCCTCAAGGCTCGCATCACAAGCAGGTGTTGACGCACTAAAGCAGGGCGGAAACGCGATCGATGCCGCGATCGCTACTGCCTTCGCATTAGCTGTGACTTGGCCATCTGCCGGTAATATCGGCGGCGGCGGTTTTCTTGTCTACCACGGTGACGACGGCCATGCGACGACCTTCGATTTCAGAGAGAAGGCCCCGCTTGCCGCTACCGAGCGCATGTACTTAGGTCTCGATGGTGATGTCATCGACAACTCGAATCACTTCGGTCCATTAGCTGTAGGCGTGCCCGGCACCGTGGCCGGTTTATGGAAGGCACACCAGGAGCTCGGCAGTCTACCCTGGGCCGACCTTGTTGCTCCGGCGGTCAAGCTAGCGCGAGAAGGCATCCCAATTACCTATTCTTTGTATACAGGCTTTGCCAGAAGCAAGTCCCGCTTTGAGCAGTATCCTTCGACGCTTGCGAAATTTTACAAGGCCGATGGCTCGTTGTATGAACTGGGCGAGACCTGGCGTCAGCCAGACTTGGCGCATACACTCGAGCTTATTCAAGACAACGGGGCCGACGGTTTTTACAGGGGCGAGAACGCCTCGCGTCTTGCAGGCTTCATGGCAGATATCGGCGGTGTTATTACAGAGGAAGATCTGCTGAAATACGAGCCACAGGAACGCGAACCAATTCGCGGCACCTACCGCGGCTATGACATCGTGAGTATGCCCCCTCCGAGTTCGGGCGGGGTGGCGTTGGTCGAGATGTTAAATATCCTGGAGGGTTTCGATCTCGCTGAGTTGGGACACAACTCAGCGGATTATCTGCACGTGTTAACAGAATCTATGCGTCGAGCCTACGCGGACCGAGCTCAGCACTTGGGAGATCCCGATTTCAATGAGGGTATGCCGCTCGAGCGTTTAATGGATAAAGAATATGCAGAGACCTTGCGTGCTTCTATCGATATGGATAAGGCGTCCATTAGCAGCCCGGAGGAATTTGCCCAGATCTATGAAAGCGAAGAGACGACGCATATGTCGGTGGTCGACAAAGAAGGCAATATGGTAAGCATGACCTACACACTGGAATTCGGCTACGGTTCCGGAATCGTGGTCGAGGGCGGCGGCTACCTGCTCAATAATGAGATGGGTGACTTCAATGCCGTGCCGGGTGTCACAAATGCGCGTGGATTAATTGGCACCGCAGCTAATTTGGTGGCCCCAGAGAAACGCCCGCTGTCCAGCATGACGCCAACGATTGTGGCGAAAGACGGCAAGCCTGTATTCACCGCGGGTAGCCCCGGCGGCAAGACGATCATCAATACCACGATGCAATTGATCTTGAATGTTATCGATCACGATATGAATATTGCGGAATCTGTAGAAGCAGGGCGTATTCACCACCAGTGGTTGCCAGACGTAACGAGTATGGAAACCAGAGGGCTCTCTCCCGATACGGTACGACTGTATGAGGAGAAGGGCCATCGATTGACAGAGCGAGGCGGGCAGGGTGCCGCGATGGCTGTGTATCATGATCGGGCCAACGGGTTGTTTGAGGGAGCGGCAGATTCTCGTCGAGGTGACGGAGCTGTAGTGGGCTACTAGCATCTATTGAAAGAGTGGGGTTAACGCATCAACGTTAGCCAGAATGCAATCCGTGAAGACTACCTTGCGGGAAAATGTGGGCTCTTTCTCCCCTGCATCAATTAATTCCCCGGAGTATATTTTCTCTCCAGATTAGCTTCGATGTCTTCGGGGTAGAACAACACGTCTCTGAATTCACCTTTGGTATACATCTCAGCCTGATCGTCGAAGTGCGGGGAGTTGGGATCGTTGCTCAGGCCGCCAACCGTTATGGCCTTTGCACTAACCCGGTCGCCGAACTCCACGGCGGCGACAAAACTATTTCCGCTGGTTCCGTACATCTTCTTGGTGCCCGGATAGCTGCGGCTACCAAACGATGCGAGTGAGCCCCAGCGAGAAGAGGCGAACGCTACGGGAAGGCTGCCTGCCTCATCATCGAAATCTTGCCTGATGTCGCCGTTGCGTCGCTGATAGCGATTGACCTCGCCCCACGGCACGCGCCAATCCCCAAAGTCGGCCTGTAGCTGTTCTGCCGCGCTACGTAGAGAGTTCAGTTTCTGACTGCTACTGGTGTTGTTCGCCATGTACGTGTAGATGTCGATGCCAGCACTGGAGGCTTCTTGCCCAACCTGATTCATCAAGGCTTGCCCCCAATAAACAGCGAGCGTTGTCGCCGTGGAATCGAGGGAATATTTATAGTCCCAGTCCCTGAGCAGATCGATATATTCCAGAGTCTCGGACTGTATCGTGACAGGGAGCTCTCCCTGTCGATCTACCGCCGTGGTGAGTAGCAGGCTGGGGATTAACTCTTCAAACGCCGTGAGCGTGGGCTCGTAGGCGGCTTCGATGAGTTTATCTACGGTAAAGTCGCTGCGGCCTTGCAGCACGCGAACGGCGTGTATGCCGCGCGGGTTCTCCGAGTTGTTTGCCATATAAGGAGGATAGTCTGCAGCGCGGGGGCTATATTCTCCCGCTGCTGTGAATGGCCAATTATTGGTGTTCTGAATCCAGCCATTGGCGGGGTTAAACAGGTGGATTATCTCATCGACCGGATGCAGCCCCTGCCACTCGGTAGCCGGGTTGCTGCCATCGAGCGGGCTATTCCAATCAAAAGAGGTATCTCTAACCGGGATGAAGTTGCCGTGATAGTACGCGATATTGCCGTCAGCATCGGCATAGACGGTATTGTTAGATGAATTTGTAAGCAATTCCATGCTGGCGTAGAACTCTTCATGGTTCTGTGCCTTGGTGCGGGTATACGATTGGGTCAGCGCCTTAACTGGCTCCTGCATCAGCTTTATGCTTAGCCATTTACCATCCTGTTCACGAATGATTGGCCCATGATGGCTGCGATACACGGTAAAATTTCGGACGGACATTTCTTCACCGTTTTTATATTCAAGGCTAAGCTCGGTCTCGGTTAGCTTTCGTTCTTCATCGCCATAGACGTAGTAGTAGCCATCGTCCTTCTGCACGATAGTCTCCAGGTATTCATCGATTGCATCGGCACGGCTGGACGTGTGCATCCATCCTGCTTTTTCGTTAAAGCCCTGATAAATGAAAAACTGTCCCCAGGTTACGGCCCCGTAGGCATTCAACCCTTCTTTGCTAACCATGTGTAATTCGGAACGGAAAAAGAACGAAGTATGCGGATTGATCAGCAGCAGTGCATCACCGTTCTCGGTATTGCCAGGAGCGATCGCGAATCCATTCGATCCGCGTGGCTCGTCGTCGGATATAGCCTCGGCCTGTGCTACTAGGGTGCCGTCCCCATAGAAGCGTTGTAGCTCCCGCAGATTGACTCGCTCGATATCTCCCCCGATGCTGCCTTCGGAGAAGCTCAAAGCCATCCAGGGCTCGAACCGATCGATGACTCTCGGGATTACCTCGGGGTGCGTGTACAGATAGTAGTTAAGGCCGTCCGCGAATGCATTCATCAGGGCTTGCAGCCACTCGGGACTTGCATCGTACTGCGCCTGCATCTGTACTGGATCGATGAACAGCTTCATGCGCAAGTCGCGAAATAGCTCTGCCTCGCCTTCGGCTTCGGCGAGGCGACCCATGGCATTGAGGTAGTTTGTTTCGACGCGATTAAAATCGTCTTCCGCCTGTGCATACAGCGTGCCGAAGACAGTGTCGGCATCGGTCTGCCCGTAGATATGAGCGATGCCCCACTTGTCTCTACTAATAGTGACTCTGCTGGCCTGCTGTTGCCAGCGGCTGAGTTCGGCGGTGTCTACTGTTGTTGGCGTGGAGCCAGCCTGATTTGTCTGTGTTGTTTGTGGAGCCGGCTCCGAGCAAGTGCTTAAGAGTGCCGCGAATAACAGAGCTGAGAAGGGATATTTACTCATGATCGTTTCACCTGTGCTGCCAGCAGTAGCTATAGAGTTGTGTGTAGCTTCGAGCCCGTCCCTGGTTCAATCTGTTATGCGTCTTCCGTTGACCCATGTCTGTTCTACTTCGATCTTCCAGATATCGCGCTGGTCGATGCTGAACAGGTCGCTGTCGAGAATGATGAAGTCTGCCTTCTTTCCCGGCTCCAGAGTGCCGAGTAGATTTTCCTGATGTCCCGAGTAGGCCGCATCGAGGGTGAAGCTAGCGAAGGCTTCCACTGGCGTCATCTTCTCTTGGGGGTACCATCCGCCGGCGGGCTCATTATTACTATCTTGCCGGGTAATGGCGGCATGCAGGCCGAAGAAGGGGTTTGGTGACTCTACCGGAAAATCCGAACCATTCGCTATCAATGCACCGGCATCGATAAGCTTGCGCCAGGCGTAGGCACCCTGAATACGCACATCGCCGATCCTGTCAACGGCCATGTTCTTGTCGCTGGTCGCGTGTGTAGCTTGCATGGATGGAATGACACCGAGTTCGGCAAAGCGGAGTATGTCCTCGTAGCGGAGAATCTGTGCGTGCTCAACACGATGGCGCCTTTCACGGGAGTTCGTTTCTTCGATGAGTTGCTCGTAGTTATCCAGAACAACCTTATTGGCATTGTCGCCGATCGCATGGGTGTTAACTTGAAAGCCAGCGTTCATCGCGGCGCGCATAAAATATTCCAGGCGTTCAGGGTTGTGCAGAAGCAAGCCGGTGTGTCCGGCGAGATCGGAATAGTCATCTATCATGGCCGCGCCGCGGCTGCCCAGGGCGCCGTCTGCCGCAATCTTCACGCTGTTCATGGTTAGTGTGTCATCCGCGCTGCGGTAGTGGCCTTCCGCCAATCGCTGTTCATAGAAACTGTCGCCGGCGGATAGCATCATATTAATGCGAATAGGCAGGGGGCCGGCTTCCAGCAATTCCTTGTAGGCCTCTATAGTGCTGCTGCCGACACCGGCATCATGCACACTAGTGAGGCCTTGTTTCGCCAGCTCAAACATCGCCGTTCTCAGAGCGAATTTTTGCTCTTCCATGCTGGTATCTGGAATCTGCGAACGAATCAGCGCCATTGCATTGTCGATAAAGACGCCCGTGGGATTGCCGTCTTCATCACGAATAATCTGTCCGCCGTCTGGATCTTCGCTGCGCCGATCCACCCCGGCCAGTTCCATGGCCGCACTGTTTGCCCAGCCCGCATGCCCGTCGACCCGGGAGAGCCAAACAGGCTTGGCAGACACAAGTGCATCCAGAGTAGCTGCGGAAGGAAATTCATTGCTGTCCCAGAGTACCTGGTTCCATCCACGCCCCTGAATCCACTCGAGTTGCTCGTTGCCTTCGGCAAAGTCGGCCACTCGTTGCACGGCTTCCTGTTCAGTCCCGGTGCCCACCAAGTCGACGCGCAACAGGCTTAGGCCATAGCTTAAAACATGGCCATGGGCATCGATCAACCCGGGTATGAGAGTCTTGCCCTCGCCATCGATGAGGGTGTCCACTTGCTCTGGCAGATCCTCCCCCTCCGCGTAAACGCGATCGACACGGTCGTCCGTAAATTGGATGGCGGTAAAATGTTGCAACGCACGATTGGAGTCGAGCGTATAACCATTTACGTTTGTATAAAGGGTGGTGTCAGCCAGCAGTGCGGTGCTCAAAAGTGCAGCTAGGCTGATGGCTAGCGCGCGGGAGAATATCTTATTCATTGGTGTTCAGTTCTTTCTGCTGAGGTAAGGGACTCTTGATACTAGCAAGTTCCTTCTGGACTGTCATGACTATACAGAGCCGAACCCGAGTCGCATCGCCACGGGGAAACGGCGAGCGAAAAAAACCCGACCACTCGGAAGTGGTCGGGTTTGGATAAACCATTAGCAGGGTCTATTCACCGGAGTCTGCTTCCACATAGCGGAAGAAGCCGAAGAACATCTCTTGCCAGGTTTGTTCCCCCCACGAGATCGTTGAGGACGGGTCAGGGTTGAAGGGATTATTCGCCGAGTTGTCGAATGTAGCCCTGAACACCATCTCAGTACCGGCGGGCAAGAACTTAGGCTCTACAAAGTCATAAGTCTTCTGCCAGTTAAACTGATAGTTAGGTACGTTGAGTATCTCCTCAACCTTGCCGTCTGGATAGACGAGTTTGAAATTCGCATCGTATCCACGGTAGTGCATATGAGGACCTACCATAGTCAGCAAAGAATCCTTACGGAATTTCTTCGTTGCGACCATTTCGTGATCGGCTTCAAATGGTTCAATATTGATTTCCAGATCTGCAGCCGAACCACCAAGAATCGGACGGTCTGGCTCTTCATCCCACAGATATAGGCCGATTTCCGAAGCGTCAACGGCTTCTTTGCCAGAGGTCGTATAGTGCATCTGTAGCATCAAGCCGCCACCCGCCTTGAGCGGATAGCCCGCGCCGTCGGGATAGGTGTTGAGAGCGTTGCCTGGAGCGTAGGCGCCAAGGCCAATACCCTGATTCAGTATCTCAAATTCATTCACGCCATCGGGGCCGTAGGAGAAGGCGATGATGTGATGAAGAACAGTCATGTCACCTGGCGTAAATTCCACAGCCTTTACCCAGATATCTTCTTCGAGGTCCAGCGGAACCATTAAGTTGCGATAGTCCTGCACGCCAGTAGCAGGTATATGCTGCTCCGGGATTGGGATAATGATGTCCGGCTGTCCATTGGTCCACTTCACGACTTCGGGGCGATAGTCGGCAAGAGGGTCGCTGTTGTCATTGTTTGGTGAGCCGGCATTGATCCAGCTAACCAGTTTCTGAGTTTCTTCGACGGTAATGTGATTCACGCCGTGGAAGCTCGCTACGTATTCACTGTCGATCTGGCCCGGAGGCATACGCTTGGTGTAAAGCGTTTCGCGAATCATTGGCGACCAGCCCTGAACCATCTGGTGGCTGCTCATGGCAAAAGGTGCGATTCCGCCTTCCATGTGGCAGCTTATGCAACGTTCTTTCAGGATCGGCGCGATGTCATCGGCATAGGAGATTGATTCGGCATGTGCAGCGCCAACGGTAAATTCGATCGCATCGCCCTTGCTTGCCAATTGTTCTGTGGTAATAGTTTGCCCGCTCAGCAGTGCCGTTAGCGCATCCGCTACATAAAGTCCGCTCGAGCGTTCTGAGCGGCTGCCCTCGGCGAAGCGATCACTTAACGCGCCGCGATACACAACTTCTTTGGCTGCAGGGTCAATAATGACTACTTCGGCGGATCGGCTTAGGCCGAGTTCATCGGCTACTAATTGGCTGTCATCCATCAGTACACGCACAGTGATGTCTTCTTTCTCGGCCGCTTCGCGCATGGCGAGCTTGTCTGAGGAACCGGTTGAATTGATCATTAGAAACTCGATCTTTTCGCCCTCGAATTGCTCGATGACATCCATAAGGTCAGCAGCAGCACGGCGTGCGTTTCTGCTATCCGGGTCATAGGCAAAAAGCACAATCGCTGTTTCGTCGGCGTGACGACTGAGCTGGAAAAATCGGCCATCGGCATCGACCAGTGAGAAGTCACTGATACGATCGGCAGCAAAGGCTGGCATACTCACGAAGACTGTCATTAGAGCCGCAGTCGCGGTCTTGGCAATCAGGGAAAATCTAAGCATTTTGCTCTCCTCAAACTTCATAAATGACGGGTACTGCTTTCTAACATAGACCGCATAGTAGGTCTGAATCTCAAGGAATGCTTCCTGAATATTAAAAAAGACTGAAATTCGAATAATCAAATAGCTGTTTATTGATGAAATACATGAAAGCACTATGTTTTGGGGCTTCGCGCCAGTATCCGGAGAATCGACTGTAAGTTATTTCGGTGCAATTTACCGGCTAGCCTGGAGCACAGCTGCTCTTTTCGTTCGACTAGATGCCACTATTTAGTTGCCACTATAAGCGCCTTGATATTCGAGCAATGCGCGCTGGAGTTTAGGGGCCGGCTGGCGGTAGAATTCAGCTCCGATCCAATGCGCTCCACATCAAAGTGTTGAGGTTTTTACCGTGGCTCTATCGAACTCCCAACATGCCTCGACTGAACGACGCGTAGGCTCACACGCTGTTTATATGCGCGGCAGGGTTTTAGCTCAAATAGCGGCGCTACCCTTGCTGTTGCTCCTCGCTATGGCGCCTGCTCAAGCCGCGGAAATGCGCATCGCACTGTGCCTGCACGGCTGCCCGGTGGGAAGTAGCTCGGCGAACCACCTGATACTTCGTCCCATCTATGCACTGTCCTATAACACGCGTAACAAGGTCGCAGACTGGGCAGCCTATCGAGTTACCTCCGGTTCAATCGGTATTGCATCGAGTCTGTCTCGTCAGCTACTCGTTGATGACTTCGTTGCAGAGACTCTGACAGATTCAGATTTCAACAATGCCGAAGAACGCGGGCTTACCCGAGCGCATTTTGTCCCGCTGGTAAATTTCGCAGGCACCCCCTATTGGAGAGAAGTGAACTACATGAGCAATGCGGTGGCACGCAGCAGAAACTTGAGTCAGGGAGCCTGGTATGGCCTGGACTGGGCTATTCGCAATCTTGTCAACAGAGAGAACGAGGTGTATGTCCTAACCGGCCCAATCTTCAGAGAAACGCCATCCGTGGCAAGCCTGGACACTAACAAGCAGCACCGAGTACCGGATGCATTCTTTAAGATCATTGCCACGGGTGACGATCGAGCGACGGCGATTATCTTTGATCAAGGGCTGCCAGTGCACGTTCATCACTGTGACAACAGGGTGAGTATCGAAACAATTGAAGAGGCGACGGGTCTGCAGTTTTTTCCGGAGAATCCCAGGCTGGTTGCAGGCGGGCTGGATACCAGTCTGGGTTGTTTCTGAGGGCGGCCCAGGGTTTGGCGCCTTGGCTCTGAACAGCCTAACGAATCTCCGCCAGGAAATAGTCATCGCCTATAAGTTCGTTGATTAGCCGATCCAGTGCCGCGCGTACGTTGGTAGCCATCCCCTCGCTAGTCGGCGTTCTGCCGCGACCAAAAAGCGTCGTCTGCCAGACTGTGCGACTGCCGCTCATTAGTTGTACAGAAGTTCGCAGGGTCAGTTGCAGAGTTTCTACACCACCTCGATCGATTATCTGGGCTTCGCTTGAAAGCAGGGTTCCCTGCAGATACATATCCCCCTCAGTGTCCACCAATGTTGCGTTCGCATTGGTAAAACCGCTAATCATCGCGTCCTGTATGATTTCAGAGATTGCCTTCTCGGCTTGAAAGCCATCGGCATTAAGTAACTGAGCGTCTGTAATGAGGCGCGGATTTTCGACTGAGCGTCCATCGGTAAATTCAGCAATGCGGAGACTGACTTTCATGCTGCTCAAGTCTGAGCGGGGACTGCCTTCCATTTTGTAATTGACGACAACGTCTTCAACTGCCAGGGCAGAAATGGAAAATAAACTGATAACTGCAGCACAAAGTGAAATCAAAAATCGAATATTCATGGAGCTTAAGTCTCTCGTTGCTTGCTGTTGATGGATGCTTGTAATGCCGAAATAAATATCTTAAGTAGCATTGGCTACCCGGACTCCGAGCATAAATAATATGCTATCCATGATCAAGCATGGAGTATGAATAGGAACTTAACCAGATGAAGTACTGACGTCGATTTAAGCAGCCCAACCGTGGACTGCTGCAATTTGAAAAGAAGCAAAGAACAAAGCATAAAAAAAAGCCGTATCGATTTCTCGATACGGCTTTTTTGAAACGCTCTAGAGAGTTTTTACAGCTCGTCTGCAGGCCATGTTGGCGCGCGATCTCGAACTGTTACCGGGCGAATTCCCTGGTAGAGGAATTTCTGTACGCGGCTGCCTTCATAAGTCTCAGTAGTGTAGATGTTGTTCTGAGAGTCAGTGGCAATACTGTGAGGTGCATAGAATGTACCTGGCTGACGACCACCTTGGCCGAACGTGTAAAGCACTTCCATTGACTCGCGATCAATTACAGAGATCTTGAAGTTCTGACCGTCGGCAAGATAGATGAACTCTTGCTCAGGATCGCGAGAGAAGGCGATATCCCAAGTTGAACCCTGGTTCAACGTAGCTGGGTTATAAACTACTTCCCTTACGTAGGTACCGTCTTTGCGGAAGACCTGAACGCGGTCGGCGCCACGGTCACAAACGTATACAAGTCCGTCGTTTGAAGGCTCTGCACAGTGAACCGGACCGCGGAATTGCTGCGGGCCAGGCTGACCAGGAACGTAAGTCACGTCAGCTGTATCGTCTGGACGATTACCGTAAGCACCCCAGTAACGCTTGAATGCACCGGTAGCTACGTCAACAACCGCTACGCGCTTGTTCTGGTAACCATCAGCGAAATAGGCCTCGTTGGCCTCAACGTCGATAGCGATCTCTGCAACTCGGCCGTAGTGAGTCTGGCTGTTGCTGTCGCGATCTTCGCCTTGCATGCCGATCGTGCGGATGTACTCGCCGTCGCGTGTAAACACGAGAACGTGTGAGTCGCCACCGCCGTTACCACCGATCCAAACGTCACCGTTAGGAGCGATTTCGATACCGTGGTTAGATGCAGGCCATGTGTAGGGTGCGCCTTCAACAGGTCCGCCCCATGCATTGATGATATTGCCTTCGATGTCGATCTCAATGATAGGTGGAGCAGGAGTACAACATTCTGCAACGCCGCCCTGTAAACCAATCTCAGTGTTGCCACCGAATTGAGAAGCGTCGTTTCTGTGAACGATGAAGATATGATCTCTCTCGTCTACATCTACACCGATTGTGTTACCCATTGCCCAATGATTAGGCAGCGGCTTGGGCCAAAATGGGTCCACTAGAAAATGGGGTGCCATTACATCATTAGAAGCTGCAATGCTTGGTTCTTGTAATTTCGACTGTCCTACTCCAAGGACAACCAATGCAACGACTAAAGTTGCACCTATGATCAGTTTCATTCTTGTCATTCTTATATTCCTCCAAATGCCCGAATTGCGGGGGGTTTAAACTCTCAGAGCAAGGCCGAGTATACTCACTTCTCTGCAGACAGTATACTCACAGGCCAAATTTTCCGGGGGCCTGGTGTAAGTATTTGTAACAGCACTATGGCAGATGTTTGACAGCCGTGACCAAAGGGGCTATCAGGCGGCTATGCCCTTATTCTATCTAATTGAAATTATTGATAATAAGTAGAAATCATGACTAAATTCTGTGCAATTCCTAGCCACTATTCGTCGTTTAAGTCGTTTAAGTCGTTTAAGAGATTAACCTCGGCTTGCGTGCTCGTGCTGACAATTTTATTTCCGGCACTCGGTTCCGCACACGATATCCCGAGCCGTGTCACTGTATATGCATTCGTCAAACCCGAAGGCAATCAATTAACGGCGCTGCTACGCGTGCCTATGGAGGCGTTTAGCGAGATCAGTTTTCCACTGAGAGGCCCCGGTTACCTGCAGTTCTCCGAAGCAGAGTTCGCATTGAATGATGCCGCACGTGTCTACATCACCGAATCGATGCATTTTTTCGAGAACGGCGAAGAGTTAACTGAGAAACGATTGGAGGCGGTGCGAGTATCACTGCCTTCGAACCGGTCTTTCACCACCTACGAAGATGCCCTGGAAAACATTCTCAGCCCAGCGTTGGACGATTCGGTGGACCTGTTCTGGCGACAAGGTGTGCTGGACGTCATGGTGACCTATCCCATTAGCTCAGATCAGTCCGAATTTTCCGTCAACCCCGAAATCGGCACCCTGTCTAACCAGACCACTACTGTGCTGCGTTTCCTCCTACCCTCAGGTGCGGAGCGAGTCTTTAACTACTTGGGCAATCCGGGTGTCGTGCTGCTAGACCCGCGCTGGCATCAGGCCGCGTTTCGCTTCGTGAAGATGGGTTTCGAGCATATTCTGGAAGGCATTGACCATCTGTTGTTCCTGTTCTGCCTGGTGATTCCGCTGCGAAGTGTCCGCGCACTCATACCCGTAGTTACTTCTTTTACAATCGCGCACTCGATTACGCTAATCAGTTCCGCCTTCGGCATGGCACCGAACGCACTGTGGTTCCCGCCCCTGATCGAGACGCTGATTGCGCTCTCTATTGTCTATATGGCATTCGAAAATATCGTCGGGGCAAAACTGCAGCATCGTTGGATCGTCGCCTTCGGGTTTGGTCTGGTGCACGGTTTTGGCTTCTCTTTCCTCTTCAGTGACACGCTGCAGTTTGCCGGTGGACATCTGTTCTCATCCTTGCTCGCATTCAATGTAGGCGTAGAACTGGGTCAAATTCTAGTGCTTATTCTCGTCATTCCTTTGCTGAATATTTTGTTCCGATTCTTCGTAGAGGAGCGTATCGGGACAATTCTATTGTCTGCCTTGTTGGCACACAGCGCCTGGCACTGGATGCTGGATCGAGGTAATTCACTTGCGCAGTTCCAATTACAGATGCCTATTTTCGATTCGATCTTTTTTGCCGGCTTGATGCGCTGGGGGATGATGTTGATCCTTATCGCCTTAGTACTCTGGGGCATGTACGAGTTGTTCCGCCGTTTTTCTCTAGTCGAGAACCTGTCCGGCTATGGCGCCAGTCGTGACGCGAAAGCTTAGATCTGCTTCCTCAAGCTGGCTCGGAATTGCACACGCCGAGCCAGTCTAAAACCGATGTAACTGATTGATCTATAAAGAGTATATTCTAAGGCCGCCGCGTTTTATAGTTTCAATTTGTCACAAAGCCTCACAGTCTATTAGTATCTGCCAGCAAACGCTTTGCGCTAAGCTATATTCCATGAAACGGAATTCTTTCTCAGCAGATCAGGCTGCAGCCTGAGCTTGACCGAGAAGTTAGTTAAACAGGCGCATTCATCTTGAGTCGCAGCGCCAGTTCCGTTTAGCCAAAGGCCAATTAGATGAAAACGTTATCCACATTAGTACTGCTCAGCCTTGCCAGTGTCTTTTCTATTGCCGCCTCTATTGCCGCCTCAGCGGGAGCAGAACGTGTCGGTAATTTCGCCCTCATCGATCACGAAGGTGTCTATCACCAATTGCAGAAATACGGTGATAGCAAGGCCGTCGTTATTATCGCTACTACGGCAGGCTGTAAGGAAAACATTGATAAGTTACCCAAGTACCGCTTGCTGCGCACGACTTGGGAGAGTCAGGGTATTAGCTTTCTCGCCATCGATTCTTCAGCCACAGATAGCCTCGATGAAATACGCCAGTTGGATGAACTGCATAACTTCGACCTGCCCATCTTGCTCGATGATAGCCAACTGGTTGCCGAAAACCTGGGCCTTCGCAAAGCCGGTGAGATCATAGTGCTGGAACCGACACGTAGTCAGGTTCTCTATCGTGGCGGTCTCGACATCGACCCGGTTCGTGCGCGTCCCGCTCTGAATATAGAAGCTATCGAAGGAACCACAGATTTTGCCGATGTGCTGGCAACTGCAGTAGCCGGAGATGCGGCCTCAATCGAGCACACCGTGACAACGGAGGCGGTTGGTTGCGAATTACAATTTCCTGCCAGAGCGAGGCATGCCAGAGCGGTGCCAGACTACGCAACTGAGGTCGCTCCAATATTGGAAGAGAAATGTCTAAGCTGCCATATCGAAGGCGGTATCGCGCCATTTGCAATGAATTCTCATATGATGGTGCAGGGTTGGTCACCCATGATGAAAGAAGTCATGATGACCAAACGCATGCCACCGGCGCAAGTCGACCCTAATGTAAATCACTTTACTAACGCGCGTTATATGAGTGCCGAGGAGCTGCAAACGCTCGTGCATTGGATAGACGCTGGATCTCCGCGCGGTGTAAGCGAACTCGATCCACTCACATTAATTAGCCCTCCTGATTCCGTCTGGGAGCTCGGCGAACCAGATTTTATCGTCGCCATCCCAGCGTTCACAGTGCCCGCAACCGGAGTTTTGGACTACGAGAACGTTACCGTAAATCTACCGTTCGAGAATGACGTCTGGGTAAAGTCGGTGCAGCATCTGCCAGGTGATCGCCGGGTACTCCACCATCTGCTCAGTTTTATCGTGCCCGCTGACTATGCGGAAGAAATCGTTGAGGGTGAGAACGATAATTACCGGGAATTTTTGGAGGGCTATGCTCCTGGCAAGGACGAGGCGGCAACCTATCCTGAAAACACCGGTGTTTTCGTGCCCAAGGGGTCTGCCGTGCAGATGTCCGTGCACTACACGACATTCGGCAAGGAGGCAGTAGACAGCACGAAGATTGGGCTCTACTTCGCCGATGAGGAACCTGAACACCAATATTCTACCTATTCGCTCAGCCACGGTGGCAGCAATATAGTAATTCAGCCAGGGGTTGCCGATCACAAGATGAGTGCCTCCCATGTGTTCGAAGACGAAGTCATGCTGCATGGTCTGCGCCCCCACATGCATTATCGGGGCAAACGCATGCGTTTCAGCGTCATCTATCCGAACGGAACGAAAGATCAGATTATCAACGTGCCAGACTATAACTTTGCCTGGCAGCCAACCTACCGACTCTCCAAGCCCATGTTACTGCCAGCTGGTTCACGGGTGATGATCGAGGGTGCCTTCGATAATTCCCAATATAACCTCGGCAACCCGGACCCTGCCGCTGTTGTAAGGGGGGGCGCCCAGAGCTGGGACGAGATGTTTATTGGCTATCTTTCCTACAACAAGACTAGCAATTAAATACCCCGTCAACATCCATGTTTGAAAAGGGCCTATGGCCCTTTTTTTTGTCTGTCGAGAGGGGGCGGAGCCGATCACAGCCTGATATCCCTCAATGCCACGCCCGGCCTCTCGAATAGTTCGACTGGCGGTAGGTTTGCTGCGGTAGTTTGTTACAAAAAGTAATGTTTAGGCTGCCCATTTTGAGTGAATTGGGCTAGACTGCGGCAGTTGATATAAAAGCTTTGTGGAGCCTGTACTATGAATAAAATAATAGCAATCTCAATAGCACTGATCACCTCAGTGCTATCGACATCAGCCTTTGCATTACCCGATAGAGTGGGGGATTTTGGGCTGTTGGATAGCGACGGCGACTTTCACCAACTGAGTCGGTATCGCAATAAAGAGGCATTGGTCCTAATGTCCTTCGATAGCAGTTGTGCCGCTATCAATTCCTCAGTGTCCAGTCTTCAAGCAATGGCATCACAGTGGAGTGAGCAGGGTATCGCATTCGCACTAATCAATTCATCTGCCGAGTCGGACATAAATACCATTAGAGCGGCAAAGTCGGCGCTTGCTTCCGAATTGCCGCTACTACTCGATGATGGACAGCTTGTCTCCGAGACACTTGCGTTGAGCAAGGCAGGCGAAATCGTCGTGCTCGACCCGGAGCGGCTAACTGTTCTTTACCGGGGTCCTGCAGCGAGCGCGGGGGCCACATTATCTGCTGAATTAGCAGGTACCATAGAAAGCACTACAGTAATAGACGCGCCCGGATGCGATCTCAATTACCCGGTAAAAGAGATGCACGCGAGCACAGTTCCGGATTATGCAACCCAGGTCGCTCCCATCGTTGCCGAGCAGTGCGCCACCTGTCACCGCGAAGGTGGAATCGGGCCATTCGCCATGGACAGCCACCTGATGTTGCAGGGTTGGTCGCCGATGATTCGTGAAGTGTTGCTGACAAAGCGTATGCCACCCACACAGGTTGATCCAAATATTGGTCACTTCAGCAATGCTCGCTATATGAGCGATGCGGATCTGCAGACCCTCGTTCACTGGATTGATGCCGGTGCGCCTCGTGGTGCAGCCGCTGTTGACCCATTAACTGAAATTGAGATGCCGAACTGGAAAGAGTGGACACTTGGTGAACCTGACTACATCGTTAAGGCGCCGAAAATGGAAATTCCTGCCACCGGTGTTCTCGACTACATCGATGTCGACGTTGAGCTTCCATTTGATGAAGACAAGTGGGTTAAGGCGGTTCAGTTTATCCCTGGGGATGAGTCTGTTCTTCATCACCTTCTGACCTATGTCACAGCACCTGCCGAGAATTTCGACGGTGGAGAAGGCAATACGACTTCTGTTGCGCGTCGATTCCTGGAAGGTTATGCCCCGGGCAAGGTAGATGCCATGACATTCCGTGATGAAACGGGTGTGTACATTCCTGAAGGCCACAAGCTGTCCATGCAGTTTCACTTTACCACTAATGGTAGGGCGACTACTGATGAAACGGTTATCGGTCTGTATATGTATGACGAGCCACCCAAGTACGAGAACTTCACTCGATCGGTTGCCTCGCAGTTCAAGATACCTCCCTATGCTCAGGACTACGAATCACATGCTCAGTATGTATTCGATGACGACGTAGTAGTTACTGGTCTTCGTGCTCACATGCACTTTCGTGGCAAAGACATGAAGTTTTCCATGGAGAATGAAGACGGCTCGATGACTGACCTGCTTAGTGTTCCAAACTACAGCTATGCCTGGCAACCGACTTACGAATTGGAAGAGCCAGTTCAGATCAAGGCGGGTACTAAAGTACACGTTACTGGTGCCTTCGATAACTCTGAATTCAATCCGGCGAACCCTGACCCGAGTCAGGAACTGACGTTCGGATTGCAAAGCTGGGATGAGATGTTCATCGGTTATTGGACATACCATTCGGCAACACCCTCTAACTAAGTTTAGCTTAGTTAGGAAAAACCCGGCCATGCAGATGACCGGGTTTTTTTTCGTCTCCTTGAAAGGCGGTCGCTGGGCCGGAGATTGGCGAGTCTGGTGCCTATCCATCACTGAGACTTTAACCAGCATTTTTAGTAGCAGGCGCCTATGCGATGTTTTTCAATAAAACTGCAGGGCAACATGGGCTAAATGGCGAGTACGAATCCCGATCTAAATTCGCAATCAAGGCCAGTAAAGACGAGACTTTACGTTGTGTCGCCGTCCTCTAACTTGCTATGATGCGGGACTTTAATTTCATAATAATAATTCGGGAGAGAGCTTTATGTCCTCGGTCTTCATCGTCATTTTCGGCCTAATCGGTTTTTCCTTCGGCTGGTTTTTCTATTCCAAATTCATCGCCGGGAAAATCTATCAACTAGATCCGGACTATGTGACCCCAGCACATCGAATAAACGATGGCGTCGACTATGTGCCCACGAATAAATTTGTGCTTTGGGGCGCGCACTTTACTGCCGTCGCCGGAGCCGCGCCAATTGTAGGGCCAGCGATCGCCGTTTATTGGGGCTGGGTGCCAGCCTTGTTGTGGGTGACATTCGGCAGCGTGTTCTTCGCCGGCGTTCACGATATGGGAGCTCTGTGGGCGAGTAACCGTCACGGCGCGAAATCGATCGGGGCACTTTCTTCCGATGTGATTGGTAAACGCGCTTCAGCTCTGTTTATGGTTATCATCTTCCTGTTGCTGGTGCTAGTGAATGCCATGTTCGCCACTATCATCGCCACAGATATGGTTATCTTCCCTTCCTCTGTATTCCCCGCCTGGTCAGCAATTCCAGTTGCGATAGCAATCGGAGTCTTGATTCGGAAGAACTTCAATCTGCTGCTTATCTCGGTAATTGGTGTGGCGATTCTCTACTTCACGATTTATGTAGGTAGTGTGATGCCATTGGAATTGCCAGGGGACATCTTTGGTCTTGGCGCGAACGGAAACTGGATTATCCTGTTATTTGTCTACGCCGGCATCGCCTCGATGCTGCCGGTATGGTTGTTGCTACAACCACGCGACTATATCAATGGCGCACAGTTGGTGTTGGGCCTGTTCGTTCTCTACAGTGCGGTATTCATCGCACTGCCAAACGTGTCTGCCCCTGCATTCAATCCAAACCTCGCCGTAGATACTCCACCATTATGGCCAATTCTTTTCGTGACGATTGCCTGCGGTGCTCTATCTGGATTCCACGGCATCGTGTCCTCTGGTACCAGCTCCAAACAGTTGAGTAATGAAAAGGACGCCCGTTTTGTTGGGTATCTCGGCGCACTCGGTGAAGGTTCGTTGGCATTGATCACTATTGTTGCTGTGACAGGTTCTCTGTACGCGGCGACCGGCGCCGATTGGGATGCGATCTATTCAGGTTACTCCACCGGTCCTGGCCAGAAAGGCTTCATCGACGGTGGTGCGATATTGATCTCCACCGGTTGGGGTATTCCTATCGCGTTTGCGGAAACCATGCTTGCGGTAATGGTAGTTCTCTTCGCCGGCACAACGATGGATGCCGGTCTGCGTTTGCAGCGCTACATCATTCAAGAATGGGGCAGCATCTATAACATCGCCGCGTTGAAGAACAACATCATTTCGACTCTGGTAGCGATAGCGGCCTGTCTCATGCTGGCCTTCGGTGTATCGGCCGGTGGCTATCCTGGCGATGGCGGAGCGCTGATCTGGCCTGTGTTCGGTGGTACTAATCAGATTCTGGCTTCCATGACCCTGTTATTGATCTCCGTGTACTTGATGAGATTGGGACGCTCACCAAAATTCATTTTGGCACCGATGATCTTCATTTTCGTCATGGCGTTCTGGGCCTCTTGCTGGTACATCATTGCGCACTATCAATCTGGACAATGGGCGTTGGTTGTCATCGAGGTGCTGGTGATGATTACTTCCATCATGGTGATGTTGGAAGCTCTGGGTGTCATCTCAAAGATTAGGAGCGGTGAGATCGCTGTCGAGTCTGCGGATGCCGCCAGCGCGGGAGAGTAGTAATACTGGATACTATTCAGTAAATTTCAGAATAAAGAAGGAGCGTAGGGATGCTGTCTAGCACACCGTCCACGCTCCTTTTTTATTGAGGGTCTGGCAACTCAGCATTGGTTGGTTTTCAGAATGACTTGTAACTCTATCGATGAACAATCACTGCGCAGCCTGTTTAGTCTTGAGGCGGAACAAACTATAGACTGCATTCAAATCTACGACGAAATAGATTCCACGAATTCGCAAGCGCTGCGACAGATTCAGTTGGGTAACACCGATAATCGATTGTTGATCGCCAATTCGCAAACCGCGGGCAAGGGTCGCCGAGGTCGAGAATGGTTGAGTCCAAAAAATTCCGGCGTCTACTTCTCGCTGACTCGGCGATTTTCTCTAGATGTGAATGCGCTACAAGCCTTAAGTTTGGTAACTGCCATTAGCGTGGTCGAAGCGCTGCATGAGCTCGGAGCTAGCGGCCTGCAATTAAAATGGCCGAATGATGTATTGTATGAACAGAGCAAGCTGGCGGGCATCTTGTTAGAGTTGCAACAAAAAGAGGGTGCGCGTTATGTTGTCTTCGGAGTCGGAGTTAATATCGAACTTTCCGCCGATGTGGTTTCCGCTATCGATAGGCCGGTTACGGATTTGCAACATATTTTCGACGAACTGCCGTCACCGAGTGCTTTAATGGCCGCGTTATTGAACCGAATCTGCCGTAATATCAGCCTCTATGAGAGCAACGGTTTCTCGCAATTTGCGTCGCGGTGGAATGATTTGGACTGCTACCGCATGAGTGAAATCGAATTGCAAAATGGTGAAAACAGTATGATCGGCAAATCACTGGGCGTCGATGCAGAAGGCGAGTTACTCGTGCAGACTACCGCTGGGATTGAATCAATCACCGCTGGAGAGGTATTTCCCTCTCTACGCTCGCTGTCTGACGAGAAGAAATAAACATGATCTTGGAGCTTGATGTAGGCAATTCGCGGATAAAATGGCGCTTGCTAACGGCGGAAACACTCGCGCCAGTGAGCGAGGGACACGTAGCCGGGTTCGCAGACTTGCAGCAGATTGCGGAGTTGAAAGCCTCTCTCAGCTTCGCTCGTATGTGCAGCGTACGCCAAGGTGAGGTGAATCAGCAGATAGAAAATTGGATACGCTCGGATTACGGGATTGGTCTGGAGCGGGCGTTGGTATCCTCCAGCTGTGGCGGAGTGACGAATCGATATGCCGATGTCAGCAGGCTCGGCATCGACCGATGGCTAGCCATGCTTGCCGCCTACCGCAAGGCAAATGGGGCCTGCATGGTAATAGATAGCGGTACCGCCTTCACTGTGGACGTGGTTGATGCACAGGGCCTGCACCTTGGCGGCTACATTATTCCAGGCCTTGGTCTGATGCGTGCTAGCCTCGAGGCGAACACGGCTATCAGGCTGACGGCAGATTACTCCACGTGCTCGCAACAGTTGGGCCATTCGACCGACGAGGCCGTCTTCAATGGCACCGTATCGGCGTTACTTGCGACCATCAGGCAGCTGATTCTCACTGTGCCGGGCAAAGGGGGAATTAAAATTTACTTCGCTGGGGGTGATGCGCAGTTGCTGCATGATCTCGCGGGCATCGAAGGCAGTGAAATAGCGCGCTCTCTGGTGCTTGACGGCCTCGATGTCGCCTGTCCGCGCCCCGCGTTACAAGACGAGCGCCAGTAGACCATGCGCTATATAGCTATTTTTCTGTTGCTTGCCAATATCGGCTATTTTGTCTGGGTTCAATCCAGCTCCGAGCCCGCCTCTCAGCCAACTGCAAGCTCTTCCCGCCCCCTGCTCAACACTGGGCTCACGCTAGTGAGTGAATTTCAGGAGCAACTCGCGGCGCGGCCGGCTCTGAGTTGCTTCACTGTGGCAGGATTCGCTAGCACTGACGATGCCACTAGCTTTATCGCAGAAATAGATGAGATCGCCTACGCGGCCCGCTTATATCTTGACGGCGATCCGCTCGACTCACAATACCGGGTATTCATCCCGCCAGCCTCTTCCCGCGGCATAGCGACCATCACCCTCGATAACCTGAGTGAGCGCCTGGCGGCGCTCGAGATAGACGTCGAATCCTACCTGATTACCCGTGGAACCTTGGAAAACGGCATTGCTCTTGGTGTTTTCTCCGATCGAGAGAGTGCCGTGACTACGCTGAATGCCGTTCAGGGACTGGGCTATGGGCCAGAAATAGAAGAAATACCGCGTTCAACTGGTGAAATTCAGGTTCGGTTGGAAATGCTTCGCCAGGATCTGCTAGAAAGTCCCGCGGGGCCAGATTTGACGGCTAGTCGGCCTGATTTAACCATTACAGAAAATCTCTGCGAAACGATTGCACAAGGGACTCAATTCCCATAAAATGCCGCTCCTGAGTGAGAGTGCCAGGGATTTTGACCCTTGGAAGTTCACGTGGGAGGGGTTCCCGAGTGGCCAAAGGGATCAGACTGTAAATCTGACGCGCAAGCTTCGGTGGTTCGAATCCACCCCCCTCCACCACCTGATACAGCTTGGCTAGGTATTCAAGGCGGAGACGTTCTAGCGGGTATAGTTCAGAGGTAGAACCCCAGCCTTCCAAGCTGGTTGCGCGGGTTCGATTCCCGCTACCCGCTCCAA
>JBBDIR010000043.1:0-21656 GCA_040880325.1 Pseudohongiellaceae bacterium
AGATGGTAATGCCAGGTGACAACGTGAACATGGTTGTGACGCTGATTGCTCCGATCGCCATGGATGAGGGTCTACGTTTTGCTATCCGTGAGGGTGGCCGCACAGTAGGCGCGGGCGTTGTAGCCAAGATCATCGAATAAGACCGATACGCTGAAGTACCGAAGCCAGCGTCCTGCAAGGGGTGCTGGCTTTGTTGCATTAAAAAATGCGGGTTTCGCACTATTTTGGCGCCCCAATTTACTGCGCAGCTGCGGGTTTTTTCACTGTGCTATAAAGCCATTCTTCCTACATAGGGGTGTGGATCCCGTCGTAAATGAGACTTCTGAAGTTTCAGTTTTGACTGGGGGCTCATTCTCCCTAAAGTCAGAGAAAAAGCGGCTTTCAGACGGTTATTCCTTGACAGGATAGGGGCAAAACTTTAAGATTCGCATCCCTTAATTGGCTATTAATTAAAAGCCAAAAGAGAAACGTTCAGTAACTTATTAATTTTAAAGATTTTTTTGGAGCACGAAGTAGATGCAAAATCAGCGAATCAGAATCCGCCTCAAGGCCTTCGATCATCGTCTGATTGATCAATCTACCCAGGAAATTGTAGATACTGCACGCCGCACTGGTGCTCAGGTCCGCGGACCGATCCCACTGCCAACGAACAAAGAGCGATTTACAATATTGATCTCCCCGCATGTAAACAAAGATGCACGTGATCAATACGAAATCCGCACTCACAAGCGATTGCTAGACATTGTGGAGCCAACAGAGAAGACAGTTGACGCCCTGATGAAGCTAGACCTCGCGGCAGGTGTGGAAGTACAAATTAGTCTGGGTTAGCCAGACTTAAGTAACACATAACCAGGCAAAGAGCATTCAGTCCTCTTTGCCCTTTTTTTAAGTTTTGGCGCACTGATATATCGGCTACCCCAGCGGTAGCGAGCATAGTGTAACGCGTCAGCGGCCATAGCGGGTTTAGCCCCTTGCACGATGAGGTCTAGAAAAATGTCGATTGGATTAGTCGGTCGAAAAAGCGGTATGACCCGCGTTTTCACTGAAGAGGGTACATCTGTCCCTGTTACGGTTGTGGAAGTTCAACCTAACCGGGTCACACAAGTCAAGACTCCCGATGTTGACGGATATAGCGCTATTCAGGTTACTACCGGATCGCGTCGTGCTTCGCGTGTGACTAAGTCTATGGCTGGTCATTTTGCCAAGGCGAGCACTGAAGCAGGTACTGGTCTTTGGGAATTCCGCATCGACGATACATCGGCGATAGAAATGGGTAGCGAGATCAAGGTTGATCAATTCGAAGTTGGTCAGATGGTCGACGTAACTGGCACCTCCAAGGGTAAAGGTTTTCAAGGCGGCGTTAAGCGACATAACTTCCAGATGCAGGACGCCACGCACGGTAACTCACTTTCTCACCGTGCACCGGGTTCGATCGGCCAATGTCAGACCCCAGGTCGAGTATGGAAAGGAAAGAAAATGGCGGGTCAAATGGGTAACGTTAGAAAGACAACCCAATCTCTGGAAGTGGTAAGAGTCGATTTAGAAAACAATCTTCTTCTTATCAAAGGTGCACTGCCAGGTGCTACCGGTTCAAATGTCATCGTCCGTCCAGCCATAAAGACTAAGGGGTAAGCAATGGAATTAAATCTTGCATTGCCCGGCAAGAAAACGGGCAAAGAAACAGTTTCACTATCAGATGAGTCTTTCGGCAAGGCCTATAACGAGCCTCTAGTCCATCAGACGGTAGTTACCTATATGGCAGGAGCCCGACAGGGTTCAGTGAAGCAAAAGACACGTTCTGAAGTTCGCGGTGGTGGTCGCAAGCCTTGGCGTCAAAAAGGTACTGGCCGAGCGCGTGCTGGAACCATCAGATCTCCAATTTGGCGCGGCGGCGGCGTTACATTTGCTGCGCGTCCTGCAGATTACAGCAAGAAACTTAACAAGAAGATGTATCGCGGAGCGATGCAGTGCATTCTGTCCGAGCTCATTCGCCAAGACAGATTGTTCGCTGTAAACGAGTTTGCACTGGATTCACATAAGACTCAGGCGCTCGTCAGCAAGTTAAAAGAATTCGAATTAGATAACGTTCTCATTATCTCCGATCAAGTAGAAAAGAACCTGTACCTGGCAGCTCGCAACCTGCATAAAGTTGACGTGTTGGATGTTACCGGCTTGGATCCTGTTAGCCTGATCGGTTTTGAAAATGTACTGATAACCGTCTCCGCGTTGAAGAAAGTAGAGGAGATGTTGTCATGAACATTGAGAGAATCTACTCAGTAATCCTGGGGCCTCACGTATCTGAAAAGACCACCATTATGGGTGAGTTGAACAATCAGTACGCGTTCAAGGTCTCAACGGATGCTACAAAATCAGAGATCAAGACAGCAGTTGAGACTATATTTAACGTGGTTGTTGCTGACCTTCAAGTGCTTGTGGTGAAAGGCAAGACCAAGCGCACTCCGAAGGGAAAAATCAGGCGTCGTTCCGATTGGAAGAAGGCGTATGTCAGACTTGAAGCTGGTCATGAAATTGATTTCGCGGACATAGGGTAATTAGGGGTAAGTCATGCCAGTCGTAAAGTGTAAACCTACTTCACCAGGACGCCGTTTCGTCGTTAAGGTCGTTCATCCCGATCTTCATAAGGGCGAACCTTATGCGCCTCTAACAGTTGCCAAGACTAAGACTGGCGGCAGAAATAATAGAGGTCGAATCACTACGCGTCACATCGGTGGTGGGCACAAACAGAAGTATCGCATCATCGATTTCAGACGCAATAAAGACGGAATCAACGCGACGGTTGAGCGTCTGGAATATGATCCAAACCGCTCAGCAAACATCGCATTATTGTTGTACGCAGACGGAGAACGCCGCTACATCATTGCGCCAGGCAAAGTAAAGGCTGGTGACGTAGTAGTGTCTGGTGAAGATGCAGCGATTAAGGTAGGCAATTGTTTGCCACTTAAAAACGTACCACTGGGTAGCACAGTACATTGCTGCGAATTGAAGCCAGGTAAGGGTGCTCAGATTGCACGCAGTGCTGGTACTTCATTGCAGTTGGTTGCTCGCGAAGGAAGCTATGCGACATTGCGACTTCGCTCTGGCGAAATGCGCAAGGTGTTAAGTGACTGTCGGGCGACTCTTGGCGAAGTATCTAATTCTGAACACTCCTTGCGCTCGCTCGGTAAAGCAGGTGCCAAGCGGTGGAGAGGTGTAAGACCTACAGTTCGTGGTGTTGCCATGAATCCAGTAGATCACCCACATGGTGGTGGTGAAGGCAGGACTTCAGGTGGTCGTCACCCCGTTTCTCCCTGGGGTACCAAGACCAAGGGTTATAAGACCAGAACTAACAAGCGTACGAGCAACATGATCGTTCGTCGCAGAAATTCAAGCCGCTAAGGCTTCAGTAGAGGTATTCACTAGTGCCACGTTCGCTAAAAAAAGGTCCATTCATTGATCTTCATCTAATGAAGAAAGTGCAGACGGCTTCAGAGAGTAACGATAAGCGCCCGATCAAGACTTGGTCTCGACGCTCTATGGTGTCTCCGGACATGATTGGTCTGACTATTGCTGTCCACAACGGTCGACAGCACGTGCCGGTCTTTGTAAGTGAAGACATGGTCGGTCACAAGCTAGGTGAGTTCTCTGCAACTCGCACTTATCGCGGTCACAGTGCCGATAAGAAGGCAAGGTAACCAGGGGGCTGTAATGGAAGTTGTAGCAAGATTAAAAGGTGCACGTCTATCCGCCCAAAAAGCGAGACTTGTAGCTGATCAAATACGCGGCAAAGCTGTAGAAGAAGCCTTGTTGGTATTGTCGTATAGCCCTAAGAAAGGCGCCGCAATCATTAAGAAGGTGTTGAATTCAGCCATCGCTAATGCAGAGCACAACGAAGGTGCGGACGTAGACGAGTTAAAAGTATCAACGATTTGTGTTGATGAGGGCATGACGATGAAACGCATTATGCCGAGAGCAAAGGGTCGCGCTGATCGAATTCTTAAGCGTTCATGTCACATCACAATCACAGTCGCAGATAGCTAGGAGTATCGGATGGGTCAAAAAGTACATCCAACTGGAATTCGACTTGGCATAGTCAAGAAGCACACTTCTGTGTGGTATGCCGAGGGAAAAGAATACGCTGATAACTTGCTTGTAGATCTTCAAGTTAGAGAGTTCATCAAAAAGAAGTTGGCGAGCGCGTCCGTTTCCAGGGTTGATATAGAACGCCCTGCTCAAACAGCGAAGATCACGATTTACACTGCACGGCCAGGAATTGTAATTGGCAAGAAAGGCGAAGATGTTGAAACGCTTCGAAATACACTGACTGCGAAAATGGGTGTCCCAGTGCAGATCAATATCGAAGAGATACGCAAGCCAGATCTGGATGCGCAATTAGTTGCAGACGGTGTTGCTTCTCAGCTAGAGCGTCGAGTTATGTTCCGTCGTGCAATGAAGCGTGCCGTACAGAACGCGATGCGACAGGGTGCTGAGGGCATTAAAGTACAGGTAGGTGGCCGTTTGGGCGGTGCTGAGATCGCACGTTCTGAGTGGTACCGAGAAGGCCGTGTACCCTTGCATACACTCAGAGCGGACATAGATTACTCAACTGCTGAGGCAAGTACTACATATGGCTTGATCGGCGTTAAAGTTTGGATATTTAAAGGTGAGGTTTTGGATCTGGACGAGGCGATTGTGCCTACTCCTGCTAAATCCAACCAGGGGTAAAGAGACGTGTTACAACCAAAGCGTACAAAATTTCGCAAAATGATGAAGGGCCGCAACCGTGGTCTTTCGCATAGAGGCAGCAATGTAGATTTTGGTGAATACGGTTTGAAAGCTGTTTCACGCGGAAGATTGACTGCTCGACAGATAGAAGCTGCTCGTCGAGCGATGACCAGGCACGTAAAACGTGGCGGGAAGATATGGATTCGAGTGTTTCCTGATAAACCTATCACACAGAAGCCTCTGGAAGTCAGACAGGGTAAAGGTAAGGGCAGTGTTGAATACTGGGTAGCCCAGATTCAACCAGGAAGAATCATGTTTGAGATCGAAGGTGTTGACGAAGTTTTGGCTCGCGAAGCCTTTGATTTGGCGGCGGCCAAATTGCCTTTCGAAACAGTCTTCGTTAAGCGGACGGTAATGTAATGAAAGCCAGTGAATTGAGAGACAAGTCGGTAGAGGAGTTGCAAACGCAGTTACAGGATCTTTATAAAGATCAGTTTAACTACCGTATGCAGAAAGGTACGGGTCAGTTGGGTCAAGTACACTTGATTGGCGCTGTGCGCAGAGATATCTCGCGCGTAAAAACTATCATTACCGAAAAACAGAGAAGTGAGTCATAGATATGTCAGCTACTGAGAACATCGAGAAAACTGCTCGTACTACCTCTGGAAAGGTGATTAGCAACAAGATGGACAAGTCCATCGTTGTACTAGTAGAGCGTCGGGTAACACACCCGGTATATGGCAAGATCATTAAACGATCTACCAAGATTCACGCACACGATGCAAACAACGAGTGTATGCCGGGCGATGAAGTAACGATTAAAGAAGTACGCCCGATGTCTAAGACAAAATCTTGGGCTTTGGTGTCCATAGACGAGCGGGCGGTCCAAGTTTAATTTAGATCTAAATTGCATTCGATAAGCGGGTGCGTGGTGGAGTGAATCGATGATTCAAGTGCAGTCTTACTTAGATGTCGCAGATAACAGCGGCGCTAGACGCGTGATGTGTATCAAGGTGTTGGGCGGTTCCCATCGCCGTTACGCTCGCATCGGCGACATTATTAAAGTTACCGTGAAGGAAGCGATTCCACGAGGTAAGGTAAAGAAGGGCCAGGTATTGACTGCGTTGGTGGTACGCACCAAGAAAGGTGTAAGACGCGGAGACGGTTCACAGATTCGATTCGATGATAATGCGGCGATCTTGTTGAATGCACAGCAGGCTCCGATCGGGACCCGTGTATTTGGCCCGGTTACCAGAGAGCTGCGAACTGAAAAATTTATGCGGATTATTTCATTGGCGCCGGAAGTACTTTAGTCGTGAATAGATTCGATTTTGCGTCAACAAAATAGAGTTAACGTAAACAAGATAGAGTTATAGAGGCAAGGTCAGGAAATGCGCAAACTTAAACGTGATGATGAAGTGATAGTAATCACTGGTAAAGACAAGGGTAAACGCGGAACTGTTTCCCGTCTCGTTGGTACCGATCGGGTAATCGTTCATGGTGTGAACATGGTTAAGCGTCACACCAAGCCGAACCCAAATGCGGGACAGCCTGGAGGAATAGTTGAGAAAGAGGCAGCGCTTAGTATTTCTAACGTTGCTATTTTTAATCCTGAGACTAACAAGGCAGATAAAGTTGGCATTCAGGTGCTTGAAGATGGCGTTAAGAAGCGTGTCTTTAAGTCTAACGGTCAAGACATAGATTAATAACGGTAGGTTGCCAAGCATGGCTCAGTTAAGAGAATTTTATAAGAAAGAAGTGGTTCCAGCTCTAACCAAAGAATTTGGTTATGACAATCCTATGCGCGTGCCTAAGATTACCAAGGTTGTGCTGAACATGGGTGTTGGTGAGGCATTGACAGACAAGAAGATTCTGGAAAATGCAGCAAACGACCTGACTCAGATCAGTGGACAGAAGGTAGTAATCACCAAGGCGCGAAAGTCTATCGCTGGCTTTAAAGTACGTGAAGGCTGGCCAGTAGGCTGTAAGGTCACTCTGCGCGGCGAACGTATGTATGACTTTCTGGAAAGATTGGTTGGCATTGCGATTCCACGTATCAGAGACTTTCGTGGCCTGAGCCCCAAGTCATTCGATGGCCGTGGTAACTACGCGATGGGCGTTACCGAGCAAATTATTTTTCCAGAAATAGACTACGACAAGATCGATACCTTGCGTGGACTGGATATAGCAATTACTACGACGGCAGCGACCGATGATGAAGGCCGTGCGCTGTTAAAGGCAATGCGCTTCCCATTTAAAGGTGCGGCTCCTGCTGCGGATGAGCAGAAAGTGAAGGCAGCGCCAGAGGCACCGGCTAAACCAGAGGCACCGGCTAAACCAGAGGCACCGGCTAAAGAACTGGTAGAAGAAACACCGGCGGCGACAAATGATGCGCCTGCGACTGATGAGGAAAAGGATTCTTAATAATGGCTAAAACTTCAATGATAGCTAGAGAGAACAAGCGTACTAAGCTGGTAGAGAAATTTGCCGCTAAGCGTGCAGCGCTTAAAGCTGTTCTAAAAGATGTTAACGCTAGCGATGACGAGAAATGGGATGCACAGGTGAAGCTGCAAAAATTGCCTCGCGACGCCAGCCCAAGCCGTCAACGACGAAGATGTCGAATTACCGGTCGACCTCACGGTGTGTATCGTAAATTTGGTTTATGCCGTAACAAGCTGCGCGAAGCTGCTATGCGCGGCGATGTGCCTGGTTTAACCAAGGCCAGCTGGTAGTCGGAGAACAATTATGAGCATGTCAGACCCTATAGCAGATCTATTAACTCGCATTCGCAATGCGCAGATGGCGAAGCTGCCTACGGTTGTTATTCCTTCTTCCAAGATCAAGGTGGCAATCGCACAAGTACTACAGGATGAGGGCTATGTTACGGGCTTTCAGGTCGAAGAAAATGGTGGAAAGCCGAATCTGCATATCGAGCTGAAATACTTTCAAGGCAAACCCGTTATAGAAGAGATTAAACGGGCGAGCCGGCCAGGCCTGCGAAGTTATAAGGGCAAGGAAGATTTACCTAAAGTTAGAGCCGGACTAGGCATTTCGATCTTGTCTACGAACAAGGGTCTGATGACTGAAACACAAGCACGCGCGGCCGGACTCGGCGGCGAGGTTCTTTGCACAGTTTTCTAAATTGGTGTTGATACTTGATCTTGAGGCTAGCGATAGGAGCCGAGATCCAGAAATAGAGCAATATTATGTCCAGAGTAGCAAACAGCCCGGTAGAGATACCGAAAGGCGTAGAAACAAACTTAAGCGATAGTGAAATATCGGTTAAAGGTAGCAAGGGAAACCTGCGCTTGGAGCTGCATAGTTCTGTAGCAGTTGCACAGGACGGTGAAATCCTGAATATTTCTGCGAAAGACGGGTCGCGCCAGGCGAATGCCATGGCGGGAACTTTCCGCTCGCTAATCAATAATATGGTGCTTGGCGTAAGCCAAGGCTTTGAAAAGAAGTTGGAGCTGCAGGGCGTTGGTTATCGCGCCAAGGCTGAGGGTAAGCAAATAAATATCACTGTTGGCTATTCTCACCCGATCAACTATCAACTGCCAGAAGGCGTGACTGCAGAGTCTCCTTCACAAACAGAAATTGTAATCTCCGGTGCTGACAAGCAGCTAGTAGGTCAAGTCGCTGCGGAAATCAGAGATTTTCGTCCACCTGAGCCTTATAAGGGCAAGGGAATTCGCTACGTTGGTGAACGTGTGTTTAGAAAAGAAGCGAAGAAGAAATAGGGCACTAAGCTATGAACGTTAAAAAAGTCGCTCGCATAAGGCGAGCAAAAAGAACCAGAGCAAAGATTAGCGAACTACGCATGAACCGCTTGTGTGTGTATCGCTCGCCTAGACATATTTATGCGCAAGTAATTTCGCCTACTGGTGACACAATTTTGGCCTCTGCATCTACTGTTGAGAAAGATGCGCGTGGCTCAAAGACTGGCAATGTCGATGCAGCTGGCAAGGTCGGAAAATTAATCGCTGAACGCGCGAAAGCAGCTGGTATTGAAAAAGTCGCTTTCGATCGTTCGGGTTATGCCTATCACGGCCGCGTAAAGGCTCTAGCTGAAGCAGCTCGTGAAGGCGGATTAGAATTTTAAGGGTTTGAACTATGGCATTTAGAGACCAGCCTGATAAGAACGAAGAGGGCATGCAGGAAAAACTGATCCAGGTTAACCGCGTAGCGAAAGTGGTTAAGGGTGGTCGGATTTTTGGCTTCACAGCGCTAACAGCCGTTGGTGACGGCAATGGCCGCATAGGCTTCGGTCGCGGTAAGGCGCGTGAAGTTCCTTTGGCAATTCAGAAGGCAATGGAAGCTGCACGCCGTAACATGATTACGGTGAGCCTGGATGGCAACACTTTGCAATATCCAATAAAAGCAAAGCACGGGGCATCCAAGGTTTATATGCAGCCAGCATCAGAAGGTACTGGCGTCATCGCCGCTGGTGCGATGCGCGCGATCCTGGAATTGGCGGGTGTGCAGAATGTACTAGCCAAGTGTTATGGCTCAACTAACCCAGTTAACGTGGTGCGAGCTACTTTTAACGGACTGCGAGACATGCGTTCACCCGAAGATATTGCCAATAAGCGTGGCAAGACAGTTGAAGAGCTTCTCGGTTAAGTGCCAGGCGGCTTAAAAAAATAGCAGGAAAGATGATGGCGAAGAAAAATACAGTCAAAGTAACTTTAGTACGTAGCCCGATTGGCTCACTTCCTAAGCACAAGCTGTGCTTGAAGGGGCTGGGCCTGCGCCGCATCAACCAATCTGTTGAGGTGGAAGATACCCCATCGGTACGCGGAATGATTAACAAAGTTAGCTACATGGTCGCCGTAGACTAAGGATATTGTGATGGAATTAAATAATTTAAGCCCAGCTCCAGGTAGCCACAAAGCGAAGAAACGCGTCGGTCGTGGTATCGGTAGTGGTTCGGGCAAGACTAGTGGTAGCGGTCATAAGGGTCAGAAGTCGCGCAGCGGCGGCACAGTTCGACCAGGGTTCGAAGGCGGTCAAATGCCCTTGCAGATGCGACTGCCGAAGTACGGTTTTAGCTCTCGGATCGGCCGTGTATCGGCTGAGATTCGCACCTCGGAGTTGAATAAACTGGACGCGGATATCATCACCCTGGACGTGTTGCGCAAGGCTGGCCTGATTACGGCTGGAATCAAGCGGGCGAAAGTTATGCTTTCAGGTGATGTAGCGAAGGCGGTTACGCTGGAAGGCATCGGAGTGACTAAGGGTGCGCGTGCTGCGATCGAAACTGCAGGTGGCAAGATCATCGACGTGCAAGAGCCGGTTAAAGTTAAGAAGCTGAAGAAGAAAGCTGACAAGCCTGCCAAGGCGGCGAAGAAGCCCGCTAAGGCCAAGAAAGCCGAAATAGCTGCAGACGATGCGCCTGCGGCTGAAGAATAGACTCGATAAGCGAACTAGATAAATTTAGATAATGGCAAATAAACCAAACATTACTCCAGAAAACATAGGCGCTGGTCTCGGCGAGCTCAAGTCACGCCTGTTGTTTCTCTTGTTCGCCATTTTTGTGTACCGAGTTGGCACACATATTCCAGTGCCGGGTATAGACCCATTGCAATTGGCGTCCTTCTTTTCAGCACAGGAAGGTACGTTCACCGACATGATAAATATGTTTGGTGGTGGTGCTCTTGAGAGAATGAGCATCCTGGCCTTGGGCATCATGCCTTATATTTCGGCCTCGATTATTATGCAGCTGCTTTCTGCGGTGAGCCCGCAGCTGGATCAGTTGAAGAAGGAA
This sequence comes from Pseudohongiellaceae bacterium, assembly GCA_040880325.1. Lineage (GTDB taxonomy): Bacteria > Pseudomonadota > Gammaproteobacteria > Pseudomonadales > Pseudohongiellaceae > UBA9145. Next base: position 10,490 of record JBBDIR010000043.1, read on the forward strand.
GGCGAATCTGGTCGTCGTAAGATTTCACAGTACACGCGCTACGGTGCCTTGGTCTTGGCAACCGTTCAGGGTACTGGCATGGCAGTGGGTCTGTTAGGTCAGATGGCCTATGCACCTGGCCTGGCATTCAACCTGACGGCTATCGTTTCACTGGTTACCGGGGCGATGTTCCTTATGTGGCTTGGTGAGCAGATTACAGAGAAGGGCATTGGAAACGGCATATCCATGTTGATTTTTGCAGGTATCGTTGCAGGCTTTCCGGCCGCGATCGGCACCTCGCTAACGCAGGCCTACGAAGGCCAGATCAATGGAGTATTGCTGCTTGTTGTTGGCTTGATAGCGATCGGTGTAGTTGCTTGTATCGTCTATATAGAGAGAGCACAGCGTCGCATTACTGTTAACTATGCGAAACGTCAGCAAGGCAGAAAGATGTATCAGGCGCAGGCCAGCCATCTGCCCCTTAAGATTAATATGGCGGGTGTAATACCGGCCATTTTTGCAAGCAGTATTTTATTGTTCCCTGCCAGCATCGCGAACTGGTTTGGACAGGCTGAAGGTTCTGAATGGTTGCAGGAACTCGCGTTCCTTATCGGTCCAGGACAGCCGCTGTACATCATTATTTTTAGCGCGATGATTATCTTCTTCTGCTTTTTCTATACGGCATTGGTATTTAATCCACGCGACGTCGCTGAAAACCTGAAACGCTCGAGCGCTTTTATTCCGGGTATTCGGCCCGGTGAGCAGACGGCAAAGTACATTGACGGCGTAATTACCCGATTGACGATGTTCGGTGCCGTGTACATAACACTTGTGTGCCTGTTACCGAATTTTATGCAAATGTTTGCCAACGTGCCTTTCAATCTAGGCGGCACAGCGTTATTGATTTCGGTAGTTGTAACGATGGACTTCTGGTCACAGGTACAGTCACACCTCATGTCTCATCAGTATGATTCTCTGATGAAGAAGTCGAAGCTTGGCAACTACGGACGTAGTGGTATCTAGGATAAATGGGGTCAGAGTAAAAATTCGTTATTTTTGTACAAATTTCACTGAACTGTGAATGGATTTTTAGTCTGACTCGGTGAACAACGGAGAACGAAAATGAAAGTTAGAGCATCTGTTAAGAAGATTTGCCGAAACTGTAAAGTAATTAAGCGCAACGGTTCTGTGCGAGTAATTTGCAAGGCCGAACCAAGACACAAACAACGTCAGGGATAATCCTGCAGACTAAATTAGTAAGCACGACAGAGAGAACGGAGCACCTATATGGCACGTATTGCCGGAGTCAACATACCCGATAACAAGCATATCGTTATTTCATTGCGCTATGTTTATGGAATCGGTCCAACTATCGCCAGTTCTATCTGCGACAAGACTGGAATCACACCTTCCATGAAGACGAGTGATCTTAGTCCTGAGCAATTGGATAGCATTCGTGCGGAAGTGGCAAACCATACTACCGAAGGTGATCTGCGCCGCGAAATTTCTATGAACATCAAGCGCCTGATGGATTTGGGTTGTAACCGTGGTATTCGTCATCGTCGTTCTTTGCCTGTACGCGGTCAGCGCACTAAGACAAACGCGAGAACCAGAAAAGGTCCACGCAAGCCGATCCGTAAGTGATATTTAGGAATTAGATAGCAGGGGGGTCAGAGTAAAAATTCATTCACAGTTCAGTGAAGCCTGAAGATGAAGAGATGAATTTTTACTCTGACCCCAAAATCGAGACAGTTTAGAGTTAGATGGAATAATTTATGGCTAAGCCAGCAGAGAAATCGACTAAGAAGAAATCCCGCAACGCCGTTATCGATGGCCTTGCCTTTATTCATGCATCCTTCAACAACACGATCATTACAATTACAGATCGTCAGGGTAATGCACTGAGTTGGGCGACTGCCGGCGGATCCGGCTTCCGCGGCTCCAGAAAGAGCACGCCATTCGCCGCACAGGTTGCAGCAGAGAAGGCTGGCAAGCAGGCTATCGAACTATACGGGTTACAGACTCTGGATGTGAAGGTAAATGGACCTGGTCCTGGTCGTGAATCGGCTGTTAGAGCGCTGAATAACTGCGGTCTTCGAGTCGGAAATATTACTGACGTAACGCCAATTCCACACAACGGTTGCAGACCGCCTAAGAAGCGACGCGTCTAAACGATAAGTAAGCATAAGCTCTTCTGATACACGTAAGAGCACAGGAGATAGACTATGGCCCGTTACTTAGGCCCAAAATGTAAGTTGTCCCGCCGCGAAGGAACAGATCTGTTTCTTAAGAGCGGTGTTCGTCCTATCGATAGCAAGTGTAAAGCTGAAACTATTCCAGGTCAGCACGGTGCACGTCGCGGTCGCCTGTCTGATTACGGTGTGCAACTTCGTGAGAAGCAGAAAGTTAGAAGGACTTACGGCGTCCTGGAGAAGCAATTCCGAGGCTACTATAAGGAAGCAGCTCGTCTGAAAGGCGCAACCGGTGAGAACCTTTTGCAGCTTTTGGAATGCCGCCTGGACAATGTTGTCTATCGTATGGGTTTCGGTTCGACTCGTGCGGAAGCGCGTCAGCTAGTGGCACACAAATCCATCACAGTGAATGGTGAAGTTGTAAATATTGCTTCCTACCGCGTCTCCGAAGGCGACTCTGTTGCTATTCGTCAAAAAGCCAAGGAGCAACTACGAATTAAATCAGCGTTGGAGTTAGCTGCGCAGCGCAACGCGATTGATTGGGTAACGGTAGATCAAACCAAGTTGGAAGGTCAGTTCACGCGTAAGCCTGAACGTGAAGATCTGCCGTCAGAGATCAATGAGAACCTAATCGTCGAGCTATATTCCAAGTAGTGACAATCACACAAAGGGTGGATTTCATGCAAATTTCTTTATCAGATTTTTTAACGCCGCAAGTGATTCAGGTCGACGAGTTCGATTCCTGTCACTCGAAGGTTGTACTAGAGCCGCTAGAGCGCGGGTTTGGTCACACATTGGGCAATGCGCTTAGAAGAATCTTACTTTCCTCCATGCCTGGAGCTGCGGTCGAAGAAGTAGAGATCGATGGCGTAGTACATGAGTACAGCACCATAGAAGGCGTGCGAGAAGACGTAATTGAGATTCTTCTAAACCTTAAAGGCATCGCCATCGTATTGAACAATAATGAGGAAGCAGTGCTTACCCTGAATAAGAAGGGGGCCGGTACTGTTACCGCAGGCGATATCGCCGTAGATCATGATGTCGAGATTATAAATCCAGAGCACGTCATCGCTAATCTGAATACGAATGGTGAATTGAACATGCGTCTGACTGTTCGTAAGGGTCGAGGCTATTCTCCAGCGGATAGTCGCGCCTCCGAGGACGACGAGACTCGCAGCGTTGGCAGACTTCTTCTCGATGCCTCTTATACACCGGTTATACGAGTTTCTTACGCGGTTGAAAGCGCCCGTGTAGAGCAGCGAACCGACCTCGATAAGTTGGTTATCGATATAGAAACAAACGGAACTATCGAGCCGGAAGAAGCGATTCGTCGCGCAGCTACAATTTTACAGCATCAGCTAGCCGTATTCGTGGATCTACAGAGCGAGATCGTTGCGGAACCGGAAGAGCACGAAGATGAGATCGATCCGATTCTCCTGCGTCCGGTAGATGATCTTGAGCTAACAGTTCGCTCTGCAAACTGTCTCAAGGCCGAAGATATCTATTACATTGGCGATCTTATTCAGCGCACAGAAGTTGAGCTGTTGAAGACACCAAACTTGGGTAAGAAGTCTCTAACAGAAATTAAAGACGTGTTGGCTACACGCGGACTGTCACTCGGTCTGCGTCTTGAAAACTGGCCTCCGTCCAGTCTTAAATCTGACGATCGGGCTGCTTAGAAATAATTGAGCTCTTAAGAATAAGGTAACGAGTTATGCGTCATCGACAAAGCGGTCGCCAGCTAAATAGAAACAGTTCGCACCGATCAGCCATGTTCAGGAATATGACTATTTCATTAGTTGAACATGAGATTATTAAAACCACTCTGATCAAGGCGAAAGAGCTTCGGTCTGTAGCTGAACCATTAATTACGTTGGCCAAGAATGACAGTGTGGCTAATCGCCGTTTGGCGTTCAACCGTACTCGCAGCAAGGCTACGGTGGGTAAATTATTTACCGAACTGGGGCCGCGCTACACGGATCGGCCGGGCGGCTATATCCGCATTCTTAAGTGTGGCGAGCGTGCCGGCGATAAGGCCACTATGGCCTATGTAGAACTGGTGGACCGTCCGACCCTGAATTCTGAAGAAACTGAATCAGTGGTAGAAGCCACCGAGGATTAGGCAGCTAGCTATTCCCCGCTTAAAAGAAAGCCGAGTTTAGCTCGGCTTTTTTAATTGTCTGGATTTACATAGATTTTCTAGAGGTCGCAAGCAATGAACTCATTTCATCCGCCAGTACGCACACTCATGGGCCCCGGCCCATCCGATGTAAACCCTCGTATTCTCGAGGCGCTTTCTCGACCCACCATCGGGCATCTGGACCCAGCCTTTATCCAAATGATGGATGAGACCAAGCAACTCCTGCAGTATGCCTTCAAGACCAAGAACGAACTCACCTTGCCAGTGTCGGCACCCGGGTCTGCAGGAATGGAGACGGTGTTCACGAATCTTCTCGAGCGCGGTGACAAGGTGATAATCTGTGTCAACGGCGTGTTCGGTGGGCGCATGAAAGAGAACGTCGAGCGCTGCGGCGCCGAGGCAATCGTTGTCGAAGATGGCTGGGGCAACACCATCGATATTGATAAAGTTGAACAGGCATTGGAAGACAATCCCGACGCGAAGGCACTGGCCGCTGTTCATGCCGAGACCTCAACCGGAGCACGCTCTGATGTTGAAATACTCTGTGCTCTTGCGGCGAAATACGATTGTCTCTCTATCGTAGATGCTGTGACCTCATTAGCGGGAATTCAACTGGAAGTCGACGAATGGGGCATCGATGCCATCTACTCTGGTACGCAGAAATGCTTGTCCTGTGTTCCTGGCTTATCTCCTGTTTCATTCTCCGAGCGCGCCGCGCAAGTAATTCGCGATCGTAAATCGAAGGTGCAGAGCTGGTTTCTGGATCTGAATTTGGTCATGGCTTATTGGGGTAGCGAAGCGAAGCGATCCTATCATCACACGGCACCGGTCAATTCTCTCTATGCTCTGCATGAATCCCTCGTCATCCTGCAGGAAGAGGGCCTGCAAAATGCTTGGGATAGACATGCGCTGAATCATGCAGCCTTGGCTGCTGGTCTGGAATCTCTAGGCTTGAAGTTTGTCGTTGAAGAAGAATTTCGCTTGCCGCAACTTAACGCGGTCTCATTCCCCGCTTCAATCGATGATGCCAAAGTACGGTCCGCCTTGCTTAATGATTACAATCTGGAAATTGGTGCCGGCTTAGGCGCTTTAGCGGGTTCCGTGTGGCGCATCGGTTTAATGGGCTTCGCCAGCAATAAAACCAATGTGCTGCTGTGTATTTCTGCGCTTGGCAATGTTCTGGCCGCTCAGGGGATGCAGGCTGAAGTTAGTAAAGCAGTAGCGGCGGCGCAGGCGGTATACTCTAGCTAGGCAGCGTTTGAACCGTGCGGTAGCTGGCCATCACTGCGGCACTTATTTCTTCAACACTCACTGCGAGACTGCAGAACAGGATTCTTGGCGATGCAGCTGAGTGTACCGACCCTGAAAGACTACTTAACATTACTCCTGTTGTCTGCGATCTGGGGAGCTTCGTTTCTGTTCCTGCGCATCGCCTCACCGGCTTTTGGTCCTTTCTTTTTAATCGAAATGCGCGTCGTCTCAGCCCTGCTGGTGATGTTGCCGCTGTGTTTCGTGTTGGGAAAACAGCATGAGATCCTGACACACTGGCGGCCTATCCTGATGCTCAGTCTGTGCAATATGTCGCTGCCATTCTGTCTCTTTGCCTACGCGACATTGAGTATTGGTGCGGGTTTCGCCTCAATCATCAATGCCACCGTCCCCTTCTTTACCGCCTTGCTGGCGTTTCTGGTTTGGCAGCGTCGGCTATCGCTTGTGGCAATAGTAGGTATGTGTATAGGGTTTACCGGTGTAGTGCTATTGATGCTCGAATACTCGGGGCCGATATCCATCGATGGGCCGCGGTTTGCCATCGCGGCAGCGTTGCTGGCTTGTGTGTTCTATGGCCTGGCAATCAATTTCATGGCTCAGTATCTACCAGGGGTAAGTGGTGTGGCGGTAACCACGGGGAGTCTGCTATTTTCGTCAATCACACTGCTGCCTTTCGCGCTATGGCGCTGGCCCCAGGTGATGCCAAGCGGTTCGATATGGCTGAGTGTCCTCGCACTGGGAATCCTCTGTACGGGCTTCGCCTTTGTCTTGTTCTATCGGCTTGTCGGTCGAATAGGTCCAAATCTCGCGGTCACGAACACATTTCTGATACCCTTATTCAGCATCTTCTGGGGTAAGCTCTTTCTTGCGGAAGAGCTTACACCTTTCATGTTAGTTGCCTGTACGCTGGTTCTTACGGGGGTAGGTTTGACCACGGGAAGCCTTTCCAGACTGCGGTTGTTCTGCCGCATGAAGCTGGCTAGGTAATCCACCCTGTCTGGCAGCGTCAGGTCGGCGTTCATGGGCAGGCTTTGCTCGCTTATTTTATTACCGTAAGATTACAGAAATTTCTAATAAAATCAACAAGGTGCACAAATTGTGCCGTATACCGATTCCTGCTAAAGTACTGCAGGAATTGAGGAGTTAAGATGCAAAACGATTCGGCAATTGTGATGGAGCACCCGGTAGCGGAAATGGGCTCACAATCCTCCACAAATATGAGGATAGACCTGCAACCGCCACCGTTCTCGGATGTGCATGAAGGTCCTGAATATTCCAACACGTCAGTAACCATTGAGCTGACCAACAATACCCGCACCAAGGGTAAGCTGGTTCAGTTCAATGCGGCTACAGAGATGATCAGCATTCTCGAGCCGCGCGCAAATAACATCTCTAATATCGACATGAGCACCGTCAAGTTTCTTCGGCTGGAGAAACCCTATCAGTTGATGTTGGAGAGCAACAACACTGAGGAAAAGATTAAAGGTCTCGATGTCGATACGGCGGCGCGAACCTTCGAGGTCTTCTTCAAAGACCGCACAGAGATTACCGGAAAGACTTACGGCTCGCGTACAGACAAGAACGGCATACATTTCTACGAACAAACCAAAGTCGGTCGCAAGTGGCGCTATTGTACGCACTTGTTCGTTTCCAAGGCGGCGATTGAAAGCAATGCCATCGGAGGCCAGATCGGTGATCTGCTCGTACAAGAGAAACAAATTTCGCAGGAAGCACTAAGTACCGCGCTGGAAGAACAACAGACGGAGCGCTCACGTACCATTGGTGAGTATCTCGTTAGTAATAAGATCGTTGATGCGGATGAATTAGAGGGCGCGCTATCCCGGCAGAAAAATATGCCAAACTTGAAGTTGGGCGAGATTCTCCTCTCCGAAGACCTGGTGACAGAAGCGCAACTGCAAGAGGCACTGAAGGAACAAAAGCAGAAAAGAAAGAGCGCGCTCGGTGAAATCCTGGTCAACAGCGGCGTAATTGCGAAGGCCGAGATTCAGCAGAGCCTCGCGAAAAAGTTGGGTATTCCCTTCGTAAATCTCAGAGAGTTTATTGTCGAGCCCGAAGTAATTCGAGTGCTCACCGCCGCCATCGCGTTCAAGCACAAGGTGGTCCCCCTCTATGTCTATGAGGGCAAGATCGTCGTCGCCATCGAGAATCCGATGGACTGGCAGGTCACCGACGCGCTCAGCTTTAACATCAATAAATATGTAGAGCCTGTTATGGCCTCGCCTGAGGACATTAACTGGGCGCTCCAGTTCTATTATTCATCCGAAGACATCGAGGCAACCATTGCTGACTTCGATGGAGAAATTAATGATGAGGACGAGGATGATTCCTATGATTCGACGATTTTCTCGGCTGCAGAAACTGCGCAGGTTACTGATAATGTCGTGGTGCGAATCGTCAACAAGATTATCGAAGATGCACATCGACAGAAGGTATCGGACATACATATAGAACCCGGCATGGGGAAGCAGAAAGTTATTGTACGTTTCAGAAAAGACGGCGTACTGGCGACCTATTATAAGTTTCCGACCAAGTATCGAGCCGTGTTCGTATCCAGAATCAAGGTTATGGCGCATCTGGACATCTCTAACAAGAACAAGCCTCAGGATGGAAAGATAAACTTCCGCCATTTCGCACCGATCGACGTGGAGTTACGTGTGGCGACCATTCCTACCGCCGGTGGCATCGAAGATGTCGTTATTCGTCTTCTCAGCGGCGGCAAATGTATGCCGGTGAATGCTATTGGCCTCAGCAGCGACAACCTCGATCGGCTATTAGATGGAATTTCCAGACCCCATGGAATGTTTCTGGTCTGCGGTCCAACTGGGTCTGGTAAGAGTACAACCCTGCATTCGGTCTTGAACTATCTGAATAGCACGGAACGTAAAATCTGGACGGCAGAAGATCCGGTGGAAATTACCCAGCCCGGCCTGCGTCAAGTCGAAGTCAACGACAAGGTCGGCATGACTTTCGCTAACGCGATGCGGGCTTTCCTGCGTGCCGACCCGGACATCATCATGGTGGGGGAGATGCGTGATCATGAGACGGCATCCACGGCGATTGAGGCCTCACTGACTGGCCACTTGGTGTTGTCCACTTTGCATACAAACAGTGCTGCAGAGAGTATCGTCCGCCTGCTGGATATGGATATGGATCCGTTCAACTTTGCCGATGCCATGATCGGTGTGTTGTCCCAGCGTCTTACAAGAACTCTATGCACCTCATGTAAGAAGCCTTACACACCGGAGCAACGTGAGCTTGAATTTCTAGCAGCCGAATACTGCAGCGAGGCGATGGGAGATAGTTCGCATCTGGCACCAAGCGAAGAGGTGGTATTAAAGCAGATTGAACTCTGGCGTCATGACTTTGCGCAGAAAGGAGAATTTACGCTGTATAAGGCGCCAGGTTGTATGGATTGTCTGGATACTGGTTATAGAGGTCGAATGGGTATCCACGAGCTCTTGATGAGCAATTCCGAAATCAAGAAGATGATTCTGCGTAGAGCGCCGGCGGGAGAGGTTCATATCGCCGCCATTAAGGCAGGCATGCACACCAGAAAACAGGATGGTATTGAAAAGATATTGATGGGTTATACGGACTATACACAGATACGAACGTTGTAATTCGTTTCGTCGTCAATATCGAAAAAAAAGCCTGATCATTTCACAATGATCAGGCTTTTTGCTTTAGTGAGCAGCGCTTGCTCGTTCGCCATCGGTATCAGGCAAAGCCATCGCCGTTAGTTTAGCCCCGGTCTGCAGAATAATGTATTGCTTGCCCTCGTGCACCCAGGTGCTCATGCCGTAGCGACTTCGCTGGGGCACCTCGATGCGTCCGATCTCTTCGCCAGTGAGTTTATCTAAAGCGTACAATAGAGCAGTACTGCCATCGCTATCCACATCGCTGTAGATCAGCAGGCTAGGCGTTGCCACCATCGGCACGTGATTCCCGGTGCCGGTGTCGCCGACATCAACACCCGCCAGTGCCGGGTTATTCTTGATGCGGTCCGGCGTCTCACCCGTTGGTATCATCCATAGCTGCTCGCCGGTATTCATATCGATTGCGGTGATGCGGCTATAGGGTGGCTTGAACAGCGGAATGCCCGAGTCGAGACGCGGTCCACGACCGCCACCACGACTGGCTGCGTAGCGGGAAAGCGTTACGCCGGTTGGCTCGGCGTATTGCGTATCGGCTTGCTCCCCCGGGACGATCGAGAAGGTGCCGCAGCCTTTGTGGGAAGTAACATACAGGATGCCGGTGGTGGGGTCGCCAACCGCCGGCCCGGTAATGTTGACACCACCAGTGCCGCCGGGACAGATATAGGCGCCGAGTTTCCCCTCATCGTTATCCGGATGCAGCGGCGGCGTAAACAGGGGGCCGATTTCCCATTCGGCTAAAGCGGCTATCGCCTGCTGTCGTAGTTCCGGCGTGAAGTCTACCAGATCATCTATGCTTAGGCCCTGTAAGTCATAGGGCGCAGGTTTGCTGGGGAAGGGCTGAGTGGTGGCCAGTTTTTCACCCGGTACTTTTGATGCTGGCACCGCCCTATATTCCATCGGCCACAGTGGCTCGCCGGTAAGGCGATTGAAGGCATAGGCGAATGCCTGCTTGGTCACCTGAACGATGGCGGGGATCTGTCCGCGCTCTGGTGTGTTTACATCGAGAAGAACCGGTGCCGTAGGCGTATCGTAATTCCAGATATCGTGTTTCACCATCTGAAAGTGCCAGACCCTCTCTCCGGTGCTTGCGTTCAGTGCGATTAGACTGGTGCCATACAAATTGTCGCCGGGACGGAACCCGCCGTAGTAGTCGATCGTCGCGCCATTGGTTGGAATGTAGACAAGATTGTTTTCAATATCGGCCGAGAGAGGGGCCCAGGAGGAAACGTCTCCAGTCCATTGCCATGCATCATTCTCCCATGTCTCATGGCCGTATTCGCCAGGCGTCGGTATGACATTGAACTTCCAGAGAAACTCACCCGTGCGCGCATCGTAGCCAAGAATGTCACCTGGCACGTTCTCGATGCGGGATTGTGCATAGCCCTGCTCGGCAGAGTTGCCTACTACGACCACGTTGTTTACAACGATCGGTGGCGAAGAGGAAGTAATGTATCCGCGTTCTAGCGGAATGCCCTCGTAAGGATCGTAGGGATGACCAAGATTCGCCAGAAGATCGACGACGCCGGTATCGGGGAAGCCGTCGATTGGAACGGGCGATCCAAACCCTTTAAGCGGTGCGCCGGTTTGGGCATCGAGTGCAGTGAGGAAGAAACCTGGGGTGATCATGTAAATGACTCCGCGGCCATCGATTTCTGCATAACCGACTCCCTTGCCGTAATCCGCACGCATTGAATACTCCCAGCGGCCGGTGTTAGGAAGCCGATAACTCCAAAGCGTTTCGCCGGTCTTTGGGTCGATGGCAACCACGCTGCGACGGGCACCCGCTACGGTGAATAATTTGCCGTCAATGTAGCTTGGTGTAGAGCGCCCGCTGACCGCACCGAGACTGGCGCCATCCCATTCCCAAGCGACAGCCAGGTCTTCGAAATTTTCCGCACTTATCTGATTGG
>JBBDIR010000044.1:0-14584 GCA_040880325.1 Pseudohongiellaceae bacterium
GTCAGCAGGGCATCGCTGCTTGAGAACTCATACACCAGATTTGACTATAGCTCTCTCGCCAAGCATCTCTAGCATGAACTCCATAAGCGGTGGCGTGCCGACGGGAAAGAACTCGAACTGAGTCTCGTATTTCTCGTAGATCGCCTCGGTCATTAGATGAAAAGAGGTATAGCCCATCATATCGACTGCTTCGAAGTCTATTTCCTGTACTTGCACGTCTTCGTCGAATTCAAGATCGAAACCCTGGGCATCATCGAAGCTTGCGAAGCTGTCATCCAGCGATACGTCGATGGCATCGACCGCGGACACGAAGCCCTCGACCGGCTTGGTGCCGAAGTCTGTCTGGATCAAGATGGCGCCGTACTCTGTGTTCTCGGAATAGAAAGCTAGCAGGTAGTCTTCCAGCGAGAGTGCCTTGCCGCGAATCTGCTCAAGCTCCTCGCTCTGTTCGGGCAGCTGATTCGGCACCAGACGATTCGATAACAAGCTATCTTCGACGCTCTCCTGATAGCGCAGATTGGCAATCGACTGTACGCGGCGGATATGATTCAGCTCATCCCATCGCAGTGGGTAGCCGTTCGAAGTCTCGGGGTACTGAGATCGATCTAGAGACTGCCAGTTGCGCAGGTCGTCCGTGAGTTGCTGCGCTGCCTCGAGAGATTCGCGCGAAAAGACATTGCCGTCTTTGGCGCGATAGACGAGAAATATGGATTCATCGCTACCGAATTGTTCACGGAATTCATCAAGCGCCATGGCCGCCGGATCTGCTTCATCCAGAAAGCTGTCGGTGGTCATGTCCAGGGTGGTGCGGGTGAAGATGCCGTAGACCATGAAGGCAGTCATGACGATCAAGCCAGCAAGTATGAAACCCTTAAACTTCAGCACATTATTAGGTGCCTGAGCAAACGCGTCACTGAGAGAAAGCAGGAGTTTTTCCATGGCTAGAATCCGATATCGAATGTGTGGTTGCGTAAAGTCAATGACTCGCTTGTAATCAGTCTTGTCTGACACGCGAGAAAGGATGCGCGTACAGACCGTCTACTAGGTCGGTCGAATCCTGATCCGGGTTCAGTGCATTTGGCACTGATTGAGCGCATTGTGCGGCGCAATTCCAAGTCAATCACTAGCCCGTCTCTCGTTCTTTAGATAGAACAGAAACGAGTAGATAGCCGAAGCTAACAACCAGCCCAGGCCCAGGCAGATGGTTAGAAGAAGCGATGGCCAAAGATAGCCAGCCACCAGAAGCACGAGACCGGATACGACCATGAGTCTTCCTGCGAAGCGGTGGGTGACGCGCCAGTTTTCAGTCGATGCCAGGGTCCACGGTATGCGGATGCCGGCAATAAAATTACGCTCTGTCTTGCCTATCACATTACCCATAATAATCAGGAAACAGGCGATTCCCGGCGAGAAATACTGGTGAAAAGTATTCCTGTCACCCTCAGCGATGAGAATTCCTACATGCACTGATAACAGCAAGATGCCGACCCCAAAAACAATTGTCTGCATGGCGCGCTGGCTGTTTGGCATGGCAAACTTTTCCGGCGAGTAACGGATCATGAGATGAATTAGCGCTATGGAGGCGGCATAGGCGATGGGTATGACTAATATTACTGCCTGCTTTGGCAGATAGTTATCGGCGACTCCAACGAAGTTGTATTGAGCGGGAACAGTCTCAGGCAGGCCGGGATACATAATTACCCCCACTAGGATCATTGCGGCGAGACAGATAAGGCTTAATGCGTTGGCGAGAATAAATTTCATTTCTTCGTTTCCTTTCGTTCCTGGAAAAAGCCGATGATGAATTGTGCGGCATCGTCAAACACCGATGTGTTAATGGAGTATCGAATGCTCTGGCCGGCTCGATTGGCGATGACGAGATCGGCTGCCTTCAACTTACTGAGGTGATGAGACATGGAGGGGCCGCTTATATCGAAATGCTCACCAAGCTCGCCAGCCGACATCTCGCCCTTCTTGAGAAGGTCGAGGATCTTGCGGCGGGTCGGGTCCGATATGGCTTCGAGCACTAATTGCATGTCTACTCCTTAGATATTTAGAAAAGTATCTAAATATCTAAATAAGGTCAAGCACTAATGTCGATGAGAGGCCTGTTAAGCCTCTCATCGTTGCACTTTAGAGTCGATTTTGCGGTGGTTTGCTAGCGTGCGCAGCGATATACGCCGAATTCTTGCTGTCCATCAGTGATTACAGATTCAGGCACTATGGTGTTACCGCCCATACGACCCGCTTCGTTGCGTGCCAGCACGAGGATTTCTGCCTGCTGTTTGCCGCCACCGCGTTCTACAGTGACTATTTCGCCTAATGTGCGTGCCGTGGTGCGTCCTATGCGTTCGCAATTTTCTACTAGCCGTGCGCCAGACAGGCGGACTGCTTCGCCCTCGGCAGTCAATTGAACCCAGGTGCAGCTGGAGATCAGCAGGACGATGACAGTCGAGAGTAGGCAATTTTTCATGAGGTTCTCCCTATAGCGTTAAAATGAGCAGATTCAGGCATCGAAGTGAATACCGAGTGGAAAATCGTGCTGCATAGCCAGCGATTCTAGCAGTTACGTCGAGCAATCGCCGTAACTATTCGCCTATCGACTAGCCCCAGCGGGATGCTGCGGACCCAATTGTCTATGCTACTATTCATACCCGTTTCAAGCTGCAGTGAGAGAGCGTTATGGCGTCCGGCGCAAATACACAACTTATTGAATCCCTGAAGGCGATCGTCGGTTCGGCCGGATACCGTGAGGGCGCGGATATCGAATCCAGAAACTACCAAGACGCTATGGGCGCGAGATCGTTGCCTCCAGTGTTGCTGCTCCGACCAGATTGCACGGAGCAGGTATCGAAAATTCTTCAGGCCTGTCATGCAGCGCAGCAGCCGATTGCACCGCAGGGTGGCATGACTGGTCTGGTATCGGCGGCGGCCCCTCTGGCAGGCGAAATATCACTCAGTTTCGAGCGTATGAAGAAAGTACTGGAGGTGGACCCCTTTACCAGCTCGATGACGGTCGAGGCCGGTGTCGAGTTACAGACTATTCAAGAGCAGGCGGATGCTCATGATCTATTATTTCCCCTCGATCTCGGTGCCAGAGGCAGTTGTACTATCGGCGGTAACCTGTCGACCAATGCCGGCGGTAACAGAGTCATACGTTATGGCATGACGCGGGATCTGGTCGTAGGGCTGGAAGCGGTGCTGGCCGATGGCACGATCATCAATGGGCTGCACAAGCTACGCAAGAACAATACGGGTTACGATTTAAAGCAGTTGTTTATTGGCAGCGAGGGCACCCTCGGCGTGATAACTCGGGCTGTCCTCAAACTATCGCCAAAACCCAGCAGCCAGGTTGTGGCGATGTGTGCCGTCAATGACTTCGCGAAGGTTGCCGACCTGTTGGTGCACGCACAGGCAGGGCTGGGAGCTAATCTCAGTGCCTTCGAGGTAATCTGGAACAATACCTACAGATTGATCGATCAGCATGTGCCCCATGCTACAGTTCCACTGGCCGACCATTATGGCTTCTATGTGTTGATCGAGAGTATGGGTTCTCATGCAGACAAAGACAGCGAGCTTTTTCTCGAAGTACTCTCGAAGGCCGCCCAGGCGAAGCTGATAGAGGAGGTGATCGTCGCCGACTCAGATACGAAGATCAAGAATCTCTGGACAGTGCGCGACGCAGCGGCGGAGATCTATCCGGGCGTCGGTTACATGCACACCTATGACGTTAGCTTGAATGTAGACGACATGGGGTTCTTCGGTGATGAAGTTGAGAGACGGCTACGCGGTGAATGGCCCGATGCCATTCTCGGTCTGTTCGGCCACATCGGCGATGGCAATGTGCATATCATTATTCATGTGGGGCCAGAAACGAGAGATCTTCATCTGCAGATCGACGAGATCATCTATGGATTGATTCGGGAACTGCACGGTGCAGTGTCGGCCGAACACGGAATCGGGCTGATGAAGAAGCAGTTTCTCCCGTATAGTAAGAGTGAACCAGAGATAGCACTCATGCGGGCGCTCAAGCACACACTAGACCCACAGGGGATACTGAATCCAGGCAGAGTGTTTTAGGCAGCATTCGGCTCTAAACGAAGAGTAGAATTAACGAGTAGAAGCACAACAGGAGAGGAAATGACTAGCAACAGTTTAAGCGGCAAGAACGTAGTAATCATCGGTGGCACGGCAGGCATCGGGCTCGCGGCAGCGCAGGCAGCGGCGGCGGCAGGTGCCAAGGTGTGGGCTGCTGGGCGCTCCGAAGGCCACATCGAGACGGCGAAGAAAATCGCCGGCGGCAGCTTCGAGGTGCGCCAGGCCGACACCCACGATGCGGCTAGTCTTGAGGCTATCTTCAAGGAGGTAGGCACTATCGATCACCTGGTTTCTGCAGCGGTTGGTGGCGAGAGAACTCTCAAGCCATTTCTGGAGCAGACCGAAGATCAGTTTAAGGCAGCCTACGATAAGCTCTGGGGCTATGCCAAAGTAGTGCGAACGGGTGCCCCGTATCTCGCTGCAGAGGGTGCTATCACACTCGTTAGTGGCTCTCCCGCGCGCAAGATCAAACCGGCACAATCGCCATTGAGCTGTGTCGGAGCCTCGGTTGAGAATCTGGTGCGTTGCCTCGCAGTAGAGATGGCGCCGATTCGTGTGAACGTGGTTTCTCCAGGCACGGTCGACACCGCGATGTTCGACTGGATGGGCGATGAGAAGCAGGACAAGCTGGCAGCGATGACGGCGAGTCACCTGATCAAGCGCGCCGGCACATCCGAGGAAGTAGCGCAGGGCATACTCTTTGTTATGCAGAATAGCTTCGTTACCGGAACCACGGTCGATGTCGATGGTGGGCGCCTACTGAGCTAGTCGAAGCCGCGCTAGCGGGGTCTGAACACGATAAGAGAGAAAGTTGGTACTAGAAGTATGAAGAATGAACAGCAAGCAGAAGCGACTCCAGTGGCCGATCCAGAGATGGGTTTGGTCGAATCAATCTATACGCGCCGTTCAGTGCGTGGTTATCTGGATAGGGAGGTGCCGCAGGCGGTAATGGATCGTATCTTCGAGATTGCGCAACAGTCGCCGTCGAACTGCAATGTGCAGCCCTGGAAAGTGTATGTTGCCTCTGGGGAATTAAAAGACCGGCTGCGCAAACAGATGGTAGAGGCGACTGCTGGCGGAGTTGCGCCTAATCCCGACTATTCCTATCGCGGCAATTTTGAGAAGGAATACCGCACCAGGCAGGTCGAGTGTGCGGTGGCGCTGTATACGAAGATGGGTATAGGCCGAGACGACAAGGAAGGCCGCATGCGCGCGGTGTTGCGTAATTTTGAGTTTTTCGATGCGCCGCATATTGCGTTTATTGGCATGCATCCCGACTTCGGTACGACTGTCGCTATCGATGTGGGTATGTTCGCACAATCTCTGATGTTAACGATGGTGGCATTCGGGCTACATAGTTGTCCTATGGGAACGATGCGCAACTATCCTGACATGGTGCGTGAAGCCTTCCAAATCGAGGATGGTACAAAGATACTATTCGGTATAAGCTTTGGCTACGAAGATCCCTCCGTAGATGCTAATGCAACGCGTACCACGCGGGACGACATCTCGGCAAATATAGTGTTTCGATCCAGCTAAATAGCGTTACGGACATCAGCCGGGCAGTCACTGGATTAATAAAAACAATCAAGAATATGACCTCATGAGCCTCAAGCCAGTTATCCTTTTGTACGACCTGAACAATACCCTTGTCGATGAGGCAGCTGCGCTTATCGGGCATACTGGTCTTTACACCACCATCAATACCTATAATGAAACTAATGCAACCGAGGCGATCAAGCAATACAATCGCCTGTTTGGTTTGGTGACGAACAAGATTTCCTGTGTCGTTACTGGCTGGAACCCCTATAAGAAACCGCGAGATCAATTTATTTTCAAACTACGCAATGAAGAGAAGCGCAGTCCTTTCCGTGGTCCTACGCCGATCATTATCATCACCGAAGATCATCGCAGCGACCTAAAGACGCTGGCATTGGATCCGACCGATGGATACACCTCAGCCTATCTACACTCGGATGACTTTCAAGACACCATTGCCGATACCTTGCACAAGATTGTCTTCGGTAACCGCGCGCAGGAACTCAATTCGATTGCCTATGCTAAGTTTTCCAGTCAGGAAGATAGTGACTAGCTTGCGTGAGGCGGCGGGCAATTTTGAGGGTTTTTCATCTCCCATCAATCCTGCTGCCAGAGTCGAATCACATGCAGGCTAAACGATTAAAATAGATGCTGCATTCGTGCCTATAACCCCCAGCGAGGGGAGTGATCTTTTTAACCAATTTCTCGTTAGGATGGCTCATGGTTCACACTATCTCGGTTATAACTTGTTGTTTTTACGTACGATATTCTATGGCCCGAATATTGCTATATCAAAGCAAGGGCATCGTATATTGCCTGATCTTTGCTTCGCATAGATTAATCGGGCGATGTTAGCCGTCCTGCGCAAAAAGGAGAAAAACTATGTACGCCGTATTAGAGCTGTTCGGGATAATGATGGCCGTTATGCTTCCGGTAAGTTTGATTGTATTTATCACGCAATACTTTCAGTATAAAAAGAGTACGGAGGCGAGGCTGGGAAAACTTCGAAAGGAGATGGATTCGAATTCTACGAAAGACTTGCAGAATGAGGTGGGTAAGCTTAAGAAGCGAATCGAAGTCTTGGAAAGAATTGTTACCGACAATTCTTATGAGGTAGATAGAAAAATTCAGAGCCTATAAAAAACGGGCCGCAACAATCATGCTGTAGCCCATAAAATAACTTATGCCTAAGTACCAAGCCTAAGTACCAAGCCTAAGTACCAAGCCTAAGTACCAAGCCTAAGTACCAAGCCTGGGAGCCGCGGCCTGTGCTTAGCGGCATTAAGTCATACAGAAGAAATTGGCCTTGTTGCCATCGAGGTCGCGGAAATACCCGCCATAAAAATTGTCGCTGCGAGCACCCGGCGCACCTTCGTCTGTACCGCCCAGTTCAAGCGCCTTGGCATGCAGTGCGTCCACCTTGTCAGTGCTATCAACCATGAAGGCGACCATCACGCCGTTACCGACCGAGGCGGGGTTCTTGTCGAAGGGCTTGGTGATAGAAAAGCCGCATCCTGCAGGGTCATTTGACCAGGCGATAAAGGTATCCATCTCCATGAAGCGCTTCGCGCCTATTCCAGCTAACAGCTCGTCGTAGAACTTCGCTGCCTTCTCTATATCGTTGGTGCCTACTGTTACATATCCAAGCATGGTCTTTCCTCTCTAGGTTTTTACGTTCGTTTTTGTTTAAGGATGCTGCGTGATTCGATTTCTTAGTTTTTCAGTTCTTTGTAACGGAAACAATTACCTGTGTGGTCATTGATTAGCCCGGCAGCCTGCATATAGGCGTAGCAGATGGTACTGCCAATAAATTTGAAGCCGCGTTTCTTGAGATCTTTCGACATTGCATCGCTGATATCCGTAGTAGCGGGCACGCTTTTACGCGTCTTGCGTTTGCCATCCAAAACCTTGCCGCCGGTGAAGGACCAGATATAGCTGTCGAAGCTACCGAATTCCTCCTGCACTTGTTTGAAGGCGACCGCATTGCTGCGAATCGAATAGAGCTTGAGACGATTGCGAATCAGGCCGCTATCGAGCAGGTGCTTCTCGATGGTGTTATCGGTCAATCTCGCGACCTTGTCTACCTCAAAATTCTTGAAGCATTTGCGGTAATGATCGCGCTTTTTCAATACGGTGATCCAGCTCAACCCAGCTTGTTGGCCCTCCAAACAGAGAAATTCGAACAGCAGTCGCTCATCGTGCACCGGGACCCCCCATTCCTCGTCGTGGTAGGCGATATAAACCGGATCATCCCCCGGCCACCAGCAGCGGTTACTCATGACATCCCGTCCTTAATAAAGAAAATACTGTATATAATTACAGTAGTTCATGCAAGTGCATTTCACCTCATTTAAGACAAAAAATAACCCCGATTACGGCAGTGATCGAGGCTATTGGGAGTGTACTTCCTGGTCTGATAGCGGTCTAGGCTTGTGATATCTAAATAAGACGGCCGCCTAGGGCAGGGTTAGAGCGATCAGCCTTGCGCCACTACGAAAGTCGCTTACCGTCATCAGGATGAACTGTTTGCCGTCCATCATATACGTCATAGGCATGCCGGTTACCGAAGCCGGTAGCGCAATCTCCGCCACCGTTTCGCCGCTTGCCTTGTCCACGGCATGCAGCAGGGGCGAGCCACCAGGCCCCTCGCCGAAGAACAGCAGCGACTTGGTTAGCACCATGCCAGAGCGGGTGGGCTTGCCGGTTGCTGGAATGTCTACGCCTTGCAGTAGCGGATGGTTCTTAATATTCTCGGGAGTGTCCCCGTTAACAATCTTCCAGACATGTTCGCCTGTTGTCAGATCGATGGCCGTGATGCTGCCGTAGGGCGGCTTCACCAACGGGATGCCTTCGACCGATGGCGTTCTTCCACCGCCCTGAATGTAGCGCATGGATGAGGCTTGCGGCTCGTTCACCAGCGTTAGCACACTGGTTGCTGTGCGCGAGGAGATGTAGATGATACCGGTCTCGGGGTCGTAGGGAGCGCCTTCCCAGTTTGAGCCGCCGGTGGAGGAGGGTAGATGCAAGGTGCCGAGTGTCCCATCTTTAGGGTCCTGATACAGCGACGGCGGTGTGTACAATTCGCTGAAGCGATAATCCGCGGCAATTGCGGCCGCTCGCTTCGCTATCTCTGGCGTAAAGTCAACGAGGTCATCCGCCTGAAAGCCCTGGCGATCATAGGGCGCCGGCAGAATAGGGAAGGGCTGGGTGGCAGCTACTGCCTCACCCGGTGTGTCCGAGCTGGGAACGGGGCGTTCCTCGACGGGGAATAGCGGCGCGCCGGTTTCCGGGTCGAACATAAACAGATGGGATTGCTTCAGTGTCTGCACTACAGCGGGTGTACCGTTGGGGAGCTCGATAACCAAGGGTGCCGACGGTGTATCCCAGTCCCAGATATCATGATGGGTAGTCTGGAAGTGCCACTTGCGTTCGCCGGTCTTGTAATCCAGGGCGACGGTCGAGCTGGAGAATAGATTATTGCCCGGACGGTAGGCACCGTATCTGTCGCCGGTCGCGGCCTCGACCGGAAGATAGACCGTGCCGCGTTCGGGATCGGCCGACATCATCGACCACACTCCGGCATTGCCGGTATATTCCGCCGAGCCATTCAACCAGGTCTCGTAACCAATCTGCCCTTTCTCCGGTATCGTCTTGAATGTCCACAGCAGGTCGCCAGTGCGGGCGTCGAAGCCGCGGATATCACCCTTCACATTGCTCTCGGACAGAGGCCGCATGCCCACTTCATGCGCCGCACCGGCGATCACCACATCGTCTACCACCAGTGGCGGGAAGGAAATACCGATATCCAGATCCTCACGGCCAGGGCCGAGTCGCAGCCCTCGTTGCAGGTCGATGAAGCCACCGGCACCGAAGCTTGGAACCGGATCGCCGGTAACAGCATTCAGGGCCACCAGATAGTAGCCGGGAGTGATGGTAAAGATGACTTCCTGACCAGCGCCGTTGTAGTAGGAAAGCCCTTTGCCCGAGCCCTTGCGTGGGGCATCGGCAAAGCGTTGGGCCTCGGTTGGGCGCCACATCCACAGGATCTGTCCGCTGATAGCATCGAGTGCGACCACATTACGGGTAGAGCCCATGGTGGCGAACACACGGCCATTGACCATCAGCGGTTGCGACACGCTGAAGGTTTCCGGGCTGGGGCCGTAAGGCGTAGAGTCGAACGACCAGGCAATCTCAAGATCGGCGACATTGCTGGCATTGATCTGATCCAGATCTGCATAGCGCAGGGATTTCTCGGTGCCGTTGAAATGGGTCCACGGCAGGTAGCCGTCGTCGTCTTCTGTAGCTACCGCCACACTTGGATTGATGCTGAGGCTATTCAGTTCGGCAATGCTTATCTGCCCGCCCGCTATGGCGACATTGCCGGACTGCAGGATGAATGCAGTAAGGTCGTAGTAGGCGCTATTGTCCAATGAGCCCGGCGTCTCAGCAGGCATGGTGGAGCGAATCTGTTGAAATAATTCGGCTCCAGTACGGTCGATCCAGCGCGCACGCAGGCGATCATCCATCTCGGCGGGCACATGACAGCGTGAGCACTCGGCGGTGAACAGCACGCGGCCGCGCTCGACACTGGCGTCTTGTGCATAGCTCGAGGCTGATTGCATTAGCCCGATGATGAGAGTGAAAAATATCGATAGTAGCGGGAAGCCGGCTGCTCTGCGCACGCTAGATCTCCTGATTAAAACGAATGGTTTGGGGGATTAAATTTGGAACGGGATGGTACTGGATTTGGGGGTCACTTAATAGTGCATCAAACTGCCCTGCTGGCGCCCTAAGAGACTGTTTTCTATGTGCAAAGTTTAATATGGGGCTATTCGGTAACATTTAATTACAGGAAGCGAAATAAGGTTGAAGGTCTATTTTACGAAAAAGCTAGAGCTACTATCTTGTCATGATAACCGGCTTATCCTTTTGCGTTGAGTCATGATTTTTTAAGTTTATTGAAATAAAAACTTATCTTACTGGTTCTTAGCTATTACAGCTAATTCAATGCTGTACTCAAATTACGCGTTAATCAGATCCGAGGATCAGCTATGAAAGTAAAAATTTTTTCGATGGTGGGTGTTGCAGCAATACTATCAGCCTGCATGTCTACGGCTGCGCAACTGGGGCCCGATGCCAGCGCTTGGTCCGACTACCTTTCCTGGTATCAGGTGACCCCTGAGCCCACGACCGGCGACCCTACCGGGTTCTTGGGTAGTGTGCACGATGGCAGCAATGCCTATCGTCAGATCTATGTAAACTCCGTCGGTCAAGCTGTAAATTTGGGCACACAAAGCCTGCCGTATCCCGAAGGAACGATTCTGTTGAAAGAGAGTTTTAATAGTGAGGCGGCCTTGCAGGCGAGACGCAACCCCGATTTGACGCTCATGATAAAACTGGCTAGCGGACAATCACCAGAAACCGGCGATTGGGAGTATGTGATGGGTGCCAATGGTGCAAGACGCGGCACTGGTGATTCCGGCCTTGGCGCATTCTGCAGAGACTGTCATTTGCATGCGGCCGCCCATGACTATAATTTCATCAATTCTGCATTCTACGAAAACAACAGATAGCCCTTAGCCAATAGTAATTCCCAGTATGCGGCTGTCTCTGCGGCCGCACTTTTTTCTCGTAATGTAGTACAAGTCTTTTTTTTAAACAGAGTAAGTTCTATACTGCGCGCACACTTCAGGAGCGCTAGTATTTCTTCTTCCTCACCAGATTCAACTGCTCGAAAATCCGGTGCCTTCGCGGTATTCTCAATTCCACAGTTTCGCTGGTTGTTTCTCGGTAACGCGGCCTTCTTCTTTGCCATGCAAGGGCAGATGCTCACGCGCACCATTCTGGCTTGGGATCTCACCGGCGAAGCCACATCACTGGCCTATATTAATCTCGTAGTCGCCATTCCGATGATCTTCGCATCACTTATTGGCGGAGCAATCACCGATCGGGTGGAACGCAGACAACTGGTCATCGTCGGCCAGTGCCTGATCATGGCGAACGAAATTTTTATCCTGGCGATGCTGTTAAGCGATAGGCTGGAGTTCTGGCATATGCTGTGCACCGCCTTCGTCGCCGGCTGCGCCTTTCCCTTCATCATGCCCGCGCGCATGGCAATCACCGCCTCAGTAGTGGGGCCGGAAAAATTGCAGAGCGGCATGGCGTTCTCCAGCGGCGTGATGAATCTGAGTCGTGTCCTGGGGCCGGCGATCATGGGGGTGGTGATTGGGCAGTTCTCGGCGATAGCCGCCTATATGCTCTCCGTCGTCCTCTACGCCACGGCAGTACTGTGCATGTTAGGTGTGCAACGCAGCCACTCCAGGAGCAGCGAGTTGCCGAAGGAAAAATTGCTGGCTGATATCAAGCAAGGATTCAGCTACGTGCGCGGCAATCGGCCGATCTTGCTGTGCCTAGTATTTGGGCTGGTGCCGATGTTATTGGCCATGCCGTTTCAAAGCATCCTGGTCATGTTGGCGGAACAGCAGTGGGGTGTTGGCGAGAGCGGTGTAGGCACCTTGATGGCGGTGGGTGGTGTCGGCGGCGTACTGGGATCGATCTGGATACTGCGCCGCGGTGACAACGCACAGCGTCTCAAGTTGATGCTAGGCACTAGCATTGCCTTCGGCGTGTTACTCGCGATATTTGTAGAGATACCGAATTTTTATGTGGCGCTGCTGCCACTGCTGTTGGCCAATATGTGTATGAGTGCCAGTCAGACGGTGAACAATGCCGCGGTGCAGATTCTGGTAGATGATAGCGTAAGAGGGCGAATGAGCAGCTTCATGATGCTGTCCTTCGCGCTCACCCCCATCGGTGTGTTCCCCCTGGCGATAGCGGCAGACAATATCGGCGCGGCGAACGCGCTATTCGGTGCCTCTTTATTACTCATTGCAACGGTAATCGCTTTCTACCTGCTGAGCCCGACGCTGCGCAACCTGGACAACAATATAAAGACCGCTATGACCAAGGCGATAGAGAAGAAGGCAGAAAAGGTAGCGGAACCGGCGGTTTAGAGTGAGCCGCCGTCGGATTTTTCTTCGTCGAGAATCTCGGTAATACCGGTGCCGATGCTGCGAGTAGAGATGCTGACTTCAATCAGAAACAAGATCAGGCCCATTATCAACAACAACATGGCGCCGAGGAAAAACACCACGATCGCCGCTGAGATATTGAAATGCACCAGCTCGCTGAAGAACAGCGATACGATGACCAGACAGACCACCAGCGCCCCAGCAACGAACATACGAATAGACCAATTCGCCAGCCGTATCCGACTCCACAACGCAGCGATCTCAGTCTGCAGAACGGCGCTGTGATCAGGGTGAGGATCCCGACTCAGTCGTGTCTCGACGATCCGAACCCGATCCACCGCCCGCCCTAATCTGACCGAGAGCACGTTCAGCAATCCCGCGATGCCAGCAAGCAGGAACACTGGGGCAACTGCCAACTGAATGACGTTGGCGATGGTTTCTATTTCAGTGAGTTCTTCCATGGGGTGATTTCAGGTATTTCTTGTCTCGGGAAGAGGAAAGCATATATGGGGAGGCAGGTAAAAGCCAGTTACGGTATGGGTTGCAGCCATTCCAGAGCAATCTCTTGTGCTAGTGACTACACTTGAAGTGTGCCCAATAGCAGGAGTGCCGATGCTCTCGGATATGCGAAAAATCTGCAAGAAGTCATTGTTCCCTATATGGGAACAATGTACAGTACGCCATAATAGCAAGTGCAAGTGAGATGCGGATAATTGCCAAGAAAAAATTGCGGGATTTTTGGGTAGTACACCCAGATAGTGAGCAGGCTCTAAAATCCTGGTATGCCATAGCGGTGGGAGCTGAATGGGACAGCCCACAAGACATAAAGAATCATTTCAGCAAGGTAAGCATTCTCAGTGATAATCGTGCTGTTTTCGACATTGTAGGAGGCAGCTATAGGCTGATAGTTAAATTTAATTACGCCTATAGAATCGGCTACGTTCGATTCATTGGAACGCACAACGACTACGACAGCACCGATGCGGAGACGATCTAGTGAACATAAAAGTGATTCATACAGAACCAGACTATGAAGCTGCGCTTGGTCGAATCGAGCAGTTGCTTGATGCCGTGTATGGCTCAGAAGAAGGCGATGAGTTGGAGTTGCTGGCGGCGCTCGTAGAACTCTATGAGAGCCGTGCCCACCAGATAGAGTCGCCGGATCCTGTGGAGTTCCTCAAAAGCGCCATGATGTTCTCTGGAAAAACTCAGAGAGACCTGGCAGTGCTTTTAAACTCTAGATCAAGAGCTTCCGAATTGTTAAACAGGAAAAGAAGCCTAACGCTGGAGAATATACGCACTATAAGCCGAAATTGGGGTATTCCGACCGACGCACTTGTACAGGAATATGCAACTGTGTAAGGGTTCCACCCAGGCAGACTTGCAGTGACCCAATCAATCTAAGCGTATATAATCCCCGTTCCACGCGCCCATAGCTCAGCTGGATAGAGTAACTGGCTTCGAACCAGTTGGTCGGGAGTTCGAATCTCTCTGGGCGTGCCAAACTAAAAAGCCCTCCATCGGAGGGCTTTTTAGTTTGGCAGGTCTAGAAGAAAGCACTCCCCAGTTCGAAAGGAGCGCAGCTCCGCAGACAGCCGAAGGCGGCCCGAAGGGTGAGGAATTTGGCTTAGCCAAATTACGAATCAATCTCTCGAGCGGTGATGCAGTGACCGTATCAGTACAAGTGTATATAATCCTTTTTCCACGCGCCCAGAGAACTTGGTTCAACTTCCCAGTTCGACAGGAGCGCAGCTCCGCAGACAGCCGAAGGCTGTCCCGTAGGGGTGAGGAATTTGGCTAAGCCAAATTACGAATCAAAGCTGCGAGAGCAGCGCAGAGCGCGCTTTTTGCGCGGCCCACAGGGTGAGGAATTTGGCTAAGCCAAATTACGAATCAAAGCTGCGAGAGCAGCGCAG
>JBBDIR010000044.1:14684-21341 GCA_040880325.1 Pseudohongiellaceae bacterium
AGCGCGCTTTTTGCGCGGCCCGCAGGGTGAGGAATTTGGCTAAGCCAAATTACGAATCAATCTCTCGCCACGACCTCCTAAGTTAGATTGTTAGTGTCTCTTTCTTATACGGTATGTTGGATTTATTCAATCAGTTAATACGGGGGTCAGTTCTGGGAAATAGTATCGCTCAGCGTGATCAGGTATTGCCCATCTAAGAGGCGATCTAGAACTGGTTTCAGTAAGTAAGCCGTCCTCTTTCAGGTGTTGCACTAGTTTTCTAGTAACCGATAGTCCTAGGCCGCTGATTTCTTCCATTTCAGATCGCTCGAATTCCCCATACATAAATGCCTTTTCCAGTAGTCTTGCCGCTTCAGGTCTTATGCTTTCCAAGCCCAATACAAGACCTTTGTTTCGATCATCAACATAGCTTTTAATTCTTTTAACCATTGGTTTCAAATCTAATAGTTTTTCCATGTATTCAACTTGGTCAATGGCTACTTTGAGCATGAATTCGCAAAATTGAACTAAATTTTCCTCTGATAATGCGCCTCTCCCATCTAAGTCTCCGCGTCTTGTATGGTCTGCTTTCGCTAGGTTGGCTTTATAGGCAGTATTATTCTTGGCAAGCCCACGGCTAATACACCACATACCATAGCCTCCTATGCCAATCCCTTTTAGAAAAAGATCAGTATGTAATCTGGCAACTCTTCCATTGCCGTC
This sequence comes from Pseudohongiellaceae bacterium, assembly GCA_040880325.1. Classification (GTDB taxonomy): domain Bacteria; phylum Pseudomonadota; class Gammaproteobacteria; order Pseudomonadales; family Pseudohongiellaceae; genus UBA9145. The sequence continues at coordinate 15,387 of JBBDIR010000044.1, forward strand.
TAAGAAAGGGTGTATCCAGAGGAATCTATGATGTGCAGCCATGGCTGCGATTATTTTTTTCTGCCCATGGAGAGTTCTTAGGGCATATGCATTGGTAAATAGCTCGAGGAAAATTTCAAGTACTTCAGCTTCTGGTGGTAAATGCCTCCCCACTTTAACTTCTTCGCCAATCTCTCTGAATTGCCCAGGAACCACAAATTTTGGTTCATTATTTGGGCCTTCTACTACTCTAAGGCTCTCTGGGATATTTTCGTAAAATAGGAAATGAATATTTTTGACGCAATCAGCAGTGCTCAGGAATTCAAGAGAAGGTGGATCTGCCTCTAAAGCTTCTTGGGCTTTGATGTGCGCAATTGATTCTAGTTGGAGGTCCCTCTTTGCCGGATCATCACTATAGTCACCTTTCATCGCTTTTCTAATTTCTCTTGGATGAGTGCTATTTCCTTCAATTAGATTTGAGTAATAGGAGTTAATTACCCTCATATGCTCTGTGATTACATCTAATACGATAGGATTTGCCATGCCTCCTAATTTGGAGGCTTTTCTCTCAAGGTCTATAACGAGATCGGGTAGGCCTGAGCTTTCAATGCCTTTTTCTGATGGGAGCATCGGCTCTATTGCTGCAATTGGGGTGAATTTATTCATTTTGTATCAGTTTAAATATCAGTTTAAATATCAGTTTAAATATCAGTTGATATAGCTATAAGATATTGATTTATAGATATATTTAGTCGATAAATGCTTAGCATTCTTTGTGTTTTGTGAGGTTGAATATATCAGTTTAAGTATCACTTGGATATTGAATTGTTTTTGTGGCAATAGGCCTCCATATACTCGTACAAAAATTATATAAATCAACTAGTTATAGATAGATAGATAGATAGATAGATAAAAGAGGATGTTGTGGTGGGGGTGGTAAGTATTCTAACTAGTTGAAAAATAAAAGAAAATATTTGGCTAAGTAAAGGGTTTTCGAACCAGCTGGTCGGGAGATCGAAAGGAGCACAGCTCCGCAGACAGCCGAAGGCCGCCCCCGGCGGGGGATACGATGTTGCTTGGCTAAAGTAAAAGCTAGGGCTAACCCGCCAGTTGTAATCTAGCTATTGGTACCACGGAATTTGGCTGAGCCAAACATCGAATCAATCTCTCGCACGCAAGGTTTCTAAACGAGGGGCACTGATAGCTTGGTCACTTAGCAATGACATTCTGGCATGCTTCCTTAGGTTACTAAGTTATTATGTTCCCTGCTCTTCTTTAGTAGCCCCATCTATTATACGATTCAGCTTAACTACTAAGGACGTCCCCGTGCGCGCATTTATCCGATTCATGCTGGTCATTTTCTCTTTCGCTTTAGCGAACTATGCATTTTCCCAACAAACCGCATCTGGCATACAGCTCGATGCGCAGTGGAAGCAGACTGTCTATAACTTTGTCGAAGAAAACCAACAGCACACAGCCTGGGGATTGGCGCACAGCGAGCGTGACTATATTTTGGCTTTGGAGTTGGCTGAACAGGAAGGGATTGAGCTAGATATCGATGTGCTGTTTGCAGCCGCCTTCCTGCATGACATGGGCGCTTTTGAGCCCTTTTCAGCGCGGGGGAATGATCATTCTCAGGTCGCTGCTGATTCTATGGCTGAGATTCTCGAGCCCGCAGGCTTCCCCATGGAAAAACTAGCGCTGGTGCAGGGGGCTGCGCTCGGACATATGTATTATTCTTCCGTGCCAGATGAACCTCACGCGCAGGTCTTGCACGATGCCGATACGCTGAATTTTCTTGGGGCCGTGGGTATCATGCGCATACTCTCACTCAGCACGCGGGCAGGACTAGCGCAAGATCTACCGACCGCTATCGCCACACTGGAGAATATGAGTCAGCAGCTTCCGGGGACATTGATATTGGAGATATCGAAGCAACTGGGCGAACAACGCTCTATTGAAATGCGTATTTTCCTAGATTCATTGCGCACACAAAGTGCCGATGGCACCGCTCTATAGCTAGAGCAGATAAACGAGTGGCCTGATTACTTATAAATCTAGTAACGACATTTTTCTGGCATGCTCCTTTCGCTGCTATATTATTAGTGGTCCTTTTCTCTCCGCAGGCAACCGAAGGCTGCCCCGCAAAGGTTAGCAATTTGGCTAAGTCAAATCGCGAGTCAATCTCTCGTGAGGATTCGCGCCTTTAGTTCTTCAGAAATGAGTGGCTCCTTCAATTCTCCTCGTGATAGATCAAAGTGCTCTGTTCTCTTGATTTAAAATAGCTCAATAGTTGAAGTGGTTTGCTATGCTAGGCTGAACTCTTGTTATGTTATGAAACTAGAAGCGCCCTTCAATCTCTTTTAAAGGCTTTATCTATGAACAAGTGCAAACAACAACCAAACACCAAGGAATTGGAGTTGTCGGTCAACGACTTGCGCTGGCAATGTGTCGAATCATGGTTGGATTTCGAGACAACTGACGAGGTTGAGCCAGTCAGGAACATTGTTGGGCAGGATGACGCGGTCGAGGCCTTACGTTTCGGCCTAGAAATTAATGCGCCTGGCCAGAATATCTATGTGCGTGGACTTACCGGTACGGGCCGAGCGAGTCTGGTGCAACAGCTGCTGACAGATATCAGGCCCCCATGCCCGCCTTCCGATGACCGTTGTTATGTGCATAATTTCGCGCAGCCAGATATGCCGTTATTGCTTTCGTTACCCCGTGGCAGTGGTGCTCGACTGGCTAGGAAGATGGATGATTTTGTGTCCTTTGTCGAGAAGCGTTTGCCGGCCCAATTGGAATCAGACACCTTGCGAGCTAGGCGTTGGGAGCTTGACGACGAGGCGGAAAAGTCGGTCAGGGAGTTGGGCAAGCCGTTTGAAGCCGAGCTGCGTGCCAATGAGCTTGCTCTGGTGCCGATTCAGATTGGGCAGGTAGTACAGCCGACAATCATGCCCATGCTAAAAGATGAGCCGGTACCGTTGAGCAAGATAGAAGAGATGGCGGAGCAGGGAAGTATAAGTGCGAAAGAACTGGAGGCGACGCATCGAAAAATTTCCGCTTTCGCCAGGCGCTTTGAAGAAGTGAGTCAGAAGACTAGTGAGGTTCAGCTAAAGCACAGCGAAGCGGTAAATTCTCTGTATGAGAAAGAAGCCCGGCGTCAGGTCGAGTTTTTCTTGCGGCCAGTACGAAAGGACTTTCCTGGCGAAGATGTCCATGCGTTTCTGCAGTCGGTAGTGGACGACCTAGTGATAGACAAGCTCTCCATGCTGGGTGGAGAGGAAGACTTTACTAGCGTCTATCGAGTGAACCCCATATTGATCCGTGCGCTGGATGAGAACTGTCCGGTAATACACGAGACCTCGCCCAGCCTACAGAATCTGCTTGGTAATATTGACCGTGAATTTAATTCGCTTGGTGCATTGCGCTCCGATCATTTGATGATTCGTTCGGGTTCACTACTGCGAGCAGATGGTGGCTACCTGGTGCTAGAGGTGAGGGACATATTGAGTGAGCCAGGGTCTTGGAGATTTTTGTTGCGTGCGCTTAAAACCGGACAGTTGGAGATGTCGCCACCGGAGTTAAACTATTTCTGGTCCGGGCCCATGCTCAAGCCGCAACCCATCCCGATTCGGGTTAAAGTTATTCTCATCGGTGATCCGGGGTTGTACCAGATGCTCGATGCCTACGACCCGGATTTTCCATACTTGTTCAAGGTGTTGTCGGATTTTAGTAGCACAATACCCAGAGACAAGCAGGGAGTGCGTTACTATGCCGGTGTTCTGGCACGGGTAGTGCAGGATGAAGGCCTGCTACCCTTCGACCGATCCGGCATCATTGCGATGACCGAGCACGGTGCGCGTATTGCCGGAGAAAGTAACAAGATAACTGTGCGCTTTGGCCGCCTTGCCGATATGGCACGGGAGGCAAACCATATCGCGGCAAAAAAAGGTCTACCGCTGGTAGGTCGTGATCAGGTTTATAGCGCAATAGAGCGAGGCAGACACCGAGCCGATCTTCCAGCACGACGCTATCGGCAATTGATCACCGACGGCTTCATCAAGGTCCAGACTCAGGGCACACAAGTCAGCCAGATCAATGGTCTGGCGGTAATTCATTCCGGCCCCCTAACCCATGGCTTTCCTACCCGCATAACCGCCAGCATCGGCCCGGGCACATCAGGCACTGTCAGTATTGAGCGCGAATCTGATCTGTCGGGAGCGATACACACCAAGGGCTTCTATATCTTGAGTGGCCTGTTGCGAAACTTGTTAAAAACCGAACATCCGCTGGCATTCTCGGCCTCAATCGCTTTTGAACAGAGCTACGGTGGAATTGATGGTGACTCAGCTTCTGCCGCAGAAATAGTATGCCTGTTGAGCGCGCTGACTGATGTGCCACTGCGGCAGGATCTGGCCATGACTGGGGCCATCGACCAGTTGGGGAATGTTCAGCCAATAGGTGCTGTCTCAGAAAAAGTAGAAGGATTCTACGAGGTATGTAGGGACATCGGCCTTAGCGGTACGCAGGGAGTAGTTATCCCCCGCGCCAACGCAGGAGACCTGATGTTGAATCCCGAGCTATTAGAGGCATGTGCGCAAGGTAAGTTTCATGTCTACACTGTCGAAACGATACATCAGGCACTAGAGTTGTTTACTGGCTGGGCTGTAGGCGTCGCCGACGCAGATGGGCAATATCCGAAACAAACACTACTGGACCTAGCCAAGTCCAAAGCGCTGGCCTACTGGAAAATGGTGGCTACCTCCAAGCTCAAGAATCCGCCGTCTACGAAATAGAGGATACGGGATACTAATGAGTGAGCTATCTGGAATCTCAACACTGGTAGCTTTACTCACGCCTTCTAACTACAGAGTGGTCTTCAATAGCACCTTCGCATATTTGGCATGTAGGTAGTTTAAAAGTGCTTCTGATAGGCCTCCAATGATTTGGTGAAGCAATAACATCACTACCAAGTAGCTCAATAAATGGAACCTCCAAATCCCCAGCTTTCTTTTCGTCTACAGCATGAGTGATTTTGATTTCAACTGCGGCAGCAATTTTGCCTTCAGTGTAAAGAGCCACGTCTACAATAAACCCACTAAGTAGTCGTTTTTCCAGCGAAGCTTGCTGCACTTTAGAGGGTAGCTTGAGTTGCGATTTTGTTCCGCAGTCAGCGCATGTGGAATCATATACTGGCGAATCAGAAATTCCTTCCTTCCAACCATTAACTGCTTGCGTGACTAGAAGCTTGGCTAGTGCGTGAACAACGGTTTCAGATGTGCAGGTTAGGCTCGCTTTGTGAGCAAAATGGGCAACTTTGATTTCGCCTTTTTTGAAAGTCAGAATACTTTCACAAGAAGGACAAAAATAGGGAGTTCCTTTCGTAGCCGCGTTGGCTCGATAATAGCACCGTGAGAATCAAGCGCGAGTGGTACGAGTAGCTCTTGCATTCCGAGTTTTAAAACCTGTTGCCTGTTTAGATGAATATAACGGACTTCGTGACATATGTAGATGATTGCCGTCCCAAAGCGCTAGCTAATATTCAACTAATTCAACGGGTTAGTTTAGGGCTGAGTGGGGAGGATTGGGACAAATTGAATTTTTATGCCATTGAAAATATTGCAGATTTCTTGTTTCTGGCATAAGGCTTCGAACCAGTTGGTCTAGGAGTTCGAAAGGAGCGAAGCTCCGCAGACGGCCGAAAGATGACCCGCATGGGTGAAGTATTTGGCTAAGCCAAATACCGAATCAATCTCTCGTAACGATGACTGCATTAAGTTGTTAAATTGCTAGCGTTACCTCGTTTCAATTAAAAATTCGCCCGAATCTTGAATACCAACTCCGCTCCCGTGTTCGAGCAAGTAATGTCAGTTTCGCGCAGATCTCCATCACGCAGATAGCCGTTGTAGCGTTTGCGCTCCAGACAGCGGATCTCGTCTTCTGCGTTATTAAGTTCCAGTCGGTAGGTAAAAT
>JBBDIR010000045.1:0-98265 GCA_040880325.1 Pseudohongiellaceae bacterium
TCATATGCAAGACGATGCGGCCAACTATCCCGATCCGGCTGACCGTGCCACTCAGGAAGAGGAATTCAGCCTGGAGCTGCGTACGCGCGACAGAGAACGCAAACTTATCAAGAAGATCGACAGCACCATCGAGCTTATCGCTCAAGATGATTACGGCTACTGCGACTCCTGCGGCATTGAGATTGGCATCCGCCGACTCGAGGCACGCCCTACTGCAAACAAGTGCATCGACTGCAAAACGCTCGATGAGATCAAAGAAAAGCAGCTAGGCAGCTAGCCTCTTCGTTTAAGCCGAATACGCGCTCGGTCAGCAGTGCCTATTCGGCTTATTTTCTCCGCGCGCACCGCCACAGTTTCATCCCATTGCCTGTCAGTCCCGCACTAAGCGAGAACGGCGGCAGCATTGTGTACTAAACTACTACTCACTATGCCCACTATGCCAAAGACACTCGATTCTCAAAGCGAGGCGAAACCTGAGTACCCTTACGTTGGCCGCTTTGCTCCCTCTCCAACTGGCCCCTTGCACTTTGGATCGTTGCTCGCCGCTTTGGCGAGTTTTCTCGATGCCAGGGCGCACCGCGGTACGTGGCTAGTGCGTATCGAAGACCTGGACCCACCCAGGGAACCGGCCGGCAGTGCCGCGCTTATCCTGCAACAACTGGACGAGCTTGGCCTGAACTGGGATGGTGCGGTGCTGTATCAGAGTTCTCGCCTCGATGCCTATCGATACGCCCTGCAGACACTTCAGCAGCAGGGCCTGTGTTATCCCTGCGATTGCACGCGAGGCGCGATAAGAGAGATGGGAAATGTCTACGACGGTTCCTGTCGCGCCCGCCCCACGCCGCCGCCGGCACCTTACGCGCTGCGGGTAAAAATTAAAGCACACAGAACAGGCTTCGATGACGCCGTGCAAGGACGCTTCAGTCAGCAACTGGAGGACGAGGTTGGAGATTTCGTGCTAGTGCGCAAGGATGGGCTGTTCGCTTACCAATTAGCCGTGGTGGTAGACGACGCCTTTCAAGACATCAGCCATGTCGTGCGCGGCTGGGATCTTCTCGACTCAACGCCGAGGCAGATCTATCTGCAACAACAACTGAATTTTCAGCAGCCCGCCTATGCCCACATTCCGATCATTGTCGATGCGCAGGGCCAAAAACTCAGCAAGCAGGCCTTCGCTCCTTCGATTGACGTTGATAAAGCCTCGGAGCTACTCTATCGCGCATTGACCTTACTGGGCCAGGCTCCTCCTAAGGAACTGGCGCGGGAGAAGCCTGAGGCGCAACTGCAATGGGCGATCATGAACTGGGAGCTGCAGTCCGTGCCTAAAGTTGGCAGCATCGCATTCGCTTCATAGTGCAAATACACTCGGCTGTGTTGGGGCTAGCCATAGACTTGCCGGGACGCTCCTTATACTATCCGGCAAACGTCGCAACAGGCAGGAGTTCCCGTGTACATTCCTCGATCAATGTTAGTGCTGCTACTCATTATCTATCTACTGTTCCTGTTAAGTGTAGATTGGATCAATCAGGCAGACGGCGCCTGGTTTCGACCATTCATCGTCGGCTTTCTGGTTATCGGGGTAGCGGCTTGGGCACATCGAGAACAGGATTCCGATGAATTTTGATCTAACCACCACCATCTTTCTGGGCAGTGGCTATCTCGCTCTCTTATTTGGCATCGCCTACGTAACCGAGCGCGGTTGGATCCCGGTAAAGATCGTCCGTCATCCCATCGTCTATGTACTCTCACTCGGTGTGTTCGCCAGCGTCTGGGCATACTACACAGTTGTCGGCAATGCCCTGCGTGATGGCTATGGCTATCTCTCCAGCTCCATCGGAATCTCTCTCGCGTTCTTGTTATCTCCCCTGCTACTACGCCCTCTACTCGAACTGACTCGCACCTATCAGCTTAGCTCGTTGGCGGATCTTATGGCGTTTCGCTACCGTTCGCCCTGGGCCGGCACTGCCACCACACTGGTCATATTGATCGCCGTTATTCCACTGATCGCACTGCAAATAAGAGCGGTTTCCGACACCGCCTACCTGGTATCACCAGAAGCCGTGCAGAGCACCCTCGCCATTGGGTTCTGCGTCGTTATCACCGTGTTCTCGATTCTATTTGGCACCTCGAGAAAAGCTGGGCGCACGCAGTACGACGGTCTCGTCATGGCCATTGCCTTTGAGTCACTGGTAAAACTGATTGCCTTTCTCTGCGTTGGAGCCTTCGCTGTATATGGGGCATTCGGCAGCTTCGCTGAACTCGAGCGCTGGTTGCAAGGACAACCCATTCTATTGGAAAGCCTGAGGAATACCGACTATTTCTCCTCTTTCCATGTAATGGTACTGCTGTTCTTTACCGCCGCCATCGCGATGCCACATATGTTCTATGTAACCTTCAACGAGAACGGCGGCCAGCGTGCGCTATCGTTTGCCAGTTGGGGTTTACCGCTGTATTTTCTTTTACTCAGCCTGCCGGTACTGCCTATTCTCTGGGCAGGGCTGCGTGCCGGCAGTACCGTTGATGTCGAATATTTTCCAGTCGTAATAGGCGCCGCCTACGACACGCCCCTGATCAGCCTGCTCGCCTATCTTGGCGGACTCTCCGCGGCAAGTGGATTAATTATCGTAATCACTCTCGCGCTTTCGAATATGTGCCTGAACCATTTGATACTTCCAATTTATCAACCAAAAGCGAATGAAGATATTTACCGCTGGCTGTTGTGGAAGCGGCGCATCCTTATCACAGCAATTATATGGATGGGTTTTTTCTTTTATTCCTTGCCCAATCAACAGATCAGTCTTCAGGTAATCGGCATCGTCGCCTTTACCGCCTGCTTGCAATTTATGCCTGGCATCATCGCCATACTTTACTGGCCAATCGGAAACAGGAAGGGCTTCCTCTGGGGGCTTAGCGTCGGCGTCCTGACCTGGTTTCTTTTCCTCATGCTACCGCTGCTCAGTGATGCCGACCCGCTAACGCTGGTATCGATCAACTGGCGAGAGATAACCGCACTGTCTTTAATTGGAAATTGCCTGGCCTTCGTCATCGTCTCACTGATGAGCAACAGTAGCGACGAGGAACGAAGCTCCGCCGACGTCTGCACACTGGACACCATAAAGCGCCGCAAACGCAGCGGTTTAGTTGCGAAGTCGCCACGGGATTTCGTCAAGAGTCTGAGCAAACCGCTTGGAGAGAAAACGGCAGATCGAGAAGTAAGCCAGGCTCTCAGAGATTTGAGCATCGACAGAGAAGATCGCCGCCCCTATGCCATGCAGCAATTGCGCGGTAGGCTGGAGGCGAACCTATCAGGCTTGCTAGGTCCTTCGATCGCACGGGAAATCATCGATGGCTATCTTCCTTACAGCATCGTCTCGCAACACGGTAGTTCTGATCTCACCGTCATCGAGAATCGCATCGAAGCTTACCGCAGCAATCTATCGGGCATGGCGGCCGACCTTGATAACTTGCGGCGCTACCACCGACAGATCTTGTTAGACCTGCCCCTTGGCGTTTGCTCTCTCAGTATCGAAAACGAGATCATCATGTGGAATCACGCACTGGAGCAGTTCACCGAAATAAGTAGCGCCGATGTCGTCGGCTCGCAGCTGATAGATCTGCCTGAGCCCTGGCTCAGTCTGCTGACAAACTTTGTCGATGACGATGCAAGTCATTCCTATAAGTATGCCTTCGAGCTGGAAGGCAAGAAGAAGACCGTCAACTTGCACAAGGCATTGATAGAGAAGATCAGCGATGCAAGCACCATGCACGAGGGTGTCATCGTGCTTCTCGAGGACATCACCGAAACCGAGATTCTAGAGGCTGGACTAACTCACAGCGAAAGACTCGCCTCGATCGGCAGACTCGCCGCCGGCGTAGCTCACGAGATCGGCAACCCGATCACAGGGATCGCCTGTCTCGCCCAGACCATTCGCGATGAATATGACGATGGGGAACTGCTTAATCTGGCCACGCAAATAATAGAGCAGACCGATCGCACTTCAACGATTCTGCAATCATTAGTCAACTTCGCTCACGCCGGGACTAACAAGACCCAATACCAAAGCGAGGTAGTGGATCTAGCCGAGTGCATGGCTCAAGCTCAAACTCTGGTGTCACTGGACAGGAAAAGCAAGGAGCTCTATCTGCGTATCGATTGCGACCCACAAGCGAAAATTCTCGGTGATTCCCAACGCCTGTTGCAGGTTTTTATCAATCTTATCAGCAACGCGCGTGATGCAAGTCAAGCAAATGGCGAAGTACTATTGCAGGCCAAGGTCAAAGGCGAGATAGTCGAGATAGCCGTTGTCGATGCGGGTATTGGCATACCTCTGGCGATTAAGGATCGTGTCTTCGACCCCTTCTTTACTACGAAAGAGGCGGGAGAGGGCACAGGATTAGGGCTCTCCCTCGTTTTCAGCATAGTTGAAGACTTAGGTGGTGATATTGATATAATCAGCCCAGCGATTGAGGGTGCAGGTGGTACACGAGTATTACTACGCTTTCCCTGCTACCATGGTAGTTCCCTGGCAGACGAAAGCTAGCGGATAATTCTTTTACAGTGGCAACAACCGAATTAAGAAGTCAAATGACAGCATCAAATCAAGTTCTAGTAGTAGAAGATGAGGTAGTGATTCGAACTGCTTTAAAACGTTTACTGGAACGACATGAATACAAAGTCAGCGAAGCGGGCACCGTCAAAGAGTCGATAGAAAATTTCGACATGGACGATTTCGACGTCATTATTAGCGACCTACGCCTGCCTGGCGCACCGGGAACGGACCTAATCAAGGCCACCACTACTCCCGTATTGATCATGACCAGCTACTCCAGCATTCGCTCCGCCATCGACTCCATGAAACTTGGCGCAGTCGATTACATTGCCAAGCCATTCGAACACAACGAGCTAATTGAGTCTGTAGCCAAAATCATTCGCGAGCACGCCAAGACGCCACGGCAAATCAACGGTGCTACCGACGAATTCGAACCACCCGTTCATGGAATGATCGGTAGCTGCGAACAGATGATGGAACTGTTCAGAAGAATACGTAAAGTCGCCCTCACCAATTCGACCGTGCTGATCAACGGCGAATCGGGAACTGGAAAGGAACTCGTCGCACGAGCGATTCACAATCTAAGCAGTCGCAATGAACAGGAAATGATCTCCGTGAACTGCGCAGCCATTCCTGAAAATTTAATCGAATCCGAACTATTCGGCCACGAGAAGGGAGCCTTCACCGGGGCAACCGCCACCAGAACCGGCTTGGTCGAGGCGGCAAACCGCAGCACCCTGTTCCTCGACGAGATTGGTGAACTGCCGTTAGAGGCTCAGGCCAGATTGCTGCGGGTTCTGCAAGAAAATGAAATCCGCAAGGTGGGCTCCGTGCAGTCCAGAAAAGTCGACGTGCGTCTGGTCGTAGCAACGCATCGTGACCTGAAGCAGTTGGTAGTCGATGGCTACTTTCGCGAAGACCTCTATTACCGCATCAATGTCATGACACTACTAATCCCGCCACTAAGAGATCGCGGCAACGACATACTGGAATTGGCCGAAGCCATTCTGCAGCGCACCTGCAAACGCTTGAAGACGAAGATGCTGACCCTGAGTGAAGGCGCTAGTCGCGCCATCTTCAGTTACGCCTGGCCAGGCAATGTGCGCGAATTGGAAAATGCGATCGAGCGTGCTGTTGTGCTGGCTGAGGAATCTGTCATAGGCGAGGAACTGCTCGCGATAGACGACGAAGAGAAAAAACTCACCGAGCAGAACGTTGAATCAATTCATATTCAATCAGCTGCCGAGCCCGTCGAAGAGCTCTCCCTCGAAGACTATTTCCAGCGCTTCGTTCTCGAACATCAAGATGCGATGAATGAAACCCAACTTGCCAAGAAACTAGGCATAAGCCGCAAGTGTCTGTGGGAACGCCGCCAGCGCTTTGGCATACCGCGCAAGAAGAAACAGGAAGGCTAGATCTCGAAGCACTGCTTTGCGTTCAAGAACTTCTGACAATTTACCCCGGCTATTCGGCAATACAGCCGCCACAATAGCGACTCAACGGCACGCGACGCGGCTCTCGAGAAATTGTAATAAATTGTTACCGCTACTCATCTACCCAATAATCAGGGAATATCCGTAACAAAACTAGGGATTTAGAATTGATTTATTGAACCCTAAAATACTAAGCTTATGTTTTATAAGGGCTTTACAAGATTGGCACAGTAAGTGCTTTGTACTACATTGATAATAATAACAATAAACAATAATAATAAATCTTAATAAAAACAAAAATAGCATTACTGAGTTAATAAACTAAGGTTGGTGCACTAAATAATAATAAGGTCGGGTTGTAGTCTGGATTTGGCAATTGCCATCTAACTTCATGTATACCACCTTTTACTTATGCAGTACCGAAACAGGTACGCAATTCAATAATAATAATAAAACTAAAATAGCAATAATAATAATAGCTATTAGCTTTCTACGGGGGGTGGTATTCACCCCCTAAAAATATCCCTCTCGCACTCTCTCATGCAACGCCACACTCGCGTTGTGGTGTATTCTTGCTGATCACCAACCTTTTGTTTTTGCCGGTTCCGTGTATCATGCCGAATCATGCTCAGTATCCCAACCCTGCTCAAAGGCTTAATCAGCCGCATCAATCCAAAAGCTCCTGCCTTGGCAGCCGCGCCTAATTCGAAAAAACGCCGTGATCAATCTTCTTCATCGAACACCGCCAAGACCAGGCCTGATATCCAGCGCCATGGCGCAGCCGAAAAAAACACGAAGAAGCCCAAGCCACTATCTAAGCTCGCGGGGATCGATAGAGCCGCCGTTATCGAGCGTGATAACCATCCTATTTCACGCAAGCACATATCGCCGAACGCGGTGAAAGTTCTCTATAAGCTCGCCGAGTCTGGCTACCACGGATTCCTGGTAGGGGGCGGCGTACGAGATCTGCTATTGGAGAGGCGGCCGAAGGACTTCGACATAGCGACCGATGCCTCTCCCGAGCAACTCAAATCCCTGTTTCGTAACGCCCGCATCATCGGCCGCCGCTTCAAGATTATCCACCTACGTTACGGCAGGGAGATCATAGAAGTCACAACGTTCCGCGCACCCCACGATGCCGATGCCGACAACGAGATTGCCGACGATGTGCCACGGCGCCGCATTCAAAACCAATCCTCCGCCCATTCCACCGCCGGCATGATCCTGCGTGACAACGTCTACGGCAACATCGACGAAGATGCACTGCGGCGCGACTTCACCATTAACGCCCTGTACTACACGATCGACGGATTCCGCATACTCGATTTCAGCACCGGAATAGAGGATCTGCGCGCGAAACAGATCCGCATGATCGGTGACCCCGCCGAACGCTACAAGGAAGACCCCGTACGCATGTTGCGAGCGATTCGTTTCGCGGCGAAGCTGGACTTCAGCATCGAGCCGAACACGGAAACACCGATCAACGAACTCGCCCATCTGTTGGAGTCCATATCAACAGCACGGCTATTCGATGAGTCCATCAAGTTATTAGCCAGTGGTCACGCGGTGAAGACATTCGAGTTGCTGCGCCGCTATCGTCCCGGCGACTTCCTCCTCGGACCGACGCTCAACGCCTTGGACAAACTCTCCGGGCCGCCTTGCAAGCTGGTAGATCTGGCACTGGAAAACACCGACGCCAGACTCGCCGAGGGAAAGTCCGTGACCCCTGCCTTCCTGTTCGCGGCACTGCTCTGGCCAGTACTGCAGCTTCGCCTGCAAGCGCTGAAGTCGAACGAGGGCAATCCGCATCAGATCTTCCAGCAAGCGGCGCAGGAAGTCTTGATGGAACAGATACAATACACCGCCGTGCCCAAACGCTTCACCATAGCCACCAAAGAGATCTGGGACCTGCAGTCTCGACTTATGCGCGATAATCGACGCAGCGTAGAGAGTGCATTCGGCCATCCGCGCTTCCGCGCGGCCTATGACTTCTTGCTTCTGCGCGAAGAAGCAGGCGAAGACCTAGGCGGCCGTGGCCAGTGGTGGACCGAGTTCCAACTCGACGAGACAAATACGAATATCGACCGCGTCGAAGAACAAGCCAGACCACCACGCAAGCGACGGCGACGACGCAAACCCACGGCGAAGTCAGAGTAGCCAGGCGCAATACGACTATGACCCAGAGCGATTTCAGCAAGACTGCTCCGCGCTATATCGCCGTCGAAGGCCCGATAGGAGTCGGCAAGACCACACTAACGAAGCGTCTCGCCGACACCTTCAACTATGAGCTATTACTCGAGAAGAGCGAGGAGAACCCCTTCCTCGATCGCTTCTATCAAAACCCGAAACAACACGCCCTCTCCACGCAGCTATTCTTCCTATTCCAGCGCGCGCAGCAGATTCAGGACCTGCGCCAGAACGACATGTTCGAACCGGTGCGGATCGCGGATTTTCTAATCGATAAAGATCAATTATTCGCCCAACAGAATCTGGAACCGGATGAGTTCGAGCTTTACCTCAACGTCTATCGCCATCTGACCATCGACGCCCCGGTGCCCGATCTTGTTATCTACTTGCAGGCATCAACCAATGTATTGCTCAACAGAATCCAGAAACGTGGCGTCGAGGCTGAGCAATACATCGAGCGCAGCTACCTGGAAAACCTGAACGAAGCCTACGCCGAATTCTTCCACTACTACGATAGATCCCCACTGCTCATCGTCAACTGTGAAGACATAGACCTGGTGGGCAATGAGGGCGACTATCAGCAGTTGATTAAACAGATAATGTCAGCCGGCTCGGGTACGCATTATTTCAATCCCCGCCCTGCGCTGATCTAAAGTTAGCTGATTTGGGGCCCAGGGGGCTCACAACGTAAACAACTTAAACTATCTATCAGCACTATCTATCAGCACTATCTATCAACACTATCTATCGAGTATCTATCACGTCTATCTATTGCGTTTTAGATTGTTCCCGAAGCGGCCCATGGCGGGCAACCGGCACAGATGCTTGTGGTGGTGATGACTGATGAAGCGGGCGGCCCGGTCTGGCTGCTGGACAGTGCCGGCATTCTGCATCGCTACGACGGCGCTACCATGAGGGCGTTTCAGGAGTTGACCCTCACCAGCCTGGTGAATGTCGATGTCACCCCAAAGGCACCCCAATGGCACCCCGATTCTACTGACGTCCGGTCTCGCCGGCAGCTATCGCCTGCAGGTGAGTTATTTTCTGCCAGCCACTGGAGAACTCGTCTTCAACAGTAGTCCGGTAATACTGGAACTGGTCCCGTGACTATCCAACACACTTGTCAACTCATTCGTCCGTCAACACACTCGACCCAGGATAACGAGGGTGGTACAAGTGACACATTAGTTGAAGTAATAGGTGTACCCTATACCACCGAGCAGACCCTCGTCTACGACCCCATTCTGAATGGTATCGATACCGAAAAATACCGTCACCTCTGAATTGGGTGGCAGACCAGAACCGAATTCGAAGGGAGCAAATTTCACCGGTTCGGGGATATCGATAGTCGGGCCCTGGTAGGTTGGGCGTAAGCCGGGCTGAAATGTGAGCGTCTCCAGATCGAAAGACTGAATCTGTCCACCGCTAAGAGTGACCAGCCACCAATCGGCCTCGGGTGCTTTTATGTCGTCCCGCAGGAGTAGGTATAGGTCTTGCGGCTTTTCTTCCGGTGTAAGAACATCAAGAAGGGAAAAGGGAACGCTTGCCTCCAAGTGTAGAGCCAAAACCGACGTAAATGGAACCGTAAGATTCGATTCGATCAGGAAATCATAGTTGATCGGCTGACCGCCGGGTAGTCCGCCACCAGCTCCGATAGAAAATCGGCCTTCGATGCCATCGGCGGTCACATTACCAGTGAGCACGGTGAGAATATTGGTAAATCCAGCGACTGTAGCACGGCTCTCTGTGATGAATTCCAGATTGCTATCGACTGGAGCGGGATCGAAATCGAGCCAGGGAATGACATTGCCATTATTCACCTCTCTGAGCACCAGATCGCCCTCTGTCAAAAAAATCTCGATTAGACTCGGCGGCGCCGTGACACAACAGCTATGGCCACCCGGGTCCGACGTTTGCGTGACAGTGAGATCAGCTGAGGGCACTACGATCGTAGCGTCTTTCATGACCACCGGAAAATCATCGATAATGATTCGCTGCGCCTGCGACAAATTCGGTAGTAACAAAACGATTAATAGAAGCAGACAGACGAGAGTCGCCTTCGCCATTAGTGATATTCTACCTTCGACACGTTGATTCATTGCGCTAACCCCTTTCAAGTTGTGCTGCCCTTAGGGAACCTCTGATCAAGTTGATTGACCGTAATCATAGAAGCAAAATTCATCACTGGTAATCCCCGAACTCAGGGAGATGAGCGTCACGGAAAAAGCGATACAATTCACGGCAAGAAATGGATTACTATGACTTCGGTGGATATGCCCTCAGACAGAATTGAAAGCCAGGCCAAATTTGCGCTATTTGCCTTGGCTCTCCTGCTTGTGACAATCCTCTTTCTCTATATAAGCTCTCTGTCCACCGCAACCTCTAGCAACATTGAGTACAGAGTGCTCTCTGAGGCCGAGGCTTTACCGTTGAACCTGGACCATGCGGAACTCTCCGCCGTGCAAATGCAGTGGGAGGCCGTCGAGCTTCCCATACATTGGCGCAATCGATTCGCGAATTCACGCGCCGTGTGGTATCGGGCGCGATGGCCGGGCGTGGATCTCGAGTCAATAACCCACTCCGAATCGGGAGAATCGGATCCACTCTTGGGTGTCTACATTTGGCGTATAAACCAGACCGCAGATATCTGGTTTAACAATATCCATATAGGCAGCGGCGGAAGCACGGATGAGCCAATGGCGCGCCACTGGAACAGCCCTCTCTATTTCACGGTTCCAGCGAATCTCGTACAAGAGCAGAACGAGATCCTGATAAAGCATTTTGCGCAGCATAGCTGGGGATCTATGGAAGCCATCATCGTGGGCGCCGACTCCATACTGAGACCAATCTACGAGCAACGCTATTTCATTCAACACGATGTCGCGCTAGGCCTGTTTGTCTTCGTTGTGATTACAGGGCTGTTCTGTTTCACGATCTGGTTTTATCGCAGACAGGAGGACCAATACCTCTGGTTCGCTATCGCTTCGATAGGGTTGGGCTTTTTCTGCCTGAATCAATTCATCAGGTACTTGCCTTTCGATGACGATCTCTGGCGCTGGCTCTCAAACATATCCACCGACCTCTGGGCAACCTCTATCTTCATTTTCCTACTGAGAAGCCTACGTATCGAGAACAAGACTGCCGAACGAGTCGTCTTTGCTTACCTGGCAAGTGGCGTTCCTATCTATTTCTATGCCAGCTTCTACCATGTATTCGATATTAACGTTTTCTATCACTGCGGTTCGCTGTTGATTGGAATCTACGGATTCTATCTTAGCGTCCGTGCGTATCTGTCCAGCAAGGACCCACTTGCAGCATTCTATTGCTGTGTTCTGTTGTTCGTCTTCGTCGCTGGAGTGCACGACACATTCATGCAGGCCGTTGTGAATAACGGTTGGCTCGGCGCGTCCGATTTGAGCTTCCTCTATCATTTTAATTTCGTTCACTTCGCAGCACCGCTGATATTCCTGTTTATAGGTGCCAATTTAGTTAAACGATTCATCGATTCGATGAACAGCGCCGATCTTCTCAACCTGGAACTGGAACAGAGAGTAAACGATGCCCGCGAGGAGCTGGCTGAGAACTACCAGGCAATCGAAGCAGTGCTGATACGTCAATCCGCTAGCGAAGAAAGAGAGCGTATCTACAGAGACCTGCACGACGATGTTGGTTCCAAGCTGTTGTCTCTTTATTATCGCCTGGACAAAGAATCGGATAGCACCTTGGCCAAATCTGCACTGGAAGACCTGCGCGATATTGTGTCTAGCAAGTCTCTCGATAGCTGCTCACTCTCAGTCGCGGCGCAAGAATGGCGTAGCGAGGCCTTTAATCGCACTCGCGATGCGGGGATCAAGCTCGACTGGCAATTTAATGTCGTGCGCTCTTATCTAATGCTCGACGAATCACAGCGCGCGCAACTGCGGCGCATGTTTAGAGAGGTATTCAGCAATGCAATACTTCATAATAAGAACATCAGCGAAATTAAGGTCACTGTGGATCACCGGGATAACACACTCAAAATAGGCGTAAGCAACAATGGTGTCGAGTCAAGCTCAAATCAATGGCAAGCGGGACGCGGAATTAACAATCTGCGTGTACGCTCACGGGAACTGGGCGGCAAACTCTTGTTTGAAGATATAGCGGAGAACTGGGTCAGAGTCTGCTGGCACATTCCTCTCAACACGAGTGTATAAGGGCTAGCGATGTCCCAACACATACTCATACTGGAAGATATGCCGGACACGCAAAAGTGGCTGAAGGACTCCTGCCTGCTCGCCTTCCCCGACGCACGGATCACGCTTTGCAATAGCCTATCCGCAGCGACAGAGTTTCTGACACGAATTGAACCCGCTCTGGCTCTGCTCGATATCGAACTACCCGACGGCAAGGGTAATCACATCATCGCCCCACTGCTTGCTCAATATCCCTCCTGTATCTGTGTGATCGTCACCATCTACGCCGATGAGAACCACCTGTTGCCCAGCTTGAGTGCCGGGGCCAAGGGCTATATTCTTAAAGATCAGAGTCGGCAGCGCATCGCCGCGATGTTGACACAGGCCATGGCAGGAGAGCTCCCACTCTCGCCCGCCGTTGCTGCAATGGTACTGAATCATTTTTCGACTTCTGCTGACACCGCAAATGAATCGCCGCTGACCAGCAGGGAGACGCAGGTGCTAACACTTATAGGAAGCGGCGCCAGCACACCCGAGGTGGCGAACCAGCTGAATATCAGCAAGTACACTGTTGAAGACCATCTAAAACAGATTTATCGAAAGCTGGAGATATCGAATCGAGCCGAGGCGGCACTCGCGGCGAGAGCACTCAGGCTGATATGAGCCCTGTGACTTGAATACTGCTAGTGCTAGCCGTACTATCCCCTTCCTGAACATTCGCGCAAGCAAAGTCGAACTTAGTAATCATGAGCACACAATCACACAGCGGTAATGTCACACTAACCACGCTCTTCAACATCAAGGCCAAGGGTGAAAAGTTTGCCTGCTTGACCGCCTACGATGCCTGCTTCGCCTCGATACTCGGCGCAGCCGGGGTCGAGGTAATCCTCGTGGGTGACTCCTTGGGCATGGTGCTGCAGGGCCACGACAGCACGCTGCCAGTGACGATGGATGACATGATCTACCATATGCAGTGCGTGAAGCGCGGCAACAAGGGCGCCCTGCTGGTGGCCGACCTGCCCTTCATGAGCTACGCCTCGGAAACCCAAACACTGGAGAACGCCGCCGCCTTGATGCGTGCCGGCGCCCATATGGTGAAGCTCGAGGGCGGCGCCTGGATCGCCAACACAACGAAATTGCTGGCCGAACGGGGCATTCCTGTCTGTGCCCATATGGGCCTGACGCCACAGTCGGTCAATCGAATCGGCGGCTTTCACGTGCAGGGGCGCGATACAGCACAGGCAGACTCGATCATCGCCGAAGCCAAACTGCTGGAGCAAGCCGGCGCTAGCACGCTGCTGCTCGAGTGCGTGCCGAGAAGCCTGGGCAAGACCGTGACCGACGCCTTAAAGATTCCGGTTATCGGTATCGGCGCCGGCCCCGATACCACGGGCCAGATCATGGTGCTACACGATGTGCTCGGCGTCTCGCCGATCTCACCGAAGTTCGTCAAGAATTTCCTGATCGATTCCAACAACGGCATTCCCGGTGCCATCGAAGCCTACGTACAAGCGGTAAAATCGCAAACCTTCCCCGCCGCCGAGCACTGCTTTAATTAGACCCTACCGCGATGCAGACTCACAAGAAGATCAAAGACCTTAGGCAGATTCTGAAGACGGCGCGAGCGCAGGGAAAATCGATCGCCCTGATTCCCACCATGGGTAATCTGCACGAGGGGCATCTGCAACTTATCCGACAGGCGCGAGATCGCTACGACTTTCTAGTCTGCAGCATCTTTGTCAATCCTCTTCAGTTCGGGGCGAACGAAGATCTGGATGCCTACCCAAGAACTCTAGAGGCCGACCGCGAGAGCCTGCGCACAGAGCTGTGCGACTGTCTGTTCGTTCCGTCTGTTGAGGAAATCTACGGCGACGGCCTGCAGCAGCAAACGACCATTAAGGTGCCGGGTCTCACCGAAAATTTCTGCGGCAGCAGTCGGCCCGGTCATTTCGATGGGGTCGCTACCGTCGTCACCAAGCTGTTCAACATCGTACAGCCCGATGCCGCCTTCTTCGGTTTGAAAGACTACCAGCAGTTTCTTGTAATACGAAAGCTCACTCACGACCTGGCTCTGGAAATTACTCTTCATGGCATCGAGACCCATCGCGAAGAGAGCGGTCTGGCTATGAGTTCTCGCAACAACTACCTGAGCGCGGAACAGAGGCAGCAGGCGGCAAATCTGTACCGCTGCCTGCAAGCCTGTGCGCAGCAGGTCAGCGACGGCTACACCGATTATCAGAAGTTGCAGAATACGGCGCTGACGGAACTGAAAAAGGCCTCCTTGCTACCGGACTATTTCCAGGTCTGCGATGCCGACACGCTGCAGCCAGCCACTATCGATACTCGCCATTTCGTGATTCTCGCCGCCGTATTTATCGGCCAGACGCGACTGATCGATAATATACGCCTGCAACTCGACTAGCACCCGCAGTACGGCCGGCGCACGCGCCTGTATCCCCGCCGATAAAGGGCTGCCAGCGCAGCTGTGTTGCCCGTAATGCCACATTGAGGCATACTAATTGATCGTTATTTCTGTCGCCTTCGCCGTCAAAAAGCAGTGGGAACGCAGGCATCGTCGAGCGCAACGATGGTACCCACGTTCTACTTACGCAGCGACATCGCAGCAAACAAGGAACCAACCATGTCAGAAGACAAGAGCTATCCAGTCTCAGATACCAGCATCGGTAAAACCTATCTGAACAAAGACAGCTTCCAGCAGATGTACCAGCAATCGATCGAGTCCCCGGATGACTTCTGGGCGGAGCAGGCTGGAAAATTACTCTACTGGCACCAGCCGTGGAAGAAAGTTTCTAGCGGTGACTTTTCCAAGGCCGAATCGAAATGGTTTGAGGGCGCGAAACTAAATGTCGCCTACAACTGTATCGATCGCCATCTCGAGCGACGCGGCAAACAGACAGCCATCATCTGGGAAGGCGACGACCCCAATGACGACAAGAAGATAAGCTACCGCGAGCTGCACCTGCAGGTGTGCAAGCTGGCCAATGCCCTGAAGACCCGCGGCGTGAAAAAGGGCGATCGCGTCTGTATCTATATGCCGATGGTGCCCGAGGCGGCCTACGCGATGCTCGCCTGTGCGCGCATCGGAGCTGTTCACTCGGTGGTGTTCGGCGGCTTCTCCCCCGAGTCGATCAAAGACCGTATTCTGGATTCCGACTGTCGGCTAGTCATCACCGCGGACGAAGGCGTGCGCGGCGGACGTACGATTCCCTTGAAGGCAAACGTTGATGAGGCTTTGCAGCACTGTCCTAACGTGCATTCTGTGTTCGTGGTGCGCCGCACCAATGCCGAAATAGCGTGGCACGAAGAGCGCGATGTTTGCTACCACAAGGCCACTGAGGCGGCCAGCGATGAGTGCGAACCCGAACTCATGGATGCTGAAGACCCGCTCTTCATCCTCTACACCTCCGGTTCCACCGGCAAACCCAAGGGCGTGCTACACACAACGGCAGGCTATCTATTAGGCACGAGCATCACCCATAAATATGTATTCGACTACCACGAGGGCGATGTCTACTGGTGCACCGCCGACGTCGGCTGGGTCACTGGACACTCCTATATTCTCTACGGCCCGCTCGCAAACGGTGCCATCACCCTCATGTTCGAAGGCGTTCCCACCTACCCCGATGTCTCGCGCTTCTGGCAGGTGATCGACAAGCACCAGGTAAATATATTCTACACCGCGCCGACTGCGATTCGCGCGCTGATGTCAGCCGGCGACGAACCGGTCAAGAGCACCTCCAGATCCTCTTTACGATTGTTAGGCTCAGTGGGCGAACCGATAAACCCGGAGGCCTGGGAGTGGTATTACCATGTCGTGGGTGAGTCGCGCTGCCCGATAGTCGACACCTGGTGGCAGACAGAGACTGGCGGCATCATGATCTCCCCCGTACCAGGGGTAAACGATTTGAAGCCGGGTTCAGCAACAATACCCTTCTTCGGAGTAAAAGCGGCGTTGCTCGATGCCGACGGTAAGGAGCTAGAGGGAGCCGCGACCGGCAACCTCGTCCTGTGTAGCAGCTGGCCGAGTCAGATCAGGTCAGTGTACGGCGATCATCAACGCTGCATCGACACCTATTTCACCACCTACCCAGGCTACTACTTTACCGGCGATAGCGCGCGCCGCGATGCCGACGGCTATTACTGGGTAACCGGCCGCGTCGATGACGTGATTAACGTATCAGGGCATCGCCTCGGTACCGCCGAGATCGAGAGCGCTCTGGTGCTGCACCCTGCCGTCGCCGAGGCGGCTGTAGTGGGCTATCCCCACGACATCAAGGGTCAGGCAATCTATGCCTATGTCAGCCTGATGAATGGTGTAGAGGCCAGCGAGGATCTGCGCGCCGAGTTGCTGAAGTTTGTCGCGAAAGAGATCGGCGCCTTCGCCAGACCGGAGATCATTCAATTTGCACCGGGGCTACCGAAAACGCGCTCGGGTAAGATCATGCGCCGCATTCTGCGCAAGATTGCCGCGAATGAACTCGACAACCTCGGCGATACCACCACTCTCGCCGAGCCTGCCGTCGTCGAGCAGTTGCTCGAGAACAGAATCAATCGCTGAGAATCTAATTGACGGCCGCGACAAGCTGGATAGCCCTGCAAACTGTGCCTGGCACCCGCGTGCCCGACAACTATCAAAAACCGATAGTCGCCGCCTTTGTGTGTAAGAATACAGGAGCCAAGAGGGTCTAACTGACTGCGATACTCATCCATGCATTGCAACCGGCAAACGCACCATGAAATCCCGACCGAAAATCCAATTCGACCCCAACAGCTCAGTGGTGATAACGCTGTTCAGACGACTATTGGCGCTGTTTCCACTTACCCTGCAAGGCTCGATAACCCTGGTTCTCACAGCCTACGCCCTGCGCGTATATGGCTACGGTTCGATGGATCTGGTGGTGTTTTCCCTGGCGATCTGCGCGCTCTCGATTGTTATCTTCAGCCTGTTCTGCTCCATGCTCGGCGGCATCTTCATCCAGCGCCGAATACGCAGGAGTCTCAAGCAACAAGAAAATACCTTGAAACCAATCAAGGTGGAGGCGGGTTATCCGAACGAAACCGGATTTGTCCTGCCTGCGCTTAACTACTTTCCATTAGTGAAGCTCAGCTGGAAGGTAATCTATCCCGACTACATCGACACGCGAATACGTGTTGCACAAAACGGAGACCTGCTCGAAGAGATAGTCCCCGACAAGCGCTGCAAGACCGAACAGATCACGCGCCAATTTACCGTATCCGACGTGCTCGGATTCTGCCGTTACTCATGGCGTGAAACACAAGCGCTCGCCTGCACGGCCCTGCCGCGAACCAATACAGTAAAGCCGCTACCCCTGCTACGCTCGTTGACGGCCGAAGATGGCATACCAAACCCTTCCGGCGACCCGGATGGCGATCGTATGGAGATACGCCCCTATGTCCCCGGCGACTCGGTACGCAACATCATGTGGAAGGTTTATGCACGCAATCGACAGCTGAACGTCAGGCTCGCCGAGAAAAGCGTATTTCATAGCAATCGTACTGTGGCCTACTTGCTCAGTAGTGCCAACGACGAGGCGGCAGCGGCGGTGGCACGCATCGCCCTGGAGTCGGGCGCACTGGGCGACGACTGGGCATTCTCCGCCGACGGCTCGGACACGCCATCGGAAACCGTGCCGGCGGCACTCGATGCCATCGCTAGATCCAGAGCCATAGACACACCGCTGCACTATGGACTGGATGACTTTATCAAGCAGACTGCCGGCCAGGCCGGGGTGCATTGCATTGTCTTCGCGGCGGCTGAATTCGCACCCTGGTTCGAAAGCCTGAAGACAAGCATAGCGCGCTTCCCCGGGCGTTTCTCTCTGGTGCTCGCCACCGATGGCTTCACCGATGCACAGCCATTGAAGCTCTGGCAGCGTCTGTTATTGCAGGATGAAGCAAGCGCTGTCGAAGAGCGCAACAGCGGCGGTTCCCGTGCCGATTTGCTTAAGTTATTGACCGCTCTGGGGCAGCTAGTAGAATCAACCGTAGTCGTGGACAGAAACACTGGGCTCAGCTTCGATCAGAACCTGAAGAAAGTCTAACTCATTGAATATTAATCTTTTTTAGAGATCTCTATGGCAGTAAGACAGCTAAGCAAGCCGACCATGACGCAGCATTTCTTGCCGACCAGCCTGCGTGCCGCGATTATTGCCAGCAGTTATTGGGTCTTGAGCCTGTCTCTCACTGTCGTAAGCGGCTCCGTGGCCTCCTTCGTTGGCTGCCTGTTCGCCTGTTATCTGGTCGATCTCGGCATTCACCGCTCGCCGCTGAAGCGTCTGCGTACCTTTTCAGTCAATCTACTCAGTCTGAGCTTCTTACTCCTGGGCCTATCGCTGGCAGCGCTGGTCAGCAGCACCGCGCTGTTCTCGGACCTGGCTTCGCCCATTGCCTCCTTCAACACCAGTGAATTTATAAAGTGGTTTGCCATCAGTGCATCACTCACCGTGTGTCTGCGAATTTTAGCGCAACGTACTAACTATGGCGCCGTGCTCGAAATTATTTTCGTGGCCACCGCCTTCGTTATTACGCTGTCGGCGCATCGCAACGGCATGATCCATCGGCCCTACTTCATCGGCGACTACGCGCTGGTCCGCGGAATAGACCCGTCATCCATACTGATGGCCTTCGGTTCTGGCGCCGTTCTCTCTCTGGCCGCACTATTGATGATTGAGAACAATCACCGCCGACTACCCTATCACTTCACCGTGCTCGGCCTGCTCTGCTTCTCTCTATTGTTCTATGTTCGCCTGTTCGGCCTGCCCACTCCGCAGCTAACAGACGATCTTGGCTTGACCGGGCAAGAGCAGGCCGGTAATGGCGCACAACGGGAGAATCCGTTTAGAGACAGCGAGAACAATGCCGACGACAAGGAGGCCCCGGTGGCCGTCGTGGTATTCCGCGATGATTACGAACCCCTGAACGGCTCTTACTATTTTCGCGAATCGGCGTACTCCCAATTCAACGGCACCATGCTCGACTTTACGACCCGAGACGACATGGATCAGGACCTGATCGAGGGCTTCACGAATTCGCGTATCGAGACCAATCAACTACCGAAGGCGGAAGATCAACGTGTGCCGGTGCGCGCAAGCATCGGTATGCTAATTTCCCATCGCACACCTTTTGGTCTGGAAAGCCCCATCGCCTACGAGGACACGGCCAACCCGAACAATCTTCGCTTCAAGCGAACCTACGACAGCTACTCGCTGGCGCCGGAGTATGACTTCAACTACTTGCTTGGGCGCGAATTAGGCCGAGCGGACTGGTCGCAGGAAGTCTGGGATGAATATCTGGAGTTGCCAGACGACCCACGCTATCAGGAACTGGCACAGAGTCTAATTGCCGATTTGAAGCCCGAGTACAGCGACGATCCCTTCGCCAAGGCCTGGGCGGTTAAAACCTATCTGGATGAGAACGGCATCTACAGCCTGAAGAATGAGCACGCCTACGAGACTGACCCGGCCGGTTCATTTCTATTCGGCGACCTCACCGGTTACTGCATGCATTTTTCCTTCGCCGCCACCTATATGTTTCGCAGCCTGGGCATCCCTGCTCGCGTCGGCATCGGCTACTCTGTTCCCGCCAGCAACAAGGCAGGTGGCTCATCGCTTCTGATACAGGCGGTTCACGGCCATGCCTGGCCCGAGGTTTATTTCCGCGACATCGGCTGGGTGATCGTCGACCCGGCACCGCAGCAGACGCTGGTAGACATGACCACCGATCCGCAGAACAACCTGCAGCAACTTCTCGGCGATATGCTGCGCAACGATGCCTCCTTCGATGACTTTCTGCAGTCGCAGCAGACGTCTTACATCAACGTTCAGTTACTGCTCAACATAGTCTATAGCTTGATTCTCGCGACACTGCTAACCGCCTACAGCATCAAGTTCTATCGCATCTGGATCCCATCCAGAGGCGCGCTCGATAATCAGTATCGGCTAAGCTATCGAGCCATGCTGGACCAGCTTGCCGCCATCGGCCTGTATCGTCAGTTCGGCGAGAGCCGAGAGAGTTTCGCCAAGCGCGTGCAAGCGGTATCCCCGAGCATGCAACTAATGACCGATCGCCACCTGGCACTGGCGCTGGGTGCACAAGACCCAAGCCGCTTCGATGCCAAAAACTGGACCGAACTGCGCACAGCGATCGCCACCGAAATTAGCCAAAACACTCAGCCATGGAAAAAAGTCATCGCCTGGATCAATCCGCTTTCCTGGCTTTTCAGCAAATAACCAGCAGCTCTCGTTTACACGAGCCGAACTCAATTAATGCAGTGGAGTAGAATATGACGCCTGACAGTATCACCGAAGTTTCCGAGCCAATCGCGGCCGCCGATACTGAAAAAGTAGAAAGCACTAGCCACATCGACGCCGCCGTTGATGTGCTAAAACGACTCAGCGCCGCGGTCAAGCAGCAAGTACTCGGCAGAGACGACGTAATCGAGCTCACCCTGATCGCCTTAGTCGCCGATGGTCATGTATTGCTGGAGGATTTCCCCGGTTCGGGCAAGACCACACTGGCGAAGGCATTGGGCGAAGCCATCATCGACGATGGCCAGGACAGCAGCCGTGATGAATTCATTCTGCCGTTTCGACGCATACAGTTCACTCCCGACCTGCTACCCTCAGATGTCACAGGTGTGCCCGTGTTCGACAGCAATAGCAATGCGTTTCATT
The DNA here is from genome assembly GCA_040880325.1 of Pseudohongiellaceae bacterium. GTDB lineage: Bacteria > Pseudomonadota > Gammaproteobacteria > Pseudomonadales > Pseudohongiellaceae > UBA9145. The sequence continues at coordinate 21,057 of JBBDIR010000045.1, forward strand.
TTCGTCATGGCCCCTTGTTCGCCCATGTCGTACTCGCCGACGAGATCAACAGAACCTCGCCGAAGGTTCAGTCTGCCATGTTGGAGGCCATGGGCGAGAAGCAGGTAACGGTGGATAACATCACCTATTCACTGGACGATCTGTTCTTTGTCATCGCGACACAGAACCCTCTCGACCTGGTTGGCACCTACCCACTGCCAACGCCACAGCTCGACCGCTTCCTGTTTAAAATTACCATGGATCACATCGATCGCGAATCCGAACTGGACGTGCTCGACACCTACAAGCAACGCCGCGATCAACTACAGAAAAAAATCACCGTAACTCGCGACGAAGTGCTGTTCGCACGAAAGCAGATCGATGAGACTGTCACCATCAGCAGCAGCGTGAAATCCGCACTGGTCGACATCTCACGAAACCTGCGCGAGGACGAGCGCGTATTACAAGGCAACTCGACCCGTAGCATGGTGTTAATGCTGCCTGCTCTGCAGGTGGCCGCCGCCCTGCGTGGCCGCGACTACGTCAGTGCCGACGATATCGAACTACTGATTCCTCGAGTGCTAGGGCACCGTATCGAACTCGCTCCCGGCGTGGCGGACTTCAATAAGGTGCTTGCCGACGCTATGCGCGGGCCAATGGAGCAACTCGCACGGGGCACGCTAGGGTGAAAACCAGACAGAAATGTAATCGAGCAGCAAGGCTCCATTTCGCCAGTATCGGCTTGATTACAGCGCTGCTTTGTCCGCTTGTTGTTCCGCAAGACGACTCTCTCTCCATCGAGAACATCGAGATACCTGAGGCGCAGCGCCAGCTCTGCTTTGGCTTTAGCGATGTCAGCGACCCGAAGGCGCTCGCCGTCTGCGATGCGCTCAACCTGGATCAGAACGTCAAGGCACGGGAATTAAGCGAGCAGTGGGTACGCGCCGAACCGAACTCCCCAGCGGCACAATTTGCCCTGTCGGAAGTGCTGCTGACCATCGAGGGGAATATGCCCAGGGCGCTGTTCCATCTCAATCGCGCCGAGGAACTTACCGACTACGCCGACCTGCCCGCGGCGCTCGAGTCTGGCAATCTGCAATGGCATTACCTGACCCTTAGCCAGCTGTCCTATGTGCATCAACTGATGGGCGATCAACTGCGCTCTCTCGAATACCTCGATAGGCTGGAGGAGGTCTATGGCCAGGACGTCGAGTCGTTTCGCGGCTGGCCGCTGATCAAACTCAAGCAATACGATGCCGCGCGTGACAGCGCCAACCTGGTATTACAAAACAGCGACAATGAACGCGAACGCTCGCGCGCCTGGAATACCCTCTGTGCGGTAGAGCTTGCCAGCCTGCAGCCGATCGAATCGATGACCGCCTGCGACCGTGCCATCGATGAAGATGAAAATATCGCCGACTCCATCAATGACTACGACACCGTTTACCTGAGTAACGCCTCCGAAGTCGCCCTGAGCCTGTTAAAGATGGATGAGGCCGAGGAGTATTTGAATCGAGCAACGCGTTACCTGAATACCGACAGCGTTGCCAACCCGTGGATCTACAAACTCTATCTGCTGATGAATCAGGGTCGCTTCGATGAGTCCCGCGAGGCACTCGATCGCATGCTGGTCTGGCGCGAGGCGCAGGAACCTATAGTCAATGTGATGAATCGAGCCGAGCACTTCCTGGTTACCGCCAGTTTCTTTCTGCTCGCCGGCTATAGCGAAGATGCGATCAAGCTGACAAGGACCGCCCTGAACCAACCGGATCGAAACGGATCCTATAGCGCAGACGATGAACAGAAGGATTCGATGGCGGCGCTGATCAATATGATGGCGAATCGAATGGAGTACCAGATTCGCCTGGAAAAAATCGCCACCATGGACTTCTTCGAATCGCTGTCCGCTCGCATAGATGCCATGCACTTCCAATTAGCCGCGTGGCGCTCCGAGCGTCGTGCCGCTGCGCTGTTCGCCGAGTTCGATGTATTACAGAACAGGCTGCGCCCGTATGCACCGCTGGATGTACACATACCCGAATGGATTGAGCCCGAGATTGTTGGCAGCATCGGCACCGGCGTCATGAGTAATATGATTGAACAGGCTAACTCGAACGGCGCCTTCATGCTTAATGCCGGTTACTACCATGCCTACAAGACCGAGGTCGCCGCCTTGCAGAACAATCGTGCTGGCGTAATCGCCGAAGGCACAGCCGCTCTCAGCCAACTGCCTGTAGAGGAGGTATTGCTACGTGCGCGCTTGGCCGCACGCATGGCTGCACTAGCCTGGCGCAACAATGACTACGCCGAGGCACTAAGCCTATTCGAAACGGCCTACAGGCAAGACCCAAGCATCTTGCGCCGCCTCGCCATGAGCCTTCCTGTCACCATCACCACTGATGGCAGCGAATTTTCTGAACAGGTGGCCGACTATCTCAGCAACTCGCCACGATTCGCTATTGATGCCAACGGCATGGGTCTCGAAGTCAGCGCATCGCCCGATCTATCCCTGTGTCTTAAAACAAGAACAGGGACTATCCTGTCGTGTTACACTATGGCCGCTGCCGAAAATGAAAGCAGCAAGTGGAATGCCCAACAGCTGACTCAGCAATTTCATACTCAGACCTTCGGTCTGGGCTACGAGATTAGTAAGGCCCAGCGTTCCATCCTGATGGGATCAAGCGTCATCCTCAGCTCGCAAAACGACCGCTCTGTGCAACGCAATCGAGAAGCCGTTCTGGATCGCTAGTTTCTAACTTTAAGTCTATGACTGCCGAGTATCCCATCAATAGTCAACCATTGATGGAAAACTGTTTTGCCAGCACGCACATCGCTATCGAAGACTTTAATCATCCTGCTCGCCGCGACCTCCGCACTCGGTCCCGCTGCCATGCAGATACTGCTGCCTGCCCTACCAGTCATTAAAGAAACCTTTCAGGTTAGCAACGAAGTAGCACAGCTCACGCTCAGTCTTTCGATGTTGGCCATCGCTCTCGGCACGCTATTCTATGGCCCGCTATCGGATAAGTACGGGCGCAAACCGGTCATGCTGCTCGGCCTCACGATCACCATCGTCGGTTCGATTTTCTGCTTCCTCGCCAACACCATCGAATTGCTCATTATAGGAAGATTTATTCAGGCCTTTGGCGGCGCCGTAGGTCTGGTGCTAGCCCGTGCTATCGTACGAGACGTATACGGCGCTCAGGAGGCGGCGCGGGTTATCGCCACGCTGGTAATGGTCATGGTAGTCATTCCCATGCTCTCGCCTGCCCTGGGCGGTGAATTGATGCAACGTTTGGGCTGGGAATTCGTGTTCGTGGTTATTGCGGTAGCCAGCCTCTTCATTCTAGCTGTGCTATCGAAGAACCTGCCGGAAACCCTGAAAGAACCGATAGCCTTCGCTGGTGTCGCGGCCATGGCGAGGAACTACGTATCGCTGTTTCGTTCACGAGCTTTTTGCGGTTATGCCTTCTGCGTCACCTTCGTGTCGGTCGTGTTTTTTAGCTTCATCTCTGCGGCACCAGAGATCATGGTGTCGGTCTTGAACCGCCCACCCACAGAGTATGGCTACTATTTCGTGATGGTGCCATTAGGCTTTATGACCGGAAACTACATCGCGCGCCACTACGGGCGCAAGATCGAGATGAACCGGATGATTGGCTTCGGCGCGAGTATAGGCGTCGGTGGCATTGCGCTAGCGATAGTGTTACAACTTAGCGGCTTTCATCAGCCGATCGCTCTGTTTGCACCGGTGGCCTTGGCAGTATTAGGCAATGGCATAACACTACCCAATGCGCAGGCGGCGGCAATCAATGAGTTTCCAAAGTTTGCCGGTAGTGCCTCAGGCCTTACCGGCTTCCTGCAGATGTTCTTCTCTGCCATAGCGGCACAGCTGGTTGCCGCGATCTTCAATGACACTGTCTATCCTCTGTTAGCCTTGATGCTCAGCGCATCGGTGCTATCTCTGGTATGCTTCAGGCTGGGTGTTCGAGTCAGTTCTTCCGTTCCGATTAGCTAACAGACTGCTTTTTAACAACAAATACTGACCCGCATCAATATTGCTTTTTAGGTATTACCCTATTCTAAAGCTATACACTAGCAATCAGGAGTACGCACTATGAAGACTCAGTTTCGCACACAATTCTATCGCGGCATCGCATCGCTTTTCCTGCTGTTCGCGATAATCGGGTGCAGCAGTAATTCAGATACCTTTCCACAGATCGCAAATCCGCCGCCCTTCGACTATGCAAACGGCGAAGAACTGCGCTCCGGCATGCACCAACTCGCTTTCGAGATACAGAAACTCGACATGTCTTTGTTGGCAGCCGAAATAGACCGACCCAGCTTCCAGCGCGAGATCGTCGACAGCATTCGAAACATCGAACGCATCGCCAGCTACGTCCGGGAAACCGACCTCAGCGTCAGACACCCTTTCTTGGTGAATGACATGGACAGATTTCTAGTGGATGTGCGCAGGGCTAGAATGGACGCCGATAGAAACGAGCCGCGCTACTATATGGCAGGCCGTATCTCCGGTGGCTGCATCAACTGCCACAGAGAAAACCGCTAACAAACCTTAATAAACGAGGAGCAAAACCTATGTCTAGAGAATCAGGAGACCGCTATCACTGCGACAGCTGTGGCGCAGAATTGGTTTACGAGAAGCCCTGCCCCTGCGGCGACGCAATGGCACACTCTGAAATTTGCTGTGGCAAGCAGATGTCGAAGCAGGAAGGCCGAAGTGCCGGGCCCAGCCGGTCGACTACGGCAGACTATTAGCGATAAAGACTAGCGCAGCAAATCGGTTTGCGACAGACACTGACCGGTGTGTTTAGCGATGCCTGGTGGTCGTCTCAGTCTTTTTCATAGTACGTCACATAGCCGGTAAACATCTCATCGTAACTCTCCAGTCCGAATGTCACCTCTTCGCCAGGATCGGGGTTAAACGGATTGGAGTAGGAGTTGTCGAATGCTCCGATTACATGAATGCTACCGCCTGCCTCCACAGTTAAATCTTCAGTCAGGTGGTAATGCGGCTGCCAGCCGTAGTTGTAGGCCGGGATGCTCAATATATCACGCACTTCGCCGCGCTCCGACTCCAGCGCAAACTTCATCTTCTTACCGCGAAAATTCATGCGCGCTCGCAGGCTGGTTACTACCACCGACGTATCGAACTGATAACTTGCCCGCATCGCATGGTTCGGGTCAAAAGGTGCGATCACGAAGCGCGGCGAGATGGCTTTCGTCAACAATTCTTTCGCTGGCGGCTCGTCATAGAAGTACAGCCCGATAGAGGTCTCATCGGTGGTCGCCAGGCCATTCGTCACATAGTGAAACTGCAGTGACAGCTTGTGGCCCTTGGGAATGAGTATGCCGGTTCCTTCGTCGAAGACGGTCGCCGGATTGTCGCCGGGGATGAAGCTGCCCAGGAACCGGCGCGTGCTGATTTCTTTTTCGGCTTCTGCTCCCCAAAAATCCTCCTGCGCCGGTGAGATAAATGTCATCAGGTGGTGAAGCACAGTCTCGCTGCCCGGATTGTATTGGAACGCTCTAACCCACACGTCCCTGTCGAAGGGCAGGCTTGCCTCGGTATATAAGTAGTCCTGAATACCAACGGCAGCGATCTCGTTCGCAGGTGTCTGCACAATATAGTCTGGCTCGCCCAACTCCCACTCGAACACCTTCTGGGTAGGAACCAGCTCTAATGGATCGACAGGATTTTCGCCACGCGGCGCTCCCGCATCCATCCAATGCACCAATGTTTGCAGCGTTTCCGCGGAAAGATATTGTGCGCTACCTGTGTGTCCAATAGCAGGGTCGACCTGCATTGGAGGCATACGCTTGTTCAATAGCACCTCACGAATCATCGGCGACCAACCCAGCAGTGAGGTATAGCTGTCTAGCGCGAAAGGGCCGGCCCCACCCCAGCGGTGACACTCGGAGCAGTTATCAACGATGATTGGAGCGACTTCTGTCGAGTAGTCCGGCGGATTCGCCAATAGTTTATCCCGGGCCGGAAAGTCGATGGCGCAGCCGGATACTTCGTTCTTTACGGTATCGCGAATACTCCCCGTGAGCACCGTCTGTAGCGTCTCGTCCACGGATTCGTTGGCGCCGCCGCGATAGAACAAGGACAGGCGTTCCGGGTTAAAGATTAGAACCTCACCACCCTGCTGTATCTTTAATGCAGCGGTAACCAGCTGCGCCGCATCGCTGAGCAACGGCAAGGGCATGTCCCAGCCAACTGCCTGCGCACGGTCTGCACCCGATGCATCGAGCAGGAGAAACTCCACATCCTGCCCCGCGTATTTGTCGCTGAGATCGGACAGCAAGCCCACGCTGTCTGTTAGCGAGTTACAGCTCGGGTGAAAGGCCATCATCACAACCGCCTTACGGTGTTGATAGCGACTGATCTGATGAAACTCGCCGCGTTGATCCAGCAGCGCAAAATCGCCCACTCTATCCAATGCCCCAAAGGCCTGGGTCATTAACACGCTTGTACCTAAAGCCAGGGCAAGGGTGGCTACACTTCTTATTACGATCACTGCGATTATCCTTTGCTCGTTACATGTCACATTACAGCTGAACCGAAACTTCCACGCTTATTGCGCCATGGGGAACTTGCTGATATGCGGGTTTTCCTGAAGTTCTCTGGAATAATTTCGATCGGGTCTGTCCATGCCACCCCTGGCCGGACCGCCGGCGTTGTAGATGCCGCCACGCAGGACAGAAATCAAATAGTCGCGATGGTCGAACAGGTAGTCGGTCTTGTTAGTGTAGTCAGCCACCATCGACTCGATGATTTCGGAACGAGCCACGAGGTCCGGGTAGGCCAGGGCATCTCCTATCACAACCTTCAACGCCTCAATATTATCCACGATGGCAGATGCCTCGGGATGGAATGTGTAGAAATTCGGCGCAATAACAGGAATGGTTGGAATGTCAGAGGGCAGAGAGACCAGGCTGCCGTGCAGGCGAGTCGTCTTCTCCTTGTAGTACTGTAATACATTGGACACGTCACGGATCTTCGCCTCCTGATCCGGTGCCGTTGCCACTACTTCCAATGTTGCAATCTTCAACCACTGCGAGGCCCAGGTCAGACCGCTGAGCTGCGGGAATCCGACGCGATAGGCATAGGCATAGGGATGATCAGAGAGTAGCTCATCGGATTTTGGCATGGCCGCCACCGAATGCTCATCGATGCTTAAATAACGTTGCACGGCGGCATCGATGGCAATTTTCTTGTCATCGATGCCATCGTCCAAATAAATTTCCAACAGCTCTTCGACGAATTCGCGGCCACGCTTCAGCGTCTGAATCGCAACCGGCGGCAAGGTACCGCTTTCGGCCAGGGCATCAGCGGCCTGCTCGGCGGTTTGCTGACGATTGATGGTGACGATGATCCCAGGCACGGCCCTGCTCTCGAACACTCGGTGCGGCCCCAACATGGCAAGGTGATCACCGGCAGAGTGATAGTGCGATGCCGATGCCTGCGCTAACTCTTCCAGTTGCTCTACCAGCAGTCGCTTGCCAATTGCCGCCCCAGGAGAATCGTTAGTTGCCTCGATCTCCTCGAAGGCACGCGCATGCAAAACATCATGGGCATACAACAGATTCACTAACTCGGGGAATAACTCGTTCAGGACAGGGCTATCGGCCAGCACAATATTGGGGCGCAACAACACGGCGGCGCTCAGCCCAATAAGAGCGAATCGTGATAGCAATGAGAAATTCCGCATAGTGTTCTCCAGCGAATCCCAACAAACGGTCAGGAGCAGTTCTGTTTAAGGAAGGCTATTTTATAAGATGGCCGAAGCCTATGCGACATAATGTCTCATGCCAGCTGACGTCGACTGCGACAGCCGCATTAAAACCTTATTAATATTAATGGCTTAAAGAGAAAGACAAGCAACGACTTGGAAGCCGTGTCACAAAAAACTACAGATGAACCGAGCCTGACGAGAGGAAATACAGATCTGCTGCCACAAGGTCATCGACCATTGCCGCATTGCCGCATTGCCGATCAGACCGGTTCAGCTACTGACGACGTTCTTCGACCAACTGGGCGCGATAGATTTGTTCCAGGCGCTCAACAGCCGCGACAAAACCCTCCGGGTCGACAAACGTCTCGGGACTGTAAGCCTGCCCTGGTTCATATTTGTCGTGCAGCCCATATTGACTGCCATGGGCGGAAACCCAAACATCGACATCCATCTGCTTCTGACGTCGATAGGTGGAGGCGAAATCTTCTGACACGCCAACATAGGTGGGGTCGACTTCAAGTTGCTTGCCGGCATTGATCGTTCCCATATTGGCGATAACTACGTCGTATTCGACACCGCCTTCGGTGATCTGCATCGAGTAGCTGGAACTGCCCTCGGTGTGACCGGGATGTTCATAGACAGTGAGTTTGACATCACCGAGCTCGATAACATCGCCCTCTACCAAGATACGTTCAACTTCCACCGGTTTGAACGTTACCTCACCGCCGAAATGCGCATCGCTAAAACCACCATCTTCGAGAACGCGCGCATCCTTCGCGGTCGCCCAAACTTCTGCATCGGCGATCTGCTTGATCTCACTCATCGCCGCGGTGTGATCCCAATGCGCCTGCATCGTAAGCAGAATCGCTATGTCCTCCAGGCGATAGCCCAACGTAGCCATATTCTCTCGAATCAATGCGGTAGATTCTTCCAGGCCGGTGTTGATCAAGATGTGTCCGGCATCGGTGGTAATCAGGAACACACTCAGATCGTAGGTGCCTACGCCGTACAGATTACCGATTACCTTGAACGCGGGATAGGGTTTAGTCCAACCTTCGGGCTGCGCACTGGCTGGAGTGTTTAACAGAACGAAACAACTTACCAGGATTGATACAAATACCTTAATCTGCATTGCCGTTCTCCCCTTGTGTCTATTGTTCGACTTCGCTATTGCGCATCCGACATGTTCCGATTGCGGTAGAGATTGTTGTGCAGACGGCCCATGAACTGATCGACCTGTTCCAGCTTCTGCGCATCGAACAGCGTGTCCATCTCCATTCTGGCATGCATAAAAGAAGCACTCTGCTTCTGAATCAGATCATCGACGCTCTGCGCATTCATATTACCGCCGTCATCCTGCGACATGCGAATATGCTTAACGATAGTTTCGAGAACCAGGTCTTTGTCATTCTCGGTCAGGCTGCCCGTGGTGCGCGACAATTCATCGGCATAGCCATCCTTTAACTGCTCATCGGTCGGACCGTTGCGCTGCGCATCGATCACTGCGATCTCCGCTGCCGAAAGCAGAGGCGCTATGCGCGCACGGACATACCCGTAGCCGCTAATTGCCTTTAACTCGTCAGGAGTGGCTTCGCTGCGAGCCACCCTGTCACTCAACTCGGCGCGCTCTTGCAATATTTCCACCAACACATCTTCGACCTGATAGCGCTTGTTTGGCTGAGTTGCCAGCGACTGCAGGAACTCGCCATACTGCACGTCCATTTGCACCCGCGCCGTCTGTTCGTATTGAGTACCAGCCTGACTGCGCAGAATCATGTCGCGCACCGACTGCGGCACGGTGTCTGAAGGGGCGATATTGCCCTGTGCCATGACATCTAACGAACAGACCAGAGCAAGTACCGAGGTAATAGATAGTAGAATTGTATTTTTCATAAGTAGTTGAAGCATAAAGAACGAGGCAGTTGAAGTCTAGCGTGATTTATTCGCTGGTTTTTGGAAACTTAATACGAAGCGGTCAGTTTTCCCTTGCACATCGGAATCGAAGACGATCATGGAACGATCGTCTGCGGAATTTCGCAGCGCATCAGAACTCTCTTTGAGGACGAAGCCGACACTCTCCACTTCGCTGCGTGCGAAGGACTCCACCATACGATGCAGATCGAACACCGCTTCGCTGTCCATGCTTGCATCACCTGCGTGCTCCACCACGACGAAACGCGCGCCGGGTTTCAACGCCTGATAGATCTGCTCGAGAAAATAATTCGCATTCGCCGGCCTGCCCACCGGGACATATTCCTCGCCGTTGTAACGCTTAGGTGTGACATAGATGTCGTGTAAGGCCATGACAATTATTGCCCCATCCATGGTCTCAGCACCTAGATCGAGATTAATGCCGCTGCGCGTATGCCGGATGATATTACCCGGATCGCGGTTAGCGAAGCGATCGTTCAATCCATTAATGCCCCAGGCCTCGAAGCCATCGTTGTTGTGTAGCCAGATTTCGCCATCGCGCCCTACTACACTGGCCAACAATTCACTGTAGTAACCGCCACTGCCAAAAATGTCGACGACGCTATCGCCAGATTGTAAATGCAGCAGAGGAATTACAGCCTCAGGCCGACTGCGGTCGTCGCGGATAATGTCCGCTTGCAATCGGCCGTCTTTCGCCATGGCGAGTCGGACAGCCGCCTCATCGATCTCGGCCGCCGTGCCGAGCGCACTGCAAAAGAGGAGAAACAGCAGTGCGAAGACAGATTGCCCCCGAATCAGTTTCAGTGCCATGAGTACTCTAGTCCTCATCCCTTAATTCGAATCGAATATTGAGATACACCAGCGAATCGGTCTGCTTGATGCCGTGCGGTATTCCGGGCGGGACGAAGATTACATCACCGGCCTTGATCAGACGCTCATGGCCGCCACGAATCGCGCTACCTCGGTATTCACCGGGAGCGGACCCGGCCTCCCGATCGACCAATTCGCCGCCGGTGGCGACGATACCCGTGCCCTCTCTGATTACCCAGACTTCGCTGATACGGCCGTGTTGCAGTGCCGTCTCGGCACCCTCGATATGGCGCACATTGATACTGAAGATGCCCCCCTCAAGCATACGCCTGGTGGCAATTCCTGCCTCTTTCAGGTGCTGAGCGGCCGCCTCTAAATCGGCCAGCGACATGTCTACGGCCCTGTCCTCCGGTGCTAACGGCGCCCCGGCGGTTTGTGCGCCGACTTCTACTGACAGAAACAGCAGCATCACTAACAGGTATCTGAAACTCATCATGGCATTGCCTCTATTGTTATTTTTAATCAGTCTAAGCATTCAGTCTAAGCATTCAGTCTAAGCATTCAGTCTAAGCATTCAGTCTAACCACAAAGAGACTTCCCGCACATTAGCAATCGATACTTTTTTTGATAAGAGTATTCTGGATATCGTCTTTATTCAGATTTCAATCAGCGCCTGCCAGGCGAAATCCAACTAACGCATCGACACGGGACTGAGCCGTAAAATCCAAAGCTTGCGATCGGACTTCGGCCGGAAATAGTAAGAAGGCGCGACAGGGTGCGAGGACTCAGCAACGCTTTTGTGCACTTGTAGTGGTTTTCGCTAGCGGCGCGCACCGCTTACGGCAAACTCTCCAAAGTCACTGTCAAACGCTCCCGTTAACGTATCGCTCGTCACGACGCCGCTAAAACTCAAAGCTATAGATTGACCACCGCCGTCTATGACCAGGTCGAAGCTGACGCTATTACCATTCACGAGGATGCCATCAACAGTCTGGTCACCCAATTCGGTAGACATCACTCCGCTGCCGTCAGCGGCGATTATCCACACGGCCGCCTGATCGCCCAGTGGGCTGGTTGCCACCGTGTCCCAGGTGCCGACAAAGGGATTGCCACCGCCGGCTGCACAGGCAGTAATAATAAGCAACAGACCAGCGACCAAGCAATTGCGCATGATTTTCAACATAGTAGATCCTCCAGAATTCGGGCATAACACCGGGCTTATTTTCGCGCCATTACAATGGGAGGAATCCAGAACAATATCAAGCTCTATCTTCACGCCGCATCGAAGACAAAGGAATTAATCCTACCCCCAATTGCTGGCCGCCTGCCCGCCTTGTGAAAGCGGATGTAACTGAGGATGTAAGGCATGGGCTAAAATCTCCAGACTCTCAACCAGCCGTGGCCCAGCGCGGCTGAAGTAGGCATTACCGTCGACATAGTAGACCCGCCCGTTACTAACACAAGGTAGCTGGTTCCAACCGGGCAGACTTTCTAACAAAGGCAGGTCTTGTTCGGTGCGCGCTAAGTCGAAGCCACACAGGGCGATAAATATCACATCTGGCCGTGCCGCTATCAGGGCGTCAGCATTCAGGCAGACTGACGGTTGCTTCAGGTTGCCCAAGCAATCTATGCCGCCGGCCATCGCAACCAGTTCTGGCGTCCAGTGCCCTGCATTGAACAGCGGGTCGATCCATTCCAGCATAGCTACCCGCGGCTTCTCCGCGTTTTTAAGCGTCGCCGCTCGGGCTACCACCGCATCGACTCGTGATTGCAGGGCATGCAGCACTTCTCGTGCCTTCGCCTCGCGCTGCGTTGCCGCGCCGATCACGCTAAACGTATCGAACACCTGCTGCAAACTCATGGGTTCGAGATTAATAATCTGCGGATTGCCCGGCAGTCGACACGCGACCTCTTCCACCTCCGCTGCAGAAACGGCGCACACATCACAGAGCGCCTGCGTAACGATATGAGTTGGCCGCAACGATTGCAGTACATCCACATTCAGATGATAGAGCGCGGCATCACGGGTTAACAGCTCGCGCACCTGCTCGTCGATTGCCCTGCTCTGTAGCCCCTTCGCAATGGCGGTGTGCGTAACGGCAGGCAAAGCGGCAACGCCGGGCGGATAGTCACACTCATGGCTGACACCAACCAGATTCTCCTGCAAGCCCAGCGCGCAGAGAATCTCTGTCGCGCTGGGCAGCAGGGAGGCGATACGGATATCAGGCGCGCTCGCGATGATGATTTCTGGCCAGAAATTGCTGCAGCAACTCAAATACACCGAAGAACAAGGCGCAATACAGCACGTTGCCAAAAAATGTACGCAGCAGATAAGGCAGTCCCAGCGTATAGCATTCGACTAATCCGGCCCAGGTATGTGCCTGATAGACCCACCAGGCGCCAAGGTTCGAAACCAGATAAAAGCCGACGGAGGCAGCTATCACGGCGACCGGCAGGTGCGTAACAAGAGCCCGATCGCGCACCAGATAGCGGCCACATAGCGCCGAAACCAAATGCCCCGTGTAGACAAAAAACATGATCAAAACGCTGTAGACTCCAACCGTGCTTAAATCGGCCAACAGGGCAGCCGCCACCGGCAACAACAGAAAGCCCTGCTTACGCACATAGGTCCCTGCGAACAGACCAAGGGCGCCTATGGGAGTGACGTTTGCCGGATGCGGCAGTACCGTGCTGATGACAACCAGCAATAAGAGAAACAAGACTTCCCTATGCAAGAGTAGTTGTTTAAACATGCGGCGCTCCTAGAATTGCTGCCTAGAATTGATAGTTCAGCGAAAGCTGAGCGGTACGATCCTGTGTATTGAAACCGTCCACGATCTGATAGTCCTTATTCAGCGCATTGCCGATGCGCAGACGCAGCTCGAAATCCTCACTCAGTTGATAACCGGCGATGAGGTTTACAACACCGTAGCCACCCACCTGCGACGTACCAAAGTTGATCGGGTCGACGTCCAGGTGCTCGTTTTGCGCCAATAGATTGACCGTCAGATCCAAGGCACCAAACCTTCTGCCTATATTCAGTGCGAGAGTCTGCTCCGGACGTCGCAACAGTTTAACTCCGGTGCTACGGTTCTCATGCTCTAGCAGAGTCAGCGCAGCATCCAACTGCCATCCAGCAAATGTTGTGCCCACAGTCGCCTCCAAGCCGTCGATGCGCGCCTTCTGAATATTCGCCAGCGAGGTGAAGCTCGCATCGCTTGCGATCAAGTTATCGATATCGTTGCGAAATACATTCAATTGCCAGCTTGCACCCAAAGCATCCGCCTGCAGGCTCAGCTCTAAACTCTCGGCGGTCTCAGGTTCGAGATCCGGATTGGCAAAAAAGAAAAAAGATGGAAAATCCACATACAGATCGATTAGATTTGGCGCCTTGAAGGCCGTGCCGTAGCTCACCCAGGCGCGCACGGATTCGGAGAAATCACGGCCGAGAGCCACGCTGCCGGTGCTGTGATTGCCGAACCGCTCATTATCATCATTGCGCAGTGATAAAGTGAAATCCAGCGGCGCGCTATCGTGAATAAATACTCCATAGATGCCATCGTTATCCCGCGATGTTTCCGTCTGCGAGGCACCGAAGGTCGCGTAACGCAGCTCCTGCTGCTGATGATCGATGCCGAATGAGAAGGTACTGTTAGCAGCGAACGAATACCCATTCTGCCAGCTAAGTTTTCTATTCTCGGTACTGCTATTGGTTAGTCCGAAGGCGCCATTATCGCTATTGTCTTCCTCGAACTGTTCAAGCACCAGGCTCGAATCCCAACTATCCGTGAGCACCGCGGACAGAGTCGTGCTGAATTGTTGACTCGTGGTGTTTACCACACCATCGTCGTAGTCAGACTCGGCATCGAAGCTGGCGATAGTCGAGGACAAGCTGAATCGCTCGCTAAACCGATGCGAAAGCGAGGCAGAGAAGGAATCGTTTTCATAACCATCGTCATCTGAACTGCCGCGCTCGCTAAAATCAATTCCATCCGTCTCACTGTGCGAGGCATTCAGGGACAGCGAGGTCTTGCCAAATCGTCCCTGCAGACCCATATTCGCATTACTGCTACTCTGCGTCCCCGCCATCAATTTCACAGAACCGGCAAAGTCCTCTCGAACCTGCGGCTTGGTAATGATATTCAACACACCCCCAATGGCCTCCGAGCCGTAGATGCTGGAGCGCGGCCCCCGCACGATCTCGATACGCTCGATCTGGTCAAGAGGAATGAACTCCAGCCTTCCCGCCGGGCCGGTGCTTGTTGTCATCTGCACGCCATCCACCAGAATAAGAGTGTGATCCGATTCAGTACCACGCAGGAACAGACTAGTCTGTCCACCCTGCCCGCCTGCAGGCGAGAATTGCATGCCCGGTACGCCAGCGAGCAGCTCGGCAAGATTCTGTGCCGACGACCGCCGGATGGAATCCTTGTTGATCACGGTAGTTGCCGCCAAAACACTAGCGATGGGCTGCTCGATTCGATTGGCCGCCACGATGATTTCTTCAGGGGTTGCTTCGCGGGGAGTCTGGGCCTGCAAGGCAGACGCACTCAGACAAACACCCAACACAAGCGATGTGTTTGTTACTAGTTTCATTTGAAATATCCTCGATGAAAATACAATTTCATGAGGGAGAGACAAGAAGTAGAGGGTAAGATGCCAAAGCAGAAAAAACGGCAAGAAACCGACTACCGATGAGCCCTCCGCTGCATCGTAAATATCACTGCATGGCAATGACGTAGTCTGTTTCAGGCCGGTATCGGACTCGCTTGCTCGAAAAAAACATAACCGAACAAACTTACCGTTGCGGGGGCAGTGTTGGATTCTCACCAAACTTCCCGTTTACCCAATGTGGAATTGCTTCCAGCGATTGGCACCTGACGCAGTTGGCGGTACTGTAGTCAAACTGGAGAGATGGGTCAAGGTGGAATTGCGGGCTTAGAAAATAAATGCAGTAGCAACTGGGGTTCGACAAGCCCACGCGGCAGTTCGACCAGAGACTTAGCACACAGTTAGCTGCGCGACAGCGCGAATCCACTGCGAGCTGTATAGCCTTGGGATGTTTGGGTCATGGCGCCTGCCGGTACTAGAGTTCAGCTTAGCCGGGATGCACCCTGCTCTGCTGACTTGTTAGCACTTATTACTCTTCTAATATGAAGGCTTTATCAGAGTGCCAAGGGGTCAATACTCTCTTTTAATTCAGGCGTCCTTTTATTGCAGGCGTCCTTTTATTGCAGGCGGCGTGCAGTGTTAGCCCAGCCCGTAACACCCGGCCCGGCCACGGCACGAGCAAAGGCCAGCAAAGTAGCAAGAAACTGATAACCTAAACCCTTACGAGTGTTTCAGGGCGCACTGAAATGCAGTGGTACTTCCCCGCTCAAAGTGTGGAGGAATGCTACGATCTCGGCGACCTCAGCGGAACTCAGCTGCTGGCCTAGCTGCACCTGCGCCATAATATTCACCGCCTCTGCAAGCGTCGCAACAGACCCATCGTGAAAATAAGGCGCCGTCTGTGCCACGTTGCGCAGCGGCTGTATCCTAAACAGATCTCGGTCGACTTCATTCCCCGTCGCCAACATTTGCCCCGTATCACCTGCATCCGATCCGGTCAGCGCTCGATAGTTGGACAGTACACCGAACTTAGCCAGACGATTACCGCCAAGCAGCGCACCATCATGACAAGCGGCACAGCCGGTATCGATAAAGCGCCGCATACCTCGCCGCTGTTGTGCTGTTAATGCCTGGTCATCACCACTTAGCCAGCGATCGAGGGCCGCGGGTGTGCGCAGAGACTCCTGGTAGGCCTGAAGCGCTTGTGCATAGTTAGCAACCGTGAGCGGCTGCGATTGTTCTGCAAAAACGGTCTCAAAGTGTGATTCGTAATTTCCCAGCCGCAGCGCGGCAATAAGATCTTCCCGTTCGGCGAATCCCATGGAGCCGGTCACTGAACCTGTGGCCTGTGCCGCCCCCGAAGGCCGATCAGCCAACCAGCGCAGACCGGCCACGGCTGCCTGGGTATTAAACACCGACTGCGAATGGCGGCGAGTGAGCTTGCCACGCGCATCGAGGGAACGCTCCCTGCGGTCGGCACCCCAGTCTCCCGCCAGATGACAACTGGCACACGCAGTTTCTTTATTAACGGACAGACTCTCATCCCAAAACAGGGCACGACCAAGCGCGATCTTCGGGGCGTTCATTTCTTCTGACGTCACCGGATCAATAGTCCCGAACAATGCCTGTGCCTCTAATCGCAACTCAGTTTCAGCACCTAGAGCTAGCTTGCAGGAAAGCATAAGCAACAGCAGACCAATGCCGCGAGTTACTTTATAAAATTTAATTGGGAACTTCATAACAACCTCGGCGTAAGCGCCATAATAATTACTTTAGAGCACCTCCGTTTACAGGATCCGTTTATGGGATCCGTTTATGGGATCCGTTTATGGGATCCGTTTATGGGAAGTGACCTTCTATTTCGCGATCTGTTTCGCGATAAGTGGCGCCCTTCAATTGGCCCGAACTTGAGTAACAATACAGCTATCAATAGGCCGGAGTAAATACTTATGACATGGGCGTACAAACGATGCTCGGGTGAATCCGTAAAGAGCACTGAGGCTTATCCATATTTTTTAGATCAGAAAGGCCTATCTCATTACAAGAGACCAGTTTGCCGCCCAATTTTGAACCGGAGACAATTGCGCAGCACAATGGCGTGCAGTGGCGATGATCTGCGTCTGGTCAGCGCGAGAATTATCAAGGAATCAGGCCCCGGAATCCTTGGCTCCACTCGGTATCCTGGCGGGCTTGCCAGGCCCTATTCGAAAATGTGCTGCGTTAGTCGGCAACTGGTCATCTCGGTTTCAGCATTGCTGGTAAAATTCTGGTCGCCTATCGCTCTTCTGACGATTAATAATCTGACAGAATCGTATTTCGATAATGATAACCTTGTCCTATCAAGGTTGACAAACTCGATAGCAGCTAGCGTAATTGCTTGTATCGATGATCACCGTGGCAATATCGTTTTTCGATTCCGAAGGTAACAGCAGCTGCTGCCGAATGGGAGGGATTCCAGGTAACATGACGAACCAACTACTGGCGGGCTTGATCCCGCTGCATATTTTACACCACGCAGCCAGGGAAGAAGTATACGGCCAGTGGATGCTTGGTGAATTGCGAGAGCACGGCTATCGCATCGGCCGGGGCACTTTGTACCCTATGCTGCACAGGCTGGAGGAGCGCGGATACCTCAGAGCACGAGAGCAACGTTTAACTCGCACCATGCGGCGCTACTATCGCGCCACAGCCAAGGGCAAAACTGCGATTAAGAATGCCCATCACCAGGTAGCGGAACTATTTGGAGAAATGCATGCAATCAAAAAACCAGGCAAATCACCTGTAAAAAGAAAAACACGAGCAATCAAGTAGTCTATGTTCATAGCGGACGGTTTGCGCGGGTCAGAAAATTTCGAGGTATTGTTGTGAACAGCAAAAACTCCCATCGAGGCACATTAAAGGAGGTATTTAAAACCTTTTTGATTCTGGGTCTCACCTCTTTCGGTGGTCCAATTGCCCATCTGGGCTACTTCCATAATGAATTGGTAATCCGACGTCGCTGGTTAAGTGAAAAGTCCTACGCCGAACTGGTTGCCATGTGCCAAATTCTCCCCGGCCCGGCGAGTAGCCAGGTAGGTTTCGCCTTGGGATTACAAAGAGGCGGCGCGGCTGGAGCGCTCATCGCCTGGGTCGCCTTTACACTGCCCTCCGCCATACTACTTATACTGTTTGCTCAGGGTGCCGCAAGCTTCGATGGACCGTTCGGTAGCGCCATGGTGCACGGCCTGAAGATCGTCGCCGTGGCTGTTGTCGCCCACGCGGCTTGGGGCATGGCAATTAAACTTTGTCCAGACCGCCAGCGCGTCACCATAGCGGTTTGCTCCGCTCTGATCATAGTGACCTTTGGCGGTACGGCGGCGCAGTTAACTTCTATTATGGTTGGATCATTGGCTGGGCTGTACTGGTGTCAAACAGACAATGTGCAACCAGCAGATCCATTTGAATTCCCCGTTTCGCGCACCTTTGCTCTTGGCTCATTCGTGCTGTTTCTGCTGCTGCTTATAGGCTTGCCGCTATTGAGTTCGGTATTGAATATCCAAGCGCTGGCGGTAGCGGATGCCTTTTATCGTTCCGGCTCACTTGTTTTCGGCGGTGGCCATGTAGTATTGCCACTGCTCGAAGCGGAAATTGTGCAAACTGGATGGTTGAGCAGCGATATCTTTCTAAGCGGCTACGGAGCGGCACAGGCCATCCCCGGTCCGCTGTTTACATTCTCTGCCTATCTGGGGACATTGCTGGAAGCCGAACCCAATGGACTCGCCGGGGCAGCCCTCGCTCTGTTCGCTGTATTCCTACCCGGGTTTCTGCTACTGGTGGCAGCGATTCCCTTTTGGAATACATTGCAAAGAAACCGAAGGGCCCGTGCAATGGTGAGCGGTACCAACGCCGCTGTAGTCGGTATTTTAGCCAGCGCTTTATATAACCCTGTTGGGACCAACGCCATCTTCAATCCTCTAGACTTTGCCTTAGCACTCACGGGATTTTTATTGCTGGCAAAATGGCAGCTAGCACCTTGGAAAGTAGTATTGAGCATTGGCTTAGTCAGTACATTAACGCAGATAGAGCCCTTCCTGTCCCTGCGGTTAGGTTGATAACTTGGGGTTAACTTGGGGTCAGAGTAAATATCCAGTACTGGATATTTACTCTGACCCCAAGTTATACCAATCATCCATAGTCAGCTTGAGCTGCTGAAAGGTCGGGGCATTGTGTTTTACTCCAGGCATGAATAACTGGAATACAGTGTCAGCGAGCCGCCCCTCGTGGTGGAAGTGCCCGAGAAAACCAAGATCGCCCAACAAGGCCTGTCGACTCCGGATTACCCAATTTTCATCACACCTGAAAACCCTACCCCCGAGCTATTGTTTATCGGCCGGAATACCCGCTATACTGCTGGGAATGCGCGTGCACATGGACCGACTATCAGGGTCGTAGAGCTAAGGTCCGGGTTTTGTTCAGCGGCCGCTATCGAGAACGAGGTTTTCCCTGGACAAATTTGACCGGCTTTTCAAACTGCACCGCATCCTGGACAATCGCCGTACTCCGATATCGCGGAGTGATTTAGAGAAACAGCTGGAATGCAGTCGTGCCACCTTGACGCGCCAGATCAGGCAATGCCGTGACTTCTACGGGTGGCCTATCGAATACGACAATGGGCGTCAGGGCTATATCCTCGACCGCGACCAAACTGACAATTTTCAACTGCCCGGCTTCTGGTTCACTGCCGCCGAAATCCATGCCCTGCTGGTCTCGCATCGCCTTCTGAGTAGCCTCAAACCTGGCATCTTTGAAGCACAATTGGCGCCACTGCGTAACCGCCTCGAGTCATTGGTCAAGCACCGGCAATTGGGTGGCGCGGAGGTTTTTGAACGCGTCCGCATTCTGGCCATGGCGCCGCGGGAAGTGGACTTCACGCAGTTTCAGACCATAGCCCGGGCACTGTTGGACCGCCGCCAGCTACGCATCCAATACAGCAGCCGCTCCAAAGAAGAACTTACCGATCGTTGGGTCTCACCCCAGAGGCTGGTTTACTACCGCGATAACTGGTACCTCGACGCCTGGTGCCATCACCGGCAAGGCCTGCGTACGTTTTCCCTGGACCGTATGAACCTCGCCCGAACCGGCGAACGGGCCATCGAAGTTCCCGACCAGGAGCTGGATTCCCACGTCACCGCGACTTACGGCATTTTCGCCGGGACAGCTACTGAACGTGCGGTGATTCATTTCAGCGACCATGCAGCACGCTGGGTAGCAGATGAATTATGGCATCCACAACAGGAGAGCAGGTTGTTACCCGAAGGCGGCTGGGAACTCATCATTCCCTACGGGCAACCGGAAGAGTTGCTGCGGGACATCCTTAAATTTGGGCCAGATGCCCGTGTGGTAGCCCCGGACAGCCTAAAGCGGCTGGTGCTGGAAAAACTTCACAAAATGGTTGCGATGTATCGCAGTGATTAGCTATCTACACAGAACAGTTGGGCGGTACTGGATCCCAGCCGTAAAGATTCCCACAAGAGCTGCTTACCGGGAAAAAATAATAATCGCAGTACCAAGAGCCATCGGGACGATTTTAGCTTCACAACCCTTAAAGATGTATTAGAAGAAGTCGCGGATTCACCCTGATGCTCAGGTTTTGAGCCTGAGCTCACCTAGACTTGGCAAGCTTCTATTAATACAAGCTTCTATTAATCAAGGGTACAACCATGAAAAACCGAACCATAATAACTACCGTGACTATTTGTTTGATGACAATTCTGGCCGCCTGCGCCAGCCGCCCGGACGCTATCGCTCCGACCAACGTGTCGTCGGCGGACTATGCCGAGTTGAGCTGCAGCGAAACCAGCACCCTGCTCACTGAAAGGCGCACCGCCCTGCGGGAGGCCGAGCGTCAACAGAACCGCGCCGCTACTGGAGATGCCATTGGCGTATTCCTGGTATTGCTTCCTGTCGGCTCCCTGTTAGGGGAAGACAACGAGGGAATCGTGGCGCAGCACAAGGGTGAGGTGGCGGCGCTGGAACGGGCATTGGGGGGCAATTGTGACAGTTAGTGTAATGCACGAACTGGCCAGCTATGCCGCAGAGTATCGTCGCCTGGAGTGTGAGAGCGGATAATTATGGAGCAGCTTACTGACCTTAAATCCATACTGCATTCCAAACGGGCCAATATTTACTACCTGGAAAAATGCCGCGTCATGCAAAAAGATGGCCGGGTGCTCTATCTCACGGAAGCGAAAAACGAGAACCAATACTGGAACATCCCCATCGCCAACACTACCTGCCTGTTACTGGGCACCGGCACCTCCATCACCCAGGCCGCCATGCGTATGCTGGCCCAGGCCGGTGTGCTGGTGGGGTTCTGCGGCGGCGGTGCAACGCCCCTGCTCATGGCGAATGAGATCGAATGGCTGAATCCCCAGAGCGAATACCGGCCCACAGAATACGTTCAAGGCTGGATGCAATTCTGGTTTGATGACCAGAAACGCCTGCAAGCGGCCAGGGTCTTTCAGAGCGCGCGTATCGAGTTTCTCCGCAAGGTGTGGTCAAAAGACCGCGATCTGCTGGCGGCTGGCTTCAATGCCGGCGATGATGACATCCACGCCGCCCTGCAAAAAGGAGGCGGCGGGATCGAGCAGGCGCCCAGGGTGGGCAAATTGTTACAGATCGAAGCGGAGCTCACCAAACGGCTGTACAAGGCCGCCGCTCAACGCACCAAACAAACGAATTTCGTACGCGAGCGCGCGGCGGTGGATCTGGCCAATAGCTTCCTCAATCACGGTAACTACCTGGCCTATGGACTGGCAGCCACCACGCTGTGGGTACTGGGCATCCCTCACGGCTTCGCCGTGATGCACGGCAAGACCCGGCGTGGCGCCCTGGTTTTTGACGTGGCGGACCTGGTCAAGGACGCCCTCATCCTGCCCTGGGCATTTATCTGTGCTGGTGAGAACGCCACGGAACAGGAATTCCGCCAGCAGTGCCTGCAGGCCTTCACCGACCACAAGGCGCTGGAATTCATGTTCAACCAGGTGAAGGACATCGCCCTGAAAACGGATTGGGAGTCTCAAGGATGACGGCTTTGATGGTGATACAACAACGTATCCTGATCATACGTGGCCACAAAGTCTTGCTGGACAATACCCTAGCTGAACTTTATGGCGTGGAAACTAAAGTGCTTTTGCAGGCCGTTAAACGCAACATCAAACGCTTCCCCGAAGATTTTATGATTTCACTTACAAATCAAGAGTTTAACAACTTGAGGTCACAAACTGTGACCTCAAGTTGGGGAGGAAGACGAACACCGCCGTATGCGTTCACAGAGCAGGGTGTTGCAATGCTCTCCAGTGTGCTGCGCAGTAAGGAGGCTGTGCAGGTCAATATCGAAATCATGCGAGCCTTTGTTCAGCTGCGGCAGATGCTTACGGAAAACTCGGAACTGGCGGCAAGGTTGGATCAACTGGAACAGCGCTATGATGAACAATTCAAAGTGATATTCGACGCCATCCGCCAATTAATGATTCCTCCTGAACCAAAACAAAAAAAGCAGATTGGGTTTATTTGGGACAAGGACAAATAAAATGATAAGCCGTAGTGAAAAAAGAACAATCAGAGAGCACAACGAGTCCATTCATACTAATCTGGGATTGTTTAAATACAGTTCGCTTTACGACGGCGCCCAGGCAGAATTGATCGAAGGAGACATATTCAAAATCAACGTGCCCCTCACCCCGGAAGTCAGGAACCGAAATATCCTTGAATTTTGCAGCCAGCCAAGATCGATGACGGAAATCATGACGTACACCGGCCTGAAAGACCGCGAGCACTTCCGCACGGAGATACTGAAACCGCTTATCGATCAGGGCCTGCTCCAGCTGACCCAGCCGGGCAAGCCCGCCAGCCGGCTGCAAAGATATGTTACGACTGAAAACCGGAAAAAGGTGGACAGCCCATGATGGTCACTTTTGTCTCCCAATGCGAAAAGAAAGCACTTGCCAGAACCCGGCGGGTGCTGGATGCCTTTGCGGATCGCATTGGTGATAACGCTTGGCAGACGGTGATTACACAGGAAGGATTACTGGCAGTGAAAAAGCTGCTACGGAAAACCGCCAGTAAAAGTACGGCAGTGGGTTGTCATTGGATACGCAGTCGGGCCAGGTCGGAATTGGTTTGGGTGGTGGGTAATAGAAATAGATTTAATGAGCAGGGTGTTGTGCCTGTGAATACAACCAAACGAAATTTGATGAATTCTCATATTGAAAATGATTGGACGTATTTACCTCTAATTAAAGCCTTAGTAGCTGTTGCCGCTCTCTTGCACGACTGGGGAAAAGCGAGTCAGCTTTTTCAGGAAAAGTTAAACCCTAAGAATAAAGTCGGATCTAAGGGTGACCCTATTCGGCACGAATGGATTTCGTGTCTATTACTGAATGCACTGATTCAAATTCATCTAGAGAACAGTGGTGAGCTGGATGATAGAGGTTGGCTCGAAGCTTTAGTAAACGGCGACATTGATGAAGCCAAGATAAAAGCGATTGCAACAATGCGGGAACTAAAACCGTTAGCCGATTTGCCGCCGATAGCAAAATTGGTGGCGTGGTTAATCGTTTCACACCACCGCTTGCCGCTAAACAAAGATGCGGACATGCGGGCAGAGTACTGTCCTAATATTGATGATGTTCTACGTCGAATTACCCAACAATGGGGTTACGAAAACAACTATGATGAAGTCGAATACCGACAGCGCGTAGAGCAATGCTTTAATTTTCCGAATGGGCTGATAAGCGCTTCAAAACCTTGGATAAAGCAAATTAAAAAATGGGCTCAACGGTTACTCGCGTGTGAAACCCATGCATTGCAATCATTGAGCAACGGCAGTTATCGCTCGGTGTTAAGTTATGCACGATTATGCTTAATGCTTGGTGACCATTACTACTCATCACAGGATGCCGATAAAAAATGGGAAGATACTCTGGGTTTGTTTGCCAATACGGACTCCAAATCTAAAACCCTAAAGCAAAAACTCGATGAGCATCTGGTGGGTGTCGCAAAGCATGGCTTAAATACTGCACACTTATTGCCTTCCTTTGAAAGTGAGCCACCGCTAGCACAAGACATTACAGCGCTTAAAAGGCCAAGCCATAACGAATTTCGCTGGCAGGACAAAGCAGTAGATAAAATCAAACTTTGGCGAAAGGATAATACAAAAAAACAGGGCTTTTTTGCCGTGAATATGGCAAGCACTGGTTGTGGCAAAACCTTTGCCAATGCCAAAGTGATGCAAGCCTTATCGGAGGATGGTAATAGTCTGCGCTTTATTCTGGCTTTAGGCTTGCGCACTTTAACCATGCAAACAGGAGATGAGTATCGCGAACGTGTCGGATTGGATGACATGGAATTGGCCGTGCTGATAGGCTCGCGTGCGGTAATGGAACTCCATAACAAAGCTAAATTAGAAGCCGATGAACAGAGCTTTGAGGAAAGCGGCTCAGAATCACAAGAAGCGCTATTGGATGAAGAGGTTGATTATGATTGCGCAATCCCTGAAGAAGGGTTAGCCACTGTATTGCGTGAGCAGCGCGATAAAAAATTCCTCTATGCACCTGTATTAGCATGCACGATTGACCATTTGATGGCCGCAACTGAAACGAAGCGCGGCGGGCGTTATATTTTGCCAACGTTGCGGCTAATGTCTTCCGATGTGGTAATTGATGAAATCGACGATTTTTCAGGTAAAGATTTAGTTGCGATTGGTCGTTTAATTCATTTGGCGGGGATGTTAGGCCGAAAAATTATGATCTCCTCGGCAACCATTCCGCCTGATTTGGCCGAAGGGTACTTCAAAGCTTACCGGGACGGTTGGCGAATCTATTGTAAAACCCGCGATGCTAACCCAACGATTGGCTACGCCTGGATAGATGAATTTAATACTGATGTGGCGAATAGTACGGGTGTAGAAGACCGAGACGCAATACTTGCTTACCGAGAACAACACGCGAAGTTTATAGACAAGCGAGTTGCAAAATTATCAAAACAAGGGGTTAAGAGAAAAGCCGATATTACGTTGTGCGATGGCATCTTTTCAGATTTCACCGATAACCATAACGACGAAGACGTTATAGTCAACAAACAGCAAGCTTACTTTGAATGTATCGCTGATAGCGCCATTACCAAACATAAGCATCACCACACCGTCGATACGCATAGTAAGTTAGCTGTATCGTTTGGCGTGGCACGAATGGCCAATATCCAGCCCTGCATTGCATTTGCGAACTATTTGTTATCGGTTGAATTGCCAGCGGATACTCAAATTAGAACCATGCCGTACCACAGCCAACAAGTCTTGCTTATGCGTCATAAGCAAGAGCAGCACCTGGATCAGGTGTTAAAGCGTAAAGAAGCCGAGGGAGAGCAACCCCGAGCCTTTTCAAACCCCATCATTCGTCAGCATCTCGATCATATTCACCAAGCTGAGCCGCAGGTTAAAAATGTATTGTTTGTATTGGTGGCCACCCCTGTAGAAGAAGTTGGCCGCGACCACGACTTTGATTGGGCTGTGGTCGAGCCTTCGTCGTATCGTTCCATTATTCAATTGGCTGGGCGTGTGCGCCGCCATCGCAAAACCGAGGTGCAAACCCCCAATATCAGCTTGCTGCAATACAACTGGAGGGGAGTTCGAGATAAACACCGAGAGAAAGCCATTGTATTTAGTTGGCCTGGATTTGAAGACAGCAAGAATAGGCTCGAAAGCCACAACCTAAAAGAATTGCTGGACGCTGATGCATTGTTACAGCGCGTTGATGCTATCCCTCGAATTCAAAAGCCAAAAGACCCGCAACCTAAAAAGCAATTAGCCGATTTAGAACACCACGTGATTAAAAGTCTATTAGCGACCTATAAAAAGGAGAACAAAGGTCCAGCCGATCTGCAAGGCTATTTACGAGAGGCATGGTTTTTAACAGCATTCCCCCAACAACTAGTGCCGTTTAGACAAGGCCAGCCGGACTTGAAAATATTTCTGACATTTGATGAGGGTAAGCAGGAATGCACGTTTTGTGAGAAAAATGAAAAAGGCTTTCCTGTGCCGCGCGAATCGGTTCTTGGCATTAGTCGCGCACAGCTAAATGAGAATGCCAGCAAACGCCTGTGGTTAAAGCGTGATTTTGAGACAGAAATAGAAGCATTTGCAGAACAGCAAGAAGTGAGTGTGCGGAGCGTGTCAATGCGCTATGGAGAGCTAAGTTTTCGGCATGATGAAAAAGCGAAATATGAATATAACGACCAATTTGGATTGGTGAAGGTTTGAACCATCCACCTTATTTAAAGCTGGATGGTTCAAGCTGCCTGTCCGGCAGTGTAGAACATAGTGCTCGATCTTTTTTCCTAAGCTGCGTTTTCGGCAGTGAGCGCGGTAAAGAATACAGTCAAGAGGGTCTGGAATCAATCTAATATAGTTCTCAATCTTTTGGTTGTTTTTATTTGTAGTCACTGCTATTCTGCCCAGCAATTAGGTGAAGAAGAAACACTGCGTCGTAAGTAGCGTCACTCTCTAAGCCTGTGGATGCTGTGTCTCGTATTCATAGTAGTCATAGATGGGGGGCTGATTCTGGCGCACAGAACAGCCTCATGTTAACACCTTGGAGGAAATATGACAGATTCAAGAGTTCTCGAATTTTTTCAGGAAAGAAAAGCTGCATGGCTTAAAAAAGCCATTAATACTTCCATGAGTGAAATGGAGGTTAGTGAGAAAGAACTTGAGTGTGAGCAGGTTTTTTCATTAGAGCAGTGGCTGCCAAATGCCGCTAAGCGCGCAGGACAAATATCCATATCCACACACCCATGTACTTTTAGTCATCCTAGTTCACGAAAAAATAAAAACGGGTATGCGTCTTCTATCATCGCGAACAGCAAACGCAGTGAGGATGGCTATTTGCGAAGTGGCAATGTAACTGTGGAGGCCGATGCTTTAGGTAATGCAGCAGCATTAGATGTGTACAAATTCTTAGCGCTGACAATGGAGGATGGGCAAACATTACTTAGTCATATTGAGCAGGATAGTGATTTGGCTCAACAACTTCTTAATATTAAGGGTGAGTCGTATAACACGCTAAAAGATGGTTTTTTGGCAATGGTCAATAGCAATGCAGACTGTGTGACCAGCTCAAAAATCAAACAGGTCTTTTTCCCTGTAGATAACGACTACCATCAGCTATCCATATTGTCCGCATCAGGAGCCATGTTCGAACTAAGAAAACGCATTGACACGATCCGTTTTTCCGATGAAACCAAAGCAGCACGAGCGTGCGAAAAAAACAATGAAATTTATGACGGCGACTATAAGCAGGTCGTCAATATAACAACCATTGGCTATGGTGGCACTAAACCTCAAAATATTAGCGTTCTGAATAATCAAAATGGCGGAAAAGTACACTTGCTTGCAAGTGAGCCACCCCAACTAACTAAACGTGACATTCGCTTCCCAGCAGTAGATTTCTTTAGCCAATCTCTCAGCTATTTCCAATGCAAAGATCTATTTTACGCATTGCATGAGTTGTTTGTTAATCACAAAAACGATTGGAATATTCGACGTGAACGTGACGAATACTACCAATCTATTATTGATCGTATCATCGATAGAATGTGGTTAGTAAGAAGTGTAAGTAAAACGCAATACAACCCGGATACCACCCAGTTAAACAAAACTCAAAAAATATGGCTTTTTGCGGCTAATGAAGATAAGCGAGAAACCGAAAATGATTGGCTGGATGAACTTTGCAAAGATATTGCGCGCTTTATCTTTGCTGGCTATGAAAAGCTTTTAGGTAAAAAAGCTTTTATGTTTTCAGACGATGAATTCAAACATATCCATAAACAAGTGGTGAAAAACAAGGAGGCGCTACGGTGAGCTATAAGAGAATTTTGTTAATACCGCACCTTCGTATTCATAACGCCAATGCACTATCAAGCCCCTTTACAGTTGGATTTCCTGCGATGACGGCCTGGCTAGGGGCAACCCATGCTCTGCAACGACAGTTAAACGAATGCGGCATAGCGGTAACGATTCCAGCAACAGGCGTAGTAAGCCATCAGATGGATCTGCAAACTTATCGTGGTGCCAATGACTTCGTGTCATCTATTGTGGGTACAGGAAATCCTTTGGATAAAACGGGAGAGCGCTCATCGTTTATTGAAGAAGCCCGTTGCCATCTTGATGTTTCTTTGCTAATCGAATTGCAGGGCGTGAGCCAAGAGCAAGATGACGAAACAAAAGCGCAAGCAAGCCATTTTCTTAACAGCAAAATGAAAGTTGCAGGCGGCGACATTCAAGCTTTTAACCCCCCTGCTATTTTGGTGATTGAAGATGGCAACGACGCAGATTTGCGAAGACTTACTCGGAAGATTATGCCCGGCTATGTACTGGTTGAACGACGCGATTTAATGGTAGAGGCCATGCAGCAAGGCCAAGACGCGCTGGATGCATTAATTGATTATGTGGCGATACACCACAGTTGTGAAAAAAACGACGAAGGCGACGTGTTATGGAAAAGCCGCCGTAAATCCCAAACAGACAAACCTCCAGGCTGGATTGTCCCAATTGCGACAGGTTTTCAAGGCATTAGTGAGTTAGGCCAAGCCAAAAATCAACGTGACCCAGAAACCCCACACCGCTTTGCAGAAAGCTTGGTGACATTAGGCGAATTTAAAATGCCTCACCGATTTGAGTCGGTCGCAGACATGTTGTGGTGCTATCAAGCGGATGGCGCTAACGATCTTTATCAGTGTGTAGCTCTTAATACGGTTGCCGAAAACCTTTACGACGAATTTGGTTAATCTAAAACTCAGGAGAACGACCATGGCTAAGAAAGAAAATATTGCATCAGTACTCGCATTTGAAAAAAAACTGGTACCCAGTGATGGATATATGTATGGCACGAGTTGGGATAATAAAAATGAAGTGACATCGCTAAAACTAAAAGAGAAATCGGTTCGTGGAACGATATCTAATCGATTTAACAAATCTGATACTAAGGCTTTTTTGGATGATCCGATGAAACTGGATGCCAAAGTTGAAAGCCCAAATCTACAGCGTGTTGATGCCTGTGCGCTAGAACCACATCAAGATACCCTAAAGTTGCATTTCACTCTCAAAGTATTAGGCGGTATTACCCAGCCATCGGCCTGTAACAATGCGCTTTTCAAACAAAGCTATAGTGATGCGTCGAAAACTTATATTGATAAGCATGGTTTTTCTGAACTCGCTACACGCTACGCTACAAACATTGCTAATGCTCGCTTTCTTTGGCGTAATAGAGTTGGTGCTGAGCAAATTGAAGTCCAGGTTACTGCCAATAATAAATCTATTAAGAAAAGTTGGACGTTTGATGCCGCACAATTCAATTTGCGCGAGTTCGATTCAAATAACTCACAAATAAGTGAATTAGCGGAGTTGATTGCTAATGTACTAGCCAGTGAAGACGATTTTTTATTGCTGGATGTGAATTGCTATGTTCAAGTGGGTGTTGCGCAGGAGGTTTATCCCAGTGAGGAATTGGTGCTAGATAAAAATTCCTCTGACAAGAAAGGAAAGAAAAGTAAAATTCTTTATGATGTGAATGGTACTGCTGCGATGCACTCGCAAAAAATCGGCAATGCGATTCGGACTATTGATACATGGTACCCAGATTTTGCAGATCAAGAACAAAGTGCTGGCCCGATAGCGATTGAACCTTATGGCGCCGTAACAAACTTAGGCCGAGCCTATCGCACACCTAAAAACAAACAAGACTTCTATACCTTCTTCGATACATGGGCGCGAGGTGAACAACTGGCCAGGGTAGAAGATGAGCACTATGTTATGGCTGTGTTGGTTCGTGGTGGTGTATTTGGCGAAAGCGATAAATAGGTGTTGCTATGAATCACTATATCGATATCAAACTGTTGCCAGATGCTGAAATTCCAGCAACGGTTTTAATGAATGCTACTTACGCTAAACTCCACAAAATCCTGTGTGATTTAGGTTCAAAAAATATTGGTGTGAGCTTTCCCAAATATAAAGTCACACTAGGAAATATCTTACGCATTCATGGTGACGAATCTGTGTTGAAAGATTTACTTGGTAAAACTTGGCTCGGTGGCATGAATGGCTACTGCAAAGTCAGTGACGTCGTTCCTGTGCCAGCCGAAGCGAAGTTTCGCACAATCTCGCGCAAGCAAAGCACCATGAGCCAGTCAAAGCTGAACCGGCTGTTAAAACGTGGCTCGATCACGGAAGAGGATGTTAAAAACTACAAAGCCAAGATGTTCACCAAGGGCCTGGACAATCCTTACCTTGAATTGCAAAGCGGCTCCAATGGGCACAAACACCGACGCTATATTGAATTTGGTGAATTGCTTGATGAACCGGTGAAAGGCGACTTCGATCAGTTTGGCCTTTCCAAAACTGCCACTGTCCCCTGGTTTTAAACCCGTCCAATTCGGTGTGTTAGTCTCACACGCCGAGTTGGGGCGTCTTTTACGGGCGGAAGTAAAGAATCTTGCCAAAATGGGTTGTAAATAAATATCAGTATTAATAAAAAAGGGTTGTAAAAAAGCATTAAACATCCTAGTCTTGCCTCCAACCGCTCATTTATCGATCTTTGGAGAGCAGAATGGATACACCCATAATCCGCCACGAGCTGCGCCATCTTGAAGCCTGGTATCGGCGGGAAGGCCGCAAGCCCCTGATAATCCAGGGTGCCCGGCAGGTGGGTAAGTCCACCCTGGTGCGTCAGTTTGCCAGTCAAAACGACTTGCAGCTCCTGGAAATTAACTTCGAGCGCAACCCCGAATTCCGCCAGGCATTCGAGGCTAACGACCCTGCCAGTATTCTCACTACGCTGCAGTTGCTAACCGGCAGTGAATTCACACCTCCAAACGCCATCCTCTTTTTGGACGAGATACAGGCCGCCCCGGAGGCAATAGCCGCCCTGCGCTATTTCTATGAGGAAAGACCGGATATTCCCGTATTGGCCGCAGGTTCCCTATTGGAATTTACCTTGTCAAATGCCCAGTTTTCCATGCCAGTCGGGCGCGTTGAATATATGTATATGGGGCCAATCGCTTTTGCTGATTTTTTATTGGCGGTCGGGGAAGGCGGCCTGGCCAGACACCTTGTGGAGATGACGTTGGCAGATATTGAAAAAAAGTCGATGCCTGCGGCGATCCACAACAAATTGATGACACTGTTTCGTCAATACTGCGTTGTGGGCGGGATGCCGGAAGCTGTCGCTCGTTACGTTACACACCGCTCATACGCGGAAGTGCTCCGGGTCCAAAGTAGTGTGTTGGCAACCTATCGAGATGACTTTAACAAGTACAGTCACGGCGCCATGACACGCAGGGTGCAATTGGTCTTTGATCGAGCGCCTACCCTGGTCGGAAACAAGTTTAAGTACGTCCACGTCAGCAGGGATCACCGCGCGGCGGAGCTTAAAGATGCGCTCAGCCAATTGTGTATGGCGCGGGTTCTCACCAGAGTACATCACAGCTCCGCCAATGGCGTTCCATTGGGTGCGGTACAAAAGGGCAATATTTTTAAAGTACTGTTTATGGATGTCGGCTTGTTATGTTCGGTGCTAGGCATCAACGAGCTGAATATTCAGCAGGATGGCCCGCACTTGGTCAACAAAGGCGCGGTTGCGGAACAGTTTATCGGTCAGCACTTGCTTTACACAGAAGATTACTATCAGAGCCCTGCACTGTTTTATTGGACGCGCGAAGCCAAGAGCGCGGCAGCGGAGGTGGATTACCTGCTACCCATTGACCGGCAGATAATACCTGTGGAAATTAAGGCGGGAGCAACGGGAGCACTGCGCTCCCTCCACCAGTTTTGCCAAGAGAAACAGGGTAGTTACGCACTGAGGTTTAATGCGGAGCCGCCTTCCGTGCTGAAAAGTGCGACGGCAACCACCGCCGCCGGGAAAGTGACCTACAACCTGTTATCCCTGCCGTTGTACATGGTTGGAGAGACCAAACGCCTAGTAAAGGAACTGCTGGTCATATAGATCAGGCAGGCTTTCTTTACCAATAAAAAGCGCTCTTTAACAAAGTGCTTATAATTCAATCGGTTACACGAGTGCAAAAAACCATTGGTCTAACGATGATTTTTGGCCTAAGTCCTTGTTGTAGCTATTTTATTGTGGTTTATACTGTTGTTCACTGCCGCACAGGCAGCTTAGAAAAGAGACGCGCAGCTATGAAAAGCCTTCACCCAGTTCACTGCCGCACAGGCAGCTTAGAAATGAATTTAAATCCACTTCAACAACTAGTGAGCGTTCACTGCCGCACAGGCAGCTTAGAAACAGCTACAAAACGACGACAAGTTTCTTGATATGTTCACTGCCGCACAGGCAGCTTAGAAATATGCCTGGTTTCGCAAGAACTTGATGTTTAAGTTCACTGCCGCACAGGCAGCTTAGAAATACCTGCCTGCTCCACTTTGAGTCGAGCATTTGTTCACTGCCGCACAGGCAGCTTAGAAAAAATAGTGCTGCTGTCGGCGCTGACGACTGCGGTTCACTGCCGCACAGGCAGCTTAGAAATTGTTGTGCCTTATACCACTCGAGGAGCCTCTGTTCACTGCCGCACAGGCAGCTTAGAAATTTAGACCTCATGTCGCGCTGGTAGGATGGGTGTTCACTGCCGCACAGGCAGCTTAGAAAGTATCTATTGCAAGCAGTGATTTATACTAATTGTTCACTGCCGCACAGGCAGCTTAGAAAGCGCAACAAGCGACGACGAAACAAAGGTGTTCGTTCACTGCCGCACAGGCAGCTTAGAAAGTCAGTCGGGAATCGCGGCTCATCAGGTATCCGTTCACTGCCGCACAGGCAGCTTAGAAAAAGTCGTTGAACCGGAAGTATCGTTAATCAATGTTCACTGCCGCACAGGCAGCTTAGAAAAGCCACGGATACGCTAGCGTCCCCGCCATCGCGTTCACTGCCGCACAGGCAGCTTAGAAAATCAACCGGCCGGAACCAACGTACATATTGTTGTTCACTGCCGCACAGGCAGCTTAGAAAGGCAATGCGCCGACGACTGCCGAGAACTGTTGGTTCACTGCCGCACAGGCAGCTTAGAAATGCGCGACCTGTAGAGGGTGATATGGCTATCGGTTCACTGCCGCACAGGCAGCTTAGAAAATTAAGCCGAGCGATAGCGCCGGTCATCACTCGTTCACTGCCGCACAGGCAGCTTAGAAATCTACCGTGCTTCGGTAGCCGTTCAGTTGCTCGTTCACTGCCGCACAGGCAGCTTAGAAATTTCGGCACTGCTGGAAACTTTACGGATGCTAGTTCACTGCCGCACAGGCAGCTTAGAAATCTAGCTTCTTAATATCCGTGCATCCCGCGTTGTTCACTGCCGCACAGGCAGCTTAGAAAAATTCGGTGCGATCGCAGTCGCCGCCTGGCCGGTTCACTGCCGCACAGGCAGCTTAGAAATCATTGACATCGTGACATATGACAACTTGATCGTTCACTGCCGCACAGGCAGCTTAGAAAATGATGAGTCACCTTAAATTTAGTCGTTCACAGTTCACTGCCGCACAGGCAGCTTAGAAAAGCTCTTTCCAGTCCTGTGCGGTGAAGTTGGTGTTCACTGCCGCACAGGCAGCTTAGAAAATGACGCAACAAACCTACAGTCTCTATGCAAAGTTCACTGCCGCACAGGCAGCTTAGAAAACATAGGGGCGACACTGCCTTATTCCATGACGGTTCACTGCCGCACAGGCAGCTTAGAAATGTAAGTCTATGAGCATCATCCTCATAGCACAGTTCACTGCCGCACAGGCAGCTTAGAAAATTCGCTATTTTTCATGTCTCCCCCTTTTTGTGTTCACTGCCGCACAGGCAGCTTAGAAAATCGACAGAGACAACTACGGGAGAGCAGAACAGTTCACTGCCGCACAGGCAGCTTAGAAACCAGACTTGGACCTGCACATCACAAGAGGCAAGTTCACTGCCGCACAGGCAGCTTAGAAAAACGAGGGAAACAGCTATTGAATGTTTCCCAAGTTCACTGCCGCACAGGCAGCTTAGAAAAGTTCCGCAATTCACAAAAAGCCACTGCCTCTGTTCACTGCCGCACAGGCAGCTTAGAAAAATAAAGAAATGCAGGGAAAAATGAAGAACTCGTTCACTGCCGCACAGGCAGCTTAGAAACGCGAGGCTTTAAGGGATTTAAGCCGCAACGACGTTCACTGCCGCACAGGCAGCTTAGAAAATAAACGCTGCTGCTACGAAAAGCAACAGTGCGTTCACTGCCGCACAGGCAGCTTAGAAATCCCCTGGCGGCAGTATAGGGGAGGGCTTATTGTTCACTGCCGCACAGGCAGCTTAGAAATACAGGAGCGGGTGTTAACTAGGAATGCAATGGTTCACTGCCGCACAGGCAGCTTAGAAAAGCGATAACCAAACCCAGCGCCACGGATGGCCGTTCACTGCCGCACAGGCAGCTTAGAAACTTCTTGGTATGAATTTAAGACTGAACCATTTGTTCACTGCCGCACAGGCAGCTTAGAAAACGAAGTCGGAGGGGAGCTTCCCCGCGTTTTGGTTCACTGCCGCACAGGCAGCTTAGAAAAATCTCTTATAGTCGTGGCCAAATTGCCATAGTGTTCACTGCCGCACAGGCAGCTTAGAAATCACTAGTATCGCGGTACCCTGGTGCCCCCGTGGTTCACTGCCGCACAGGCAGCTTAGAAAAGACAGGGGCACGGCGCTGGGTTTTGGGATGGTGTTCACTGCCGCACAGGCAGCTTAGAAAAGTCGAATTGTTCGATCTGCTGCATTATTGATGTTCACTGCCGCACAGGCAGCTTAGAAAGGTTAGTAGTTATACAGAATCCCGCGTAGGAAGTTCACTGCCGCACAGGCAGCTTAGAAAATGAACAAAGGATGGATCAAGGCCGGACAGATGTTCACTGCCGCACAGGCAGCTTAGAAAATCCGTTACGCTTGATGCTACCGCCTCGCGCGGTTCACTGCCGCACAGGCAGCTTAGAAAACTCGCTCTTCTCGTTCTTGCGCCACATGCGGGTTCACTGCCGCACAGGCAGCTTAGAAATTGTTCAGCGATGCAATAGAAAACATGGGAGCGTTCACTGCCGCACAGGCAGCTTAGAAATCGCCATGCCCTAGACTCATGCTCTATACTCCGTTCACTGCCGCACAGGCAGCTTAGAAAAATCCAATACGGCGATATCTACGGCTATATCAGTTCACTGCCGCACAGGCAGCTTAGAAAAGAAGGGGGTGGGTTGGCACAGTCGAGATACTGTTCACTGCCGCACAGGCAGCTTAGAAAATCACAGCAGCAGTGTCGGCGCGAACAGATACGTTCACTGCCGCACAGGCAGCTTAGAAAAGTTCGCGGCAGCAGTGTGCAGGCCCTAATGGGTTCACTGCCGCACAGGCAGCTTAGAAATTAATAGAGGATAGAAGCATGGGCAAAAAAATGTTCACTGCCGCACAGGCAGCTTAGAAAATAAAGACCAGATAAGACCAAAAAGTTTCACGGTTCACTGCCGCACAGGCAGCTTAGAAATAGTACCCCTCGTAAGCCTTGAGCCGGATGTGGTTCACTGCCGCACAGGCAGCTTAGAAATCATTGATTCACAACCCCTCATTTTGTTGTAAGTTCACTGCCGCACAGGCAGCTTAGAAAGTCTCGCAGAACTTATAAATGAATACAGAGTTGTTCACTGCCGCACAGGCAGCTTAGAAATATTCGCCTCACAACGCGGGCCGGCTTAATCAGTTCACTGCCGCACAGGCAGCTTAGAAAAGCTCAATGAGGCACTGCGAGCGGTCGAAAACGTTCACTGCCGCACAGGCAGCTTAGAAAGTTCACGTCTCAGGGCTAGCGGCTCAAGAAGTGTTCACTGCCGCACAGGCAGCTTAGAAAATATTGTTTAATATCGGCGACTGACTTATCGGGTTCACTGCCGCACAGGCAGCTTAGAAAATCAATTCAATAGTGGACAGAATTAAAGAATCGTTCACTGCCGCACAGGCAGCTTAGAAAGTAGCGATGAACAAATTGAAACCCAACGAGGGAGTTCACTGCCGCACAGGCAGCTTAGAAATGATGATTACACCGCGCAAAATCGGTGACTTAGTTCACTGCCGCACAGGCAGCTTAGAAAAGCCCATCCATGTTCTGAGCATGTTTGATGTTGTTCACTGCCGCACAGGCAGCTTAGAAAAAATTAAAAAGAGCAATCGCTTCGCTCCTCCATGTTCACTGCCGCACAGGCAGCTTAGAAAGAATCATTTATCGATGATCGGTTTGTGGAATTGTTCACTGCCGCACAGGCAGCTTAGAAATTTAATTCTGGCCCACATGCCGCCTAGCCTGGGTTCACTGCCGCACAGGCAGCTTAGAAATAGCATTTTAGGCGGGTTTGCCGCACAAGGTGGTTCACTGCCGCACAGGCAGCTTAGAAACCTGCAACCTTTGCGCGGCATCCACATCGCCTGGTTCACTGCCGCACAGGCAGCTTAGAAAAAAGACTGAGGCGGATATTGAAGTTTATGTCGGTTCACTGCCGCACAGGCAGCTTAGAAAATTTATTTCGAGTGGATGTCCGTTGATAATTTGTTCACTGCCGCACAGGCAGCTTAGAAAAGATTAGCTGCTCTTGGCCTGCTTCTGTTATGTGTTCACTGCCGCACAGGCAGCTTAGAAAACAGTGGGTTTTTAACGGGCTGTTTACAATCAGTTCACTGCCGCACAGGCAGCTTAGAAAAAACTCAAGGTAATGAGCAATCTCAAGTGCTGGTTCACTGCCGCACAGGCAGCTTAGAAATATAAAGAGCCAATCCAAGCGTGAATGGAATAGTTCACTGCCGCACAGGCAGCTTAGAAATACTTTTTTCATCTCTCTATCTCCTGTGCCCCGTTCACTGCCGCACAGGCAGCTTAGAAATGATTAACACTCAAGGGCTTGATGGGGACTCTGTTCACTGCCGCACAGGCAGCTTAGAAATTTTGATTGCATACCCTTTGTATTCGCCGGCTGTTCACTGCCGCACAGGCAGCTTAGAAAAGCCAGGGTATACCACATCCAGCTCAGAAACGGTTCACTGCCGCACAGGCAGCTTAGAAACAACTAATGGAGATGTGAGCAGGCAGCAGATCGTTCACTGCCGCACAGGCAGCTTAGAAATCATAGTCCACAACCCCCTCGCTGCTTTTACAGTTCACTGCCGCACAGGCAGCTTAGAAATCGAACAAAACCAGAGACACTAGCGAAGGCATGTTCACTGCCGCACAGGCAGCTTAGAAAAGGATATGAATGACGGAGCTGACGCTTTCGACGTTCACTGCCGCACAGGCAGCTTAGAAAAACCTCAATTCGCCTAACTTTCTATCTATGTCGTTCACTGCCGCACAGGCAGCTTAGAAACCCGGTAATCGCTGGGTATAAGTCGGCACTCCGTTCACTGCCGCACAGGCAGCTTAGAAAATTAAATTGAGGTCATCAATCAGAGAGTCAAAGTTCACTGCCGCACAGGCAGCTTAGAAATAATTTACCATTGTTTAGCGGTTTCCACTAGTGTTCACTGCCGCACAGGCAGCTTAGAAAACAACTCAAGTCTGCTTTAGAGCTTTTAGCTGGTTCACTGCCGCACAGGCAGCTTAGAAAAGGATGCGAGCGGGGAAGTTATTACTGCTGCCGTTCACTGCCGCACAGGCAGCTTAGAAATTTACGCTGGAGCGCGGCGGATATTCTTTCGTCGTTCACTGCCGCACAGGCAGCTTAGAAAAGTGAAACGGCTTTTTTCAGACTGGTACTTCTGTTCACTGCCGCACAGGCAGCTTAGAAATGAGAAGAATGCTACTAATTGCGTTACTCCGGGTTCACTGCCGCACAGGCAGCTTAGAAAAATATGGTAGTACTCCCCGCCTAGACCATTGTGTTCACTGCCGCACAGGCAGCTTAGAAAGATATTCAAGATCGATCGTTTGACTTCGGCGAGTTCACTGCCGCACAGGCAGCTTAGAAAAAGGGATAATCGAGAGTAAGCCAACTATAAAGGTTCACTGCCGCACAGGCAGCTTAGAAAATTTCTAGCTTTTCTACAAGCTGCGATTCTGTGTTCACTGCCGCACAGGCAGCTTAGAAAGACAAAGAATTAAGCAGATTCTGCATGTCCTTGTTCACTGCCGCACAGGCAGCTTAGAAATTACAACATTCGACGGCGCAGCGTGGAGCGGAGTTCACTGCCGCACAGGCAGCTTAGAAATGTGACAGCAGAGCCTACAGCCGGCACCCTAGGTTCACTGCCGCACAGGCAGCTTAGAAAATTCTGACGAGATCAGCAAGCTCTCTATCGACGTTCACTGCCGCACAGGCAGCTTAGAAAGTCAGCAGCAGTTATTCGAAATTTTCGAATAAGTTCACTGCCGCACAGGCAGCTTAGAAAAGCTTGCTGTTCATTCGCAAGGTGTCTTCTCGGTTCACTGCCGCACAGGCAGCTTAGAAAGGAGACGGGCGCCCAAGCGTTGATCGTGCGCTCTGATTTCAAGCGTTAACCAGCGACTGAAATAACGAACCAGGCGCTGCGTACTAAAAAATCCTGACGTCAGACATCCCGATGCCTATGCTTCTTCACTCCCTGACCGCTGACCGCCGAAGATAGTTGCATA
Organism: Pseudohongiellaceae bacterium; assembly: GCA_040880325.1. Lineage (GTDB taxonomy): Bacteria > Pseudomonadota > Gammaproteobacteria > Pseudomonadales > Pseudohongiellaceae > UBA9145. The sequence goes on from JBBDIR010000045.1 coordinate 59,834, forward strand.
GTCCTCGAAGCTGAATGGCTTGGCAATAAATCCGGTGAGCAATTTTCGAACATCGGGATCTCCTATCTCTCCTCGACTGTATCCGCTGGAGAGATAGGTATCGACCGTTATGATTTTACTGATGCGGCCCAACAGCTCAACGCCGGTCATATCAGGCATCATATAGTCCAGTATTACTGCATCGATTTCGTCTTTATGTTGCTCTGCCAACCGCATAGCGCTTTCAGCATCCGCCGCTGTAAATACCTTGATGTCAAGCTTTTCCAGGTAACTGGAGGCCAGGCGCAGAATTTCCTCCTCATCATCTACAACAAGAACTGTTTTAGGCTTTACATTAACGGGTTGCCGATATTGAGTGGTTTCGCTAATGATGGCGGGAAACGCAATCTGAATAGTTGTGCCGTTTTGCGGAGAACTCTCTACAAACAGACAACCATGATGCCCACGCACAATACCCTCTACCGCCGCTAAACCGAGACCACGACCGGAAAACTTGGTTGAAAAATACGGATCGAAGAGGCGTTCGGCAACTTCTTTTGTCATCCCGACCCCATTGTCTTTTACTTCCAGAACTACAAACTCTCCCGCCTGCGCCTCATGCGCAATAGCCGCTTGAATCAATTGCTCCTGATTCAATTCCTTGTTGTAGGTTGAGATTGTAATTTCTCCCTCACGGCTAACACCGTCCGTTGAAGCCTCTACTGCATTGTTGTAAACATCCTGCAGGAGTTGCTCCAGCTGTTCCTCAGAAGCACTAATCGTATGTAATGAGGTGCCCAGGGAATAGCGAAGTTGGCAATGTTCTGCAACGTGCAATTCTATGCTTTCGAGGAAGCGGTTCAACTGAACCTCGTTCAGTAAAAAATGCCCTCGTCCGGAGTAGGCAAGCATCTGACGGCAAAGGTTCTCGGCACGTTGTGCTGCATTTGCAATAGCCGCAAGTGATCTGCTTTCCCTCTCATCATGGCTTCCGCTTGCAAGCAGTTGTGCGTTGCCGCCAATGATGGTCAGCAAGTTATTAAAATCGTGCGCTACACCGCCCGCAAGAGTACTCAGGCTGCCGATGCGTTGCTCTAGCTTTTGATTGAGTTCTTTTATCTGCTCATTGCGTTGTTGTAAATCTGTTGGACTGGGCATGGCAATAACTTTGGGTATCAATGGCCAAAGCACTACCGCCGTAATTACCGAGACGATTGCTGTGGCAAGTTTAAACACGCCTTCCAGGGCGTATAGGGGTACCCACGTGACCACGATGCTGGTCAGGTGGGTAAGACCGCAGAGCGTGATAAAGGCAATGAACAGCATGAAGATGCCGCGCGGGATATCCGGTCTGTTGTGAAGCAGCACAAACATGGCAGCAGGAATCGAAAAATAGGCCAGCGCAATAAACAGATCTGACCCGACATGCAGAATCAGCATATCCCAGCGCCACATATAGCACATGCCGTGCGGCATAAATTCCGTAAATTGACCATATTGAGAAATCGCGTCCATCACTCCCTCCCGTATTATTTACCTTGGCGAGCGTAGTTTGGCAATCGAATGGTTAATCCTGACTGTATAACATCAATCGATATATTCAATCTACCGAACGGTTAACAATAATTGACTTAAGACAGGGTAGCTTGAATTGCGACGCTAAAAGCACAGCAATATAAGCATGAAACCGGAGATAGCCTGAAACACTATCCCCGGAGCGCCTCGATCAGTAGGGCCGCAGGGATCAGTTTTCTACACTCCCTGGCTCTTATCAAGCGGTTGATTGGACTAGCAACAGTCTACAGAACAATTCACGATGCGCAGGAAAAAAAGCCGAATCTTCCGATTCGGCTTTTTCCTCACGCGGTAATCTTATTGGCAACAAGACTATTGGCTCTTGCAAAGCTCTCTCCTTCAGAAGACCAGGTCACTCGCAAGTTCGCGACAGGCGCGGACCAGTCTGTCGTAGTGGCGTCTTTCCTGCATTCGTCCTACCAACTCACCGTGGGTTAAGAGGCCGTCATCGTTCAGATCCAGACGCATGAACTGTACGAAGGCACGTTCCTGCAAATAAGTTGAAAACTCCAGTTGCGACAGGAACCCATCTCCATCAGTGTCAGCCAGGCGAAACCTGTCATCGTGTTCGGGCGTCTGCCCATAGACTTCGGCCATACACAATCTATAAAGCTTGATGTTCACATCCAGCCCTGGGCGTCGATGGCGCTCGCCGTCTCGTCCTGTTTCCTCGGCGCTGAGACGACCATCCAGATCCACATCGCGAATACCGAATCGCTCGCTAATCGAATCGGTTTCCGCCGCCACGAATTCAGATTGAGAAATTATTCCATCACTGTCGCTATCTGATCGCAATACCAGAATCGCTGCCGACTCCTGAGCCAGACGCAGCTCCATCTGCTGATCGCCGTTAATACGGCTTGCGATAGCATCGGACGCGGAAACACTCCCACTATCCTGCGCCATCACTTGAGCGGCTACTAGTGTTAGTGCAAATCCTGAAATCAGTTTTTTATTGAAAGGGTACATAGAACCTCCAGATTCATTCGTTGAAAACATGCATTGGTATTCTTTACAACGCATTACCCGATGAATGGTTTACCTGAAGGAAAAAAGTATCTGCTAGCTAGTTCTACGAAACGGATCGAGGCGAGAGAAGGTAAAGTACTCTGCTTTCTGGGCTACCTAGCAATCAGGCTGCCGTGCATCTATCAACGAAATCAAAAATGGGGTAAGAAACGAAAGAATTGGGCTCTTAAATAGTCTGAGCAATAGGGCCCTGAATGTCGTAGCATGTATTGACTATCCAGTAACGGCATATTCGGATATAAGACTGAGTTAGATCAATCACGACAGCTTGCAGATAGGGCATTCTAAGCCCTCGAACCATAGTATTCATGCACTTTCTGGTCGATCCTCGACCGCCAGGCACACAAACGAAGAGATAGGTAATCCATTGGCAACAATTACATTTTATGGCGCAGCGCGACAGGTTACGGGTTCTTGCTATCTGCTCGAATCTCCAGCAATTGGTAGAATCCTGCTTGAGTGTGGTATGCACCAAGGCGGCGATGCGGCTGAAAGGGTCGGCAAAGAGAGTTTCGACTTCAATCCAGCTGACATTGATGCAGTTATCCTTTCCCACGGGCATTTGGATCATTCCGGCATGTTGCCCAAGCTGGTTCACGAGGGTTTTGCCGGCCCCATTTATTGCACCCCTGCCACTAAAGGCTTATTGAAGATCCTTTTGGAAGATTCCTGGGGTCTCTATCAGCGCGACCTCGAGCACAGCAACAGACGTCGGCAACGTAGTGGAAAAAAACTTCGCAAATTGGAATACACCGAGGCCGATGTTAAGAACACCTTAAAATTGTGTGAACCGGTCCCATTCAAGACGAAATTTAATTTGCCACCCGCCGCACAATTGTGTTTTCACGATGCGGGGCACATTCTCGGGTCCGCGATTGTCGAACTGACTTTGAATGAGAACGGTCAGGAGAAACGCCTGGTATTCTCCGGCGATTTGGGCAATACAGATTCCCCTCTCATGAATGAACCTGCGAGCCTGTCAAAGGCCGACGTGCTGATGATGGAAGGCACTTACGGCGATCGAAACCACCGCGACATGGACAACACACTCGATCAGTTTGCCACTATTCTGCGCGATGCCTGGAATCGAGGTGGCAACATTATGATTCCAGCATTCGCGGTAGGTCGTACTCAGGAAATTATTTACCACCTCGGCTGCCTCCATCATCAAGGAGAGTTGGATAACTGGACCGTGTTTCTGGATAGCCCCATGGCCATCGATGTGACGCAGGTTTATGATAGCTGGCTTCATATCATGGATAGCGAGGATGTTAAACGCTTAACCGAGGTTGGCAGAGAATCCCTCGAAAACTTCCTCCCCAAACTGCGATTTACTGACACTCCTGAACAATCGATGGCCATCAATAGGGTCGACAGCGGTGCGATCATTATCGCAGGGAGCGGGATGTGTACCGGAGGGCGCATCCGCCATCACTTTAAACACCGTATATGGAACCAGAACAACACGATTGTCTTTATCGGGTTTCAAGCGCAGGGCACACTGGGCAGATTGCTCGTCGAAGGCGCGAAGAAGATAAAAATGTTTGGCGATACCTTTGTCGTGCGCGCAACTATTGAAACCCTCGGCGGGTTTTCAGCCCACGCTGGACAAAAAGAACTGATCGAATGGGCTGCTAATTTTGAACCTAAACCACGCCTGATTTTGATTCACGGTGAGAACGACTCACTGGAAGCCTTGTCGACAAAGCTTCAGGAAGAGCACGGCATAAGTAGCGAGATACCCTCTCAGGGAGGCAGCATTGAATTCTAGTCCGAACTCGGTCGCGTCACCGTCGAAATTGGCGTAGACAGTATTTTAAAAAGGAATTCGGTAATTTCGTCCACATTCTGAACAGGTTAGTTCCGTGATATCTATAGCGCATAGTGACGCTGATGTTCTTATCTGTAATGCTGGAAGTTCATCTCTTAAGCTATCTCGCTGGCGCGCCAGCGATGAGCACTTGGAGGTTTTCAACTTCGACGGGTCCTCCGCCCAAATAGCTGAGGCTCTTCAGAACTATCTGCAGCGGCAACAATCCTGTAAAACAGTCCTTCATCGCATCGTGCATGCAGGTGATGTAGAAGAGGGCCCGCACGAGATCACTTCTGCCCTCACCGCTCGTATTCGTCATTGGCAGGCTGTAGCGTCATTACATAACTCGCTAGCTCTAACTCTTATTGAACTTATACAGCAGCACTGGCCGGCCGCAGCATCCTACGCCTTGTTTGACTCGGCATTGTATTCAAAGCTGCCAGCCGTCAGTCGCTACTACGCGGTACCCGAAGCCCTCTCGGCACAGTGGCCAATCAAACGCTACGGCTTTCATGGATTAGCCCATCAAGCCCAATGGACATTATTGAATCAGCAAAAAACCTGTCGGAGAGTTATTACCTTACAACTTGGGGGTGGCTGCTCTGCAACAGCATGGTTAGGAGACAGACCAGTTGATACGACAATGGGTTTCTCGCCGCTTGAGGGGCTAACGATGGCCACACGCAGTGGCAACATCGACGCCAATGTCGTGCTGCACCTACTCGACAATGAAGCAGGCTTTACCACATCAAGTTTGAGACGCGTGCTGAACCAAGAGTCGGGCCTTAAAGGGCTTAGTGGTATTTCAGGAGACATTCGGCAGCTACTCGCCTGCAATGACGAAAAGGCTAGCCTGGCGATCGCTCATTTCTGCTACCAAATTCAAAAAGTAATCGGCAGCTACATAGCTGTTCTTGGCGGGGTCGATGCCATTACGTTCGGCGGAGGTATTGGCGAGAATCACGCAGTGATCAGAAATGCTATCCTGGCTCCTCTCGAAAATTTGTCAATTTTACTTGATGAGAAGAAGAACTCGCACGCCGAGGGGCTTGCCTCCTTACACGCAGACAACAGCCAAACAGAAATCTGGTTAACCCCTGTCAATGAAGCGCGCGAAATGCTAGAACAATTCACCAGGTACCAGCAAAGAAAGAGGAAACCATGACCACTGCACTCGAAGCATGGGCAACGGGCGAGGGAGTCATCAGCCACGAAGACTCAACACGTCAACGCATTGAAACGCTTGTAACCGAGCTCGAGACTAAGGGTGTTTGCAAGCGTGATGCCGCCATCGAGCTGTTTAGAGCCGCCGACGTATTGTGCAACATGGCTCTGTGGCTAACTGTCCATATGACCTATGCCCGGAATGTGTATTTAGATGGCAGGGCTCTCTGCGAGGTTGATTTTAAACCTACCCCCGAAGGGCACACGGGCGGCGCGTTAAATATGGTTCCTGCCTATATTGGGTATTTACTGGCCAACAATCTCACCGGAAAAACCAGAGCCTGGATGATGGGCCAAGGCCATTGTGTTGCAGCGATTGATGCCGTCAATGTGCTAATCGGGAATCTGGATTGGGAGCAAGAACAGCGTTACCCCATGACAACTGAAGGGCTAAGCACGCTTTGCCAGGATTTCTATAGCTACAAGGTCGATGGGCAAGGACGACCAGCTGCGCCATTGGGTAGTCATGTCAATCCTTATACGGCAGGTGGCATAAGCGAGGGTGGCTATCTCGGTTTCGCCGAATTACAGTATCCGCACATGCCTTTACCCGGGCAAGCCCTCGTTACCTTTCTCAGTGACGGCGCCTTCGAGGAGCAACGCGGTAGCGATTGGGCGCCGCGTTGGTGGCGAGGCGAGGACACGGGCGCTATCTTGCCAATAATGATTGCGAATGGACGCCGTATCGATCAGCGCTCCACCATGAGTCAGGCTGGAGGCGTGCAGTGGCTGCGCGAGCACTTGAACCTAAACAGCTTCTCTCCAATTAATATCGACGGGAAGGATCCGGCCGCCTTTGCGTGGGCGGTTATCACTATGGAGAACGAGCTAGCTGCGCAGTTCGAAAACATCAAGAGCGGTCGCGAGTCTTATCCGGTAAAACTGCCTTACACGATTGCCGAAACCGTCAAAGGCTATGGCTTCCCTGGCGCGGGAACAAACGCAGCGCACAACCTGCCCCTCGATGGCAATCCGGCGCTGCGCGAAGAGACTCGCAAAGTGTTCAATGAAAGCGCCGCCAGACTTTTTATGCCCGCTGAAACACTCATTAGCGCCACCGCAACCTTTCGTCAACATATCGCCCAGGAGCGTCCGCAAGAGAAAGACCACTGCCTGCGCAATATCAAGGTGGAGGAACCTCGAATACCCGATTTCGAGGCGCAAAAAGTATTTTCCGACGCATCGCCGATGATTCAACTCGATATATGGTATCGCGATTTTATCCAGATAAACCCGAATCATCGATTCAGGGTAGGCAATCCGGATGAAATGAGAAGTAACCGCATGAATTTGACATTGGACACCCTGCTTCATCGTGTAACCGCACCGGAGGCTGGAGTAGCTGAAGCTCCTCTTGGCAAAGTCATTACTGTGTTGAACGAAGAAGCCGTGATCTGCGCCGCGCTGGCTAACAAGCAAGGGCTTAATCTGGCCGTGAGCTACGAAGCGTTTGCAGTGAAAATGCTCGGTGCCATGCGCCAAGAAATGATTTTTTCACGTCGGCTTCTTGAGTCTGGACGTGAGGTTAACTGGATCAGCGTCCCTGTTATTCTTACATCTCATACTTGGGAGAACAGCAAGAACGAACAATCACATCAGGACCCAACCCTGAGCGCGGCATGGATGCAAGAGATGTCCGATGTGGCGCCAGTGTATTTTCCCTTCGATGCCAATACCGCCGTCAAATGCCTTTCTCACATCTACAGGACGCGTGGCAGAATCGCAGTGATAGTTGTACCAAAGAACGCGACCCGCACGGAAACAGATGAACACGATGCCGAACTGGCGATTAGAGAAGGTGCGGCCGTACTAAGTCACGACGAGAACCCACAAATACAATTTATCGCTGTAGGCGCCTACCAACTACAGCAAGTGCAACGTGCTGCCCACCGCCTGCGAGAAAATAATATTGACTGTTCTGTTGTGGCGATAGTTGAACCGGGGAGGTTCCGCAGTGGTAGAGATGATTTCGAGGCCGCCTACACGCACAGTACACTGCATATTGAAAATATCGTTCCCTACTGCTCGCACCGCATCGTTGTCTGTCACACACACGCCGAAGTCATGGCCGGTGTCTTGAGAAATCTTGATACCGGCGCGGTCAACACCCGCTTCATGGGCTATAGAAATAGAGGAGGCACTCTCGATGTATTCGGAATGCTCTATGCCAACAAGCAAAGCTGGGCGCATATACTCAACGCAGCCGCCGAGGTTCATCACAATATAAATATAGAAAAACTTCTCACAACAGACGAGCTCGCCGCATTGCGCGGCGCTTCCAATCCTGAATGGCTGAACAGACCTGTCTGACGATCAGCTATAGTATCCTAAACCTTTGCTCGAGAATAATTCGCGCCCCTATCTATGCACATCGCGCTATGCACATCGCGCTATGCACATCCTATGCACATCCTATGCACATCGCGCTATGCACATCGCGGCGCTTGAGCTCTCACGTTCCGACCCGTTTCTCTGTGAAAAGTACCATTCGAAAATCGAATCACAGCCCTTCCTCACGACTGAGATAGGGGCGGCGCAGCTTGGTAAACAAACGCACCAGCGGCGCCGTCGCCAGAGGAATTAAACTCATTGCTATGATTAGCAACCAACCATCACGACCAGGGTTTTCAAGCTCCAGTACAGTCGCCAGCACTGGCGTATAGACCGCCGCCAGAATCAAAAGTACACACAGCACAATTGCAGCCCACACCCAGACATTACGTGTAATTTCGTTGTTAAGTATCTGGCTCATGGTGCTACGCATATTGAAGACATGCCATACCTGAGCCAAGGCAAGAGTACAGAATGACACCGTGACGGCGCGCTCGGAGCTAAAACCCAGGTATTTTATCGCTATAGCCATGGCCACTAACACCGTAATCGCAATGATCACCCCATGTATCACGATCCGCTGCCAGTGACTGCGGGTCAACAGCTCATCTTGGGAGGAGCGCGGCTTCTCCCGCATCAGGTCAGGGGAGCCTTCACAGACTCCCAACGCAAGGGCAGGAAACACATCGGTCACCAGATTTAAAAACAGTATCTGCAGAGGAAGCAGTGGCAATGGTGCATTAACCAGAGTCGCTAGACTAATTACAATGATTTCACTGATATTGCACGACAGCAGATAAACAACAAATTTTCGAATGTTTTCGAAGATTGCGCGGCCATGGGCAACGGCTATCACTATCGTGCCAAACTCATCGTCTTGTAGCACCATGTCGGCTGCTTCTTTTGCCACATCGGTGCCACGTATTCCCATAGCGATACCAATATCGGCCTTCTTCAGCGCCGGCGCATCATTCACCCCATCGCCGGTCATTGCGACTACCTGCCCATTCTGTTGATGGAGCTCCATCAGTTTTAGCTTTTGAGCAGGAGTGAATCGAGAAAAAACCCGAACCTGCAGGAGTCGCGCTGCATCCTCGTCATCGTAGGAGTTTTCAAAATTATCACCGGACAGAAACAAGTCATCGTTCACTGCATCGGTGACTATTCCTACCTGCATCGCTATGTGACGAGCCGTCGCCGGATGATCCCCCGTTACCATCGCCACTTCGATTCCCGCGTTATGGCACTGCGCTATCGCTTCCCGGACACCTTCGCGGGGAGGATCCTCAAGGCCCACAATTCCAAGCAGGGTTAAGTCTTCATAAGGTTCTGTATCTTCTGCCCTACTGCGCTTATGAGCTAGCGCGAGAGTACGCAGACCCTTCGAGCCAAGTTCATCTACCTGCCTCAGCCAGGCTTCCCGTGTCTCGGCGGTTAAGGCACGACTTCCCGACGCAGTTAGCTCCTCCTGACAAAGCGGAATTATCGCCTCGGCCGCCCCCTTCACCGCCACAAGAAACTCGCCTTCCAGCTTGTGCACAGTCGCCATACGCTTGTTCGGAGGATCGAATGCGTATTCACGAGTCTCTGGCCAACGCTGGACCAACTCCTGCCGCTCAATGGCATGGTTAACGGCGGCCTGCAGTAAGGCTATTTCTGTAGCATCGCCAACTGCTTCGATTACACCATTCTCCGCAACCCGATAAGAGGCATTGTTGCAGAGTGTCGCGGCCTCGAGTAAATGTCGCAACTGATCTGACAGCTCGGGTTTTTGCATGGCGATCGCATCGAGTTCACGATCCGCTAATCGTATGTTAGTAACCGACATACGGTTTTCTGTCAGTGTCCCGGTCTTGTCGGTGAGAATCATTCCCGTCGCGCCGAGCGTTTCCACCGCGGACAATCTTGCGATCAGCGCATTACGGCTTGCCATTCGCCACATGCCGCGAGCCAGAGCAATTGTTGCCACGATCGGCAGACCTTCCGGTATTGCCGCCACCGCTAAAACAACTGCTACTTCGATAGCCAACCAGATATCGCGCCCGACCGCCAAACCAGCGACTGCCACCAAGGCGGCGATTAACAGAACAATCCAAACAAGGCGTCCTGCCAATGCATCAAGGCGCTTCTCCAATGGCGTTGCCTGCGCCGATGCATGGCTAACGAGATTGGCAATCTGCCCGATCTCTGTCTCGTAACCGGTACCCACGACTACCGCCTTGCCGGACCCACTGGTCAGCGCCGTTCCCTTAAACAGCATGTTCTTGCGATCCATGACACGGGCTAGTGCGGCTATCTTTTCCGTGTTTTTGCTAACGGGGAGCGATTCGCCGGTCAATGCCGATTCGTCCGCCTGTAATTCCGCAGACTCAAACAAGCGCATATCCGCGGTAACAATATCGCCACCCTCTAACATCACGATGTCACCCGGCACCAACTCTTCTGCCGACAACTCCATCATCTGTCCATCACGGAGCACCACAGTATCCACGTGGCCCAATCGGCGCAGTGCCTCCATAGATCTCGTGGCCCGCCATTCGGTGAGAAAGCCAATGAGGGTGTTAATGCCAACCACTGCAAAAATCGCAATGCCCTCGAGACCATCATCGAGAACGATAGCCAATATGCCTACAACAAGAAGTAGCATGACGACAATGGACTTGAACTGGTCGATTAGCAGGCTATACAGGGAGCGCGGCTTGCTTGCCGACAACTGATTGAACCCGAACAACGACAACCGGCGCCTGGCTTCTTCGCCACTAAGCCCTTCCTCTGGTCGAACGCTCAATTCCTCGAGTATCTCCACAGCACTCCGACTCCATGGAGTCTCACATGAAGCGCCCGGACTTTTACTGCTGTTTTCAGCCATGATGATTTCGTCTAATCCTGGGAATCTAAATAAAGCTGGTTGAACATTGAGAAATTGCAGCCAGTATGTCGATGAAAAGCATAATGAACTAAACCCCGCCAAATTCTACTTTTCTCAATCGGGAAATTGACTTGAAACAAACAAGAAAGTGAATTTGAGCCATATTGCGTTTTGACGAATACTGGAGCAAGCGCACTTAAATGAAGTTAAGAAATGGGGTCAGAGTCTGAGATATCCCCAGAAATTCTAGCAGCATAATACTGCCTCGGCATTTATTTTGATTTTGTGAAGCGATCTAATGATCTCCTTGTCAGGCAACCGAAAATGCTTTTGAGCGATAAGCAATCGGGCGAGAAAAATTGTCGAGTAAGGGGCTCTCTTGCTTGACGAATTGACGCGCACACGTTTGGCTTGAACAGTCCCGCCCGCCGGATATATGGCCATGGAAATTGGGGAAAACGCAAAGGAGTTGCTGAGGTTCAATTTGGAAATGGTGTTACCCGAATTGCAGAGGTACACTGGTATGAAGCCACCGGAATTGGACAGAAAGAATTCAAAATTAAACGACTGCTGGACTAAACTATGTCTAAACGTAACTTTGTGATTTGTATAGAAAATTCAGACTACCAAGCCTCGCTGGAAAAGCGAAAAATTTACGAAGTCATTCCAGATGAGTCTGCTTCGGAAGTTGGCCAAATCAGAGTAATTGATGAGTCTGGCGATGATTACCTTTACCCTGAATCCTACTTTATCGACGCCCATCTTCCTAAAGCTGTCGAAGAGGCAGTGCGGTAGCTTTCATCCTTAATAAGGAATTTTTTAATGAATTCAGATACGTATAGGGCGGCTATTGAAACTCATAGGTTCTATGACACGATATCAATATCAATAGTCGGCGGGATGATTACTCTCTCTGGAGCCACAATTTACCTCTTGGACAAAATTGAACATCGACTCGACAAGATGGGCACAATCATCGTTTCCGTTGCTGTATTACTTCTTCTCTTGAGAATTTATCGCTTCTCAGCGTATTACGCTAACGTGGCTAGAAATGTTGCAGCAAAAATCGAAGGTGATGAGACGAACATAGGGATATCTACAGTATTAAAAAAAGTCCGTACAGATAATAATTTCGCAGAATACAGAGCAGACAAGAAGTGGTATCGAGGAATATATGGTTCTGTCCATTTTCTCTGTATAGCACTAGTAATTGGCTTCATTACCCTAGCTGTCCGCATTTGCTAGTGCACACGAAACCTAAAAAGCCAAAGCAGGCGGATGCTAGCAACGCTGTTTTGAGCGTTATGGATTTTGTAACCCCATTGCATCCTTTATGTATATACGTACAATGTACATATGAAAACCCTAAAGTTCGAATGGGGCAAGAAAAAAAATAACGCCAATATCAAAAAGCATGGCATATCTTTTGACGATGCCCGCACAACCTTCTACGACGAGCATGCGCTGCAGTTCTTTGATCCTGATCATTCTGACGAAGAAGACTGGTTTATCCTATTAGGAACAAACCATAAGCTCAGAACATTAGTTGTATGTCACTGTTTTAGGGAAGCGGAGTCTTTAGTTCGCATAATCTCTGCAAGAAAAGCAGATAAAGACGAGAAAGATGCATATTGGAGGTTACGAAAATGAGAGAGCACTACAATTTCTCAAAGATGAAGGGCAAGAAAAACCCATACGTTAAACTTCTTAAGCAGCCTATCACAGTTCGCCTGGATAAGGATTCCATCGACTATTTTAAATCCCTGTCCGAAGAGTCAGGGATACCTTATCAGACACTAATTAATTTATACCTACGTGACTGTGCTACGAATGAGAAAAAACTGGATTTAGCATGGAAGTAGAAACCCATAACAAGTGCTTGCAGAGTGACGCGGCTTTGCGGCGCACTTTCGATTTTGCTATCCATTTATATGCTTTACTCTGTGGTCACAATATTTATATCTGGATGAGTATCATCGCCGCTAACAATGCATTCATGTCACTAGCAAGCTGGCTGGGACGGCTTCTGCGCCCCTAAACCGTTACTGCGGCGCCACAATAATTTGGCGCTGGGCACCCAAGCCTTCGATACCAACACGCACAACATCGCCTGGTTTCAAATAACTTGGTGGGTTCATGCCATCACCCACACCCGCCGGTGTCCCGGTGAATATAACGTCGCCTGGATGGAGGGTCATGAATTGGCTCAGATGGCTGACAATTTCTCGTACCCCAAAAACCATATCCGCGGTATTGCCCTGCTGACGCATCTGGCCGTTTACTTCAGACCAGATTGATAGATTCTGCACATCTTCAACTTTGTCCCGCGTTACAAGATAGGGGCCAACAGGAGCAAAGGTGTCTGCACTCTTACCCTTGGTAAACTGCCCCCCGCGCTCGCGCTGAAAGGCGCGCTCTGACACATCATGGCCTACGGTAAAGCCGGCAATATGGTCGAACACTTCGTCTTCGCTTATATACTGCGCGCGACGCCCAATCACGATTACCAATTCGGATTCATAATCCAGCTTGTGGCCGTTGCGAGGTTGAATCACGTTGTCGAATGGGCCAGTTAAGGCCGAAGTAGCCTTCATGAATACCAGCGGTTCCGTCGGCAGCTCCACCGCCATTTCGGCGGCGTGATTTACGTAGTTGAAGCCGATAGCAACAATCTTTCCGATGCCCGTCAGTGGCACACCAATCCTGGGACTGCCCTGAACAATGGGTAGTTGACTCATTGGAATCTGAGCAATCTGTTCCAGCGCCGCATCTGATAATTGAGCCGGCGTGATGTCATCGATGAAAGCGGAGAGATCGTGGATGCGGTCCTGTGCGTCGACCAGACCGGGCTTTTCTTCTCCGACCGGTCCAAATCGAACCAGCCTTAATTCTGCCGCGCTCAACAAGCCACCCAATACCAGAAGAGCGCAAGCAACTAAAGCGGTGGCCAATTTGTGTTTAAGCATGATTAACCTCGTTAGTGTTAGGCTCGTCATGATAGTGAATTCTGCAAGTGTAGCCAATGGCTAATATTTGCATCGAGGTCTCAACCCACCCTCTGAACAATTTGACCCCATCGTTTAGCCTCACATATTCCAATACTGAGGCAGTCCCAGCCTCACGGCAATCTTGGACAAGGCTTGAAATTAGCCTCCCGCCCTCGATCGCGATGCTGAACCAAAATCAATAAAGCTGCGTTCTATTTCCCCTCGATATTAGTGGACAATTCCCCTTGGTGAAGGTTACGGTACGTTTTTAGCCGCGACACGGGTTTAGCCCAATCCCAGAAATTAGGCTAATGTGTATCAAGCTGTTTCAGGGGAATGCCTGCCCCACCCGACACAGAGGTAATGAACCCAAAACCGCTATTAAGAGATGTCCGCCACGACCTCGGATCGAACCACAGGTTGGCACCGCATAAAGGAGAATAACATGCGCTTGCTAAGCACACTGGCGCTCGGCTTGACCTTCTTATCCCCATTGGCCTTTGGCCAACTCACTCGTGAGCAGATCACCGTCGAAACCCTGCCGGAACCGGGCAGCAACTGGTTCGTGTCCAAGAGTGGCAGCGGAGCCCGACTATTCGATGCCGAGTCTGGCCAGATGCTGGGCATGCTTTCGCTCTCCGATTGGACTCCTGCGGTAACCCTGTGGCATCCTCGCGAAGAATTTTACGCGGCGGAATCCTACTTCAGCCGTGGCGTTCACGGCGAGCGCACCGACATGGTAACGGTGTACGACTACGACAACCTGAGCCCCATCGCCGAAATCATCATTCCCAATCACATGGCACGTCTGGCCGTGCGCGGGCATATTGCGATGCTGAACAACGGCCGTCATCTCGTCGTGCATAACATGAACCCCGGCCACTCCGTGTCCATCGTGGACGTGCAGGATCGGGTCTTCGTCTATGAATTGATGACACCCGGCTGCGCCGTAAATATGGCAGTCGCACAGAATGACTTCCTGCAGCTGTGTGGCGATGGCACACTGCAGCTCATTCAATTGGATCTGAGCGGCTACGAACAGAATCGCGCACGCAGCGATGTGTTTTTCGATGTGCAGGAAGACGCGGTATTTGATCGAATCGCCAGTACGGCGGACGGCTGGTTGCTGGTTACCCATGGCGGCGAATTATTCGAGGTGAACGTATCCGGGGTTGACATAAACGTCGGCGCCGGTTGGCAGATTCCGGCGGACGACGCAGAAGGTTGGCGTCCGGGTGGCCGCGGCGAATTTCTTTCGGTCCATCACGACACTGGCCTGCTCTACATCGCCATGCACGAAGGCGGCGTCGACACCCACCATGAACGCGGCACCGAAATCTGGGTGGTCGACCTGAACACGCAGCGTCTGCTCAAACGCCTGGAGATGGAGGAGCCCGTGGGAACATTGCTCGTCACCCAGGAAGCGAATCCTAAATTGATTGTCGGTTCATTTGGTGACTTAGGCATTCTCGTCTTCGACGCCCTCAGCTTCCAGCTCGAGCGTTCTATTGAAGCGCCCGGCGCACAAATGTTCGAGGATTTTTAGCAATGCTCGACCCTTTGTTATTTCGACTCATCGCCGTGGCGTTTTGCCTGCTGTTGCTTGCAGCGGGATTGCACAAGCTCGGCGACCGTCCTCGCTTTCAGGGCATTCTTACGGCCTACCAAGTTCTACCCGCCAACTTAACGCCCCTGCTAAGCCGGATTATTCCTTTTGGGGAAATCGCACTGGGCTTAGGCTGGATGATTGGCTGGCGTATCGATCTGGTTGCCGCCGCGACCGCTGTCTTGCTCGCCGCCTATGCCCTGGCGATGGCAATCAACCTTCTGCGCGGGCGCAGCTATATCGATTGCGGATGCGGTTTCTCGTCGGCAAAGGCCGGGGGCGATGACAATGGCGTGCAACAGTTGTCGGTGCGATTAGTGTATCGCAACATCCTATTGATAGCGCTGGCCGTCGCCGCCGCAACAGGCGCCACCGCACGAAGCTTTGCTGTGCTGGATTATTTTTCCTTGTTTGCTGCCTTGGCCGCGCTAGTGTTTATTTATAGCGCCTTTCATCAGTTGCTGGTAAATCGCAATGCAATCGATTCCTGGCGCAAACCCCTGTTGGCAGAATCGGTAGCCGAGAACGACCATGACTGAGGCTCTGTTAATGTCCAATATCATCCTGTGGCTGGTCGTCATCGCGCTATCGCTGTTGCTGTTGGCGCTGGCCAGGCAGGTTGGCATATTGCACGAAAGAGTGGCACCGGCAGGAGCATTACAGCCGACTTCGGGGCCAAAGGTGGGAGAACTAACGACCAGCATGGAGCTTAGAACCCTGGCCGGCGCGCAAGTAGTTGTCGGCGGTGAGAACATCTCGTCACTGGCTACCTTCATCCTGTTTATTTCTCCCACTTGCCCGGTGTGCAAGTCACTGGTGCCCACGGCGAAGTCGCTTATCAAGTCAGAGAAGGCACGCATGCAATTGATGTTCGCCAGCGATGGCGCTGACACCGACAAAGAGCTGGCACAACATAAAGCCTATGTCAGCGACCTGCACATTGCAGACTACCCCTATATCATCTCGCAGCAGCTGGGGATGACCTACGAGGTCAGCAAGCTGCCCTTCGCCGTGCTCATCGGCAGCGATGGCACGCTTAAGAGCAAGGGGCTGGTGAATACCCGCGAGCACATGGAAAGCCTGATTGAATCCATGGATTCGGGAGTCCCAACATTGCAGGAATTTGTCGGTCGAACAACGGCGCAGCGGCCAGATAACGCAAGCAATGTGGTGAAGAACTTTGAGCCATCAACTGTGGAAAAATCGTCATGAACATTGAAAGAATAATAGACAGCGGTTACTACTGGGTCGATGACAAAGCCCGGCGCACCAGTCTGGCTCTGGCGCGCCGATTATCACGCCGCCATTTCCTGTCGAAACTTGGCATGATGCTCGCCGGTGCAGCTGCCTTTCCCCTGTTACCGATCTCGCGCTCATTCGCTCAGAGCTCTATTGCCGAAATCGGCGATCCACAGTCCTGCGAATATTGGCGCTACTGCGCCATGAGCGGCTCCATCTGCGCCTGTTGTGGCGGCTCGGCGACCTCCTGCCCGCCGGGCACGCAAGCCTCACCGATCTCCTGGGTCGGCACCTGCCTCAATCCCGTGGATGGGCGCAATTACTTGATGTCCTATAATGATTGTTGTGGCAAGACCTCCTGCGGGCGCTGCGGCTGTCACCGCACCGAACGTGATAAGCCGGTGTATTACAACGGCACCAGCAGCACGGTTTACTGGTGCTTCGGCGTTGAAGACACCAGCTACAACTGCACGGTTTCCTTAGTACTCGGGTTTTCGGACGAGTAGATGTCAACAGCGAAGAAGGTCAACGGCAGCGGGTTCGGTTCGATGTTCTCTGGATATCGCGTCTTGGCTGTAGCCCTGCTGGTGACTGTGTTGCCACAGATTGCCGTCAGCGCCTCCGCCGAAATCAACTACTTGCTGCACTGCAGCGGCTGCCATCTGCCCGAAGGCCAGGGTAATCCACCGAATGTGCCCACCCTGCAGCAGGAACTGGGCCGCATGATGGGCGTCGCCGAGATGCGCACCTATCTCGTGCGGGTGCCAGGTTCTGCTTATTCCTCACTCAGTGATGACGAGCTGACCGCGGTGGCCAATTGGATTCTGCAAGAGTTTAATGCCGAGACACTGCCCGCAGACTTCGAGCCGCTGAGCACGCTGGAGGTGACGCGCGCGCGTAAAGACTCGCTCCCGGACCCGCTAAAATACCGCATCGAACACTGGCGCGACTACGCGCAGTAAACCGTAACAATGCAATGCCCCGGGCAATGGCGACAGATTGAGCGAAAGCCCCTGCTCAGTCGTCCGATCTAGCCCGCAGGATTCGATTCCAGATGGTCTTGTCGGTGGTTTCGATGAGTTCACGCAGCAATAGGCGAAAATCCAGATTGGACTGTGCCACCTTCTCGATCCTGTCGATGTATTGCTCGCCGTGCAGCTCGACCAGCTCTTCCAGCGGGCCCTCGGCCAGAGCCTCGATCACGCTATCCGATGTGCTCTTGGAGATAATCTGCAGCATGGCTGCCCAGTTCAGATCCGGGTGGTTCATTTCCATATCCGCAAACTTCTCTATCGCCCAATAACATGAGTGATGCTCATTCGATGAATTCCCACTCTCGTGGACTTCGATGTAGGCGTCTACCCACTTATTTAACTCGGCCATTTCCATACTGCTTTGTCTCTTGTTCTTGTTACAACTTTATTCTATGAAGGGCACATATCTTGTTGCCGGACGGGTCACGCAGGTAGGCTAGGTAGATCGAGCCCGTGGTTCCCTCACGCGGGCCGGGTGGGTCTTCGCAGGCGCTGCCACCATTCTCCAGCCCGGCCGCGTGCCAGGCATCGGCGGCGGCGCTGCTCGCGGCACGAAACCCCAGGGTGCTGCCGTTGCCGTTGCACGCTGGCTCGCCATTGATGGGCTTGCTAATCGAGAAGATGCCAGTCTTGTCCATCCAGAACACACGGCCTTTATCATCCATTACGCCTGGCTCATAGCCCAGCGCACCCAGGATGGCATCATAAAATTTCTTCGATTGTTCGACGTCATTGGCACCGAGCATTACGTGACTAAACATGGCTTATCCTTTTTTACTTTTGGCCGCCCGCTAGAGATCTGTGGCGATGAATTGGCTAGGAATCATACCTAGCCAACAGGCTCGCAGCCAGCTATCGCTGCATTTTGTTTGCAATCAGCTATTCAATACGAGCTGTTTGCACTAGGCCGGCAACTGATCGAGTTGCGCCAGAAAGCCATCGATATCACGCAGACAGCGCAGATCAAAGAACAATTGACCATCCAGGATGCGGCCTATTACCGGCTTCGGCAGCGCGCGAAAGTCCCCTGCCAGCCGTTGCAGGGCTGCGTCGGTCTTGCCCTTCTCGGCGATGGGGGTCAGACATAGCGCGCGGCTCTCCATCAGCTCCAGCGGCAGGGCGCCGCTGCCTATCTGGCTCCTGCAGGCCTGAATCGTTGTATTCGCCCTGCCCGCCAGCCTGTCGCTGACGGCAGCCAGCACGGTATTCGCCACGCCCTGGATCTCAGCTACCGGCCGCGCCAAGTCCGCCAGCAGCGGTAGGCGCGCATCCAGCCGCTGCGGGTCTTTGTAGATATTGAGCACCGCCAGCAGCGCCGCCAGCGTGATCTTATCGATCCGCAGCGCGCGCTTGAGCGGATTGCTCTTGAGCCGATCGATCAGCGCCCGGCTGCCGACGATGATGCCGGCCTGCGGGCCGCCAAGCAGCTTGTCGCCGCTGAATGTTACGAGATCCGCCCCCATCTCCAGGGTCTCGCGCACAGTCGGCTCATGGGGCAGATTGAACTGCCTCAGATCGACCAGAGCGCCACTCCCTAAGTCCGAGACAAAGGGGATGCCCTTCTCCTTAGCCAGCGTGCTCAGCTGCGCTTCGGCCACCGAATTGGTAAAGCCCCGAATCTCGTAATTGCTGGTGTGCACCTTCATCAGCAGACCAGTATTGCTATTGATCGCCGCGCTGTAGTCTTTCAGATGGGTTCGATTGGTTGTGCCGACTTCGCGCAGCGTGCAGTGGGCGCTCTCCATCACATCGGGAATACGGAAGGCACCGCCAATCTCCACCAACTCGCCGCGGGAGATAATCACCTCTCTATCCGCCGCCAGGGTATTGAGCACCAGCAAGACAGCCGCCGCATTGTTGTTCACGACAGTCGCCGCCTCGGCACCGGTCATGCCGCAGATAGCCTGCTCCAGGTGCGAATCGCGGTCGCCCCGCCTGCCTGTCGATAGATCAAATTCCAGATTGGTGGCATTGCTTGCCGCGGTTACCATCGCTGTCACTGCCTCTTGCGGCAGATTGGCCCGCCCCAGATTGGTATGCACCACTGTCCCGGTAAGATTAAATACCGGAATCAAGGTGCTGGCGAACTGCGCCGTAACAGCATCGGAGATGCTCAAGCAAAATTCCTTAAGAAAATCTGGTGAATCGATCCATTCAACAGACCAGCTCTCTTCATTCAACAGCGATTCACGCAATAGATCGATCCGCCGTCTCACTTCGCCTGTGACGCTGTCGTGACCATACTCGTCAACAGCGCAGCACAGTGCTGTTTCCTGCAATACCTTGTCAATTGCGGGAATCTTTGAAAGTCGATTCGGCTTAATAGTCATGAATTCGCTATCTTACTAAGGTTGGTTGATACAGTTTCCACTTTTAATACACGCCTAATAATCCTGGCTCAATGTGAATTTACGGAATTTCTGCCCACATCGCAATCGGAATACATAGCAACTGATCTTTCTACGACTTCTTGCCATTGCTAGCATCTGGCGACTAAACTGACTTAACGAATTAAAGATATTGTTTTATGTTGAGGGCATAAACTGTGGCTAATGACTCTAAGAAGCTCTCACCTAATTTTGAAGCGGTTCTTTCCATACAATCATTGGAAGAAGGAGAATTAAAGCACGCGGAAATCGAAATGATTCGAAAGATTTCTATGCGCTGTGGGCTTACAAAATCAAGCACTGATTTAGATTTAATATTTCAAGCCAATCCAAAGCTTTATCTGGAAGCATTTGAGTACGGGATACGAGCACTACGAGAACGTTTTATTACTCTTAGAAAGCGCAATTTCACGGATTTATTCAATCCTTGCCCACCCGCCATTCTGAATGGTCAGACAACATCGAATTGGCTGAACTCCAAAACAGAGTCAGCAGAATAATTCAAAACAATCCAGACAAATACCAACATTAGCCAGACTTAAAGCTTTAATTTCTAGCTGAAAACATACTCAACACAAAATGGACTCCAATGAGCACAAAACCACAATTATTAATAAGCAACTGTTTCCATCCTGAAACCATTGAGATTCTCGATGAGAAATATACAACACACCACCTTTGGGAGTGTTCAGACAAAGAAACGCGCAATCTGATCTTAGAACTCCAAGGAGAATGTAGTGCTGCTGCTACTGCGTCTTGGGTATGTAACGATGCTATTTACGAACTCAATTCGCTTCGAGTAATAGCTTGTTTTGGGGTAGGTGTTGATGCTATAGATTTTGACAAAACACAGCAAAAGAATATTCAGGTAACTAATACCCCCGATGTACTCAACCAAGCAGTCGCGGACGTAGCGCTATCTCTTGTTCTGGCAACCACAAGAAATTTGATCAATGCCGATAAATTTGTGCGCGAGAAAAAATGGCAGCAAGGGCCATTTCCCTTCGGCATGGGCTTGTCCGGCAAGACGCTAGGGATCATAGGCTGCGGACGTATCGGAGAAGAGATTGCCCTACGCGCCCTTACTTTCGGTTTAAAGATTGCCTACCACAATCGCCACCCTAAGAACTTACCTTTCGACTATTACTCAAGCATACGTGAGCTAGCCCATGAATCTGATATATTGCTCTGCATGCTGCCCGGAGGTGACGAGACAAGAAACATAATCAATGAAGAAATATTTAGAGCGTTGGGGCCAGACGGGATTTTCCTTAATGTCGGCCGTGGCAGCAGTGTAGACGAGGAGGCCCTAGTAGCGGCACTAAAGCAAAAGCATATACTCGCCGCAGGCCTGGATGTATACGCCGATGAGCCCAACGTGCCAGAGCCGTTGCTTGCGATGGACAACGTAGTACTTTTGCCGCATATAGGAAGCGCGACCGTCGAGACGAGACGCGCCATGGGCCAGCTGGTTATAGACAATCTGGCGGCTTACTTTGCAGGCCAACCGCTCCTTACGGAGGTGCGCTAAGTTGTTGCTTCAAGAGAACGTGGAAGCTTACTGTCCGAATTGCGGCGAACCCATCCAACTGCTGATAGATTGCTCTATCCCGGAGCAGGAATACACGGAGGATTGCCAGGTCTGTTGCAGGCCGATCCAGATCACGGCGCGGGTGGATTCAGAGGGTATCCCGGCTATTACAGTACAGAACGAGTCAGAATAGTCGGGCATTCTCGTCGGACGAGGGCTACGGCAACACATGAAAATAGATGTAGCGCGCTTCGTTGTCATACATCATGTGAAACTTGCCCTGAACCAAGCGCTCATCCTTAAAATCGATCTCTATAAACAAATCTCTGTACGACGGGCTCAATGAATTATAGACAAACTCCTGCACGATAAGAATATTAAAATGCTCCAGCCCAAGATCTCGAGCATGCTCTGAAAATATTTCCCAGAGCACAGGCTGCTTTCTCAGCTCTTCGTATTTGGACGCCTGTATCAACGCATCACCGAACAGATCATAGGAACGAATACCACCACTTTGGAAAGTACCTTGCACCGAGTTGTAGGCCAAGCCCATCGCTGCTTTGATAGGCCTCGAGTAATTAAACTTCTCAACCTCAACATTGAACGCTTCGAACATGGTCAAAGCAGTTGAAACCGCACTATCCGCGAGTGACCTGGCATCGATGGGCAAGAAAGGATAGCCGACGGAACTGATGAACCCATCGCCAGTTTCTTTCAGTCGAAACGCTCGCGATCTTAACGGATTGTGCTCGTAGCCTTTCATACACACTTGCAGAAACGATTGAAAAACCGCCATGAAAAACTCTTGCGTCTTCTCATGGCGAATCTCACCAGAGCGCTGCACGTCAAACACATTAACGATCGCCTTCCCTTCTTTCAAAGGCATCGTGTTCTCTAGCTCGTCACCTAATTTAATACGTTCCAATTGATGAGGATAGACCAACTTTGAGAGCTGGTTATAAAGATGTTGACGCGTGTCGGCATCGGTAGATTTTAAATAGAACCTTGTTCTAACACCCTCATAAAAAACCCAATTCAATAATGTGCCAAAAAAATAGCCTTCTACTAATGGAAGCCGATTGAGAATAAAAAACTGTTGGTTAATAAGGAACAACATACCAGACACTACTAAGGCGAAACACAAATTTCTAAGAATTGTTACATAGTAGTTTTTATGAAACGCGAACGCTGAGGCTATTGCCAGTACGTATGCAACTTGCCCTTGCAACAATAGGTAAAGATTCTGAAAATTTTCCGAGGTTGTAGCGCCTTTGAAAACTATCAAGAGCGTCACCGCGAATCCCATTAACCCGGATAAGCAAAGAAGGTCGAGAAGCTGAACACTATATTTCTCAAGCTGGGAAAAAGCTGTAGTTAGGATCGGATAAAGAAAGACGATAGCAACTGAGAACGAGTAGGCGAATATTGTATACACCGCATAAGGGTTTTCTCTTCCCAAAGCATCTGAATACGTAATAATGGCTGAAATCACCATCAGTATGGCTGCTGTTCTTGCTGGCCAACCTAGAGCTATATTGGCCTCTCGTCTGAGCTCGTCCTTGAATTCTTCAGCGTGCTCTTGGCAATATTGGGAATACTTTTTGTTGGCAAGGACTGATTGATTCATATCATTCGATTTCGCAATTCACAATTTTTCATCCGAAATCTGTTCAGCGCCGCATAAATTGAATTGGGCGTTAGGCTTGCCAGATGATCTTTGGCAGTGTAGAAGAACTAGACTTTTCTTACTCCGCAACCTGAATGGCGGCTTCTCTTAGACATTCTTTAATGAAAATTCCATGAACTCAGCTACTGCACTATTATTTATCGTATATACCTATGTAATTTTGAGCCTCATTTGGGCTAGATTCACCTTTTTCAAAATAAAGTCCCCAAATTCACGGTTCAGCGCACTCCTGTATGACCCAGTGGTAGCAGCGCATATCGGTACTACGTACTACTATATGCTGACGATCTATAGCCCCTCTTCAATAGGGACTGCCATTCTGGCTAGCGCTTTCTATATTGGCGCGTTACTATTATTTTGGTGGGGGATAATTACCTCTAAAGACTTGAATTATGCATTCGGGAATTTCTCTGGAAGGATAATTATTTCTGGACCATTTCGGTTTGTCAGACACCCATTCTATTTGTCTTATATATTGATCTGGTCTACCAGCACATTCTTATTCAATTCACTTGTCTTGTGGATTACACTCATTTACTTAGTAGCTTTTTATTTGAGCTCAGCGAGAAACGAAGAAAAAGCGATACTAAACAGCGAAAGTGCAAGTGCATACAGCTCCTACTGCAAAGAAACAAGCATGTTTATTCCGAGGATAAAAAAATGGAAAAATTAATATTTAAGACAATAACAAGCCAAAAAGAAATGGTACTAGTTCTTGATAAAATTGAATCAAATTTAGGCATACGACTGCCAATTGACTACGCTAGAAATAGCAAGATTGTAGGAATTTTCCTGCGCAACCAATTATCAGCATGTTACATGCTTGTCACGAAACCAAATTTTAGAAGCCTACTTTTCGTTCCAGATCAAGTTAAACACGACAACAATTTCTTTAAAAATGAGGCTTACGAGATGATGGAAGTTAATGGTCTATGGATAGGCCCAGCACTCAGAAGCCCGAGCATGCAATTAAGAGTTTGGGCTCATTTAGTAAAAGATATTTTCATGAGCAAAAAGAGATTTGTACTTCTAATGCAGAACTCGAGCAACAAATGCATGGAAAGGTTCATGAGCATGGCTAACCCCACCGAGATATATGAGGGCAGCCCTATGACCATGGCAGGTGAAAAAACACATAAGACAATCCGTGTTAGCTTTTCGACACGATGGAGTATTGTTTTGAACGCACCGAAATATCTGAACGAACTTTTTCAGAGGCAACAACGAGCACAATCGTTCTCTAAGAAACAAAGTTATATTCGCTCACTGAAACAATCAAATTCAGAATTTGCCTAATTGGTGGTGTCTAGACTCGTAAATATAGTCACTGTTATTGTAACTCTGGCCGTACCTGACTCTTCGGTCTTGGCTATCCGCTAGATTATTTATCTTCCTAATTGACGTAAAATGGAAGTGACAAACTAGTCAGACGGCTGGATTTTGACCTGCAAGTGCTTTATCCTCCCCTTCCCGCACAGGGCGGCATTTTGCTGCCCTTTTTGTGCAAAAATCGAGCAGCTGGCTTTCGCTGAAAGCATCATTAATCCGGACTTCTGGACCGATTCAATGGGCTGCCCCGAATAACCTCTCTTCCCATGCGGTAGAGGAACGAAACGGTGTAGCTTTAATAAGGTATTTTTCGCGATATGAGCAGAATCCAGACTAAGAAACCCGCCAAGCCCAAGAAACCCAGCACAAGCAAGAAATTCGTCTACGCCTTCGGCAAAACCACCGACGGCAACGCGACCATGCGCGAATTACTTGGTGGCAAAGGGGCTAACCTGGCGGAAATGGCCTCTATCGGCCTGCCGGTACCTCCGGGCTTCACCATCAGCACTGAGGTCTGCACCTACTATTACGACCACGAGCAGCGCTATCCAACAGCCCTGCGTCAGGCCGTGGCGGACTCGATTAAAAGCGTCGAGAGGCAGCTGAGCAAGAAGTTCGGTGGCCGCAAGAACCCCCTTCTGGTATCTGTTCGCTCCGGCGCACGAGATTCCATGCCCGGCATGATGGACACCATTCTAAATCTGGGCCTGAACGACGACACCGTCGAGGGTCTGGCCGATGTGTCCGGTAATCCGCAGTTCGCCTGGGACTGCTACCGCCGCTTCATTCAGATGTACGGCGCTGTGGTGATGGGCGTTACGGCCCGCAGCGAAGAAGAGGAAGACCCATTTCACGTCATCCTCGAGAAGCTGAAGCAATCCCTGCGCGTGCAGTCCGACAGCGAGCTGAGCACCGATAATCTGAAAACCCTGGTGACCCAATATAAGGCACTGATCCGCAAGCGCACGCGCAGCGCCTTTCCGCAGGACGTGATGCAGCAGCTGTGGGGCGCCATCAGCGCCGTGTTCGGCTCCTGGAGAAACGAGCGCGCCATCCTCTATCGTCAGGAATACGGCATACCCGCCGAATGGGGCACGGCGGTGAATGTGCAGGCCATGGTCTTCGGCAATGCCGGCAACGACAGCGCCACAGGCGTCGCCTTCACCCGCGATCCCGCCAATGGCGAAAAGCTGTTCTACGGTGAATACCTGATTAACGCACAGGGCGAGGACGTCGTGGCCGGTGTGCGCACCCCCAACGCCATCGGCAAGCTCGCCAAAGAGATGCCGAAGAGCTTTAAAGATCTGGAGAAGGTTCGCGCCAAGCTGGAAAAACACTTCAAAGACATGCAGGACTTCGAGTTCACCATCGAGAAGAAGAAGCTGTTTATCCTGCAGACCCGCAACGGTAAGCGAACTGGCCTGGCGGCGGTGAGAATCGCCGTAGAGATGACCAGAGAACGCCTGATGAATGTAGAAACGGCGCTATTAAAGATCCCGGCCGAGTCTATCGACTCGCTGCTGGTGCCGGTCTTCGATCCCAAGGCATTGAAAGCCGCCCATGTTATCGCCACCGGCCTGCCGGCTGGCCCCGGCGGCGCCACCGGCCGCATCGCCTTCACCGCCGCCCAGGCCGAGATGGAAACCCGCAAGGGCAATAGAGTCGTACTCTGCCGCAACGAGACCTCACCGGACGACCTGAAGGGCATGCTCAGCTCGCAGGGCATTCTGACCTCACGCGGCGGTGTGTCTTCCCACGCGGCACTTGTTGCAAGACAACTTGGCAAGGTCTGTGTGTGTGGCGCCGCCAGCATCAACATTAATTACGAGAAGAAGACCCTGACCGCCGGCAAGACCGTACTGCGCGAGGGCGACTATATCTCTATCGACGGCAGCACCGGCGCCATCTACAAGGGCATGATCGAGAGCGCCGACTCCGAAGTAAAACGCGTCCTGGATGGCACGCTGAAGCCAGAGAAGAGCTACACCTTTGAGCTGTTCCAGACCGTCATGAAGTGGGCCGACAAGCAACGCAGCCTGAGAGTACGCACCAACGCCGACACCCCGGCCATGGCCAAACAGGCAGTGGCTTTTGGTGCCGAAGGCATCGGCCTGTGCCGCACCGAGCACATGTTCTTCGAGGGTGATCGCATTGATTATATGCGGCAGATGATTCTCGCCGTGGACGAGGTACAGCGCCGCGCCGCACTGAAGAAACTGCTGCCGTTCCAGAAGAAAGACTTTGTCGGCATCTTCAAGGCCATGAACGGCCGCCCGGTAACGATCCGCCTGCTGGACCCGCCTCTGCATGAGTTCCTGCCCCACGACGACGTGGTAAGGCGCCAACTGGCGGAGAAGCTGGGCGTGCCATTCGACTTCGTCATCGACCGCATCAAGTCGCTGCACGAGGAGAACCCCATGCTTGGCTGCCGTGGCTGCCGCCTCGGCATTCTCTACCCGGAGATCACCGAGATGCAGAGCCGCGCTATCTTCGAGGCGACCGCACAGATCTTAAAAGGCAAGAAGAAGATCAAGGTAAAACCGGAGATTATGATCCCACTGGTAGGCTTCCGTGAGGAACTGGCCGACCAGCTGGCAATCGTGCACCGCGTCGCCAAAGAGGTCATGAAGAAGCGCAAGGTACGCATCAATTACATCGTCGGCACCATGATCGAAGTGCCGCGAGCCGCGATCACCGCCGACGAGATCGCCAAAGAAGCCGACTTCTTCAGCTTCGGCACCAACGACCTGACCCAGACCGCGCTCGGCCTCAGCCGCGACGACATGGGCCTGTTCTACGACGAATACCAACGCAAGGAAATCTACAACAAGAACCCGTTCGCCAGCCTCGACCAGCGTGGCGTTGGCAAACTGATCAACTTCGCCGTCGATCGCGGCCGCTCCAGCAAGCCGGATCTTAAACTCGGCATCTGTGGCGAACACGCAGGCGACCCCGCCTCCATCGACTTCTGCCACCGCGCCGGCCTGAACTACGTCAGTTGCTCGCCCCCGCGCGTGCCGATAGCGCGACTGGCAGCGGCACAGGCTAAGCTGCGTAATCGCTGATTACAGACACTGGCAATTTAACCACCTAACAGATATCGGCCCGTAGCTCGGCACAGCCGACTACAGAGCCCTCAATCTACTTATCTGGTTAAGTTGTTGATTTCGCCCTCATCCGCGCGCCTTCCCCACTGCCGAACGCATCACCCCGAACTCAGCCCAGCAGGTAGCTAGAAAGGGTTTTTACCTGCCAGCCTGCTCGCCTAAGATCTGCCACGATAAAATCTTGATTAATCAGACAGCTGCGAGTAGCTTACCCACAATACACAGGATAAGGTACCCGCTAATAGCTATTGTGAGGTCGGAGACCTTATTAATTTACTGCTATGTTGCATTCGAGACATTAGCGTATGCCCGAAATTCATGACTTTATGAACACCGACGCTCCCACCGGAAAGTCATTGTCGCTTGGATTGGATGACGACGGCCATCTGTACGTAAATGGCGAGGCAGTTGTTACAGAGCAGAAGGTAAAATTACAGTGATGGATCAACTTGGCAATTGTGCTCGGGGCACTGGGTGCCATTGCGCAGAGGCTTGTTGTGCTTTTGAGTCTCTACAACTAGGAGCTGACGTATGGCCCATACCGCTGAAGAGTTTAAGTCTACACTGAAAGAGATTTTTTCTATTTCAGAAGGTCTTGGTCTTATTGCGATTGATGTGAATTCTGGAAACTTGCACAGGCGTGTTGGCGGCTATCCAGGTGGCGGTGATCATCGTATGCCAATCTGTTGCGATGTTATGTACGCCGAGATGGGCCCAATGGATGCCGTCATAAAAAAGCCCGATTCAGGTAAAGGAGCTAGCGTTGTCATTCGATATGCACTTCCACGCTAACACTGTTAGGTTGTGATGCGACATGACAACGACGTTGCAATCGGAGCCAACCACATTGTCATGCCTTTTTCAAAATGCGCAAAAGCCGCGCCAACGCGCTCGGCCCGTTGAACAGCGACGTTATGCGCATAACTTAACTGAGAACTTAGAGTGTCAATTGAAAATCACAATTTTGATCTAATTGAAGAAGCAGATCTTCAAACCTTGGTTGAGGCTCAAGTACCAGAAAGTCTACGACTAGAGTACAAGCTGAACTGCTACGGCAGTTCTGACTCCGAAAAAAAGGAATTACTCAAAGATGTTTCCGCAATGTCAAACTCACAAGGAGGGCACCTGATTTTAGGTGTAAAAGAAGCGGCCGGTGTCCCAGTTGGAATTGAGGGATTGGAGATCGATGCAGATTCAGAAATATTAAGAATAGAGCAGATATTAAGATCTGCGATAGATCCTCCGATCTCTGGAATTAGAATAAAATCAATAAAGTTACAAACTGGCAAGCATGTGCTGCTATTACGAGTTCCAAGAAGCTGGAACCCTCCGCACAGAGTAACTGCCAAAAATACGAACAGATTTTACACCCGCCACTCTGCAGGTGTTCATGAGCCGAGTATCGATGAGTTGAGAACTTTATTCACACAAACTCTATCTGGCATGGAGAAAGCGAAATCTTTTCGAGCTCAACGAATTGAACAAATCGTGCGCGGAGAAGTACAGAAACCTCTGGTTGGTGAGGGTAGGCTCATATTACACATCGTCCCATTAGCCGCATTAACTAGTCAGTTTAGCATCGACTTAGAAGAAGCTTTTAAGATACACCAACAATTCTGGCCTATTGGTCCTACAGGCACCAACCCGAAATTTAATTTTCATGGATATATCAGCGAGCGTGGTGATGAAGAAAATCACGGATATACACAGCTGTACCGGAATGGCTGCATAGAAGCTACAAAGGCAAAAATAGTGAAATCTCGCAACGGCAACCCAATAATACCCGCTCTGCCTCTAGAAGAAGATATATTTGCGAAACTACCCGGTTTCATAAATGGTCTGAAAACACTGGGTACACCAACTCCCCTTATCTTGTTATTAACCTTGGAAGGTGTTTCTGGGTCTGAGTATGGAATAAGTAACAATCCTTGGGATGACGAGCGCCCTCGACTCGAAGGAAACCCTATATTCTTACCCGAGTGTGTAGTTGAAGATTATGGTGATGTGATTGACTATCACAAGGCATTACAACCTGCGATAGATGCCTTGTGGAATTCTGCTGGATACTCAAAATCACAAAGTTTTGATAAAAACGGTATGTGGGTAGGTTAGAAGAAGTGAATGCCGAAGCTCATACAAGTCAAATCAATACGCGCGCGGCGGCGCCGGACACTCACTTCTTTCGAGCCGTTGTTTGCGGCATTGTACGGTGCCGTAAAGGTATCTGATTTCGAGCCAAAAAGGATGGGGATTAAACAAACTGCACCCAGAATTCTGTAGTTGCAGCTTGTAGCTGCTACTGTCGCAGAGACGGCCAATTTTGAGGAAACTAAGTTATTTAGGTTAATTCTGTGAGTAAAAAAAATAATCTAAAAAAGTCAGTAGAAAAATTTGCAAATGATCTTGAGGGGGCTTTTGAGAACCGAAGGTTTGTTGTCTTTCTTTGTGGGCCTACTCTAGACCTTGCATGTGAAGATAAGGCAGCTGCTTTGAGGAAATGTATAAAAGACGAGCTGGAGGCAGAAGACTTTGACGTAGTTCTGGGAGAAGATGATGGCCTAGAGATGTTGCGCAAAAAATTCTCAGGCATGGCTCACGATAACGAACTCCAATTTATTCAAGCCCACAGTAATGCTGTAGTTTTGATCGCATCTAGTGCCGGGTCTTTTTGTGAATTGGGGTTGTTTTCCCATCAGCATGTTCACGCGAATGCTCGAAGGACTGACTTTATACTGATAATGGATGAAACTTTTAAGAACGAAGTTTCTTATATGAATGAGGGCCCAGCTAAAGCGATTGAGATATTTGGGCAGCTTGTGCATTGCGACTTTTCAGCCTTTGACACAGGAGCACTAATTAATCGATTAAAAACTAGGCGCCACGTGTGGTTTACAAGCGGTACTGGATCCTTCACGTGAGCATCCAGTTCAATGATCAATTGCTTTTATGGGGGCTAGGTGTCTTACAGCCAGCGGCTCCCCAAGAGGTCTTGTCATTTTTGAAGCTGGTCTACCCTACAGTAGAACAATGGCCCGATGAATTATACCTAAATGACTGTTTTTCCCATTGGGAAACCTCAAATTATATTGTTGTTTTAAATAAGAAATATTCTATGTATTCGCTAACAGGATTGGCGAATATGCGGATGGATGTAAAACTTCGAAGGCAGAGAGATAAGGCTAGGATTAGCTTGTTGCGAGCGGCCTATGATGCTAGCCTAAGGCTGCCGGGCGGAATGGATCAAGATTTGGGTGGCGCTTCGCCATCTTCAGAAATTAGTTCAACATTACAAGAGGGCTCGCGACCAGTAGGTTCTGGTTCGAAGCCTTCACGGACGGAGCCGACTCGTCGCGGGTCTCAGAGCAACTTAGTACTCAGGTTGGCCTTGATTTCCATTCTCCCGGTATTCCTTCCTTTCAATACCGCTATTGTTCCTTCCCAACTCTAAAAGCACTGCATCAAGCAAGTTTGGGGAAGTCCTCTGAGAAGGATATGTCCATCAGCGAGCTTGGGTTGGCAATAGGGGTCTCGCCCCGCCTACTTACCTCATTCGTTCATAAACCTGAAAACCACTACAGGCATTTCAATCTACCGAAAAAGGGCGGGGGTGTACGCGATATTGCAGCTCCCCGTTTTTTTCTTAAAACAATTCAGTATTGGATTAAGTCATATATTTTATGTCATTTGAAAGTCCACGATTCATGTCATGCCTACATGAGTGGTAGATCAATTAATACAAATGCAGAACAGCACATTGGTAAAGCTTATGTGGCGAATCTGGATATCGAAAATTTTTTTGGCAACATAACCAAAGAGCATGTTTTTCGAGTACTTGAAAAAAATGGTGTTGGTCGTAATCTGGCAACAGCAGTATCAGGTATTGTCACCTTGAACAGAGTTATTCCACAAGGAGCGCCAACCAGTCCTGTTATTTCTAATGCGGTCCTATATAACTTTGACGAGGCGATGTCTAAGATTTCTGTGGCCAATGGTGTGGACTACAGTCGATATGCTGATGACATTACTTTTAGCGCTGATTCACGAGCGGCTATAGAATCTATGGTTTCGAGGTGCCGAAAGTTATTGGGAAGTGAGTGTTTTAGCCTTAAAGATGAAAAAACTCGTGTAGCTAGTAATCGTGCCAGCCAGCGTGTAACGGGATTGGTGGTCAATGAGAAAGTTCAGCCGCCAAGAGAATATCGCCGAAAGCTTCGTGCCATATTCAATAATGCTTTGAGAAACCCACACGAGTATGTGGATAGACTAGATGAGTTGTATGGCTATTTTGGTTACTTGTCATCCTTTGGCTGCGGAAGAAATGCCAGGCAGATTCGTAAAGACAGAATTGCTATTTATAGAGTTCGCAGGCTTGTTCGAATACAGAAATCTAAAGTTGAATAGAGTATTTTAATCGTTTAACTATCAAGGCCGCTTAGCCTAAATAAGAGTCGTAGATAGAATTGGATTATGAGGCGAGCTAGTACTTAATAAATGTCACCTTTTAATTATGTATTCAATGAATCGTGTGCGATGCATTGGCTAAATCATGCAGCCAGAATCGGGCATTTGGAGGGGGATTCGAGTGCTGTATAACACCTATCAAACACCGTCTGGCAATGAACGATTAGTTTAGTGTGGCCTATCCCGTATAATGTCCCCTTCGAATGCAAGCCCACAACGCAATAAAACAGGAAAACAGTATGACCAGCACCCAACAACGCGCCGCCCTGCAACGCCAGATCTGGGCTATCGCCAATGACGTACGCGGCTCTGTCGATGGCTGGGACTTCAAGCAGTATGTACTGGGCACCCTGTTCTATCGCTTTATCAGCGAAAACTTTGCCAGCTACATTGAAGGTGGCGACGACAGCGTCAACTATGCCGCGCTTGGCGATGACGTCATCACCGACGACATCAAAGACGACGCCATTAAAACCAAGGGATACTTCATCTACCCCAGCCAGCTGTTCGCGACTATTGCCAAAGGCGCAAATAGTAACGAAAGCCTGAACACCGATCTGGCGGGCATCTTTGCCGCCATCGAAGCCTCCGCCAACGGCTATCCGTCAGAGGGCGACATCAAGGGCCTGTTTGCCGATTTCGATACCACCAGCAATCGCCTCGGCAATACTGTGAAGGACAAAAACACCCGCCTGGCTGCCGTGCTCAAGGGTGTGGCCAGGCTGGACTTTGGTGATTCTGAGAGCAACGGTTTTGAAGGCAATCATATCGACCTGTTTGGCGATGCTTACGAATTCCTGATCTCCAACTATGCCGCCAACGCTGGCAAATCCGGTGGCGAGTTTTTCACCCCGCAGCATGTGTCCAGGCTGATTGCCCGGCTAGCCATGCACAAGCAAAAAGCCGTCAACAAGATTTATGACCCCGCCTGCGGTTCGGGTTCGCTGCTGCTGCAAGCGAAAAAACATTTCGACGCCCACATCATTGAAGAGGGCTTCTTCGGCCAGGAGATCAACCACACCACCTACAACCTAGCGCGCATGAACATGTTTCTGCACAACATCAACTACGACAAGTTCAATATCTTGCTAGGCAACACTCTGATCGACCCGCATTTTGGTGATGACAAACCCTTCGATGCCATCGTCTCCAACCCACCCTACTCGGTGAAATGGATTGGCAGCGACGACCCCACCCTGATCAACGATGACCGCTTTGCCCCGGCTGGCGTGCTGGCCCCCAAATCCAAGGCCGACTTTGCCTTTGTGCTGCACGCGCTCAGTTATCTTTCCAGCAAAGGCCGCGCCGCCATTGTCTGCTTCCCCGGCATTTTTTACCGTGGCGGCGCCGAACAGAAAATCCGCCAGTACCTAGTGGACAACAACTACGTAGAAACCGTGATCGCGCTGGCCCCCAACCTGTTTTTCGGTACCACCATCGCGGTGACTATTCTGGTGCTGTCCAAACACAAAACCGACACCACCACCCAGTTTATTGATGCCAGCGGTGAGGCGTATTTCAAAAAAGAAACCAATACCAACGTACTGACTGACAAGCACATTGAAGACATCATGCAGGCCTTCGACAGCAAGGCTAACGTTGAGCACTTTGCCCGCTCCGTGCCCTTTGAAGAAATCGCCGCCAACGACTACAACCTGTCGGTCAGCAGCTATGTGGAGGCCAAAGACACCCGCGAAGTGGTGGACATTGCCCAGCTCAATGCCGAACTCCTTACCACTGTCGCCAAAATCGACGAGTTGCGTGCGGAGATTGATGCGATTGTGGCGGAGATTGAGGGCAAGGAGCTGGAAGCATGAGCAATATGAGCTTTATGGAAAAGCTGCTGGATGGCGTTGAGGTGGAATGGACGGTGTTAGGCAATGAGCGCTTCTTTGAGATATCGAATAGTGGGCGAAAGCCGGTAAAAGCTTCGCTTCGGGCGGAGGGGAGAACACCATATTACGGCGCGAATAACATTCAGGATTATGTTGAAGGCCATACTCATGATGGAGAATTCGTTCTGGTTGCAGAGGACGGATCGGCAAGCCTCGAAAATTATTCCATTCAGTACGCAACAGGAAAATTTTGGGCAAACAACCATGTCCATGTCGTGCGAGGCAGATCAGAACTCAATACACGATTTCTGTATCACTATCTTTGTATCGTTAACTTCATTCCGTTCTTGTCTGGCGGTGGTCGTGCCAAGCTGACCAAAGGAAAGTTGATTGATATACCCGCTCCCATCCCATGCCCTGACAACCCTAAAAAATCCCTTGAAGTCCAGGCCGAAATAGTCCGCATTCTGGACACCTTCACCGAGCTTACCGCCGAGCTTACCGCCGAGCTTACCGCCCGCAAAAAACAATACCACTACTATCGCGACCAGTTGCTCAGCTTCGAAGAAGGGCAAGTGGAGTGGAAGACTCTCGGGGATGTGGCCAACATAAAAAATGGCAAAGATTGGAAGGCGCTAGGCGTTGGAAATATTCCAGTTTATGGTTCTGGCGGCGTCATGCAGCATGTTGATACCTTTGCTTACGACAAGCCGACAGTATTGATTCCAAGAAAAGGATCTATCACAAATATCTTTTATGTCGATTCGCCGTTTTGGAATGTAGATACTATTTATTACACAGAGATTGATGCCGACCAAATTATTCCTAAATTCTTCTATTACTTCATGAAGACTCTAGATTTGATGAAACTAGATACTGGATCGGGTAGGCCTAGTCTTACACAAGCAATACTGAATGAGATTAAAGTTCCATTACCAACAATTTCCGAACAAGCCCGCATCGTCGCGATCCTCGATAAATTCGACGCCCTCACCAACTCCATCACAGAAGGCTTACCTCGCGAAATCGACCTGCGCCAACAGCTATACGAATACTACCGCGACCTGTTGCTGAGCTTCCCTAAACCAGAAGAAGCGGCGGCCTGATATGAGCAATACGCTAACTGAAATAGCACAGCAGCTAAATGATGTCGATAAAAAGGTGCAACTTATTTACGCCTTTAATGGCTCGGGTAAAACCCGTCTGTCGCGGGAATTTAAGCAGCTCATTGCGCCCAGAAATGACGTAGAAGAAGGTACTGATGGCGAAGTAGAAACAGTACTATCACGCCACAAAATCCTCTACTACAACGCCTTTACCGAAGACCTGTTCTATTGGGATAACGATCTGGAGCTCGATGCCGAACCCAAACTGAAGATCCAGCCCAACACGTTTACGGACTGGGTGCTGAGAGATCAGGGACAGGATCGCAATATCGTTACCAACTTCCAGCGCTACGCCAGTCAAAAGCTCACCCCGCATTTTAGCGAAGACTTCACGGAAGTGACTTTTTCTCTTGAGAGTGGTGATGATGAACATTCGGGCAACCTGAAAATCTCCAAAGGTGAGGAAAGCAACTTTATCTGGAGTATTTTTTACACTCTGCTGGATCAGGTGATTACGATCCTCAATAGTACCGAGCCCGACGAGCGTGAAACAAGCCAGTTTGACCAATTGGAATATGTGTTTGTTGATGACCCGGTCAGCTCTTTGGATGAAAACCACTTGATTGAGTTGGCGGTCAATTTGGCGGGGCTAATCAAATCCAGCGATTCAGGCCTTAAATTCATAGTCACAACTCACAACCCACTTTTTTATAACGTGCTTTACAATGAGCTGAATGGAAAGGCCTGCTACCTGTTAGTGCATTTAGAGGATGGCACCTTTACGTTGACTGAAAGGCAAGGCGATTCCAATCAGAGCTTTTCCTACCATCTGTTTTTAAAGCAAACCCTTGAGAAGGCTATTTCCGAAAATAATATTCAGAAATACCACTTTACGTTATTGCGTAACCTGTATGAAAAAACTGCTGGATTTCTGGGTTACGATCAATGGGCCGATTTATTAAAAACAGCACCTGGCGATAAAGATGGCTATTTAAAACGTATAATACATTTTAGCAGTCACCGCACTTTGTCCAACGAAGAGGTTACAGAGCCATCAGAGCCTGAAAAGCAAATGGTGAAACTCTTACTTGATAATCTGATATCAAACTACGGCTTTTGGCAACAGGTTGAAGGCGATGCGAGATAAGCCCCCTTTTAGCATTACCTCTGACATCCTCAACCTGGTCGCCAGTATCAGCGAGCAGGTGGGCGGGCTGAATGCCAGTACCTTGAATGCCTCGCCGCAGTTGCGCAAACAGAACCGCATCAAGACCATCACCGGTACTCTGGCGATTGAAGGCAATACGCTGACCGAAGAGCAGGTCACCGCCATTGTGGAGGGGCAGCGCGTGATGGGTAATGTGCGCGAACTGGCCGAAGTCAAAGGCGCCATTGCCGCCTACGATGCCTTGCCGGGCCTGCAGCCACATAGTATCGATGACCTGCTCCGTGCCCATGGCCTGATGATGGCTGATGTGCTGGTCAACGCCGCGGCCTTTCGCAACAAGGCCGTGGGCATTCATAAAGGGGATGTAGTACACCATGTGGCGCCACCCGCGCATCAGGTATCCGGTTTGATGGCAGAGCTGTGCCGCTGGTTAAAACAGACGCAAGACCACCCCTTGGTTACCAGCAGTGTTTTTCATTATGAGCTGGAATTCATCCATCCTTTCAGTGATGGCAATGGCCGTATGGGACGACTTTGGCAGACACTGATCCTGTCACAATGGCATCCGTTGTTTCTGTCCTTGCCGCTTGAGAGTGTGGTAAAGGACCATCAGCACGACTATTACCAGGCGCTTGAACAGGCGGATCGGTTGGCCGAGAGCACGCCGTTTATCCACTTCATGCTGTCTGTCATCGCCCGGGCCCTCGCGCAAAACGCCGCTGTAACTGCCCCCCTAAACGCCCCTGTAAATGCCCCTGTAAATATTGCGGGGCTGAAGACGCCCGATGCCATCCTGACCTTGCTGCAGGACAATGCCCGGCTTACCCGTAAACAGTTGGCCGAAATCCTTGGAAAAGATGTGCGCACCATTGCCCGTGCCATTGCCAAATTACAACAAGCGGGCAGCTTGTCCCGCATCGGCTCTGATAAAGCAGGCCATTGGGAGGTTCACCTGTGACTGACTTCAAACCCATCGCGGAAACCAATCACTTTATCGTGCTGGACAAGTACACCAAGTATTCCCAGGTGAATGAGCCCTATCAAAGTGAATACGATCTGGAACAGGAGTTTATTGCCGATCTTGAAAACCAGGGCTACGAATACCTGCCCGACCTAAACACGGCAGAAACCCTGCTGCCTAATGTACGCACACAACTGCAAACTCTGAACAAGCTGCAGTTTGCCGAGGGCGAATGGCAGCGTTTTGTGGAAACCTTTCTGGACCGGCCCAGTGAAGGCATTACAGATAAAACCCGCAAGATTCACGACGACTACATCCACGACTTTGTGTTTGACGATGGTCGCATTCAGAACATCTATCTGCTGGATAAAAACAACCTTGCCCGCAATAAGTTGCAGGTGATCAAACAGTTCGAGCAAGCCGGCAGTCATGCCAATCGCTACGATGTCACTATTCTGGTTAATGGCTTGCCGCTGGTGCAGGTGGAGCTGAAACGCCGCGGCGTGGCCATTCGCGAGGCCTTTAACCAGGTCCACCGCTACAGCAAGGAAAGCTTTAACAGCGAGCATTCGCTGTTCAAGTTTTTACAGCTGTTTGTGATTTCCAACGGCACCGATACCCGTTACTTCGCCAATACCACCCAACGCGACAAGAACAGCTTCGACTTCACCATGCATTGGGCGAAGGCCGACAACGGCCTGATCAAGGATTTGAAGGACTTCACCGCCACCTTCTTTCAAAAGCAAACCTTGCTGGAAGTGCTATTGAAGTACTCGGTGTTTGATGTCAGTAACGCCTTGCTGGTGATGCGCCCGTATCAGATTGCCGCTACCGAACGCATCCTGTGGAAGATCAAAAGCGCTCATGCCGCCAACAGCTGGAGTAAGCCGGAAGGTGGCGGCTATGTCTGGCACACCACCGGCTCCGGCAAGACCCTGACCAGTTTCAAGGCGGCGCGGCTGGCCACTGAGCTGGACTTTATCGACAAGGTGTTTTTCGTGGTTGATCGAAAAGACCTGGACTACCAGACCATGAGGGAATACCAGCGCTTCTCGCCCGACAGTGTGAATGGCTCGGACTCTACCGCCGGCCTCAAGCGCAATCTGGACAAGGACGACGACAAGATCATCGTCACCACCATCCAGAAGCTCAACAACCTGATGAAAGGCGAAGG
>JBBDIR010000046.1:0-97404 GCA_040880325.1 Pseudohongiellaceae bacterium
GAAAGTCCGGTTTGAGTCATTTTTTGAGCCATTTTGACGCGAATAGTGGTTCTATATTAAGGAGAAATGGCTCAAAAAATATCCAAATCCGGCTTTTCCGCAGTAGAACAGTCTTAAGTCCGACAGCCTCCTAGGGAGAGGATAATATGAAGCCACGAATCAGCATGATTACGCTTGCTGTAGACGACATGGAGCGAGCGGTTACGTTCTATCGCGATGGGCTGGGATTTCCGCAGCTGGAGTCTCCACCGGAAGTCGCGTTCTTTACCCTGAACGGCACCTGGCTGGGTTTGTTCGGCAGGCAGGCTTTGGCAGAGGATGCCAATGTATCGGGAGCGGGACAGGGGTTCAGCGGGTTTTCCATCGCACACAATCTCGCCAGCGAGGCGGAAGTCGACGCGGCAATGGCAGAGGCTGTCGAGGCTGGAGCTACGCTAGTCAAGAAGCCCCAGAAAGTTTTCTGGGGTGGTTATTCCGGCTACTTCAAGGACCCCGACGGGCATCTATGGGAGTTGGCGCACAACCCCTTCGAATGGATCGGTCCTAGGGATGGGTAAAACCCCCGCGCATTCACAGCCGGCCGAGATTCCGTTAAGGTAGAAGCCCTTTAGGAAATATCTGCTTATAGACTAGACTACAAAGCATCGAGGGCAAGCAATGTCGACAAGAATACAGAAGAAATTAAATTCAGGATTCAATGCCAGGTCTGAGCCCGGTGATATCCTCGAAGGGAAAGACCTCACCGGTAAAATTGCAGTGGTAACCGGTGGCTACTCCGGTATCGGCTTGGAGACGTCCCGTGCCCTCGTTGCAGCGGGCGCGAAGGTCTATGTGCCGGTGCGAACGCCGCAGAAGGCGAAGGAGAATCTGCAAGCCATCGAGGGCGAGCTTATTGTCGATGCGATGGACCTTGCCGACCTGGCCAGTGTGCGTGCCTACGCCGCTTCGATACGCGAGCGCGAGACGAAGCTCGATCTGTTGATTAACAATGCGGGCATCATGGCCTGTCCCGAGACCCGCGTAGGTAACAACTGGGAGGCTCAGTTCGCGGTGAATCATCTGGGACACTTCGTGCTGACTAATGAGTTGCTGCCATTATTGATCAATGCAGGGGGCGCCCGGGTGGTTTGCCTGTCATCTATCGGGCATCGCCGCTCCGATATTCTCTGGGATGATATTAATTTCGAGAACACGGAGTATGAAAAATGGACAGCCTACGGCCAGGCGAAAACCGCTAACGCCTTGTTTGCACTCGGTCTGGATATGAAATACCGGGATCAGGGTGTGCAGGGCTTCTCAGTCCACCCGGGAGGCATACTCACGCCATTGCAACGCCATCTGCCAAACGAGGAGATGCAGGCACTGGGTTGGACCGATGCCGATGGCAATATCTCCGAGCAGGCGGCGGCGATGTTTAAGTCCACCACGCAGGGCTGCGCCACCACATTGTGGGCGGCGACCAGTGAAGCGCTGGCGGGAACCGGTGGTCTCTATTGTGAAGACTGCGACGTATCTAATCTTGTTACCGAGCAGTCGCCTCGATACTTCGACGTCGCACCGTGGGCGGTAAACGAAGAGAGCGCGCTAAGACTCTGGGATGTCACCGAGAAGATGTTGGCGGGAATAAATCAAGGAGTATTTTAATGGCGCTACCTAAAATCGCTATCAATGGCTTCGGTCGTATCGGTCGCACCATCATGCGCATTGCGAAATTGCGTAAACATTATGACGTGGTCGCAGTGAACGATCTTGCGGACCCCGATCAGTTAGCCTATGCCTTCAAGTACGATAGCACGCACGGCGTCTTTCCGGGCGAAGTGAGTTTCCATGGTAATGACATGGAAATCGATGGCGATAAATTCAAGGTATTGAACGAGAAAGATCCGGCGAAACTGCCATGGAAGGAATTGGGAGTGGATTACGTGATCGAGAGCTCTGGGGCGTTCAGATACCTGGTCGATCTGCAGAAACATATCGATGCCGGCGCAAGAAGGGTAGTGCTCACCGTGCCTTGCAAGGATGCGCTCGATGCAACTCTGGTAACCGGGGTGAACGACCATGTGGTAACACCATCGAGCACCATCATTAGCAATGCCAGTTGCACGACGAACTGTGCCGCCCCTCTGGCAAAGGTTTTACACGAAGCCTTCGGTATCCGTCGCGGCCTTCTCACCACCGTGCATGCCTATACCTCGAATCAGCGCTTGATCGATTCGCCCCATAGCGGCGACAAGCGACGCTCCCGTAACGCGGCAACCAATATAGTGCCGACTTCTACCGGAGCGGCCAAGGCTATCGGGCTGGTATTGCCTGAGTTGGCTGGCAAATTAGATGGCTTGGCTATGCGTGTGCCGATACCCGATGGCAGCATCGTAGATCTGGTTGTCGAGCTGAATGCAGACGCGAGCGTTGAGTCGATTAACGCCGCGATGAAGACGGCAGCGATAGGCCCGATGCGTGGGATCTTGCAATATTCGGTGGATGAAATAGTGAGTAGCGATATTATTGGTAATAGCCATTCCAGTATATTCGACTCATTGCTTACCCAGGTGATGGATGATCGGTTGGTGAAGGTTATCAGTTGGTACGACAACGAGTGGGGTTACAGCACGCGAGTCGAAGAGCTCGTACAACGTCTGGCGCAGATGGATGGGATCTTGTAATTCTTTTTTTTTCTCCGTGACAAGCCATGCTGGAGGTTGTTGAAATGGATTTTACAGGCAAGACAGTACTCGTGACCGGCGGCACCCGCGGTATCGGCAGGGCGATCGCGACCGCGTTTGCAGAGAAGGGTGCGCGTGTGGCCGTGCTATTCCGTTCCGATCAGCACAGCGCCGATAAAACACTCGCCAGCCTTCCCGGAGAAGGGCACATCTCGATTAAGGCAGATGTCGCCGACCCCGCTCAGGTAGAACAGGCGGTGAATAAGGTGGTCGTCGCTTTCGGCAAGCTCGATATAGTAGTCAATAATGCGGGAATCGGTGTGTATCACCCGGTCGCTACGACCAGCTATCAGGATTGGCAACAGGCCTGGCAACAGACCATCGATGTGAATCTTTTGGGCCCCGCCAATGTTTGTTTCTGCGCGGCACAGCATATGATTGCTCAGGGTGGTGGCCGTATTGTGAATATCACCTCGCGGGGTGCGTTTCGCGGCGAACCCACGAAGCCGG
This sequence comes from Pseudohongiellaceae bacterium, assembly GCA_040880325.1. Lineage (GTDB taxonomy): Bacteria > Pseudomonadota > Gammaproteobacteria > Pseudomonadales > Pseudohongiellaceae > UBA9145. The sequence continues at coordinate 3,174 of JBBDIR010000046.1, forward strand.
CATACGGCGCGAGCAAGGCGGGTCTGAATTCGCTCAGCCAGTCCCTGGCTGTTGCGTTGGCCGAACACAATATTTTCGTCGCTGCGGTAGCGCCGGGTTTTGTAAACACCGAGCTCACCGCCGATAGATTAAATGGCCCCGAGGGCGAAGAGATAAAGGCGCAGAGTCCATTCAATCGCGTCGCGCAGCCGCAGGAGGTTGCTCACGCCGTATTATTTCTAGCCTCTGAAGGCGCGGAATTTTCCACCGGCACCATCATCGATGTGAATGGTGCGTCCTATTTACGCAGTTAAGCAGGCCTGGACCTCGATACCAGCCGTATGACGCAATTACTATTTCGACATACCTTTAAACGCGCGTTGCCAGTTATTTTTGGCCTGACTGCGGCGGCCGTCTATGCCCAGCCACCCGAGTTCGATGCGACTATCGTGCGGCAGTTCGATGCCGACGACGCGTATCAGGCTGTCGCAGTGGATGGAAGCTCGTTCTACGCCATAAGTAACACGCGGATAACTCAGCATGATAAAAATAGCGGCCAGCTTATGCAGCAACTCAGTGATGGTTCGGCTGCAGACAGTCAACTTATTCATCTGGATAGCGCTGTGGTTCTGGACGGCAGGCTGTATGCCGCACATTCGAATTATCCCGGCTTTCCGATGGTCAGTTCTATCGAGGTGTGGGATATTAAGACTCGGCAACATCTCAACAGCCATAATCTCGGTGTTATGCTTGGCTCCCTCACCTGGCTAGACAGACACGATGACTTCTGGTGGGGAACCTTCGCCAATTACGACATCGTTCAGCGTGATATGTCAGTGCCCTATGGCGAAACGAAGAACACGGTAGTGGTGCAATTCGACGCGGGCTTTGATGTGTTGAACAGTTGGACGCTGCCGCAAGAAATCCTCCGTAGAATGTCGCCCATGAGCAATTCAGGAGGCTCGTGGGGGCGCGATGGTTATTTGTATCTCAGCGGGCACGATGAACCGGAACTGTATGTGATGGCGTTGCCGGAGGAAGGCTCGGAACTGGACTGGCTGGCCACTATTCGTATCCCCGGACTGAATGGCCAGGGTATTGCATGGGATCGCACGGCGAGTGGCAATTATCTCTGGGCGATACTGCGCAGCACGCGGCAGGTGTTACAGATCGAAGTGCCAACCATAGAGCGTGACGAGTAGTTGAGATAGCACGTCAGGCCAATCGCGGCCGTTAGCAGAGTTTTCCACTGCCAGCTAGATCGGGCCTAGCGGACTGGGCTCGCAATTCTGTCGCTCGACAGTATAGCTGGAACTGCCAATCTTCCAGACCCCGGCGCTGCGAAAAAGCTGAAACGAATCGATGCCGCAGTGCGAAAAAATTCCGTCGATATGGAAATCATAAGGCGCCCAAAATACGGCGATGCCTTCGCGTATTAACAGCGTTGGGTTCCAGTAGCGCTCCAGGCGCTTGGCGTCCTTGTTTGAAAGAGCCTGGATAAACTCAGCTCTGCTGCGAGTCGAGTTGTTAACCTGCCCATCGGTGCTGGTAGTGCTTGCAATGAACACCGACCCCGCTAGCGTCGTGTTCTCTAACTCAGCTCGATCACTCTGCTCCAGTGCATCAAAAAATCTGTCCACGGCAGAAAGTATTTCAGCTTTCTGTGCTTCATTATTCCGGGTTTGCGCGGATAGGTCTGTGGAGACTAGCCCGAGGCAAAGTAAAATCAAGGATGCTGTGTAGTATTTCATCGATTGAATCTCCTCATGGGAATTACACTATGAAAATTTGGCATCTGTACTCGACAAGTAATAGAAATGACACATTGGCATCTTACACTCCATGCCTTGTATTTGCCTGAATCATGCGATCACATTCTAGGTGTTAATAAATCCATGAACAATTTATATCAGAGTTTGGTAGCCATCGCGTTACTCGCAATCGAAGATTGTCGGTACCGAATTCGTCGGCACGTCCATAACTTCAGGCGGCGACGGCGCGGATATGACTGACTATGGGCGAACCTTGCTGAGCAATAACCCGCATGTGAAATTCTATAATGCCCAAAGAGGTTATGTGAAGGCGACACTTACTCAATCCAGTTGGACGACAGACTACAAGGTTATCGAAAAAGTAACTACGCCCTATGCGCCAATAAAGACACGGGCCCGCTATATTGTCGAAGCTGGTAGTGCGGGTGCACAACGCGACTAGTGCCGGCACAAGATACATACCTCATGGCAATAGCCCTGTCACCGGGTCAGTGAAGTTTCGCAATCGTCTGCGCTGTAATATTATCCCCGCTGTTTCCCCAGGCATTGCGCACATAGTTGACGATGCGAGCCATGTCATTATCGCTAATTGAGCCGGCGAAGGAGGGCATCTCGCCGCGTCCGATTAACATCACGAGCGCCACATCGACACCACTTCCCTGCACCACTTCGCTGCCCGCGAGAGCGGGATAGATATTAGGAATACCCTTGCCATCGCGCTGATGACATTCGGCGCAGTTATTCAGGAATAGCTGCTCGCCTGTTTCCTGAGCGTCAATAGAGCCGCCAATAGAGCCGCAGACAAGTGCAACTAGCCATATTAGCCTGCGTGCAGGATTGGCCCGTTTCGATGTATATGGTTGGTTCATTGCGTCGCAATATAACATCCTACTGCTCTGCACAGGTAGGGGCTCTGCGCAGGCTGCGGAGTCGCGGCCCCCTTAGAAACGCAGGAAGCAGAGCGTGTTTTGCGGTAAACTCATGCTCATGTTAACGAATCTTTGGTGTCTGTGCTGTGTCGGGCTAAATCAATGAGAGAGATCAATTTCCCAAAACTTTTTCTTGTTAGTGTGGTGCTCTTGACGCAGATGTCCATCAGTCCACTGCGAGCGCAGGACGCAAGCGAGCTAGTGCCGGTAGCGGCGCCTATCCCAGCGGGATTGGAAACACTCGAGTACTACAGCGCGGCGGTAGACAGGCGGATGAAGTTCGATATCGTCTTGCCGGAGGGCTACTACGAGAGCGAGGCGCGGTACCCGGTGCTGTATCTGCTGCACGGCTACATGCAGAACTACACAGTTTGGGGGCGCAATCTCGCCGCTGCTTTCTACGCCAGGGATCTCAACGATCTTATCGTCGTGCTGCCCGATGCAGGCAATAGCTGGTTTATCAATTACGCGTCCAGCGCAGCGGGGCAGACCAACAATTGGGAGGATCACATCATCAACGATGTTATCAAAATCGTCGATGAAAAATACCGCACCGAGCCGCGGCGCGAGGGGCGCGCGATAGCGGGCCTTTCCATGGGCGGCTTCGGAGCCTTTGCTCTCGGTCTGCGCCACAGTGACTTATTCGTCTCTATCGGCAGTACCAGCGGCGCCCTCAGTCATGCGCGTGATTCGGCCGCCGCGATACGAGCCGGTGTCGATCATTCGCGAGGCCCTACCGATCCGCAGCGTCAGGCGCGCATCGACGAGGCCGATGCCTTCATCTCGAAGATTATCGATATTCCCGGTTTCAGCACACAGCAAGAGCGCACGCCGAAGGGCGTGGTCTTCGCCAGCGCTGAACAGGCGCAGGCCTACGATCCTTTTACAATTATCTATGAAGTGCCAAGAAGTCAGATGCCGCACATCTATATTGACGCCGGAACCGAGGACGCTCTAGTACAAGAGGCGCGGGAGATGGCGGCATTATTAATGATAAACAATGTTCCCTTCGATTATATGCAGAGTCATGGCAGCCACAATTCAGAATACTGGCGGCGCTCGATCGGTCATATGATGACAATACAGAATGAAGTCATGCAGCGCGCTTTGGGAAAGAGGCCGTAGTATCGATGGAGAACCCTGGCATGGAAGAAAGTACTAAGGCCGTTTTATCCGAAGCTCAAATCGCCGATTTTCATGAGCGCGGTTATCTGATTGCCGATTTCTCTCTAGACGAAGCCATGCTCGATACCATCAAGGAACGGCTGCAACCACTGTACCCAGCTGACTATCAGCAGAATCCGACTCTGCCAGCCAGGATTCAAGACGCATGGAAGTCGGTTGACGAAGTAAGACAACTGGCACGCAATGCGAATATTGCTCGCGCGCTGGAGCAGTTGCTAGGCCGTAAGTCGCTGCCATTTCAGACTTTGAATTTCCCTATCGGGACTCGGCAGTTCACTCATTCGGATACCATTCACTTTAATTCGATCCCCAGTAATTTTATGGTTGGCGTCTGGGTGGCCCTGGAAGACATCGATGCAGCCAATGGCCCATTGCTTTATTATCCTGGAAGCCACAAGCTACACGAATACTCCATGCATGACTTTGATCTCGAGCCCGGTTATCACAACTATCACAAGTACGAAGAGCGTATTCAGCAGATAGTCGAGAAGGAGCAGCTGCAACCGGAATATGGAATCATCAAGAAGGGCGAGGCCCTGATCTGGCACGCCAATCTGTTACACGGTGGCGCGCCGCAGAAAGACCTAACACGGTCTCGCCATTCGCAAGTTACACACTATTATTTCGCCGACTGCAAATATTACACGCCGATGAACAGCGGCGCCGGTCAGCTCTATTTTCGTGATCCTTTCTGGATTCCCGAGAGCGCTGATTATCAAATGCCTAAACCGGCCAGTCTTTTACAGCGTATAGTTAGGAAGCTCGGCCTATCTTAATGGTCTATATAGACGGCCTTCTTGAATCGCACTACGGAGCCAGAAAAGTATGAGTACATTCGTTCAGTCACTGATCGCGCTAGCCTTGGTCTGGGTATTCGCCTACCGGCGTGCACGCATGGCTACCATTTTGGCATCCGTGTTCGTTCTGCTTCTGGTGATGACATTTTATGGGGGCTTTGCCTGGCTGCCGTGGCTGCTACTCCTGCTTACGGGGTTTTTCTATCTGGCCACAGATATTCGCCTTAAACTGATGACGGCACCGCTGTACAAATTCTTCCAGAGCGTGCTTCCTCCTATGAACCAAACCGAGATGGAGGCCCTGGAGGCCGGCGACGTGTGGTGGGAGGCGGAGCTGTTTCAGGGAGACCCGGACTGGGACGAACTATTTAACTATCCCAAGCCGGAGCTGACCGCGGAGGAGCAGGCTTTCATCGACAACGAAACCGAGATTCTCTGCGGCATGCTGGATGATTGGCAGATCGTACAACACGACAAAGATATGACACCCGAAGCATGGCAGTACATGAAAGATGCAGGCTTCCTGGGCATGATCATACCGAAGGAATACGGCGGTTTAGGGTTCTCGGCCATCGCGCATTCCAGCATCGTAACGAAGCTGGCGAGCAAGAGCAGCAGCGCCGCGGTCACCGCCATGGTGCCGAACTCACTGGGGCCGGCCGAGTTGCTGCTTAAATACGGCACCGACGAGCAGCGTCAACGCTATCTGCCGGGCTTAGCCAATGGCACCGAGATTCCCTGCTTCGGGCTCACCAGTCCTGAGGCAGGAAGTGATGCCGGCGCGATCATCGACTCGGGAATCGTATGCAAGGGGGAGTATGATGGCAAGGAATGCCTGGGCTTGTCGCTGACATGGAATAAACGTTATATCACGTTAGCGCCAGTTGCCACTGTACTGGGCCTGGCCTTCAAGATGTATGATCCAGATAAACTACTAGGCGACGAGGTTGAGCTGGGTATAACGGTGGCGCTGATACCTACTGATCATCCCGGCGTGGTTCACGGTAATCGCCATATTCCGATGAGCATGGCCTTCATGAACGGGCCGACTCAGGGGACTGATGTTTTTATCCCTCTGGACTGGATCATTGGTGGCGCTGATTATGCCGGCAAGGGCTGGCAGATGTTGGTCGAGTGTCTCTCCGAAGGGCGCGCCATATCACTTCCCGCTTTGGGTACGGCGATAGCCAAAGTCTGCTACCGACTTACGGGCGCCTATTCCCGCATCCGCACACAGTTCAATATGCCGATTGGTAATTTCGAAGGTATCGAGGAGGCGTTGTCGCGTATCGCAGGGTATGCCTATCAGCTAGAAGCCTCTCGCGTGATGACTGCTGGCGCTGTGGATTTACATATCAAGCCTTCTGTGGTTTCAGCGATAGCGAAGTACCATATGACGGAGAATGCACGCAAGGTTGTGCAAGACGCGATGGACGTACACGGTGGCAGAGGTTTGATTCTCGGCCCGTCCAATTATCTGGCCTATGCCTATATGAGCGTGCCCATCGCCATTACGGTCGAAGGGGCTAATATCTTGACGCGTAATCTGATTATCTTCGGTCAGGGTGCGATTCGCTGTCATCCATTTATCTTCAGAGAGATGCAGGCCGCGAAAGATAGTGACAAAGAAGCTGGGCTGGTCGAATTCGATAGCCTCATCTTCCGTCATGCTGGATATTGTTTCAGCAACTTCGTGCGCACGCTCAGTCTGAGTTTAACTTTTGGCCTTATCGCAAGAGCCCCTGTAGCTGACGCAACGGCGAAGCACTACCGGCAGCTTACGCGGATGAGCTCCTCTCTCGCGCTAGTCTCGGATATATCGATGATGCTGCTGGGTGGCGCACTGAAACGCAAGGAGAGGCTCTCCTCCAGGCTCGGGGATGTGCTGAGCAATCTCTATCTGGCGACGGCGGTGCTTAAATATTATCGAGACAATGGCAGCAACGATGAAGATCTACCCTACGTCGATTGGAATATTCAATTGGCCATGTACAACTGCCAGATAGCCTTCAGCGAATTTTTCGAGAATCTGCCAAATAAACCCATAGCCTGGTTGCTAAAGCTCGTTGTGTTCCCATTCGGTCGCCGCTATCGATTACCGAATGACGCTCTCGAACAGACTCTGGTAAAGACCATGTTCAGCGATAGCGCATTGCGAGATCGTATCAGCCAGCCCATGTATATTGGCAAGGACGCGAATGACCCGAGCTTCATCATCGAAGATGCCTTCAACAGATTGTTGGCAACGAAAACGACTCGAGATGCTATTAGGCAGGCGATAAAAGATGGAACGCTCGAGGAATCGTTAGACTTGGAAGTCCTGGCCAAATCGGCAGTCAAGAAATCGGTCTGCAGCAAGTCCGAAGCCGACGCCTATCTAGGGGCCGAGGCCGCAAGAAACCTGGCCATTCAGGTCGACGACTTTCCTGCTGGAGAATTCTAATATTCCTTTCTGGAAGGGTGAAAGTATAGATAGAAGGGTAATTGTGTCCAAGGACTAGTCGAAGAGGATCTCGTCTTCTTCGTGCACATTGCTGACTTGTCTGGCCTGAACCATGGCCTGCAAGGAGTAGGATTTGAACTCACGGCGATAGAGCACCAGTACGATCACCGCGCAGGCAGCCATGAAGAACCAGTCGTTGATAAACCAGGCCAGCGCTGCCATGGCGAAATAGTAGGCGCGAATGCCGAAGTTATAGCTATGAGCTGCCCTGTCTAGCACTTTGGCCACCGCCTTAAAATCGCGCGGCATGGCCTGCGCCTGGTAAGGCTCGTTGCCCTTGTAATATCGAACAGTATTGAATGACGAGCCGAACAGGATGAAACAGAATCCATACTGGCGCAGGGCCCAGCTGAAGGTAAAAAAGCCGTAGACGAAGATAAATATCATCAAGAGAAGTTTTAGTTGGACGACTTCCAGACTGACGGGGTCGACGAAGGCGATAGAGGACAGGTTCATGAATTCATCGCTGGCCGCGCTCAGTACTGTTACCAGACTCGCCAAGATCAGCAAGGACGTCGATGCCATGAAGGAAACCTGCCGCTCCAGTGAACCGAGCAAATCAGAATCGACCTCGCTCATACCGCTCCTGGACAGCTTCAGCACCCATTCCTTGCGGTAACGATATAACACGCTCGATAAGCTATTGGTTTTCTTGGCTTGGCGTCGAGCAAACAGGCTATAACCAAACCAGCAGCTGATAAACCAGACGAAGCTGAATATGTCGAGGACGGAAAAGTTCATGGCGCGCAGCTTACTGACAGCGAAATTGAATTGCAACAATGCACGCTGAGTCTGTGGCGATTTGATGAGAATGCGGGTGAGTACAAGGGAATCTATCGAAACGAGATTATTATCGGTGTCTGTGGCAACATCGCTGCTATGGCTTCCCTGGTATCAATAGACAACGCGCAATGCCGCATCAGCGCTCAAGTTCTCCTTACGATAGAGCATTTCGCTATCGAGCAGGGCCAACACTGGTGTGTGCTCGGCCGCAATGGCAGCGGCAAGACGCTATTGGCAAACCTGTTGGCAGGTAAGCGGCTTGAGTCGAATAGCTATGTGAGCTACGGCCCGCAATTTGACCCTGTGCATGATCTGCATACAGTCTCCTTCGAAGAGCAACAGCGTCTCTGGGAGCGAGACAATCGATTGGATATCAGCCAGTACAGCGGCGATGCGCAGGACACGGGTACCCTCGTCGAAGACTTCGTCCGCGCTTCAAGATCGAGAGTAGATCAGGATCAAGGCTTCTTTGGCGACTTGACTGGACAACTTGGGCTCAGCACAGTGCTGACCAAGGGCATTCGTTTTCTCTCCTCCGGGCAGGTTCGCAAGGTGCTCATCGCGCGCGCCTTGTATGCCTATCGCGACGGGCTGCCGCAGTTGCTCATTCTCGACGACCCACTTGAGAGCATCGATCGCGAATCTCGACAGCAGATTCGAAGCACGATTAACAGGCATATGACCCCCCAGTTCAGTAGCCTGCAGCTGTGCAGGCGGCAGCAGGACATCCTGCCCGGTACAAGTCACCTGGCGCTGATGCAGCGTAGCTCATCTCGGATGACGCTCGGCCGACAAGGGTTGCTGACTGAGGTCTCGCGATCCACGCAATTCACTGATATGACCAGCCCCAAGGTGGAACTCTGCGGCAGTCTCGATGAGTTACTTCCTGTGAAAATAGCAGCGAGAGACCTGGAGGAAGAGCTAATTCGATTAGTCGATGTCGATGCGCGTTACGGTGATCTATCAGTTCTCAACAAGCTTTCCTGGGTCATGACAGCTGCAGATCATGTGCTAATAGAAGGGCCGAACGGTTGTGGCAAGTCGACTCTGCTTTCCTTGATCGATGGCGAGAATCACAAGGGCTATGGACAACAGCTGTATTTGTTCGGCCGCTTAAAAGGCAGCGGAGAAACGATCTGGGAGACCAAGAAAAACTTTGGTCTGGTTTCGAATGAGCTGCACAATAAATACAGTAAGGGCTGGCGAGTACTCGATGTGGTGATTTCAGGTTTCTTCGATTCTGTTGGACTGTATGATGCCAGCGGCAGTGCACAAGGCGAGCTTGCGCGGCGTTGGTTAACGGCGCTAGGTTTAGAACAATGGCAGAAGCAGTACTATCACGAGATTTCCTTCGGCCAGCAACGGCTGGTCTTGCTGGCGCGCGCCATGGTAAAGAATCCGCGCATACTGATTTTGGATGAACCCTGCGTGGGCCTCGATGACTACCACCGTAAGCTGATAATGAAAGTGTTGGATGCAATCGCCGAGAGGTCGTTAACAAATATCCTGTATGTAACACATGTGGCCGATGAACAGCCCCGTTGCATCAATCAGGTTCTGCGTTTTATCAAGAATGACGCAGGGGGCTATGCTGTCGAACAAACAGAAAAATAGTTCACTCCTGCCTTTGCTGCTCACTAAGTGCGAATATAATTCTCTAGCTGTTCTATCGTCGACTGTTGAAAGGAAATCACATCCTTTACCAGATCGCCAATAGAGACCACGCCGACAACAGCGCCGTCGTCCACCACTGGCAGGTGGCGTATATGATGTTGCGTCATTAGCTCCAGGGCATTCTGTACGCTGCTGGTAGAGCGCACCGAGATGACCTTCCGGCTCATTATTTCGCCAACTAGCGTCTGCTTGGAGCTGCGCCCCTTCAGGATCACCTCACGCGCGTAGTCACGCTCGGAGATGATTCCGGCGAGCGCCGCTTCATCCATTACCAGTAGAGCGCCGGCGCGCTTGTCTGCCATTACCTGAATCGCCTGGAAGACGGTGTCGGTGGGAGCAACGGACCAAATCTCGTCAGTCTCTTTCTGATTTAATATCTGCTGTAGTGTGTGCATCGTTCACCCCTCTAGGCGTGACGACAATTAGTTTACCCGTGACAGAGAAATACTGGCGAAACCTGAGTTGTTACCATAGAAGCCATGACTGTCATTTACAAACAGGGTTAGTTTGCCGTCACAAGTTGCGACGAAGTTGTAACTTCCACTAGCTTCATCAAAATTTAAATCCGATATGCCTCGCAAGCTATTGCGTTTGCAGCTTGCTTGCATGAGCATTAGTTCGAACCAGTTGTGATCTCGTGATCGTTTCAATAGCGAGATTGCCGGCAGTGGCATGAGGCTATCTGCAAAACCGTACTGATCGAGATACTGATTCTTTTCATTCTTTTCAATGGTGCTATCCACCCAGTTGCTGAGTAGTCTAATGTCCAGTTGATACTGGACGCCGGCGCGCAATCCGACTTCGGTGTCGAAGTTGGGAATATTTGTAAACAAATGCACCGTGGTAGAATCACCTGCCAGCAAGACTTCGCCCGGGTCGTTAGCGCCGAGGGACATCCATCGAGGTACTGTACAGGCGGTGAGTGAAATAACTGCGAATATTCCTGCTGTAAGCTTAAGTATCTGCAAAGCACGGGCTCTCTTTTATTGATCTCAACTCATACTACTCCGACCGGGCCTGAGGCTCAATTCATGATCGATAGAATCCGCGAGTAAATGTTACCATCCGGAACAGAACACTAAATTGCGATTGTAGGGCAGGATTATGCAAGAAATAGAGTGGGATGATTTTCTCAAGGTTGAGCTTAGGGTGGGCACCATAGTGGCGGCGGAAGATTTTCCGGAGGCACGACGTCCAGCCTATAAGTTACAGGTAGATTTCGGTGCAGAAATAGGAGTAAAGAAGTCCAGCGCTCAAATCACCGAGCTCTACAGGAAAGAGGATCTGATCGGGAAGCGAGTCATGGCCGTGGTGAATTTCCCAGCGAAGCAAATCGGCCCTATCATGTCAGAATGTCTGGTGACCGGATTCTACAATAGGGCCGGCGCTGTGGTGTTGGCGGTGCCAGATCCCTCCGTTACCAATAACGATGCGGGCACTGCTGATGTGGCCAATGGTGAGCGACTGGTTTAGCTAGCCACTCTCTTTCGTCAAAGTTAGGATTAAAAGTTAGGATAAAAGTTAGGATTATCAGTAAGTCAAACCTGCCCCGGGTCCTGCCCGCAATCCCAAGACAGTGTCAGTGTGATAAATCGTCCCCTGTTCGCTGATCAAGCCAAAAGTTTTGAGTACAGCGCTGGGTAGTGGTAAAACTAAGGTCTGCATAGCGCTAATCGGGGAGAAAATAATGAAAAGATCATCCCAACTATCCTGTTCAATGCTGCTGTTGACGTTTTTATTGCATCAGGCCGCACTGGGGCAGGCCTACGAACCGCCACGTACCGTTTACGGCAAGCCCGATCTGCAAGGCACCTGGTCAAATGCCTCGATAACGACCCTCGAGCGCAATGAACGCTATAGCGGGCTAGCCCTCAGCAACGACGAGGTAATTCGCGCCACCAACGAGCATCCACAGAATGTGCGTCTTGCCACCGACGACAATATGGTGGCCGGAGAACTGCCGGATGGTAGCGACTTACCCCGGGGTAGGGGCTACAACGCCTTCTGGATCGACCCCGGAACCAAGTTCGGCAATATCAACGGTGAGCATCGAACCTCCTGGATCGTCGATCCGGCAGATGGCCGTATTCCCTATAACGACGCCGGTCGCGCCCGTAAGGCCGCGCTGCGTGCAAAGAACGCTCGCTTCGACGGCCCCGAGACACGACCCCTGGCCGAGCGCTGCATCAGCACAGGCCTGCGGACAGGGCCGCCGATGATCAATGGCCTGTATAACAACAACTACGAATTCGTGCAGACCGAAGACTACATCGTATTGCGCACCGAGATGATCAGCCACGCGCGTATCGTTCCGATCGCGTCGCAGCACAAGATGGCGGCTTTAGCACCCATGTTTGGCGAGTCTATCGCGCACTGGGAGGGCGACACACTGGTAGTTGAGACGACAAATTTCAGCCCCATGCAGGAAGAGGCAGCGATCAGTCTGAGCAGTAATGGGCGTGTAACTGAACGCTTTACTCGCGTATCCGACCAACAGATCGTCTATGAGTTCACCATCGACGACCCTGGTTACTATACTCAGCCCTGGCATGGCGAGCTCAGCTTTCTCGCTACATCGAGCAAGGTCTATGAATTTGCCTGTCACGAAGGTAACTATGCGATGAGCGGAATTCTGGCCGGTGCACGCCGCGCTGAACACGACGAGCAACAACAGTAGCGACAGCGCATTTGGTAGAGACTATTTAATGGCGGGTGAACAAGATCTGGACAAACTGCTCGCGCAACTGCAGCCAAGCCTGCTGCCCGGCGACTTTGTTTTTTGCTCGGTAGCTGCGGCGAAATACGGCGAGTTGGCCGAGTTGCAGCCCATAGCCTCTTACCAGGAGGATGAAGGGCTGAGCCTGGTGTTGAGCAAGCGCTCTGCCGATGAGGCTGGCCTCGCTTATGAGTCGGTGTTCTGCTGTATTAGCTTGCTCGTGCATTCCAGCCTCGATGCGGTCGGTCTCACGGCCGCAGTCGCAGGGCGATTGGCCGCGAACGAGATAACTGCAAATGTTATTGCCGCCTTTCATCACGACCATGTCTATGTGCCGAAGGAGAAGGCGGATCTGGCGCTCGCGTTACTCGCCACATTGTAGATTCGTCTTCGATTGTTTTTAATTTTATAGAATTCTCAATCCATAATATAAGAATAGGGTGTTCATCATGCTAAGCAAGCAGCTCGCAAGTCTCGCTTCCATTCTCGTCATAACTCTCGGCTGCACAGCCGTGCAGGCACAGAATAACCGCTCGGTGAATATCGAGGGTCTCGATCAGCCTGTAGAAATTTTGAAAGACAAATGGGGGATCTCACACATCTACGCAGAAACTGAGCACGATTTATTCTTCGCGCAGGGCTATAGCGCCGCCAGAGATCGCTTGTTTCAGTTTGAAATCTGGCGAGCGCAGGCCACCGGAACAACCGCCGCACTGTTTGGCCCGCGTATGATCGATAGAGACCACGGCACAAGGTTGTTCAAATTCCGCGGTCCGATGGAAGACGAGATGAACCACTACCATCCACGCGGCGTCGATATCATCACCGCCTTCGTGCATGGGGTGAATGCCTATATCGATGAGGCTTTGGATAACCCGGACGCACTGCCGTTGCCGTTCAAACTGTTGGGGATTCAACCACAGCACTGGACCGAGGAGGTGGTTATCTCCAGGCATCAAGGTCTGCTGGGAAACATAGCCCAGGAGTTGAATATAGGCAGAGCCGTTTGTACGATCGGAGAGGATGCGGTGCGCGAGCTGCAATACTTTCACCCCCACGATCCGATTCTTGCGCTGGACCCCATGATCGACTGTGATTCTTTGCTGCACAATGACATCCTGCATCTGTACAGTTCCTATCGCAGTAGCATGAAGTTTGAGCCGAGCGATATCGTGGCTGCTGCTAATCGTAATTCTTCAGAGTCCTTCGATCAGATTGCCGCTACGGTATTGGCTGAGGATATTAATCTACAGAAACACGACCTCGACGACATCGGCAGTAACAACTGGGTTGTCAGTGGCGATCTTACCCAGGACGGTTGGCCAATGATGATTAACGATCCGCATCGGGCGCAGTCGGTTCCCTCGTTGCGCTATTGGGCACATCTGGTTGGGCCGGGCTGGAATGTAATCGGCGGGGGCGAGCCCGAGATTCCAGGTATCTCGATCGGGCACAATGAACAGGGCGCCTGGGGGCTAACCGTATTCGGCACCGATGGCGAAGATCTGATGGTGTATGAGACGAACCCGGCCAACCCGAATCAATATCGTTACCAGGGGCGCTGGGAGGACATGCAGATCATCGAAGAAGTGATCGAGGTGAAGGGCGCTGCCGCGGTCACCGTCCTGCTTAAATACACACGCCATGGCCCGGTGAGTTTCGAAGATAGCGAGAAGAATCTCGCCTACGCGGTAAGGCCGGCATGGATGGAGGTGGGCGGTGCGCCTTATCTGGCATCGCTGCGCATGGACCAGGCCAAGACCTGGGAAGAATTTCGCGACGCCACCAACTACAGCAACATTCCAGGTGAGAATATGATCTGGGCAGACCGTGATGGCAACATCGGCTGGCAGGCTGTAGGTATCGCACCGCTTCGAAGAAATTTCAGCGGGCTGGTACCCGTTCCAGGTGACGGGCGTTATGAATGGGATGGCTATCTGGAGATCAAGCAGAAACCCAATGCCTATAATCCAGACGTGGGCTACATCGAAACCTCGAACAGCAATTACACGGCGCCAGACTATCCGCATCTCGATGCGATAGCTTACACTTGGACCGACCCCTACCGCTGGGCACGCGGCAGCGAACTCTTGAACTCGGGTCGCAAGTTTAATATGACAGATATGATCGAGTTTCAGCACGACTACCTCTCCATTCCTGCACGATCTTTAACACCTCTCTTTAATGATCTGCGCGCGCAGGATAGCCAAGTGGAAACGGCGCGGCAGATGCTGTTGGACTGGGACTTTCAGCTCGATAAAGACTCGATAGAGGCAGGCATCTACATAGCCTTCGAACGGCAGCTGCTGGATAACATCAAGGAATTGAAGGTTCCCGATCAGGCGAGTGATTTTCTGAACGTAGGCATGAAGACAACCATCGATATGCTTCTCGCACCCGATGGAGACTTTGGAAGTGATCCGATCGCCGGTAGAGATGAGTTCGTGTTAGATACCCTTGCGCAAGCGGTTGCAAACCTGCGCGCGAAACTGGGCCCGAATATTGAAAATTGGGTCTACGGGCAGGCCGACTACAAGCACGCGCTGATTCGTCACCCACTCGGTGCCGCGGTGAACGAAGAGATTCGAGGTCGCCTGGAAGTCGGCCCCCTGCCTCGAGGCGGCAACGGATATACTGTGGGCGCTACCGGCAGCGGTGATAATCAGACTTCCGGCGCCTCGTTCCGCATCTTCGTTGATACGCGGGACTGGGACAATACACTCGGCATGAACACGCCGGGGCAGGTCGGCGATCCAGACAGCCCGCTGTATGACAACCTATTCGAGCTGTGGGCCAACGATCGGGTGTTTCCCGCGTTTTATTCGCGAGAGAAGATCGAGACTGTACTGTTTGAGAGGCTCGACCTGATTCCGGCGAACTAGTAAGCACCAAAGACAGTGCGTCGTCAGGGTCCCAGCCACGATAATGTACTGCAATAGATGACGCCGCTTGGAGTTTTATGATAAACCTACATTCAGCGGTGCCGAATCAGGCAATATCTGCACCTTTTCGAGTCTCCACACGCAGGAGGAATGAAAAATGGACAGACGCTCTTTTCTAGGCAATCTCAGTGCCGCCACGGTAGCCTCTATCGCTGGAGGCGCCACACTCTCCGACAAGGCCGATGCTCTGGAAGACGCTATGAGCGTAGAGTTGGACAAGCGCATCGCCACACCCTGGTTCTGCAGTATCGAGCCGACACCGGAACCGGTGGCGGGTGATACCCGCCCCTGGTACCAACATGACGATCCACGGCTCCCGCAAATGCCAGCGGCGCCAACCCTGATCGATTTCTTCAAACTACGCTTCGCGCCGGCAAACCACGTGCTGCAGAGTGCTCGACTCGCTAGACTCAATGGTATGGATGAGAAGATCGTCCTGGCCTGCCTGCTACACGATATCTGTGTCGGCAACTTCATCCGCACCGACCACGGCTACTGGTGCGCGCAGATGATAAAACCCTATGTTGACGAAGAGATTAGCTGGGCGATCGAGAAGCACCAGGCCCTGCGCTTCTTTCCCGATGAGTCAGTAGGCTACGAATATCCACAAGCCTATATCAATTTCTTCGGTGCCGACTACAAGCCGGAGCCTTACATCGTGCAAGCGTGGGAAGAGGCGAAGAAGCATCGCTGGTACATGACGTCCCGCTTGATAACACTGAATGATCTCTATTCTTTCGAAGAGGGCGTCACCGTCGATGTCGATGATTTCACCGATATCATCGGTCGTCATTTCAAGCAACCGAAGGAAGGCTTGGGTTTCGATGGCAGTCCGGTTGCCCATATGTGGCGCAGTATGATCTGGCCGAATAATTTTTTGTAGGAATCTGGAGCCCGCGGGCTGTTGAGAGCAAAGAGTAGACGACTAAAGCATCTTGATTGTGTTTTGACTCAGAAAGGACGAAATGCGCGGCAGCATTGAATTTTCCGACACGAGCCCCATACTAGTGAGCAGGCTTGGTGTCTTGCTGTCATGCATTTGTTCTTCAGTAGTCTGAGCAGTAGTCTGAGCATTCTCCATCATTATTAGCCCTTTAAGTGTAACGAACATGAAATCCTACTGGGAAAAACGAAAGAAAGTGACGCTCTTGCTTCTCGGCTTCTTCATGCTCGGCGGCTTGAGCAAACAGCAGTCTGCTTTTGCGGCACCTCCCGCGGGCCGGGATCACTCCGGTCAATCCCTTGAGACCGATGCAGAACTACAGCAGGAGTGTCAGAACCTATCCAGCCTTGGTGCGGGCATCGATGGCGATGGATTTACCCTGTTGAATTGGAATATTAAAAAAGGTGAGATCGAGAACTGGGATGCCGACCTGATGAGTCTCGGCGGCGATATCGATCTAGTCTTGATTCAAGAGGCAACCGATGAGATGGCTGCGACCAGGTTTGTCCAGATGGACGGTCATTGGTCATTCTCTCAGGGCTATAGCACGAACCGGGTAGTCTCGGGGGTTGCCACCATTAGCGCTGTACAACCTATCGAGCAGTGCCGTTTATTAACCGTAGAGCCGTGGTTGAGAACGCCCAAGGCCACGATGGCTACTCGGTTTTCGATTCAGGAACGTGATGAGACTTTGCTCGTCATCAATACCCACATGGTGAACTTTACGATAGGCCACTCGGCGTTTCGCGAGCAGCTTGCCGAAGTCGAAATCTTGCTAGCGGAGCATGATGGGCCGGTGATATTCTCTGGCGATTTTAATACCTGGCGCCCGGCGCGCTATCAAATTCTGCTGCAGATGACTGCACGCTTCGGACTTACACCCATCACATTCGAGCGCGATAATCGAGCCAGGTTCTTTGGCTCGCCAGTGGATCATGTGTTTATTGCAGGCCTGTCTGTCGAGGAGGCCGAGACAATTGAAGTCGAAACCTCGGATCACAATCCCATGTCATTACGCTTCACACTATGAGCCCATACCCAAAAACAAGCCTCGCTCTGTCGGGTTTGTTTTTCGCCATTGCGATTTGCTCTGTCGAAGCTCAAGTCACAGCTCAAGTCACAGCAGAAGTAGAAATACATGCCTTGATTCAGGCGGTCGAGGAAAGTGGCTGTGAGTTCGAACGCAATGGCAGACGCTATGACGCGCTAGAAGCCGCCGACCATATGCGGTTAAAGTATCGCCGCGCTAAGCGCTACGCCGATAGTGCTGAGAAGTTTATCGATAGATTGGCGAGTAAGAGTTCAATTAGTGGCAAGCCGTATCTTATCGTTTGTGCTACAAGTGGCGAACACGAAGCCAAAGAATGGTTGGAAGCCGAGCTGGTCGCACAACGCAAGCGAAGTTAAAGCAGCAAGCTCTGCTTCTGTGTCCCCCGAATTTTAGAGTCTGAGTCTCACCGAGTCATCAACTGATGAAACTAGCGCTCATGGCAACTCCGTCTCGATTCGATTCTTGATTAGCCCAAGGGCTGCATCGAAAGCAGCGTTTATCTCGTCAGCGGTGCCCGCTGTGCTAGCTGGGTCGGGGTCCAGTGCAGCTGTTGATACGCACCGAGAAAGACAAGGCAGGGCTCATTCGCAGCCTGATCGCACACAGTAAAAACAAAGTCGAGATGGCACTTCTTAAATTCATCCCAAGACTTGCTCCGAACTGTATCAACTGCGATGCCATGTCGTTCCAGCGTCTAGATTGATTTTGGGTGTACATAGCTAGCGGGAAAGCTGCCAGTGTAGAGCCCGAGCACTTTCTTCATTCGATTTATCCTTGCCTCACTACGCCGCTGGGGTACAGCAGGCGGACTTGGAGCCGGTATCAGGGACACAGCAGGCATCGCCCTGCATCTGTTCTGGTTCAGAGAAAAGCTGTACATCTTCCATCGTCTTGAAAGCCTCCCAAGCAACGCCCGATGGGTCTTGCACCCAGGATTTCTCGGAGCGGGCGTAACAGCAAACGGTTTCGCCCTCGTCGAAGAGTGACATGTCGGCTGCGCGCAGTCGTTCGCGCAGTTCTTCCAGTTCGCCGTCCTCGTCTACCTGCAGGCCGAGGTGATCGACACCCCTCTTGCCAGTGTGGCTGGAAATAGCGAAATTAATACGTGGATCCTCTAACATCCATTTCGCGTAGTCGGGCTTTGTCTTAACCGGCTCGGCACCAAACAGCGCGGTATAAAATTTGATGCTCTTATTCAGGTCCTCAACGCCTACGTTAATGTGCATTCGTCGCATGTGTATTCTCCTTGGTGGGGTTACGGTAATTTTTAGTTAACAACTATTTTCTAATCTGATGGTGGAGCAGCCAGTGCGCTTGTTCTCACTGATGTGGGCAAACTCACCGCTGCAGCAATCCTTCACGATAAAGGCGAGCAGGTCACGCGTCACATCAAAATTCGCCGAGTAGATTATCGATCGGCCGTCTTTGCGCGACGTGACTATTCCGGCATTGGACAGGTGATTGAGATGGAAGGACATGGTGTTGTGCGGTGTGCCCAGCGTCTCGCTGAGCACACCCGCCGCCAAGCCAGTCGGGCCAGCCTTTACCAATAAACGAAAGGCTCTCAGACGCGTTTCCTGCGAGAGCGCGTCAAACAATGTAGTTGCTGTCTTTATATCCATATGTCCAGACTAATCGACATATTGTATCAAGTCAATGAGTTGCTGAATGGCGGGATTGAATCCTACTCAGCCCTGGAATTGTTCCCGTTGTTGATGTCAGTTTGACGCCAACCTGGGCCACCGGACCCCTGAGACGTTGCACTGCTTGGAAAATGGCTTGGAGCCAGAGTCTACGAGGCCCACGTCCGTTTCCTGTCGCGTCCAGCATGCACAATTTGTAACATTTTACGCTGAAAAAATTGACCTACATCAGAAACCGCTAGCGCTGCAGGCAGAAAATGCTCACTCAAGGCAGCTTAAAAAGACGGGAAAACATTCGTCTAACAGCAAATAGTTCATTCAGAACACGTGTACAGGGCAGGAGAGACTTATGAAGAAAATAAATTATCTAGGGCTATTCTCAATGGCGGCCTTGGTACCCGCGCTCGCTGGTGCCGCCGAACCGGCAGGCCATGATGTCACCTACGCAGGTGAGGTCTCGAGAATCATTCAAGACAACTGTCAGATCTGCCACCAGCCTGGACAGATCGGCCCCATGTCATTCACAAGTTACGAAGAGGTTCGTCCCTGGGCGCCGCTGATTCGAATGAGAGTCGCCGATCGCGAGATGCCTCCCTACCAATACGATTCGGATATTGGCATTCAGCATCTGCGTGGCGACTGGCGCTTGTCCGATGAAGACATCAACACGATCGTGTCCTGGGTAGATGCGGGTTCCCCTTTTGGCAATCCGGAAGACCTGCCCACACCGAAACAGTTTCCGGCCGTTGGTGAATGGCGACTGGCAGCAGAGCTGGGACCACCCGACCATGTCATTCAGTCTTCCAAATGGGATGTGCCAGGCAATGGACAGGATCTTTGGTGGGAGCCAGAGGTGCCCTCCGGCATCACTGAGAACCGCTGCATAAAGGCAGTAGAAACCTTGCCTTCGGCACGGGCTCACGGATCTACACACCATGCCAACTCGCACTTTCTAACAAAAGATGAGAACGGTGAATGGCAGACCTTTGGTCGTCTTTCCGAATACGCCTACGGCAAACTCGGAGAGCTGGTTCCTGAGGGCGCCTGCAGAACCGCGCCTGCCGATTCCATGGTGGGATGGAGTATTCATTACTATCCCGATGGCACCGCAGTTCCGGACGATCAAGTCTCTGTTGGCATCTGGTATCAGGATGAAGAATTCGATGAAGATGCCGCGTTCCGTCAAGACTTGCGTCTGTATGCGCTGCAGGGCGGCGACTACGACATCCCGCCTCATGGCAAGCTAATGACTCAGGGTTTCCATTCCTTCGATCACCCGGTGCGTATAGACAGCTGGCAACCCCATCTGCATCTGCGCGGCGTTGCTATGTCCATCGAAGTGTTCGATCCCCAGACCGGGCAGCGCGAAGTGCTTAGCCAGGCGTCAAATTGGAATGCCGGGTGGAACCATAGTCACACCTATGCAGAAGGCTATCAGCCGTTGATTCCTGCCGGAGCGACTATTATCCAGACAGCCTGGTACGACAACACAGCGAACAACCCGCGCAACCCTGATCCAGATCAGTGGGTGGCTACAGGGCAGAGGACCACCGATGAGATGTCGCATTCCTGGATTGCCGTCACTCACCTGGATGATGAAGGGTTTGAAAAGATGGTAGCGGAGCGGGAAGAGCGCGAAGCGCGATCAATTGCCGGCTCAGGAGGTGCACAATGAGAAAGTTTAAGCAGTTAGCGGCAGGCTCGTTGACGTTCCTGCTGATGGGTCTGATCGCTGCGCCGTTGTACGCGCAGCTGCCAGCTCACCTGCGTGACTACCCTCTCACGCAGCGCAAGGCAAGCGGTGATGTTATCGCCCCGTTCTTCGACGGTTGGATTAAAAACGATGACGGTTCAGTCACTATGGTTTACGGCTTCATGAACAGGAATAGAAAAGAGGTCGTCGATATTCCACTCGGTCAAAATAATTATATCGAACCGGCTCAATTCGATGGCGCGCAGCCTACGCACTTCCCCGTCTATAACCGCGGTGGCTTTGTTGGGATTCGCGAGCGCGGGGCCTTCGCGGTAACGGTACCGGCCGACATGGCAAATACCGAAGTCGTGTGGACTCTAAACCATGCCGGGCACAGCTACTCGATACCGGGACGCGCTACTTCAACGGCTTATGAGATGAGTAGAAGCGAGAGAGCGCTTGGCTCCTTGTCGCCAGCGATTCGCTTCAAGATGGATGGGCCTGAATCCACCGACAGGGAGGGTATCTATGCACCCAAGGTCACAACGACAGTTGCTGCGCCGGTAACTTTATCTGCCTTCGTGCAGGATCGCGGTGAGCGTCGAGGGTACGAAGTTAAGAGTCTTTTCTTCCCTGTCGGCACAGAGTGGATAATGCATCAGGGGCCTGCAGCTCCCAGCTTCGATAAGGCGGCAGTAACGGGTCGCGACAGAGGCGAGTCGGGTAACGAAAGCATGAGTGGCAGTGGAGACTGGAGCGAGACCAAGACTCAGGTCACGTTCGCCGAACCGGGCGAGTATGTCATTCGTCTGCGTGTCGATAATTTCATGGCGCCGGACAGCCAGTTCGACAATCACTGCTGTTGGTCCAACGCCTATGTGCCGGTGAGTGTCTCGCCTTAAACATTAACAGTTTTTAGTGAGGGATGACGCCCCGGGCCCGTGGATACGGCTCGGGGCGTTTTTTTAGAAATTACCTGAGCCTAAAAACAGCTCTCTACTGCCCTGCCGCGCATTTTCAGGCGCGTATTGCCATGCTGACAACTGCCGCTAGAGACAGTATGGCTACCGCAAATGCTGTATAGGGTAACTGCTCAGGCGGAGTCAGGGCATGTTCAATCTGGTTGACAATATAGGAATAGAAACTACCGAGTTCCATCGATTGAGCGAGAATTAGCAAGTCTGCATAGAGCGTCTGTGGAGAGGTGGCAACCAACATTAGTGCTATCCAACTCAGGCCCGTCATCAGGAATAGATTACGCCGCGCATTGCTAAGCCTTCTCGTTCTCAGGCTCACTCGTTCGCTGAAACCGCGATCGGAAATCAGCGCAGGCTTGGCTAACAGTTTGTCTATTTGCTTAGAATCTGAAATATCATTCACGATGCTTTCTCCAAACCATTCTCTGCGGTTAACAAGTTTGTCAATTTTGTCTTGCCGCGGCTTATGTTTGACTTCACCGAGCCTAGTGGCATGGATAATATATCGGATACTTCTTGATGGGAGAATCCGAAGCTATGGCATAGCGTGATAGTCGCAGTCTCATCCGCGTTTAAATTTCTCAGTGCTTGTTCCAGATCCATCTGTTCCGTGCAAATCTCATCATATTTTTCGGCATGAATCTCTTGCTCGCTGCTGAACTGTTGGGTTATATCGCTGCGCCGTTTAGTTTTTCGAATGTGCTGCAAGAAACAATTGTGAGCGATACTAAACAGCCAGCCGGAGAAATTTCCTTCGCCTTTAAAGCTGTGTAGCTTACGAAACGCCGTCAGAAACGTTTCCTGGGCGATATCGTCAGCGAGGTCGTAGCTCTTGCAGAGCCGCATGAGATACGCCCGGATCTTCCCCTGATGCATGCGCACGAGGGAAGAGAACGCGTCATTGTCCTGACGCGTTACCGCCTTGAATATCAGTAGGCTTTCATTCGTCACATTGCTGGTCTAGTCAGCTTCGCGTAGTCGGTATTTCCCGGAGATCACGTAGGCTAGCCCTATCAGCACTGGGATAGAACCGAAGATCGCTTCTGAAATGCCACTTTCCAAGAAGATGCCAAGACAGAGCGGCAAACCGATGGCGAGCCAGATCAGCCCATATTTATAGTCGGTCTTGTAATTCGTTTCCCGCGCAGTGCTATTGCTGAGTAACTTCATCATCTCGGGGTCCACCGTCCCGCTCAACTCGACAACCTTTACCATAGTGTCTAGTTTCTTCGCCTTCACGCGGTGGAGGAAATACATGAGACTCAGGGGTACGACCCCGACGGTAAGAATGACAGACATTAGCCCTATAATTAATTCGCCTTCCATACTGATGACCCTTTGATAACTGTTTAATCTAAGATGTCTGCGGGGCTGTAATTGGATTCATGCCATCAAGAAATTTTCTTTAGACCTTTTACTGTTTAGAGCTTTTCCTGTTTATAAGAGGTGCTCTTAAATAGTCTCAACGGATTGAAATCATTGAGAAATACTATCCTCCTGGCGTCAAGCGCAACAGCAGGGTCTGATTAACCTGGCAAACTGCACTATCCCGCTTCCTCGGGCTTGTGCATCGCGCCCGCATGCAGCAAGGGTGAGGCTTCCAATTCGTCGGCATCCATCATCTGCGCGACCCGTTGCAAGGCTGAAACGATCATCGTCTGCTCCCACCCCTGCAGCGCTCCAAACTGCTCGGCAAACTGTCTCTGCAGGGGCACCGGAGCGTGCTGCAACAGGTTCGCGGCGGCATCGGTGAGATGTATGTGTACACGGCGCTTATCCTCGGTAGATCTAACCCGGGTCACCAGGCCACGGTTTTCCAAGCGGTCGAGAATGGCGGTAACCGTCGCCTGGCCCAGGCTAATCTCATTGGCGAGGGCGCCTATAGTCACCGGCCCTTTATTGCTCACCGACTGCAGCAACAACATCTGCGGTGTAGTCAGCCCTGTCGTCTTCGCCAGATACTTCGAGTGCAAATCCGTTGCGCGATTTACTCGTCGCAGGGCTATCAAGACGTCTTCAAGTCTGTTGTTCAACTAACTGCTCCAAATATCCCTAGGGTTCAAACTAATTAGTATTTCGTGTACAATACGTACGAATACAAGAAATCACGCCACTTTAGCAATAAATGTGGCGTTTTTTATGGGAAATCGACCGTTTTCGAGTATTTTTACGTAAATTAATATTTTGTCTACGAAGCATTATTTATTAACAAGGGAAGAAACCATCACTATCAATGATTCCAAAGTCTTTCGGACACCCAATGCCGCCGATGGCTTCGCTATTAACCGCTTGATCGAGCGCTGTCCTCCGCTTGATACAAATTCGCTCTATTGTAACTTGTTGCAATGCACCCACTTTGCAGAAACCTCCGTGCTAGTGGAGCAGCAGAGCGAGATCGTCGGCCTCATCTCCGGCTATCTCATTCCTGCGCGCACTGACACGCTGTTCGTTTGGCAAGTGGCTGTCAGCGATCAGTGCCGCGGTCAGGGCTTGGCGAGCCAGATGCTCGAAAACCTTTTAGAGCGGCCAGCCTGCGCCAGGGTGGCGCATCTGGAAACCACCGTTACAGCTTCCAACAATGCATCTAAAGCGCTGTTTCAACGTTTAGCCACTGGCCTGAATACTGAGCTGACATCTTCAATACTGTTCGATAAAAATCAGCATTTTCGCGGCAAACACGAGTCAGAGTGTTTACTCCACATTGGACCCTTTAACTAACTGAGCCTTGCGAGAAGTATCGCCTAACTAAACATTGCTCAAATACTGAAAATACCAGCAGAGGCACAAAGAGACTATGAAAATTTTCGACGAGATTGAATCAGAAGTTCAAAGCTATGCCCGTGCATTTCCGCGCATTTTCCATAAGGCTCAGGGGGAGTACCTCTATGATGAGGAGGGTAATCAATACCTGGATTTTCTCGCCGGCGCCGGCACGCTTAATTACGGACACAACAATCCCCTATTCAAAGAGGCGCTGCTGAAGTATATCGCCGAAGATGGCATCGCCCATGGTCTGGATCTGCACACCAAGGCTAAACGGGAATTTCTGGAAACCTTTAACGAAAAAATATTGAAACCGCGAGAGTTGGATTATCGCATGCAGTTTACCGGCCCCACGGGTACCAATGCTGTAGAGGCTGCGCTGAAGCTTGCGCGTAACGTGACCGGTCGTGAAAATATCATCTCGTTCACCAATGGCTTCCACGGTGTCAGCCTGGGCGCACTCGCCACGACTGGCAACTCTCACCATCGCGGCGCTGCAGGCGTCTCGCTTAGTGGCTCCAGCAGAATGCCATTCGATGGCTATCTCGGCGATGATTTCGACACCACCGATTACATCGATAAGGTGTTATGCGATACGAGTAGCGGTGTGGATCTGCCCGCGGCCGTAATCGTTGAGACCATACAGGGTGAGGGTGGTATTAATGTCGCCTCGTTTGCCTGGCTTCGAAGGCTGGAAGAGGTCTGCAGGAAGCACGATGTGTTATTAATCATTGATGATATTCAAGCCGGCTGTGGCCGCACTGGCACCTATTTCAGTTTCGACGAGGTCGGCATCAAGCCGGATATCGTAACCCTGTCGAAATCTCTCGGCGGCTACGGCCTTCCTTTCGCCGTGGTGTTGTTCAAGCCCGAATTGGATCAGTGGAAACCGGGCGAACACAATGGCACATTCCGCGGTAATAATTTTGCCTTCGTGACAGCGAAAGCGGCGATCGACCACTATTGGTCGGATGATACGTTCTCCAAGGATGTTAAGCGGAAAGGGGAATATATCTCGTCACGCCTAACTTCGATTGTTGCACGCTATGGCGAAGGGAATTTCTCGATTCGTGGCCGGGGTATGTTTCAGGGCATCAATTGCGTCAATGGAGAAATCGCAGGTTCCATTACTAAAAAGGCGTTTAAACAGAATCTCATTCTTGAAACGAGTGGCGCGGAAGATCATGTTGTGAAGTTCCTCTGTCCCCTGGTTATTAGCGATGAGAACCTGAAGAAAGGTATCGATATCGTGGAGCAGGCTATCAAACAGACTTGCAGCGACGAGGATTCAATCCCCGCCGAGATTGACTACTTCGAAGAGAGCCGCGAAGTAGTCTGAGCGCACAGACGCACGAGGAAAAAGAAATGATTGTGAGATCTTTAGAGGAAGCCGAGAAAACTACTCGTCGAATTATCTCTCCCGACGGTAACTGGGAGAGCACCCGACTCTTATTGAAAGATGACCAGATGGGATTCTCGTTTCACATTACCACCATTTATGCAGGCGCAGATTTTCAGATGCATTATCAAAACCATCTGGAATCGGTGTACTGCATTTCCGGTGAGGGAGAGGTTGAGACGCTTGACGATGGTAAGAAATATCCTGTCAAGCCAGGCACGCTCTACAATCTGAACCAGCATGACAAGCATGTGTTGCGCGCATTCACCGAGCTAAAACTCGCCTGTGTATTCAATCCGCCACTCAACGGCTCAGAAACTCACAATTCCCAAGGTGCTTATGAGCTTGATGCCCAGCCCATCGCACTCTAAAAAACGACAAGTAACAAATAACAGCTTTATGAATTCATACGCACAGATTAAACGCGAACAAAAAGACCTCTATCCATCGCGGCAACCCAAGCAAGAAGCGTCAGTTATCGAGCGACAGGAGCCTGTAGTGTACGCCGACGCCAGAGAGCCGGCGGGGTTATCACAGGCGCAGATCTCGCAATACCAGAAGCAGGGGTATCTGACTCTCGACGGTGTATTCTCGCAGGCCGAGGTATCATCATGGCAAGCAGAACTGCAGCGCTTACGAAATAACGAGGCGATAAAATCTCTGGACGAGACGATTACCGAGTCAGGCAGTCAATCGGTTCGGTCCATTTTCGCGGTACACAGATTAAGTAAGGTCTTCCGGGAGCTGGCACAAGACACACGACTAGTGCGTCTCGCTGAGTATTTGCTCGATGACCAAGTCTATATCCACCAATCCCGCGTCAACTATAAGCCGGGCTTTCGTGGCAAGGAGTTCTACTGGCATTCCGATTTTGAGACATGGCATGTCGAGGATGGTATGCCGGCAATGCGTGCGTTGAGCATGTCTATATCGCTCACGCATAATTATTCCACCAACGGGCCGCTGTTGCTGATACCGGGTTCTCACAGAGAATTTCTAGCCTGTGAAGGGGAAACGCCAAAGCAGCATTTCAAGTCTTCACTGAAGCGACAGGCCTTTGGCGTGCCCGATGACGAAAATCTGGCTCGTCTCGTTCAAAACAATGGCATAACCCAATTTACTGGTGAACCAGGCAGTGTTTGTCTATTCGATAGCAATATCATGCATGGATCAAACAGTAATATATCTCCCAATTATCGCTCTAACGTATTTTTCGTTTTCAATGCCATGAGCAATCGAGTTGTTGCGCCCTTTAGTGGTCAACCGCCAAGGCCAGAACACATTTGTACGCGAGAGATGGTTGTCCCAATTAATACAAGCAATAACACTATGCAGGAGGAAAAAAATGGATCGTAATCATTTTCAGGAACTCGATGCCCATATAAGAAATCGCATCAGCGAACTACAGGTATTGCTCGGGGACCCCGAACAAGCGCAGGAGAACAAGGCAGCTGCTATCTCGGAAGAAGAAGACTCAGAAGTCCAGCGCCAGATAACTGAGAAAGAGCTACAGGAACTCGCGCGCTTGAAATCGAACCTACGTTGGCTCGAAAGTGATGATGGCGGTTATTGCGAAAAATGCGATAGTGAAATCCCGGTAGCTCGGTTACGTGCAGTGCCCATAACCAGACTATGTATCAACTGTGCCAAGTAAGACCGGTTTATTCCAATACTCACAAAGGTTTATTTTGAAGTTATGACAGACGTTCGGCAGCGGCAACACAGTGTTGAAAAGATCGGTGGCACGTCCATGAGTGATTTTCAATCTGTGCGGAACAACATCATTCTCAAACCCACGCAAGGGGATACTCTTTATAACCGCGTCTTTGTGGTATCGGCTTACGGCGGCGTCAGCAATGATCTGTTGGAGCATAAGAAATCGGGTATACCCGGTATCTATGCCTTGTTCGCCAACGGCGAGAACGACGATGCGTGGCTGCTAGCATTACAGAAGCTGCGTAGTAGATTGCATGAAATCAATGCCGATTTATTCACCAAGGCCTTGGCCCTGCAACAGGCAAACAGCTTTATCGACCAGCGCCTCGATTCGACAACCGAGGTCCTGCAGAACCTGCAGAGCCTCTGTCGTCATGGCCACTTCTCGTTAGAGCAGTATTTGCAGACTGTGCGAGAGATGTTGGCCAGCATCGGTGAGGCGCATTCCGCCTGGAACATGGCGAAGCTTCTGGAAGACACAGGCATTAATACCCTATTCGTCGATCTGAGTGGGTGGGATGAGGATGAACCGATAGGACTGGACGAGAGGATTCAACTGGCATTTGCAGACTTGGATCTGTCCACTGTAATGCCTGTTGTGACAGGCTATGCACGCAGTAGTAGTGGGCTTTTGACTAGTTTCAATCGCGGCTATAGCGAGATGACCTTCAGCCGTATCGCGGTGATTACCGGTGCTAGCGAGGCGATAATCCACAAGGAGTTTCATCTCTGTTCGGCCGACCCCACTATCGTCGGCACGGCCAACGCGATTCCCATCGGGCGAACCAACTACGATGTTGCCGATCAATTGGCAAACCTTGGTATGGAGGCGATTCATCCGAAAGCGGCCAAAGGATTGCGTCAAAACAATATTCCCCTGCGTGTTAAGAACACATTTGAGCCTGATCACAGCGGTACACTGTTAACCGCAGACTACGTCAGTGAAACACCGCGGGTGGAGATCATCGTGGGTTGCAAAGGAGTCTATGCACTCGAGCTGTTCGATCAGGAAATGGCGGGGCAAATAGAAGACTATGACCGAGAGATTCTGGAAGTTCTAAAGCGCTTCCGAGTACATATTATGGCGAAGGACATAAATGCCAATACAGTTACACACTTTTTAGCGACTAACTTGAAGACTGTAAAGCGAGTTATCCGCACCCTGCAAGAGATATTTCCAGACGCTGAAATTGATCAGAAGAAGATATGCATCGCCTCCGCCATCGGCAGCGATATGAAGGTAACGGGTCTGTTGGCGAAGGCAGTCACAGCTTTGGCAGAGGCTGACATTTACGTACACGCTATTCACCAATCGATGCGTCAGGTGGATATGCAGTTTGTCATCGATGAGAAGGACTTTGAGCTGGCCATAAAAAGTCTGCACAGCTCTCTGGTTGAAGTTCACGATCACGGCAGGGCAATATGCCTGGCCTAGTAGATACTCATGCCTGACTTGGCGTCAGGCGATAGTTTTTGGCAGATAAGCACTTCGTTTATCTGTTTCCTATTCATCTTCACAATGATTGGCCTGTCGTCGCTATTCAAGAGTCGCGGCACCGGCCAGGATTACTACCTCGCTGACAACACGATCTCCCCTGGGTTGGTAGGCCTGTCCGCCGTGGCCACGAATAATAGTGGTTACATGTTCATTGGTGTAATTGGATACACCTATACCACCGGGCTCGCCGCCATCTGGCTGATGATAGGTTGGATTGTTGGAGATTTTCTGGCTTCGATGTTTGTACACTCTCGACTTAGAATCGCTACCGAACGCACCGGTGAAGTCAGTTATGCGGGAGTATTGAGTCACTGGTATGGTGACGGTCAGCAGTCTCTACAGCGAATAATCGGCATCATCTCCATTCTTTTCTTGTTGACCTATGCCGGTGCACAGCTGGTAGCCGGCAGCAAAGCATTGCATGTTTTATTCGATTGGCCCTCCTGGGCTGGGGCCGTACTAGGTGCCGTTATCGTGGTGCTGTATTGTTTTGCAGGGGGCATTAGAGCCTCCATATGGACCGATGCGGCTCAATCTACCGTGATGATAGCCGCGATGACGATCCTGCTCTACGCGGCCGTTCAGTCTGTTGGTGGCATCGACGCTACCTTCATACAACTGGATCAGATAGACGGCTTCATGAACTGGTTTCCCGACGGAGTCGCATTCCCCGGATTCTTCGGCGCGCTGTTCTTCGTCGTTGGCTGGTTGTTTGCAGGGATGTCAGTGATCGGGCAGCCACATGTGATGGTGCGATTCATGACGCTCTCCGACTCTGGCAATATGAGACGCGCCCGAGTCTACTACTATCTTTGGTATATCGCGTTCTATGCGCTGGCCACAGGCGTGGGCCTGCTATCCAGACTCTATCTGGTCGACACCGCCAACTTCGACGCCGAGCTGGCACTGCCTACCATGGCGCTTCAGTTGCTGCCTCCTGTATTAGTTGGTCTAACATTGGCCGGTATCTTCGCCGCTACAATGTCTACGGCGGACTCTCTGGTGCTTAGCTGTTCTGCTGCCTTAACACATGATCTATTGCCGAAAAATATCGAACGCCCCTTGCTAATTAGACTGGCAACCACGGTAATCGTTGCCATAGCGCTGTTATTGGCACTAGCCAATAATCAAAGTGTGTTCAGCCTGGTCATTCTTTCCTGGTCAGGCCTCGCCAGTGCGTTCGCGCCGCTGCTCATCGTACTTTGTCTTGGCTGGAAGCCGAGTGAGCGCCTCAGTATGGTGGCGGTTTTTCTGGGGCTCGCGGTGGCGTTCGGTTGGCGTCTATTGGGTTGGCACGATGCCATCTATGAGGGCTTTCCCGGGATAGTGACAGGGTTTCTGCTATTGGCGCTGTTAAGCCCGCGCAACGAATCATCCTGACAGGCTTTGCTGCCGGCACTATCGCTCACTGCCCGGCCTCTCCCAGCTGGAATCCTAACTAATTGAAATAACCGTCTTTGTGAATCTCGATTGTAAGATGGTCCAGCCGCAATTCGGCCTGCAGTTTTGCTCTGTAGTAGGTCGGTTCCCGAGGTGAGGGCGATACGATAGAGACAATTGCTGAGTGAATCTCCGGCGCCACGATCCAGACGTGGAGATCGACGATGCGGCAGTCGCTATCTCGCTCTATGCTGGAGTGCATCGCCATAATAATCGAGTCGTCGGCTTGCTCATCTAACAAGATACCCGTGGTGGACTTGAGCAGACCAAGAGACCACCGTGCAACGAGTATGGCACCGACAATGCCCATCAACGGGTCCATCCAGATCGCGCCAAAATATTTTCCAATCAGCAATGCAAATATCGCTAACAATGAAGTGAGAGCGTCTGCCAGCACATGGAGATAGGCCGATTTCAGGTTGTGATCATGATGGTGGTGATGATGTTCATCGTGCTGGTGATGCTCATGGCTATGTTCGTCACCGAGAATAAAGACGCTTACGCCATTAACGACGAGCCCAACAACGGCCACCGTCATCGCTTGATTGAAGGCGATAGTAACTGGCTCGATTAGACGTATGACGCTCTCGAAGGCCATGATCGCGGCGAACACGGCCAATAATATCGCACCCGTATATCCTCCCAGGGTGTTGACCTTGCCTGTACCGAAACTGTGGGAGTGTCGCCAGCGCTCAAGCCGATTTTCTTGCATGATTTTCCTATTGCTTGCGGACTTATAGCATACAACCGGTAAGCTTATCGAATCCTGCCGTGTCAGTATGTCGGTGTGCATTTTAATAGAAGTTTCGGTAAATCCTCTGCTATAGTATTTCGCGAACTCTTGGTTTCAGACAAGGTATAGTTACAGACAAAGTGGTTGGAGAAATAATGAATAAAATTTTATCGAGTCTATTGATCTTTGCGCCGCTGTTAGCTGGCAGTGTCTTCGCCGTGGAGGACGCGGACCCCGCGCTGGCGGAGATCACTAATTTTCGTCAGTACAGCCCAACATTTGCCAGTGCGGGGCAGCCTAGCAGAGAGCAGTTTGCCACAATCGCCGAGAACGGCTTCGAGAGAATCGTCTACATCGCGTTCACCAACAACGCGAATGCCCTGCCCGATGCCGATCAGGTCGTGAAAGAGCTCGGCATGGAGTACATGCATGTACCGGTGTCGTTCGATAACCCGCTACCCGATGATTTCTATGCCTTTGCCGATTCCATGCAGCGTAACACCGGCAAGAAAACTCTCCTGCACTGTCAGGTGAATGCGCGAGCTACGGCATTTAGTTTTCTCTATCGCGTGATCTTTGAGGACGTGCCTGTTGCAGAAGCTAAAGCTGACATGAATACGGTGTGGCAGCCTAACCAAGTTTGGCGTGACTTTATTTTTACGGTGATGGCGCAGAACGGTGTCTCTCCAGAATGCGAGGGTTGTGACTGGACGCCACCTCCGCCGCGCGGGCAGTAAAGCAAAGAGCTCTCGGGAGAGAAAGAACTCTCTGCGTTGTAAGGCAGCAGGCAATAAAAAAGCTTGATGACTTGAACGGAGATAGCTTTTATCCTGCCTCGTATAGACGCCCCCATTGTCAACTTGAATTTCACTTTCATGATTACCGAGCAGGTTTTGACCGTGAACTAACATCCTCGTATTCGCGTGCTGGTTAACGCATTAAGATCTGTTCGTTTCGGGGTTACCACGACCTATACACAGGAGCTTTCGTTACCGATTTCTAATGAAAAACTCGTGGACTTCCCAATTTCTGTCTTATCCTCTGGATCAATCAGTGTAGTCAAGCAGATGGCAATCTGGTTTTACAAAACTGTTTTGGATGCTATCAGTTTCTATGCCGCAACTTTGTTCAAAGACTCCCAGACAAAGCCTACCATTTCTCGGGCGCAGGCGACTTTTGCTTTGTTAGGATGTTTGCCTGCGATCAACAATCGATTCCCTTTTGTATGCAAGCGTTTCAGACAACGGTCAGCAATACTGATCAGTTCATCTCCAGAGCTTTTGCGCCTGGCCTTTAAGTCATCAGATATTCTAGCCGTACGGTATCCACGTTGATTCGTTTCAACAAAAGCCGTGCGTAAATAACGATTACCATGCTTGGTAATGCCAAAGCGCTTGTGCTTGCCCCCGGAGGAATACTCCCGAATATCCATACCAATCCAGGAGACCAATTGACGTGGGTAAGGGAAACATTTGATATCGCCGATTTCAGTAATCATGGTTAAAGCAAAGAGGTTTTTGATGCCTTTGTAGCAGGTTAAGGCTTGTACTGATGGTTGGTAACGGGAGCTTGTCGCCAACCTCTCTATCTCTTGCCCATACTCGGCAAGGGTGTGGTTAATGTGCTTTAGTTGATTAATCAGAAGTGCCAAATTGACTTTAAAACTCCCAGAGCTGCTTTCGATTGTTCTGTCCAGCCAGAAATAATGAGATTTCGTCCAGTGGCTTTTGAATTTTGTTTCTGCTTTAAAATGCCGCCCGTTTCACCGCAATAACGATTGAATATGAGTGCGTAATTCCGTCTGCTGGTCTAACATTTTCTGGCGAGAGCGAAGCAGATCTTGGTCTTGTTCCTGTTCGAGTTCGGGTATCGCGACGAAGGTCATCAGGGCATTGGCAAAAAATTGTACCAATTGGGCAGCATCAATTCGGTCGGTATTGATCTGCTTTCACTTCGTCCTGCGACCAAGATTGCGCCCTATTAGTATCAACATGGAGAACGAGATTGAAATGATTCGACATGATGGCGTACACACAGACATCAATCGCGAACACAGAAGAAAGCAGTTTAATCCTGTCTAACAACCACTTTTTACGGTGATCGAAATTCTTTCGTGAAGAGCGATCATAGCCGCAGAGAAAGGCGCGACGTACGCAGCGGGAGATACAGTGGTAGTAAGGCGTTGTCTGGGTATCCACCAGACGATAACGAGCTTGAGGCATGAGTTCATCCTTGAACGAGAGACTACAAAACTAGTTATAGACGAAAAACTTGAGGAAAACCAAATAATGGGCTCAAATTTTTGGGTGTCCTATTCTTTGCGGTATCGGTATTGGGAATAAACCCCTTTTCGGCCACGTACGGCGAATATCTAGCTTGTAGTGGCTTAGTGTTTTACTTAATTAGCTCAGAAATCTCTTTGAGTGAATAGCGTACGCTTTCAGTACCCCGGCCTTGCCTTCTAAAAACCACTTCCCTATTGCTCACACTGATAGAGTATTGAGAGCAAGATGCGAAATATCCATTCTCAACATCACCAGGAAGTACGATCAAGTATTGAGCCTCTTCCCTAAATTTGGAAGCAGTGATCTTGTCTATACAGGATAATCCATCACCACCGAGCACTGTAGCCGTGGTGCTGTCATCCTTCATTGTGCCTTTTAACACCTCATCCACGCGGACGGTGACGGAGCGATATGTACGTTCGTCACTGTGCAATTTACTATTCAGTGATACTATTGTCGCCAAAACCACTGTTTCTCTATCCTGCGACAAATTGATGAAGGTAGTGCGATCTGAGCAGGAGCATGCGTTGGCGGCTGAAGATGCGAAGACTAGGCTCAACAAGCCAGCTAGTAGAATTTGCTTCTTTACCATGTCAAAGTCTACCTCTTGAATGTCTGATTTGAGCGCATAGTATTTCAGTTTTTAAAGTCAGAATCTAGCGGAACAAGCAAGATTCTGACTTCAAGACGCTTACTTTATCCTACCTTTCTACTTGAGAGGCAAGCACTTCAGAGGCAACTTTTTGTCTTAGATCGCTAACTCGCAAACCTTGCGCAAATTCAACTTCTATAATTTCATCAGAACTCTTATCATGGTATGAAACACCAAAATCGGCAAGATAAAGTTGATCACGGAAACTTTTCGCACCATAGGTTTCACCATCAGGGTTGATTGAAAGAAATAGCATCATGTCCATACCAAGGTTCTCAGGATCGTCCGATAATTTGCGTAGTGTAATGGTATCAATAGCAATTGTGGCCTTCGGCAACTCAGTAAGAAAATCTGTACTTCCTCTTTCTGGAATATGCGTATCCAAAAGGGGCTTAGCCGGATTGTCCTTAATCACATCTTCTACCCTAACCGTATAGTCAACAAAATCGAATCCTAGTTTAAAGGGTGAATTAGCTTCCAGCTCACGATTTTGATTAGCGATTTTTTCATCATAACCATAGAATGTGAACCTCCTCTGAATTGCTTCAATTCTTCCGATAACGACAAGATCTGCATTATCTACTAGGCCTCTGATATTTGCTGGGCCAGAATTGTACATGATTAGTTTTTGGTCCTGAGCACTCACTGGTTTTGCAATAAAAATGCTTGCCATCAAGAATGTAAGAGAAATAAAACTTAATGTTTTCATATTAGGTCTCCAATTTTTGTAAATTACTGTTGGTATAGCTGAGAGAGATACAGTTCATCCGCTAGGGATACCAAGATTGCAATAGAAGCAATTCGGGAATTTGATAAAGCTGATGAGGCGGTTCACAACCTAGGCCGTCGGGATGCGGAGCCATAACGCTATTGGGAGGAAGAGGAGTATTGAACAATATTGCCCAAGGGTTACATGTAGAGTGACTCAACCCTAATATATGTCCAGCTTCATGTAGTACGATAAAGTTACGTTCAGGAACCGTTGGTGCAACTGCGGTAATGTGATTGGTATTAACGAATACACCTCCGAAATCTATATCTGTTGCACCTGAAGGGCAAAGTGCGGTGAACACGGTGCCTGTTTGCGGATCGGAGCAGCTGTCGCCGAAGGAGTTCACGGGCACCGCCACGGCAATGATTGATACGCTACCTATGGACAGCGGCACATACGCCAGATCTCCGCTATAAGGAGGATTCACATGACTGGGTCCGGGTATAACATTTATATCTGTCGCAAACTCAATCTCGTTGGTGAGGTGCGCTCCCAAACTAGCAGTTAATTGAGGTGTAAGGTCACGTATAGCCATTGTCGGCCAGAGCCAGCGCCATCCCCAATCTCCTTGAGCGAAAGCCGTGTTACTGCCAATCAAGGTATTTAGTAGTAGAAATAACGCGCAAACGCGCAGAAAGACTGGTTTGATGCATACTTTTTTCATTGTCGTTCCTCTTGGCTGGAAATTATTTAGGGATGCTGAAATTGGCTGCTCTCACAAAGCCATTTACTTCAAACACTATTTTATTTAACGGATAAAAAATCGGCATGTATAGCGGAGTTATCCTACAAATATCGTGAGAATATCACTTCATCCTTGAAACTTGAGGCAATAACTTAATCTCATTAATAAGATAGGCCGATATTCTAAGGCGTTTTCTTTTTCTTGACCCAAGAGCTTTATCGGTGAATTGCATCTCACACACGATATAGTGATTGGTGCGTGTGTTGCGGAGATGAGTTTTGATGCGTTTGGTAAGCGGAGGAATTTACTTTCATTGGCGGACTTGTTGTGATACGGCCTGAGTTTCCTAGACACCTTTCACCTTCACCTCTAATTACTTCGAAGTATTCCAAAGCCAGAGTTATTGCGGGCTCCCGTCGATACCAATTGGAATTTTAGTTCACTGGAAAGTGATCACCGAACATGGCTTCGGTAGCAAACCACGACAAAACTTGTTGATTTCTATCTCGCCGAACTACCCTAAGTGAACAATGCACTGGAAAGGACTCCAGCATGTTGCACTCAGGGGCTACCGGGTTGGGTGATCAGTTACTCGGTTACTCTGCACTCAGGTACGAGCGTCACCGGCTTGAACAAACTCTTCTCTATCAGATTGTCGATAAACACTATCCCGATTTTTTTGTTTTTCGGCTTATCTAACTTGTGATAACTAGTCGGAACCGCTCTGGTCTACGTTCTTCCAGGAGTAGAAACCCATGAACATCTCTTCCCAACTCTGCTCACCCCAGTTGATCTCTGTAGTTGGATCGGGGTTGAACGGGTTCTGTGAAGAGTTATCGAATGCACCTGTCGCCACGATCTTGGTGCCCGCAGGAACGCGAAGAGGCTCTTCCAGTTCATGCGCTAGCTGCCAGTTGAAAGAGTAGGCCGGTACAGATAGCAGCATTTCTTCGCTGCCGTCTGGGTAGACAGCCTTGAACTTCATGCGCTTGCCGCGAAAGTGCATATGAGGCATCAGACTATAGATCTCGGCTTCCTTAGGAACTGTTGTCACCAGTTCCATCTCATGATCTTTTGCCTGCGCAGGAATGCTGATGGAGAACGCATTGCCTACCCCGCCGGACATGCGTTCAGCCGGTATTTCGCCTTCTTCATAGAAGTAGATGCCGATTTCTGTAGCGTCGGTAGTCTCTTTTCCGGTTGTCGTATAGTGCATCTGCAGGTTTAGCGTTGTGCCGGCTTTGAGTAAGCCGCCTACACCGGGTGGGTTGAGCGACACGCTGTTGCCAGGGGCATAGCCCGCGACCGAACCCAGGTCTGGATCGCTGCCGCCACCCAAGAATACGCCGATATCGACTTCGGGAATTTCCTTGAAAATCTCACCGATATTCGGCTGTTGTCCGGAAGCTACCGCTGCGAAGAGCTTATTGCGAATATCTTGCGCTTTCTCGGCAGGCAGAGTAGCCAGTAAGTCCATGAGAATCTTCTGAAAATCTGGAGCACCCTCGGGTGGGATAACCGTTGTAATGATGTGATGCAGTACGGCTGGGTCACCAGGTACTACTTCACTGCCCTTGATCCAGACGTCTTTATCAAGGCCGAGATCGATAGGAATATCCATATAGTCTACAACGCCAGTGGCGGGGATAGATTGCTCCGGCACCTGCACGATTAGGTCTGGCTCGCCTAGAGACCATTTAGTAGTAGGCCATGTCAGGGCTGTTAGAGGATCGTTCTCGCTGTCTACCTTCGAGCCATTGTTGACCCAACGAACCAGCTTCTGCATCTCGATGTCACTAAGATTCATCTCGTTCTTCATCTTGTGACCGACTTTATTGTCGACCTGGCCGGGTGGCATGCGCTTAGTCATCACCACTTCGCGAATCATCGGTGACCAGCCTTGCACAGCAAGATTACTATCCATGGCGAAGGGGGCAATGCCGCCATCGCGATGGCAGTTTGCACAGTTCTCGGCGATTATCGGCGCGATATCTTTCTCGTAGGAGAGATTGGCGTGGGCATCCAGGTTGGCAAATGCGATGGCGGTGCCAGAGCTGTTAGCGCTAACCATGTCGAAATTCTCGCCGGCAAGTAGTTGCTTGAGAGAAGTTTCCATGTTGGCGATAGGCCCACGGTACAGCAGCTCGAAACTACTTGGGTTGTAGAGAACAGCCTGATCCATGCGACTAACACCCAGCATCTCGGTCACGAGTTGCGCATCGTCCATCAGCACCGGAATTTCCAAGCCCAGCGCCGCCACTTCATCTGCTGCTCTGGCGCGGTCTGTATGCAGGCCGGGGTTTAACAGGAAGAACTGAACACCTTGCTCGTCATACTTTGCCTGCAGTGCTTTCAGCTGCTCTGCATCAGCCTGACTATTTGTTATAGGCATGATAACCACGGCATTATGATCGTCGTACCACGCCATATGCTGGAAGGCACCCTGATGGTCGATCAATGCAAAATCACCAACTCTTTCGCCGGCGTTTGTCGTGCTAGCTACGAGGGCTGCTACGAGGGCTAGTCCCAAATATTTTTTCACGTTCTGTTCCCCTTTGTTCGAAAAATATACGATAGGAAAATACTTCCTAATTGACCAAGTCTACGGGTTTTAAAGTGGAATGCAGCTATTTTCTGCGATTTTTGTTACTAATTTTCTCAAATAGCTGCGAGCCAACAGGCACGCGCTTTTTCGAGATATTTAGTCTATATTTCCAGTGCTAGGCAAGCTGCTGCGAGCTGTATAGTTAGTTACTGAAAATTCAAATTCATCAGTGTGGCGGTTCATACTGGCTAAGCTGCGGTTAGAGCGGCTGATTCGGCGCTGCTGGAGCCGAAATTAATGCAACAAATGGGGTGGCTTGTCTTCGCCCAATCAGCAAATTTCACCTAGTAGTTTCCACGGCCTTGCCTTGGGCTGGCCACCGGTTTCGAGGTTTCTATGCATTCAGATAGTTTATTGATCAATGCGCTGTATTATCTACTCGCGGCGGTTATTGCGGTGCCGCTTTTCAAGAAAATCGGTCTCGGTTCCATTCTCGGCTATCTCTGTGCCGGTATCGTGTTGGGCCCACATGTTCTGGCCGTCGTGGCCGACCCTGATGAGGTGCTGCATTTCGCCGAATACGGCGTAATTCTGTTGCTCTTCATCATTGGTCTGGAGCTCGCACCCAGCAAACTCTGGAATATGCGTAGCCACATCGGTCTTATCGGTGGCAGCCAATTGTTGATAAGTACAGTTGTGATCGGCGGATTATTGTTACTACTGTCGCTTAGTGTTCAGCAATCTCTGGTGCTAGGCCTCACTCTGGCACTGTCTTCGACCGCCTTCGCTATTCAGTTGATGAATGAAGAACATATCCTCGCATCTCCCCTCGGGCGCAAAGGCTTTGGCATTCTCTTGATGCAAGATCTTGCGGTAATACCGATTCTGGTTCTGGTAAGCGTCGTGGCCGCGGCCGGATCAGGCGATGACGGGGCGCTACCTTGGTACTACGGTGTGATTGCAATTCTCCTCGTGTTAGCCGTCAGTCGATTTGCTCTGAACAGGGTTCTTGGAATCGTCGCCCGTACTAATAACCGAGAAGTAATGACCGCGGCAAGCCTGTTAATAGTGGTTAGCGTCGCGGTGCTGATGGAGGCGGTAGGACTGTCGATGGGCCTGGGAGCCTTCCTTGCGGGGATACTGTTAGCAAACTCCAATTTCCGCCACCAACTAGAGTCGGATATTGAGCCGTTCAAAGGGATTCTGCTAGGGCTGTTCTTTATCGCCGTTGGGATGACACTAAATCTTCCTCTGCTTTATGCCAACCCTGTACTAATGATTTTTGCAGCACTGGCTCTGGTTGCTACAAAGACGCTACTCATCGTGGGCATCCTGCGTTGGCGTAAAGTTTCTTTCAAGGAGAGTTTTCAATTAGCATTGATGTTGTCACAGGGCGGTGAGTTTGCCTTTGTCGTACTATCCAAGGCCACCGAGTTACAATTATTTACCGCTGAACTCACTGATCAAGTCACCCTCATCGTGGGTTTGTCCATGGCGATGACTTCGCCGTTAGTAGTACTACAACGTAAACTCTGGCATTGCAGAAGCGAGACAGTACCTGAACAGGATGCGTACTGGGACGATCACGAACCGGAGGTTATCATCGCGGGTTTCGGCAGATTCGGCCAGATCGTGGGTCGCCTGTTACAGGCACGGCATGTGCCGTTTACTGCAATGGATAAAAATCCAGACCATGTTGAGTTTGTCCAGCAATTCGGCAATCGACTGTTCTTCGGAGACCTGACGCGACTCGATCTGCTAAAGTCTGCAGGCGTGAAGAACGCTAGAATTCTCGTATTGGCCGTGGACGATGTAGAGGAGTCCTTGCAGATTGTCGATCTGGCAAGAGAGCAAAACCCTAATATCCGTATTGTGGCCCGCGCGATCGATCGATTTCATGCCTACGAGCTGCACAAACGTATGGTAGATAGTGTCATACGAGAGACGTTTGCTAGCAGCCTGGAGGCAGCCACAGATACGCTGGAACATCTTGGTTATACAGAGGGTCAGGCATTAGCCGTGACGAGTATGTTTCGAAAACATGACGAGGAGATGCTGCTAAAGTCTGCCGAATACAGGGATGATATGACGGAGTTATTCAACCTCGCCAAGGAAGGTAGATTGGAGTTAGAGAAACTGTTCGAGCAGGACAGTAAAGATCCAGTCTCCTCTTGAGTGAGCAGTAACCGGACCTTGGTTGGACTTGCGCACTGGCTAGTATTTAGAACATGGCACAGATGAGGCCCTCTGCATCGAAAGGGCCAAGCCGCTGAAGAAAAGGTGGCCGATGCCCGCTTATCGACTAGCTTGTACGTTCATCCGCAGAGAGTACAAACTTGTCCGTGCTGTCATAAAAAGAGTCCTGCCATCTCTGCCACCGAAACCAACATTCGCCGGCATTTGTGGGGTGGAGATAAATTCGATCTGCTCCCCTGCAGGGTTACGAATGCTTACTCCGCCAACCCAGGTCAGGTAGACGTTGCCATACTCATCCAGTGTCATGCCATCGGAACCCTGATCGGCAAATTCAGTTCGATTCGAAACGCGCCCATCGGCATTGATGTCGTAGCGAAAGACTTTCCTTAGTTCAGTGCTCGCTACATACAGGGTTTGGCCATCTTCGGTTCCGACCACGCCATTCGGTTTGGGAATGTCGGTAATAACGGCCGTGACCTCATTGCGCTCTGGTGATATGCGGTAGACATATTCCCCATCCTGAGCCAGGCTCCCTTGCGGATATTGATATCTCGGATCGGTCATATAGATGCTGCCATTGGGATGAACCCAGGCATCGTTAGGGCTATTAAACGGATTGCCTTGATAACCATCAGCGATGACTGAGATATTTCCGTTGCTGTCCATCTTCACGAGCCGCTGAGCTGCCTGTTCGCAAATTAGCAGACCGCCATCTAGATCCAGTGTTAGGCCGTTGGCGCGGTTGCTGGGTTCGTGGAAGCTACTAAGATCGCCAGTAGGAGCGAGTTTGTGTAGCCGATTATTGTCGATGTCTGTGAAGTAGAGATTTCCCACCGCGTCGGATACGGGGCCTTCCAGAAAGCCGAACCCCCCCTGTACCTCGATGACTTCTGCCGCATCGGCGATGAGCGATTGCTCGGCGGCGATGATCGAGTGTACCGGAAGAGACAGGGCAACACAGAGCCAGAAAATATGTCGTAGTGAGTTTTTCATATAGGCTACTCCAATCGATGAAGGATGCAGGATGCGGCGCTCTCTACGAAGAAATACAATCACTACTGCGTCAACGTAGCCTGCGTAATGACGAAGGCGCGTATCGCCTCGGCATCACCATCTTCCAATATTTCGGCGAAAGATACCATGCCGCTATCTTGTAATTCTCCTTCGAGCACGACGGCATTCCATGTGTCGTCGGTTGCCAGTCTGCGGCTCATACGCAGGTCGGGATAAGTGTCCGGTCGCGTAGAAACCACCGATGGGCCATGGCATACCGCGCAGTTCTGATTATAGGCGGTCTCACCCTGAGATATCAGCTCATTGGTTGCGCTGATTTGCGGTAGCACGAATGCTTCGTCGTTTGCAGAAGTGCTAGTCATAGTAGGGAGCTGTGCATTTGCGCCCAGTCGAAACATCAACAGTCTGGAATTGTTTGTCGAGGCAGCGGTTGTCGCGGTACTGGCACCTGGCCCTTCGGAGGGTAGTGCAGGTGCTCCTACCAGCAAGGCAATATGTTGCTCACCGTCAACAGTGAATGTGGCTGGCGCTGCCATGACGCCTGCCTGCACCAGTGTAGACCACAGTCGTTCTCCGGTCGCATCATCGTAGGCGACAAACTCGCCCGATCGATTGCCCTGAAAAACCAGACCGCCACCGGTGGCTAACACTCCCGCGTTTCCGGTTTCTATGTCATGTTGCACCCGCCACACTTCTTGCTGTTCGATTGGGTCCCAGGCCTTTAACAATGATGCATTCACGGGAGGTTCCTGCTGGCTTCGCACCAGTTGAAACCCGCGCCCGAAATCCACGCCCGTATTCCAGCCTTCGGGATCAACGGTAAATTCATTGTCTGCTACATAACCCATGTAGTTTTCGGTGACTGGAATGTAAACCAGCTTGGTGTTCTCGCTGTAGGCCATCGGATACCAGTTATGCCCACCGAGCGGCCCGGGAAGGACGATTGCCGGTTGGCCGGTCTTGTCAAAGCGTGCGGAAGGAACTTCTACCGGCCGGCCTGTTTCCAGGTCCACATGGGTTGCCCAGCTCACTGGCGTATAGGGTTCGGCTGAGATTAGTTCACCGGAAGCTGCATCCAACACGTAGAAGAATCCATTCTTTGGAGCCTGCATGACCACGCGGCGCGCTTCTCCTTCGATGTTCAGGGTCGCGAGCATGATATGTTGAGTCGCCGTGTAGTCCCAAGTCTCACCCGGCACCGTCTGATAATGCCAGCGGTAGCTGCCATCCTCAGGGTCCAGGGCTACAATGGACGATAGAAACAGGTTGTCGCCACCGTCGGGGCTGCGTAGTGCCTGGTTCCAGGGGGACCCGTTACCTACACCGATATAAAGCAAGTCGAGCTCAGGATCGTAGGCCATGGCATCCCAGACGGTTCCGCCGCCACCCAGACGCCACCATTCTCCGGTCCAGCTATTAGCGGCGGCGGTCATGATATCGCTTTCGTAGCCATCAGCCGGATTACCCGGCACTGTATAAAAGCGCCAGGATTGTACTCCCGTCTCGGCATCATAGGCGGTTACGAAGCCGCGTACGCCGTATTCCGCGCCACCGTTGCCAATCATAACCAAGCCCTTTATGACTCTTGGAGCACCAGTAATGGTGTAGGGGAGAGACTCATCCACTGTGACGGTTTCCCACGCCACTTCGCCGCTGGCAGAGTCAAGCGCTACGAGGCGACCATCGAGAGTACCAACGAAAATTTTACCGTTCCATGCAGCCAGTCCGCGATTGACTACGTCGCAACACGCATCGCGGCCTTTGGCGCGATCTATCTGCGGGTCATAGGTCCATAGGCGTTCGCCATTTCGAACATCAAAAGCATGCACGACACTCCAGGCAGTAGAGATATAAATAGCCCCGTCTATAACTAGCGGCGTAGCTTCCTGTCCGCGACTGGTAGTCATGTCGGCGGACCACAGCAAACCGAGTTTGGAGACGCTCTCCTGGTTTATCTGGTCCAAGGGGCTGTAGCGCTGCTCATCGTAGGTGCGTCCGTAGCTAAGCCAGACATCATTCTGCTGATGCGCTGTAGCGATGCGCTGGGCATCAACGTTGGCGCGGTAATTTGAATCCTGCGCCAGCGCCAAATTTGTCAGGGAGAACAGCAGTGCGATTCCAATAATGCGAAAAATCATAGTTGACGGGCCTCTTGCCAAGAAGAACTCTACGCAGAGATCTGATGGTCATGTAAAACGGAAAGGATTTGAGTATACAAGAAAGTAGTGCCCTGCGAAATTCAAGGGCCTTCCCAGCGGATAGTCATGGTCCAGCCTATCGGAATTACTTGCTGGAACTCCAGCTTGAAAAGCGCTGATTTTTCGCCTGATCGAGCGAAACTGGCATCCGGGGGCGGTTTCGCATTACTATCCCGGCACAAGGCAGAGCTGGGGCTATTGAGTCAGCAGCTGATTGATCCGGATTGTGCGCAATTGACGTAGGATTGGACTGCTATCGCATTTAGGAATTAAATCGCTCTCTCATGTCAAAAGCCGTCATATTATTAAATCTGGGCACACCCGCAGAGCCCACTGCCAAAGGTCTTCGCGACTTCTATAAGTACTTCTTCTCGGATCCGTTTGTATTCGATATGAACCCACTGGGTAGGTGGCTGTTGCGCAATTTGATTATTCTGCCATTTCGCGCCCCCAAGACAGCTAAAGACTATGCATCGATATGGATGGATGAGGGATCGCCGCTAAAAGTCTATGCAGACCGGCTGCAGGCAAGTGTGCAGGGCGCCTATGTGAATTCCGGGGCGGATGTGTTGGTTCGCAATGGCATGGCCTACAGTCAGCCCTTCATTTCCGAGACTATGGCCGAATTGGAGCGAGAAGGTCGAGACGAGATACTCGTCTTGCCACTCTTTCCACAATACTCCACAGCGACGACCGCCTCGGTGTTTCACGCCGTGCGACAGGCAGCCGCTAAATGGAAGACGGCCCCGAAGTTGCAATTCGTCGATGATCTGTTCGCCGAACCGGCCTTCGTTCAGGCATGGGTAGATCTGATCGGCCAGCATCTGCAGGATGAAAAGGTCGATCACGTGGTGTTCAGTTATCACGGTCTGCCAGAATCCAATATAAAGAAGGCAGACAGCCACGGCGTCTGTAATTTTGGAAGTTGCTGCGAGCAGATTTCAGACCGGAATCGGTACTGTTACCGTGCGCAGTGCATTGCCACGACGCAGAATATCGTCAAGGAGCTGGGATGGTCTGAGGACAAATACTCCTTAGCCTTTCAATCCAGGTTCGGGAGCCAGGCCTGGATTCAACCCTATCTGGATGAGCACCTGGAGGAAATGCTAGGCAATGGCTGTAAGAAAATTGCCGTAGTCACTCCTTCATTCGTATCCGACTGTCTGGAAACGATTCATGAGATCGGTATCGAATACCGGGAAATATTCATGCAAGGTGGGGGTGAGGTCTTTACGCTAGTCCCGAATCTAAATGATGAGCCGGTATGGTTTAAT
This sequence comes from Pseudohongiellaceae bacterium, assembly GCA_040880325.1. Lineage (GTDB taxonomy): Bacteria > Pseudomonadota > Gammaproteobacteria > Pseudomonadales > Pseudohongiellaceae > UBA9145. Next base: position 47,931 of record JBBDIR010000046.1, read on the forward strand.
TCGGTCTATGAAATCTCCCAGCGGCATCTGAGCCAGGGTCGCACTTAGTCGTTCCAAAACAGAAGTCACCTGACCGAATAGCGGTCTACATCGCAGAATCTTCCTGTTACGATTGTGCATTCGAACGATTGTGTTATCGTGCTCGCCCCAGAGATCCTGGGTTCTTGTAAGGAGATAAATCCCAGGCTAAAAGTCTGGGTAGACTGCATGTTTTTGATCAACCATCTTAAGTTTATATGGAACGGGGGCTTACAGCCATCTACCAGCAACCCCTTGATGTTGAGGGAGCGCCGAACTCTTTCCGCCACTATCTTTTTCGTCTTGCCGGTCGCCATTGGCTTAATTATTTCTAACTACTACACCGGGGGTGAGCGCGACAATATCTACATCGCCATTGCGACGGCCGTGGTTTTTCTTAGTCTTTATCTTCAGGCTTATTTCAATCAGCAACTTCTCGCTTCGCAGCTACCGTTAGCGGCGTATTGGATTGTCATGTGTGTGTCCATGATGTCCGTTGGCCTGTGGGCCAATACCTGGGCCTGGTTGCTCTGCCTTCCGGCTATTGCCTCACTGGTGGCAGGGCGGACTGTGGGAGTGGTCTGGGCAATCATCTGTGGAATCACGCTGTGGGTTTTTGCCTACCTGCAATACACCGGCTACGAATTTCCCTACTCAGGGCCAATCGACGGTAAGCAGGCTCTGACCCTGGCACTAGAGGCGAGTATGGTGCTGTTGATGCTCTCTGCAGCTACTTTCGTGTTCCGCAATGCACAGCTTACCGCCGAAAAGAAATTAAGTGACACGGTGAAGCAGTTGGAAAAGGAGGTGCATGATCGCACCCTGGCCGAAAATGAAGCACGTCAATCGGAGCAGGCGAAGGCGTCTTTCCTGGCGGCGATGAGCCACGAGCTAAGAACGCCATTGAACGGCGTCATAGGTGCATCGCAGTTGCTGAAAGACGGCGATCTGCCGAGCAAGAAGAAGGAGCTGGTCGATGTAGTTCTGCAAAGTAGCGAGACGCTGCTCGAGTTGATAAATAATGTAATGGATCTGTCGCGCCTCGATAGTCAATCGATTCAGCTAGAAAAAGTACCTGTGAACGTCGAAGAGCTGTTCCGCTCCACACTTGCTCCATTGGCGTTTCAGGCCAAGGAGAAGGGGGTTAAATTCACCCTGGTGATCGAGGATGACATTCCTGAGTATGTTCGCGGTGACCCCACCAGGTTGCGTCAGATTCTACTCAATCTGGTTGGCAACGCCGTCAAGTTTACCAACAGTGGCGAGATTTCTGTTGTGTTAGACACCGCCCTGGAGCGCATGCGCCTGAAGGTTGCTGATACCGGGATAGGTATCAGCAACCAGGCGCAAGCCAGCCTATTCGAGCCCTATGTTCAGGCTGACAAGACAACGATGCGCAAATTTGGTGGCTCCGGCCTTGGATTGACTATCGTGAAGCAATTGGTTGCAGCCATGGGCGGCAAGATTGTCGTCAATTCAGTGCCGGGAAGGGGTTCCAGCTTCACCGTATTTCTGCCGCTTCAGAGCGCTCAGCCCCCAGCTATAAAGCCGACCAGAAGGTCGCAGATTAAGCTGCCTGAGTTGAATATAATTGTTGCCGATGACAACGCGGTGAACAGGATGGTTCTGTCTCGGCTGTTAGAGGCAGATGGCCACAAGGTGGTCACCATGTCCAACGGTAGTGAAGTGCTGGATTACCTGCCCAATCATAGGGTGAATTTAATATTAATGGATTTACAGATGCCGGTGATGGATGGGGTAACGGCGGTTAGAAAGATTCGCTCCATGGACGGCAGTCGATCCACAATCCCCGTGATCGCGGTGACAGCCAACGTTATACATGAAGATCCGGCGGACCTCATCAGGTCCGGCATGACAGGGTTTCTCAGTAAGCCATTCCGTCAGGAAGAGCTACGCGAGGCCCTGCAGAAAGCGATGTCACCCAACCCCACCGGCTTAGCCTGACCCCTGGCTAAAAACTCGACTAAACAGCCAATTCGCTGACCTGCATCAATAGTTTTTCTGCCTGTTTATTTATGCTCTGACTGGAATTCATTCGAGAGAGGATCGGAGTATGCACGCGCCAGAACAAAAACGGGACGCCAGGTTGCTGCCAGTATGCGGTGTTATATTCGCTTGCTACGTAGTAATCATGAGTAGTTCGTACTTTATCGGAAACTATCTATTTTAGGGAATAAAGCAGCTGTCCCGGGTTCAGGTAACTCTGAGCTTTTGGGAAAATTTTTCCGCCAAATAGGTCTTCTCGAGCATGACTTTCTTTAGTGTTCGCGTGGCCGCCCAGATGTCCTCGAAACGCAGAAACAGGGGCGAGAAACCGAAGCGAATAAGGTCTGGGCTGCGAAAGTCCACCACTATGCCGGCCTCGTTCAGGGCGCGGCAGATTCCGTAGCCATTTGGGTGCGAGAAAGCCAGCTGCGCGCCGCGCATGCTGGCCTGGGCCCTGGACTGCAGGCCTAGATTTTTCAGGTCTTCATCACTCGCTACCAGCTGCAGAAACAGCTCGGCAAGAGCCGTGGCCTTTTCGTGGATATCGGTGATTGAAATATCCGCAAAAACATCGAGCGCAGCATCCAGGGTGGCCAATGAAAGTATTGCTGGCGTGCCGGTAAGAAACTGCGCCATACCAGATGCCTTCTCATATTCTGGCCTGAAGGCAAATGGCTCGGCGTGACCCATCCACCCTTGAGCAGGTTGTTGGAAAGTGTCGTGATGTTTTTTGTTCGCATAGATGAATGCGGGCGCGCCGGGACCGCCATTTAAATACTTGTAGCCGCAGCCTACGGCGAAGTCGACCTCCCATTCATCCAGCTGCACAGGCAACACGCCCGCACTATGGGACAGATCCCAGATCACCAGAATGCCCTTTGCTTTCGCCGCGGACGTTAAGTGACGAATATCATGCCGGTCGCCGCTGCGAAAATTGACCTCAGTGAGAAAGAGTACGGCAACCTCTTCACTTAAGGCCTCCTCGATTTCGTCAACCGTCACAGCCTTTAGTCGGCAACGCGCACTGCCCAGCAGCATCTCCACGCCTTGCGCGACGTACAAGTCTGAAGGGAAGTTATCGTTCTGGGTCAGGATGATAGGGCGCGGAGTCTGTAGATGCAGGGATCCGGCAAGCAGTTTCAATAGATTGATCGAGACCGAATCACAGCAGACCAACTGTCCGGCTGCGGCGCCGATGAGCTTCGCTATCTTCTCAGCGGCGGTGAAGGGCAGATCGATCCACGCATGTTTATTCCAGCTCGCGATCAGGTCTTCGCCCCATTGTTGTTCTACAGTCTGCCGAGCACGTAGCTGAGCCTGTCGTGTCAGTGGACCTAGGGAATTGCCATTGAGATAGAGGGTGTTTGCAGGAAGCAGAAACTCGCCACGCTTGGCTGCGAGTGGGTCTGATGCATCCAGTGCCTTGATCTGCAGTAGTGAGGGGCTAGTAATATTCATCGAGCAGTTCCAGCAGAAGGCGGAAGGCAACCGTCTCTGGATGGGACCAGTCGAAGTGACCAGAACCTGGGCTCACCATAGTCCTCGCTCCAGCCAGACTGGCCTGCGCGAGAGGCACGATCTCATCGCTATCGCCCTGCATCAGCACGGTGTTTTCATGTAGCCCATGGTTGATCGGATTAGCGTCAAAATATTGCTGTGCTCGCTGGATTACATCGCCACCCATAAACAGCGGTGTTGCGCGCTGACAACTGTTGTTGCCCTGAGAATAGGTCACCACATCAGAAATGGCGGCGAGCCCAACGACGAGGCCCGGCTGAACTTCCAGAAGCTCTGCCCTAGCGCCAGCCAACAGGGCGAGATGCCCCCCGGCGGAATGGCCCAGGATGGCGAGCCTGTCCGTATCGACAGCATCGATATCATTGAGGCTGTTTATACCCGCAAGTATATCTTCGAAAGTTCCCGGCCAGGCGCCACCCTCGTCTCCGGTTCGGCGATATTCCAGAGACCACACCGCGAAGCCGGCATCGGCTAGCGCCGAGCTCATCGCAGCTGTATAGCCAATATCAAACTGGTTGAGCCAACAACCTCCGTGAATAAGAACCAGGGTGGCCCGCGCGGAGGGCGCGGCTGGCAACCAAAGCCGAGCAAATTGGAACTGGTCGTCTCCGTAGCTGTGTGTGATGTCAGCCTCTCTGACGGAGGCAGAAAGGGAGGCAGAGAGGACATCCGCAAAACTGACGTTCGTCAACTCAGGCTCCGCGGCCGATAGCGCAGGGCTCGAGAGCAGAAGGATTCCGAATATCGCTGCATGTAGCATTCTAGTCATAGCTATTTAAAGTTAGCAGAAGACAGCCTGTTAGGTCACTTACTGTTTTAACTATGCGGCGTAGTCATCGCGCCAGGCGACAGAATAGCGGCTGCAGGCGCCGAACTCTGCTTTGTTCGATTCAGGTCGCTAGCGTATTAAGTCTAAGTTCAGCTTCGAAACCCTATGCTCTGATCGCAATCATGAAGCTCGCAGTGGTTTCATGTTGTTAGTGTTTTTCAGCACACTGTCTTAGTGCTAATAAACGGCGGCTGAAAGTTTAGCAGGAGAGAAAAAGCAGATGAATATAAAAATAGTGAGCATGGCAATTATTCTGGGGTGCTCAGCCTCATGGGCACAGGCGGATGATGAGGACACGCACGGCAATCGTTCGCCGTCTTATTCCTTTCTAGAGTTTAGTTCGATCGGCTATGACATGGATTTCGCAGGTATCGATGTCGAGCCAGATGGCTACAAGATGAAGCTATCGCTCGCGCTTGGAGATAGTCTTTTCGGCGTAATTGACAGAAGCAACTCCGACGGTAAGTTTGCCGGTATGCGTTACGATTTCGATACCCGGGGCTATGGCTTCGGTCTGCGCGGCGACAGTTGGTTTGCCAGCTATACCTATAACACTTGGGAGCTTGCAAACAACGAATTCGATGTCGACACGATACGCTTGGGTTTTCGCGATGACTGGACGGACAGGCTCGAATTCAATGCCAGCTATTCCTGGAACAATATCGAAGACGCCGACAACGAGGATGGTTTTCAGCTTGGAATTCTTTATCGCCTGGGTGGAAACTTTCATCTTGTGGCGGAATACGAAACCATCGGGGGCGATCTGGATTTAGATACGCTGACGGCGGGCATCCGTATTACCTTCTGAGAGCCGAATTCCAGTCGAAGCTGTCGCTATAAAAAAGGGGTGTAATCGCCAGGATTACACCCCTTTTCTTCGGCTCCCTGATTGTTCAGGACCAGAGAGTTATTTGACTAAGCACTTATAGCGCGCTTCACCAGGTTTTGCATTAATGGAATCTTGAAACCATTGTGCGCGAGGGCTCGAGCGCCGTCCGTTGCCATTGCGGCGACCGATTCTGCGGTAGCCGCGTTCTTCGCCTGGCCTCGAATGGCGTTTTCCACATTAGTCACGCGACGTGGTGTGCACTGCACGGCGCCGCAGACGATGCGTGAATCTGTAACGACACCACCGCTCACTTTGAATGCCGCTGCGACATTCACCAGAGGGAAGTCCCAAACGTTTCTGTCAGCAACTTTTTCGAAGTAGAACGTTGCATTGGCCCAGGTGTTTGGAAGTCTTACCGCTGTAAGAATCTCACCGGTGCGTAGCGCAGTCGTGTGCTCAATATCGTTGGCAGGGCCGACGAAGTAGTCGCTGGCGGCTAGTGTGCGCTCGCCGTCGACACTGCGAATGACCATGGTGGCATCGAGTGCAACCAGAGCAGGGGCAGTGTCGGAAGGACTGGCAGCAACACAGCGACTGACTTCGAACAGGGAGTGGTCACGGTTCATGCCCTGAGGCGTATCCGCGTAACACAGGTTGCCGCCGGCTCGGTAACAGGACAGTCCGCGTCGGTAGTACCAGCAGCGCACGTCTTGTGAGACGTTGCCACCGAGGGTGCCGATGTTGCGAATCTGTGGGCTAGCGACTTTGCCAGCAGCCTGAGCCAGCAGGGAAAATTTATCCTGAATAGCGCTGTTGGAGGCAACTTCCGTTAGTGTGGTCAGCGCACCGATTTCGATACCGTCCGCCGTTTCACGAATTCCACGCAGGGATTCGATGGCGCTCAGGTCGATTAGTGCGTCTGAATCTTTGGCTCGGTCTTTCAACCAGCCATAAGTGTCTTGACCGCCCCCAACTAACCAGCCTCTATCGGCGAGCCGATCGGCTATAGCTAGGGCATCTTCTACCTGTACCGGTTGGTACAGTTCCATATTAGGCATTACGTCATGAGATGGCATAGATAACCTCTAGAATGTATTAGTTTTAAGGGACTTGGTGCTGTAGGTGTTACCAGCCAAGTGGTTAATGATCATATCCGTCGTAGTCGGTGCTGTGTTAAACAGGTGACCGTCAAGGGCATCGGATATGGCGCTCGCCAGGGCAGCGGCAGATGCGCCTTGCGTCGGCTCACCAATACCGCGTCCGCCAGTCGGATTCTGAGGATCGGGAATGTTCACCCCACCCATCTTGGTATCCAAATTTACGTCCAAATATGTCGGTGGCTTGTTCTGGTACAGACCTGTATTAGCTGGCAGACCATTCTGCGGATCGTAGACGTGACGCTCAAGAGCCGTCAGACCGACACCCCAGACGGCACCGCCGCGCATGGCATTGTCGAAGTTCTTTGGATGAACCACGGTTCCGCAGTCGGCGACTGCCGTGTAATCCAGAATCTCAAATTTACCGGTATCTTTGTCCATCTCAATTTCGCAGAATCCGACAACGACCCCGGGAGGTTGACCCTGACCTGGAATATTGTCTTTGGCGACACCGATCAAGCCGGTACCGGCAAGCCCTTGAACGGCAAGCTGAGTCAACGGGTTGATGTCGTCAGGGTATTCCTGGCCGCTGTATTTCCCGCCAAGCTCCATGGCGCGTTGTGCCGCCTGCGCATAGCTTAGTCCGATGCTGGAGTCGCCACTTTGATAGACACGCTCGTCACCGATTACGTAGTCATCTGCCGTGCCGCCCAAATCGGCTGCTGCGATTTCCTTAAGCTTGCTGATAGCATCCTGCGCCGCTACCCAGTTCGTTCTGGTGTGAGTGAAGATCGTATTCGATCCGCCCTGGCCAGAACTGTGGGGCAGGTGATTGTCAGATCTGCCGTTGACGATCTCGCAGCGTTCCCAAGGAACCTGCAAGGCTTCGGCGGCGGCACGACAAGTGCCGGCGTAGGAATAAGTACCGAGATTACCAACACCACTGTGGATGAAGAGTCTGCCGTCTGGCGCAATGCGCACCAAGCCGTCATAGCCTCTGCCACCTGCACCGTGATAGCCGATGCCGACGCCGACGCCGCGAACCTTACTGCCATTCACCCTCGGCAAGGCGAGCTTCTCATTCCAGCCAAAGGTGCGGGCGCCTTGATCCAGAGCCTCGCGCACGAATGCGCTGGTCACTGGACCCTGACTGCCGCCCTGGAAGCCATCGCTATCGAGGACATTGACCTTGCGGAAGGCGACTCGGTCCATGCCGATAGCCTTCGCTGCCTTGTCCGTCATGGGCGCGAGTACTGACGCCATTTCGTTCTGGCCCGGCCCACGCTGTGCGCCACGCGGCGTTGTATTGGTATAAACTGAAATACCGCGATAACGCATGCTCTCAGGCTGATAGGCCACTGTTACGTGTTGTGCCGATGAGTTGCCGCTGCCACCACCGGTGGCGCCGCCATCGTTCACGATGACCAAATCTACTGCAGACACCTTGCCGTTTTCCTTGACGCCGACTTTGATCCAACCCTGCATACCGGAGCGGGCAGAGCCAATGTAGAACTCTTGCTCGCGGGTGATGCGCAGTTGAACGGGACGATTAAGAACGCGTGCGAAATTACCGGTAATAGCCATAAACGGGTAGGGACCGATCTTGGAACCGAATCCACCACCGGTGGCTTCATTGATAAACACCAGGTCCGCTAGATCGATATTCAACATTCTGGCGAGGCCCGCGTTGTTGGCGCTCTGACTCTGCGAAGAGCCATGGAAGTAGCACTTGCCATTCTCCCAATAAGCCATACCTGTTCTGGCCTCCAGAGAGTGGTGCGGATAGCCAATAGTGACGAAGGGCTCTTCGATGACGTGTGCCGCATCAGCAAAGCCTGCGTCAAGATCGCCAAAGGCCCATTCGGTGGTGAATTGCGCACCGACGGGTTCTTTGCCTGACTTGATCGCATCGATCGCAGATTGAGGCCACTTGATGTCACGAATCTCGGCGCCGACGATAGGGGCACCTTCGGGGCCTTCTTCTTGAGTTCGAACCAATACGTTGCCCTCAGGGTAGGCGTTGCTGCCACCCGGAGTAAGGCTTTCGATCGGATCGACTACGAAGTCGCGACGCTCGAAGTCGATGCGGATCTTGTCGATCGCAGACTCGGCAATCTCTTCGGTTAACGCGGCGACAGCCAAAATCGGCTGGCCGACGTAAGTGACGTAGTCGGAAGCCAGTGCTGGATTACCCGGTGGTGGTACCGGCGGTAAATCGTCCGCCGTGAAAATACCTACCACACCATCCATGCGCAGTGCTTCAGATGCGTCGATGTTTACTACACGGCCACTTGGCATAGGGCTGGTGAGTAAACGGGCGAAGACCATGCCTTCTCGCTTGTAGTCTTCGGCATACTTGATTTCACCAGTTACCTTTCCGGGTACATCTGGCGGCATAAAATCGAAACCTATATGAGTACTCATGCTAATTGCCCCGAGGCGCGCATCACGCCATTAAGATAATGTTCATAAGCTCCACAGCGACAGAGATTTCCTGACATGGCTGCGACGGCTTCCGCTTTGGTCGGGCGAGGATTGCTATTGAGCAGAGCCACCGCCGACATTACCTGGCCCGGTGTACAGAAACCACACTGGGGGGCGTTTTCCGCGATGAATGCCTGCTGCACAGCATGCAAGGTCCCATCGGCGGCCTTAACGCCCTCGATGGAAATCACGGCTTTGCCTTTCACGTTATGCGTTAGCACGGAACATGAATAGTTAGGGACGCCTTCGATCAACACCGTACAGGCGCCACATTCGCCGCGGTTACAACCGATCTTGGTGCCGGTCATATCGAGCTTGTAGCGTAGGGTGTAGGCTAGTGTTTCCGTAGGAAGTACATCAACGGGTCGATTGCGACCGTTAATGTTGAGTGTTACCAAGCGTTCGGCAGCAGATTGACCCGATTGGGCATTCGCTACGAGGTAAATTCCTGTGCCCGTTGTAGCGGCGGCACCAGAGAAGATAACTCCCTTGATAAAACGTCTGCGTGTTAGTTTTGAATTCACTGACATTGCTCCGTTTTTGTTGTATTTGAATGCATGCCAGACCCTTACAATCCGCACGCGTATAGTCCACATGTATAGCTAACCTCGAGGCTATTAGTTTTCGCCTTAAAAAGCAACTTGCCCACGCGGTACAAATCGCCGCAAAGGCAATAAACACGGGCGCTTTCGAGTGATTGCTCGATAATCGTCACATACTGTTACAAAATCAACTGACTTGGGTCGAAATACGCCATTTTTGGCCGCTCAATTGGTCTGCACAGCGGCACTGGTTTGGCCTTGCTGAGCAGACACCGCTAGAATAGCTTGCCTGTAGCTCTGGTTATCACGGGCAAAGCCTCTCAGCCAGCCAAAACAGACCGCCTTCGTCACCCGGAACAAAACCATGAAACAACTGCTTATCGCCCTATATATCCCTCTCTCCCTAGTGTTGTCGCTACCGAGCCCGTTGCATGCCCAGCCGGGCGATGTTTTCTCCCAGGCTATGATCAGCGCTGCCGAATTGAGCAACTACGAACGTACATCGACCTTCGCCGAGGTGCTGTCCGTCGTTGATGCGCTGCAAGCCAGTAGCGATAGGGTGCACCGGGAAACTCTGCTGACCAGCGTTGAAGGAAGGCGAGTCCCGCTGCTGGTGCTCGCCGATCCGCCACTGACCACGCCAGAGCAGGCGCGGGATTCTGGAAAACTGCTGGTCTACATTCAGGGCAATATTCATGGCGGTGAGGTCGAGGGCAAGGAGGCAATTCTGATCGCGATGCGCGACATTCTGCACGGCGACAAGCAGGCACTGCTAGCGAATCAAATAATCCTGTTGCTGCCGGTATATAACTCCGATGGCAACGATCAGATGACTACCGATTCGCGTCCCTCGCAGGAGGGCAGCCCGCTGCAGGCAGGCCAGCGCACCGCGCACGGCTATGACTTGAATCGGGACGGCATGATCGTCGATACCATCGAGACGGCGGCTTTGTATCGGAACGTCATTCAGCGTTGGGATCCGGATGTGTTTGTGGACCTGCATACAACCAACGGCACCTGGCACGGCTACTCCCTCACCTATGCGCCTTCCTATCACACAGCCGGGCAGGCCGGGCCATCGGACTACACCTCTGACGTCATGCTGCCAGCCATACGTAAGTCAGTGAAGGATAAGTTCGATCTGGAATTTAATTGGTATGGTGGCTTCGATTATCGAGACTGGCCGCCTACTGAGCTGAGAACCTATCATCATGCTCCGCGCTACCTAACAAATAATATGGGATTGAGAAATCGCATGGCGATACTGAGCGAGACCTTCGCTCATGATCGCTTCTATAAGCGAGTGCATGCGGCGAACGTTTTCGTTGAGGAGATCCTCGAATACACGAACACGCACGCTCAGGAGATTCGCGAAATAAACCGGCAGGCCGATGCGCGAGTCATTGAACAGATAGAGCACAACGCTGGCACTTATCAGAACGGCGTGCGCTTCGAGATGGTGGCGCTGGATGAGCCTCTGGATTTGCTGAGCTATAACTATATTCCCTATCTGGCCGAAGACGGTAGTCAGCAGTTTGTGCGCAGTTCGGAGATCGTCGAGATAAAGGGTGTGCAGAATTTCAATGCCTTCGAGCCGATTCAATCCGCGACCGTGCCCGTGGCCTATGTATTTCCGGCGCAACTGGAGTCACTCGCAACCAAGCTGAGACAGCATGGAATCACGGTGGATAATCTTCAAATCGATAATGAGTTCGAAGGGCAGTCGTTTCGAGTAGACGGCATAGAAAAACAAAATTTCGAGCAGAACAATCACCGTAACACGCTTGTGCAGGGTTCGTTCGAGCCGGGCCGCAGACACTTCTCGGCAGGAGACTACTACGTGCCGATGAACAACCGTCTGGCAAATCTCATCTTCTATCTGTTAGAGCCCCAGTCCGATGACGGCTTGGCCTATTGGAATATGTTCGATGAAGTTCTTCAGGCCGAGCTGGATGAATCAGGCAGTGCAAACTATCCGGTCTTTAAAGTCCTGACGAGATAGTGAGCCTACTGGTTTCGGCTGAATAAAACCTTAGAGGGCTCGATGCCACCTCGATCTATAACAAGGTGCTGGTAGGCCGCCTGCGGCCCTGTCGTGCGCACATAGCTGGTGCGACCCAACGACTTAACATCAGCTCGATAGCGGCCGTGCAAATACTGACTTAGCTCGATTGCGGTTATTTCGCCGTTTTGGTCCCTGTCCGCAAGACCTTCACGAATCGCCTCGTCGAAGAAGACTGACAGATAGCCCCCCGCCTGAAACTTATTGGCAAGCTGCGAAGTAAGGTCTTCTTCCGAAGAAAACAACCCCATGCGACCAGGCCGGGAAATAATATCTTTAGAGAAGCCGCCACTGAAACAGGAGTCCAGCACTAACAGAATCTTGCTGGCGTTGCTGTTGTCGAGTAGAGCGGCCAATTCATCATCCAGCACAGGCCCATCGTAGAGCTCGATCGTCTCATCCATCCCGTCCGGGTCGGTGTTACTCGGCCCTGCCGCGCGTGGCACCCTGTCGCCGTGTCCCGAGTAGAAAATCACCAGGGTATCGTCGGGTCCGATGTCGGCGTTGATGCTGGCCAGGGCGGCGCGAAATCGAGCGTTGGTAGCGTCTGCATTGAGCAGAGTATAGGCGTTTGCGGGATTCATACCTGCTCCTGATATGAGTGCATCGCGGGCCCGAATCGCATCTTGATCGGTAAGGAGCAGGTCGTGCCCGGAGCCCGGATAGTCGGCTATTCCGGCGAAGATTCCGTAGATCTGTGCAGCCGAGACGAGCTCTGTTGTGGCGCCGGCGATGTTAGCGCCGGCGCGGATTGCGAGTGTGTAGTTGCCAGTCTCGCCGCGATTATAGGAGGAGACGAGAACGCGATAGCGCCCCGCTTCCTGGAGTGTTAGCTGCAGCATTGAGCGATCGGAGCTGCCCTCATAGTCATCGTTCTCAAGCAATTCGCCGCTGGGAGTCTGCAGACTTAGCACGGTGTCGAAGTTGCTCGAAGTGAGGTCCACCACGATGCTCTCACCACTGTTGCCAGTGAAGCTATAACGATCCTGATATTCGTTCTCTCCCGAAAGTGAGTCGCTGCCGGCCAGACTGCCAGTTATCGAGTCGCCGAGCTGAAGAGGGGTAAGAATTTCAGCCGTAGTGGCGCGCGTCGATGGTGTGCTGCTCTGTTCGATAGTGAGCCGGTATTCACCAGTCTCTTCGCTGCCAAATGAACTAACAATCACCTCATAGCGACCAGCCTCCCGGAGCAGGGTTTCGATTCGACTGTTACTGCTGTCAGTATCGTCATTGATTAACTGTTCACCATTCGGTTGCCTGAGGACTAAATAGGTATCGAAATCATCGGAGCGTAAATCCAGCGCGACCAATTGACCTGGTCGGCCCTCGAATTCATAACTGTCGTAATATTCGCCAGTGCTGAATGTCAAATCTTCGTCAAGTAACACGCCACTAATCTGTTGGTTGAGCGAAGCCAGCGGTCTGTCATCGGTAGTAATCTCCAGCGTATACCCGCCAACCTCGCCCTGCGAATAACTGGAGACAATCACCTCGTAGATGCCGGTATCCGTCCTGGGTATCGACAGCAGCGATCTGCTGACGCTAGCCTCATAGTCATCGTTGCTGAGCTCCTCGCCACCAGGCGCGCGGACAAGTAGGAAGGTATCGAATTCGCCCGAGCGCAAGTCGATGATCGTGGCGTCGCCACGGTCTGCAATAAAAGTATAGCGGTCGCTGTAACTGCCGTTACTACGGGTGGCATCACCGGCGCGCAGGCTGCCGCGTTCGAAGCGTCCACCGAGGATAAGATTGGAGCCTGGGAGCAGGCGGATAGATCCGCCATCGAACAGTTCACGACAATCTGCTGCGTCATGAAACATATCGATGTCGACCAGCAGTGGCGCCATGCTGCGCCCCGCGAAACGCGGGTCGTCGCATTGGCCATCGAAGGCCCAGATGCTGTAGTTGTCGCCGAAATCCACAGCAGCGTTGTTAGCGGCTTGATTCGCTGCGATGAGCTGGATAGAGCCTTCATTAAACAGTCTGCGGCAGTCGCTGGCATCGTGCAGGCGGTCGCTATCGACGAGAGTGCTCGCCATGCCCGCTCCGACGAAACGCGGGTCATCACACTCGAGATCGTTAGCCCAGGTGCTGGTATCATCGCCGAATTCAATAACGGAATCGTTGGGCTGTGCAGATGAGTTCGCGGCGATAACGGCGATGAAGAGACTGAGAGCTATGGCGATATTTCGGCTAGATGAGAATTCGATCGCACGGCGTGAACCTACAATAGCTGACATCGCATTTCCCTAGCCCAGTGTTTTCTTTAGGTAGTGGCCGGTATAGGACTTCTTGTTACTGGCCACCTGTTCAGGCGTACCCTCGGCGATGATGTTGCCGCCGCCACTGCCACCTTCCGGGCCCAGATCGACGATCCAGTCGGCGGTCTTTATCACATCCAGATTGTGCTCAATCACCACGATGGTATTGCCGTGATCGCGCAGGTGGTGCAATACCTTGAGAAGTTGCCTTATGTCCTGAAAGTGGAGGCCAGTGGTTGGTTCATCGAGGATATACAGTGTCTTTCCCGTGTCTCGCTTCGACAACTCCCGCGACAGCTTGACCCGTTGCGCCTCGCCGCCGGAGAGAGTGGTGGCGGCTTGGCCCAAGCAGATATAGGACAGGCCGACTTCCATCAGTGTCTGCAATTTACGCGCGATGACTGGAACCGGATCGAAGAATTCTCGTGCATCTTCGATCGTCATGTCCAACACTTCGCAGATGTTCCTGCCCTTGTACTTCACCTCCAGAGTTTCGCGGTTATAACGCTTGCCGCGGCAGACATCGCAGGACACGTAGACGTCGGGCAGGAAGTGCATCTCTACTTTCACCACTCCATCACCCTGGCAGGCTTCACAGCGACCGCCTTTGACATTGAAGCTGAAGCGTCCAGGCTTATAACCACGGGTGCGAGCCTCTTGAGTCCCGGCGAACAGCTCGCGCACCGGCGTGAAGATGCCGGTGTAAGTGGCAGGATTCGAGCGCGGCGTTCGGCCGATTGGGCTCTGGTCTATATCCACCACCTTGTCGAGCTGGTCCAGACCCTCAATTCTTTCATAGGGCGCCGGGTTGAGTGTCGTTGCCTTGTTCAATTTCGTCGCAGTAATCGGATACAGGGTATTGTTTATCAGGGTTGACTTGCCGGACCCGGATACGCCTGTGATACAGGTGAACAACCCAATCGGAATCGTTAAGTCTACCTGTTGTAGATTGTTGCCACTGGCGCCCTTCAGGGTGAGTAATTTCTTGTCGTCGTAGGGGACGCGTTGCTTCGGGATTTCGATTCTCTCTTTGCCGGAGAGAAACTTGCCGGTCAGTGACTTTTTCGACTTCTTGATGTCGGCGAGTGTGCCTTCGGCTACGATTTCGCCACCGTGCACCCCGGCCCCCGGGCCGATGTCGATGATGTGGTCGGCGGCCTGAATCGCTTCCTCGTCATGCTCCACGACGATTACGGTGTTACCCAGATCGCGAAGATGAAATAGCGTGTTGAGCAGGCGATTGTTGTCGCGCTGATGCAGGCCGATAGAAGGTTCGTCCAGAATATACATGACGCCCACGAGTCCGGCACCGATCTGGCTGGCGAGTCGAATGCGTTGAGCCTCACCACCGGAGAGAGTGTCCGCGCTACGATTCAGGGTCAGATAGTTAAGCCCGACATCGATCAGGAACTTCAGTCGATCCTGCAGCTCCTTCAATATCTTCTCGGCAATCTTGGCACGGGTGCCGCTTAGTTTCAGCTTGTTAAAATAGTCGGCTGACTGGGCCACGGTCATTCCGGTAATAGTGGGAAGATTCTTGCCCTTCACCAGCACGTGGCGTGCATCTCGCTTCAGGCGCGTGCCGCCGCAGTCCGGACAGGATTGTGAACTGAGGTACTTGCCCAATTCTTCGCGCACATGGTTTGACTCGGTCTCACGGTAGCGCCGTTCCATGTTTGGCAGAATGCCCTCAAATGGGTAGTTGCGTGTGATCGTATCACCGCGGTCGTTCACATAATGAAAGTCGATGACTTCCTTGCCGCTGCCACGAAGAATTATATTCTGGTGCTTTTTCGATAGTTTCTTGAACGGCGTCTCGACGGTGAAGCCAAAATGATCGGCTAACGATGTGAGCATCTGGAAATAGTAGATATTGCGTCGATCCCAGCCGCGAATAGCGCCTTCGGCCAGCGCCAGCTCTGCATCGGTGATAATACGGCTCTCATCGAAATACTGCTTCAACCCCAAGCCATCGCAGCTAGCGCAAGCACCGGCAGGATTGTTGAAAGAGAATAGCCTTGGCTCTAATTCGGAAATGCTGTGCCCACACTGCGGGCAGGCAAACAGAGAGGAGAAGATCAACTCTTCAGATTTTTCATCGCTGTCGGTGACGCTAACGATGGCGAGGCCGTCAGCCAACTGGATCGCAGTCTCGAAGCTCTCCGCCAGACGCTGCTCCAGGCCAGGTTTGATCTTCAGGCGATCGACGACTACATCTATGGAGTGCTTCTTGTTTTTTTCGAGCTCAGGAGGGAATTCGATCTCACACACTAGCCCATCTACCCTGGCGCGGATGAAACCGCTGCTGCTTAGTTCGTTGAAGACGTGAAGGTGCTCTCCCTTGCGTTCTCGAATTATCGGCGCCAACACCATGATGCGGCTGTCCTGAGGCAGGGCCATGACCTGATCCACCATCTGGCTGACGGTTTGCGCCTGCAGTTTAGTATTGTGCTCGGGGCAGTGGGGTTCCCCGACACGGGCGAACAGCAACCTCAGATAATCGTAGATTTCGGTAATCGTACCAACCGTCGAGCGCGGATTGTGGGATGTGGATTTTTGCTCGATGGATATAGCTGGCGACAGACCCTCTATATGATCGATATCCGGTTTCTCCATCATGGACAGGAACTGACGGGCATAGGTCGAGAGTGACTCTACATAGCGGCGCTGTCCCTCGGCATACAGCGTATCGAATGCCAGCGACGATTTACCGGAACCGGACAATCCGGTGATAACGACGAGCTTGTCGCGTGGAATAGTGAGGTTTATATTCTTAAGATTATGGGTGCGTGCACCCCTTACAACAATCTGATCCATGACTCGCTCGCTGCGGTTGGCGGAACCGACCATTATCGACAATTACGAAGGCAGGAGTAAAGGACAGCCTGCGGATAATGGCAATCAACTTAATTTCCCCGAAAATTTCTAATGCGTGCAAGCTTGATATACACTTAGAGCGGAGTTTTGGATCGTTTTCAGGCTCCAAATTAACATGAGCTCAGAAGGTTTTAGTCGGGGAGACAACAGTGGCAAGTCGAGGCGTTAATAAAGTAATTTTGGTCGGAAATGTAGGCAATGATCCCGAATTCAGGGTCATGCCGAATGGCAACGGTGTGGCGAATGTCTCTCTCGCTACCAGCGAGACATGGAAAGATAAGAATACGGGGGATCAGCAGGAGAAAACTGAGTGGCATCGCGTGATTTTCTTCAACCGTCTCGCCGAAATCGTTGAGCAGTACGTGAAGAAGGGCGGCAAGCTCTATATCGAGGGCCGTCTGCAGACACGCTCCTGGGAGCAGGATGGAGTAAAACGATACACCACCGAAATCGTTGCCTCGGAGATGCAGATGCTGGATTCCCGTGGCGGTGGCGGTGGCGGTGGCGGTGGCGGTGGCGGTGGCGGTAACAGTGACGATAATTCCTTCGGCCAGGGGCAGGGCGGCTCGGCGCCTGCGGCAAAATCTTCCTCTACATCGGCGGCACCGCAATCGGCGCCGTCGAATTTCGACAATTTCGACGACGACATCCCCTTCTGAATGAAACAAAGTATTGCCTGACTCAGCGTCTAACTTCTGAAAGGCGCTCTGCCGCTGCGGTGCGACAGCCTTTCAGAGCAACAATACGACTCTCTCAATTTGGCTATAGCCCAGCTTCTGCTTGACTTCGAGGTGGGTTTGGCCAAACTCTAGGCATTCAGTTTTTCAGTGGCGTATTCGAGTTACGGAATCCAAATTGTAGTGAAATTATTCCTGGTAGGAGCCAATAGTCCAACAGGCCGAGGCCTGATAGAAATTTTGCGGAAGAACAAGATTCGGTTTCTCGCGCCTGCCGATAAGAACTTCGATCCTGATAATGGTCCTGCGATCACCAGAATGGTCGCCGAATTCGCACCGACCCAGCTGATCAATATGGCCGATTTTATCTCCAGAAATCACAGTGCACTGAAGCGAGCGGAATCGTCAGAACAGCGCTGTAGGCGCATCAACGCCTTGCTCCCTGCAACTCTGGCTGGCACTTGCAATCAACTCAATATTCCCATGTTGCACCTCTCGAATAGCTACGTGTTCGATGGCGAGAAGAAACTCGGCTATAGCGAGATTGATGATCCTAATCCGCAAGGCGTATATGGAAGCTGCACGCTTGAAGGCGAGGAGGCAGTGCGAAAACATCCGGCGCACATCATCATGCGTTCTGGCTGGCTGTTTGGTAATCACAAAATCGGTTTGATCAAATCATGGATTCACTCCATCAAGAAACACCAAGGTGAGCTCACGGTGTTGCGCCGCCGCTTCAGTCCGACCCCGACTACCGACATGGCCGCGGCATTGCTGGCAGTAGTCCGCCAAGTAGATTGCGACGCCAATGTATGGGGCACCTACCATTACAGCGGCTTGGAAATTAAGAAAGAGATAGAATTCGCCCGGCAGACTCTGAAATACGCAGCAAATCACGATGAAGAGATCTACCAACTGCTGGACAACACCAAGATACGGGAGAACCTGCCACGGCTTCCCGAGTTGCCAAATTCCACGCTCTCCAGCAAGAAGATTTTCGACACCTTTGGAATAAAGCAGAAGTCCTGGCATGGATATTTACAGGAAACCGTCAAGACACTCTACGTGGGTCGCCTGCGGACCAAAGACGAACAGCGTCCAGACTCCACTGCCGCATGAAAAGAAACTAGCCGATGTCACTTACGCCAATCGACATAGCTTTCGAGCAAGTAGCCGTAGGGCTACCGCAAATCAATGAAAAAGAAACCGTTCCCCTGCTAATGGCAACCGGGCGTGTGTTGGCCGAGGACTGCGTATCGCCAATCGAT
Organism: Pseudohongiellaceae bacterium; assembly: GCA_040880325.1. Taxonomy (GTDB): domain Bacteria; phylum Pseudomonadota; class Gammaproteobacteria; order Pseudomonadales; family Pseudohongiellaceae; genus UBA9145. Next base: position 66,400 of record JBBDIR010000046.1, read on the forward strand.
GTGCCTGCCTATAACAACAGCGCCATGGACGGTTATGCCATTAGAGTTGCCGATCTCGAAGGGTATACAAAAAACCTGAGAATAGGGCAGCGAATAGCTGCCGGTGAAAATGGGCGGCCATTGGATGCAGGAGAAGCGGCCCGCATCTTTACCGGCGCGCCAGTTCCAGCGGGCGCCGATGCCGTAGTGATGCAGGAAAACTGTGCTGTCAGCGGCGATCAGCTGAAACTGTTACAGCCGGTAGCGGTCGGTGAGAACCTGCGTCGGGCCGGTGACGATATCGGTTCCGGAGAACTGGTGTTAGCCGCAGGGCGGCGCCTACGCTCTCAGGATATTGGCCTGCTAGCCTCGATTGGTGTTCAGGGAGTAAGTGTAAAGCGCAAATTGAAGGTTTGTCTGCTCACAACCGGCGATGAATTAGTTCAACCTGGCACCGAATTGGCACCAGGGCAGATCTATAATTCGAATTACTATACTCTGCACTCACTTCTACAAGGCCTGCAAGTCGACGTGCTCGACGGCTCAATAGTGCAGGATGATTTCGAAGCGACGCGAAAGGCGCTGCTGGCTGCGGCCGAGAACTGTGATTGTGTGATTACCACGGGCGGTGTCTCTGTTGGCGAAGAAGATCATGTGAAGGCGGTGGTTGAGGAAGAGGGTGTCATACAACTCTGGAAGCTGGCCATCAAGCCGGGTAAGCCCTTGGCCTGTGGCAAGATAGCGGGCACGCAATTTTTCGGGCTGCCAGGTAATCCGGTATCGGCCTTCGTCACCTTCGCTCTGTTTGTTAGACCCTGCCTGCTGAGCATGTTGGGTTGCAGCTCAGGTGCAGCAAAAACATTTAACCTAACAACCGGCTTTACTCGGGGCGAAACGGGTGAGAGACAGGAATACCTACGCTGCCAAATAAGCAAAAACGAGAAAGGTGAATCAACTCTGCAAGCACTAAGCAATCAGAGCTCCGGCGTTGCCGCTTCATTGAGTCGAGCGGATGGTCTGGCCATTGTGCCCCCCTATACAGCGGTGGCTTTCGGCGATAGTCTTGAGTTCATACCATTCTCGGAACTCAGCAACTAATAGAGCGGCCCTACAACCGAAACCTGTTTTGAAGCCTATGTCGATGCGGTCCATTAAAATTCTAGCTGTTCTGTGTTGCCTTGTGCTGCTAATCCGCTGTCAGGCTCCGGCTCCATCCGCGTCCGGTGAAACGGCAGCCAGCGCTGGCAACGTCTCTAGCGGTGAAACAATAGCTGTTCGCGTGCTGTCCGATGCAGAGGTTTATTCCGGGTCGGGAAGCGCAGGGAATAGAAGTGCTATCCCGGATATATTGTATGAAGCCTTGCAAGCGCTCAATGCCGACCGGCTTCTGACTCCCCTCGACGACAACGCCCACGCTCGGTTCAAACGAGTGCTGGCCATGGATCCGCAGAATCAAATAGCGCTGGAGGGCTTACAGGATATCGTTAAGCGATACTTGCAGTTATCCCGAGAGTCGATGCGCCGCGGTCAGTTCGAAGAGACCGAGATCATGTTGGACAGAGCACGCTTCGTGGATGCAAGCCATCCAGAGATAGCTGCTGTTGCTGACGCGCTGCAGCAAGAGAGAAATTCTGATGATCTGTTCTTCGTACTCGACTACCCGCAGTATGCGGCGCGCTCGGAGACCGCTCAACAGGAATTGGCAGATATCGCAAATCAGGCGCGGAAACACGAGGCATTTTTTCTGATTACCGCACCTAACGACGCCCTCGGCAGATGGATGGTATCAATTATGCGGGAGACTGTTAGCGGTTATCGATTGCGCGGCAACATCGAGCTCTCCAATAGATTAGGTATTCGTCTGCGCTTACCGAGCGACTAGTACAGCTCCAGCCTTTGCTCGCCTATAGTGCTCGCCTATAGATTGAAGCCCCCAAGTCTCAATACACTGATAGTCATTAGATGCTAAACTGTGCAGATGTTCTGGACTAATATGAAAGCTAGAGTGGCTTCGGTATTCTCATTTTTGAGTGCGGGGAAGCTATGGAAAAGAACATGCCTGACGGCCCTCTTCATTGTCGCCATTTTAATCCTGTTGCTGGGTTTTTACTGGAGCGCTGAGCCTGCTCCGTTCTCGGTGCAGCAGAAGACGGCGCAGAGGCTTGCCCTGAATAACAGTGAAAGTGTCATCGGCAGTGCTACCACCATTGCCTTGATAACAGTGGCAGAAACCCTGTTGCAGAAACCGGGGGGATACCTCAGTAACGACGTCGCCCCTCCGGGAATTTATCTCGATAATATTCCTAACTGGGAATTTGGCGCTCTGGTACAGGTGCGTGATCTCACTCGTGCCTTGCGAGAAAATTTCAGTCGCTCACAATCGCAATCGACTGAAGATATTGACCTGATTGTCAGCGAGCCAAATTTTCAGATCAATAACGATAGCTGGATGTTCCCCTCTTCGGAGGGCGAATATGCCGAGGCTATAGATCATCTCAAATCTTATTTGGCACGAATTACCGATCCCGCGAATTCGGATGCCCAGTTTTATGCGCGAGCAGATAATCTGGCGACCTGGTTATTAGCCGTCGAATCCAGGCTCGGTAGTCTATCGCAGCGACTCAGCGCCAGTGTTCGGCAGCAGCGAGTAAATACGGGTACGTCGGGAGAAACCGGAGCGGCGCAATCTACTCCCGTGCGGGCTGAAATCTCGGTCAAGACGCCTTGGCTGCAAATAGACGATATTTTTTATGAGGCTAGAGGCGCAACCTGGGCCTTGATGCACTTCTTGCAGGCGGTGGAAATTGACTTCAAGGATGTATTGGAAGACAAGAATGCGGTAGCCAGCCTTAGTCAGATAGTTCGCGAACTGGAAGCCGCTCAGCGATCGATCTTTTTTCCGGTCATTTTAAATGGTTCCGGATTTGGTATTTTTGCCAACCATTCCTTGACCATGGCGAATTATATTTCGCGCGCCAACGCCGCTATCATCGATCTAAGAAGCCTGCTTTCGCAGGGATAGTAGAAGTGGAGTCATCGAGTAGTGCGCCGCGCTCACTCAATCTCAATTGAGACCAGGAAATAATGATTCTTTCGCTACTGAAAACCTATAGCCGACTATTGATCTTTGCCGGTGGTTTATTGCTCGGTATCCAGGTGCCCAATTTCGTCGATCAATACGAACGCCGAATAGATGCGCACTATCGAGAAGTCAGTGCCAATATAAGCGGCTTTCAAACGACGGCCGATTTGCTCTTCTCTGGCGATATGCAGGCCCTCATAGCCTATTACCAACAGAGCAACGATGCGGTGTTCGAAAGTGATGCGCAGAGCATTAGAAATATAGTCGACAGATACAAGCGCATCAGCGATGAGCGCGCGGCACTATCGGGTGGTGCTATAGCTGCAGCGATTCATATTGCCTTGTACGCCGATGAAGAGTTCATCGATGAGACATTCGCGCAGTACGGATACACCGTGCCACTCAACTTGTCGGCGATACAGTGGGGATTAGCGCTTGCGCTCCTGCTGACTATCGTCATAGACCTCGGCCTTTTCGGTTGTGTAAAGTGTGCGAGCTTGTTAACCAGGAAGAAGAAAGACAAACTTGGAAGCATTTGATCGCATCAAACCCTGCTTCGCGCTAGATTTAATTCATAACTAGTAAACCGAGTAAGACTTGAATATTTCAATTTCGTTAACGCAGTACTTGCCTATTCTACGATGGGGGCGTCGCTATGACAGGGTAAAGCTAGCCGACGATTCCTTGGCTGCAGTTATCGTAGCAATAATGCTGATTCCGCAGGCATTGGCCCTTGCGCTGGTGGCCGGCCTGCCTCCCGCAACCGGCCTCTACGCGAGCATCTTCGGCCTCTCTGTCTACGCCGTGTTCGGTACCAGTAATACGCTTTCGGTAGGTCCGGTGGCTGTGTTGTCCTTGATGACAGCCGCCGCGCTTGCCAAGCTAGGGCTTAGTGAAATCTCCGAAATAGTTGCCGCGGCACTGACTCTGGCTTTTCTCTCCGGAGTCTTTCTGCTGTTGCTAGGGCTGATGCGATTCGGCTTCATGGCAAATTTTCTCTCTCATCCCGTAATCAGTGCTTTTATCACGGCGAGTGCGATCATTATTGGCTTGAGTCAGGTTCAGCATCTGCTCGGGATCAGCTCCAGCGGTCAGAACGTAATTGAGTTAATCACCTCTCTCGGTGAATCTTTCTCCGGCTATAATCTGCCCACTCTGGCCCTGGGGCTGGCATCGATTACCTTGATTATATGGTGCCGGACTGGCTTGAATTCCTTGCTGACGCGGATTGGGCTTGGCTCCCGACTTGTCGCCGGCCTCGCTCGCTGCGGGCCGGTGCTCGTCGCGTTTGGCACAGCCTTAGCCTGCTATTTCTTTCGTCTCGATCAATACGGCGTGCAGCTCCTGGGCGAAGTACCGGCCGGACTGCCGGGGTTAACAGTGCCGAATTTTTCCCCAAGTCTGATTCGAGAACTGTTCTGGTCGGCGGTGCTGCTCTCAATTATTGGCTTCGTGGAATCAGTTTCGGTGGCGCAGACATTAGCAGCGAAACGTCGCGAGCAGATTGACCTCGATCAGGAACTGGTTGGCTTGGGAGCGGCGAACATAGCAACGTCTTTCTCCGGCGGATTTCCAGTGTGTGGTGGATTCTCGCGCTCGGTAGTGAACTTCGATGCCGGTGCCGCCACTCCGGCTGCGGGGTTCTTCACGGCGATCTTGATCTCTATCGTGGTGCTGTTGTTTACGCCGCTGCTATATTGGCTGCCTACGGTGGCCCTGGCTGCGATAATACTGGTAGCGGTGTACCCACTGTTGGATTTTTCTACATTGGGCAAGGCCTGGCGTTATTCCAAGTCCGATTTTGCGGCAGTCGCCATTACGCTATTCCTGACCTTGCTCGTCGGCGTAGAGATAGGTATCGCCGCTGGCGTTCTTTCTTCGATCATGACGCACCTGTACAAAACATCTCAACCCCATGTTGCCGTCGTGGGCAGAGTCCCTGGCACGGAGCACTTTCGTAATGTTCAACGCCATGATGTGGAGACTTTCGATAATATTCTATCAATCCGGATTGACGAAAGCCTTTATTTTGCTAACACGCGTTATTTGGAAAAGCTAATATTTAGCCTGATGGCGAAAAAACCCAAGTTAGAACATGTGATCTTGATGTGTGCGGCCGTCAATGCGATAGACATGAGTGCCTTGCAAACATTGGAGAAGCTGAATCGCACCTTGAGTGAGCTCGGTATCAAATTACATCTGTCAGAGGTAAAGGGGCCGATAATGGATCGACTAAACAGAACGTCTCTGATCGCGAACATCTCGGGTTCGAACTATCTAAGTCACAATCAAGCCGTCGAAGACTTGAAAGATCGGGAGATTCCGCTGTCAGGAATATGACTTCCAGGAACAGCCGGAGTAGGTGTTTTAACTAGCAGGATTAGGGTTATGACTATTTGGGTCGATGCGGATGCCTGTCCGAAAACTATAAAAGCTATTCTCTTTCGTGCGGCCGAGAGAACAGGTGTACCCCTTTGTCTGGTGGCAAATCAACCTATGCAGACACCTCCTTTTAAGAACATTACGGCAATTCAGGTCGGGCAGGGCTTCGATGTGGCCGACAATGAGATCGTGCGCAGAGCGCAGCAAGACGATCTGGTTATCACCAACGATATTCCACTGGCTGATGAATTGATTACGAAGGGTGCTCAGGCCCTGAGTCCGCGTGGTGAGATGTTTTCTCCAGGCAGTATTAAGGCGAAGCTCAATATGCGCGACTTCATGGACACGATGCGCAGTAGTGGCATCCATACTGGCGGCCCCGCCCAGATGAGCGAGACCGATAAGAGAGAGTTCGCCAATGCGCTGGACCGGTACTTGGCAAAAACTCCACAGCGGTGATGCACTGCTAGCTTAGCTTCACCACCATCTTGCCAAAGTTGTCGCCGCTGAACAGCCCCAGGAAGGCGTCGACAGCATTTTCAATGCCTTCGCATACGGTCTCGCGACTCTTTACCTTGCCTTCGAGGATCCACGGAATCATTTCCGATAGAAACTGTTCCCTCATGTCGCCGTGATCGGAGACGATGAAGCCGTTTATGCGAATCTTCTTTCCTACAATTAGCATTAGATTATTAGGCCCCGGTGCTGGCTCGGAATTATTGTAGCTCGCTATCATTCCACAGGCGGCGATACGTCCGAAGGGGTTCATTACATTTAATGCAGCTTGCAAGTGATCGCCTCCGACGTTCTCGAAATAGACATCCACGCCATCTGGGGCGGCCTCGGCAAGTGCCTTGGTCAAGTCGCCGCAGGTCTTATAATTGATAACGGCGTCGACGCCACACTCGTCCAATAGCCACTGTGCCTTGGCATCACTGCCGACACTGCCAATAACTCGGCAGCCCTTGAGCTTTGCGATCTGGCAGACATTTGCGCCGACTGCACCGGAAGCGGCTGAGACAAAAACGGTCTCGCCTTTTTGGGGCTCGCCGAATTTTAGCAGGCCGACATAGGCGGTTAGCCCAGGCATGCCCAGGGTGCCCAGGTAAAGTGATAGTTGGTCGCGATCGAAGGGTTCGAGTTTGCTCAGCGTATTCGCCTTGGCGACGAACTTGTCCTGCCAGGCGGCACCGTTCAGGACGATGTCGCCGGCTTGCAGAGAAGGGTCCGCCGATTCGATCACTTCGCCGACTGCGCCACCGTACATGACAGAATTCAGGGCGTAGGCCTCGGCATAGACAGCGTTCTCACGCATGCGGCCCCGCATATAAGGGTCAACTGACATGTACAAATTCTTCACCAATGCTTCGCCCTCTTGCGGTGAAGGAAGTTCGATCTCGACGAGCCTGAAGTGTTCGTGATCAGGCATTCCGCTTGGGCGACTGATAAGGTGTATTTGTTTCGCTGTGTGCTTGCTCATGGTTTACTCTTTATGCGTGGATGTTGTCCTAATAGATGGCTTGTTAGAAAGCGAGTTGCCACAGTTGTGTGTTAAGCGGGACTCGCTTGGGAATCTTTAACCGTGCGTTTCTGCATGAAGACAATGCCAAAAAGAATTGCTGCGCCCAGGATGTGATAGATCAAGGGGAAAGGTGTCCACATTAGCAGGCCCGCACTGACTAGCAGCAGCCCAGCGATCGGGGCGTTTATCTTTGCCTCAAGGTGCCATTGTAGAATACCCGCGAGGGCATACAGCCCCATGCAGGACCAGATGAAGACCTCGATGCGCTCGGGCCAGGTGCCAGAAATCAGCGGCGAGTAGGCAAACAGTACCGGAACCAGATACAGACCCTTCGCCACCTTCCAGCTGGTAAGCCCCGTGGCCATGGGTGAGGTTCCCGCGATGCCGGCGGCGGCGAAGGAGGCGAGGCAAACTGGCGGGGTTACATTGCTGTCCTGGGAGAGCCAGAAAATCACGAGGTGGGCACTGAGCAGCATGCCGGTTAACATTTCGGGCTCCAGCATCTCCTGTCGAATCAACTGCTTCATCTCCAATGGCATCTCCTGTAAGGCGGTCAGGGGATCGCCACCAAACAGACTGAGAGTGGCTGCGACATTAGAGGGAAGGTCTCCTGCCTGCAGTGCGATCAACAGCTGTGACTGAGAAATCAGATCAAAAATAAGCGGTGCTGACAGTGTGGCGAGTACGATATAGGATGCGGTTACTGGCAGGCCCATACCAAGTACAAGCGAGGCTAGAGCAACTAGAATGAGTGTTATGAAGAGGCTACCCTGAGCCCATTCGACGATCATCAATGAGAAGGCATTGCCCACGCCGGTAGTCGTCACCACGTTGATGATAATGCCAACCGCGACGAGCAGCAGGGCGGTGGACACCATGGTTTTTACGCCATCGACCGTCGCATCAAATATGTCTATCGGCGTCATTGGGTTTGAAGATATCCAGGAGGCGCCGATCACACTGATGATGGCGAACGCGGCGGAGGTTGTCGGCGTGTATCCCGCTACCAGGAATCCCACCAGAATGACCATCGGAATAATGAAATGCCAGCCTGCCTTCAATACGGCAGAGACTTTCTCTGTCTCGCTGCTCGGTGTCAGCGTCAGGCCCAGGCGTTTCGCCTCGATACGAACGAAGTAGCAAACCGTCAGGAAGTAGAGTATTGCAGGTAGTGTAGAGGCAGCAATAATAGTCAGGTACGAGATCTGAGTATAGCTAGCCAGTACGAAGGCGCCGGCCCCCATTACCGGCGGCATCAAGGCACCGCCGGTGGATGCAGCGGCAACCACGCCCGCCGAAAATTTTGCCGGGAAGCCGGATTTCTTCATCATCGGTATGGTGATCACGCCGGTAGACACAGTGTTAGCGACGGCAGAACCGGACACGGAACCCATCAAGCCAGAGCCCACTACGGCGACCAGGCCCGCCCCGCCGGTGAATCGTCCTGCGAGGCACTGAGCCAGTTTTACGATAAAGTCCCCGGCGCCGGAGCGCAGCAGGAACGAGCCAAAAATGATAAACATGAAGACGAAGGTCGAAGAGATCTGCGCCGTCAATCCGAACATGCCCTCGCTAGTGAAGAAGCTGCGATACAACACCGTCTCCAGGCTGAGGCCGGGAAATGAAAACACGCCGCCGATATAGCGACCGAGGAATAATATGTAGGAGAGGCTGAGCAGGATCAGCACCGGCATGAACCAACCAGTGGTGCGCCGCGTAAACTCTATGGCGAGCCCGATCGCGAGCAAGGAAAACACGTAGTCGCTGAGGATATATTCCGTCTCGCGAACATACAGCGCGTTCTCGAACACGATCAGGTAGCTTGAGGTCGCAACCGCGATTACCGCCAACAAGATGTTGATCCAATAGGTGGCTGATTTCGTCTTCACGCTCTCGGATTCATTGCCCATTAGGGCGCAGATAGCACAGAAGCCACCAAAGTGAATGGCGGAAAGCCAAAGCTCGGAGATGCTAGCGAATACGTTGCAGTAGATATGGAAGAGGGCAAAGAAGAATGCGGCCCAGCGCAGATAGTTGGATTTCATGAACTAAGCTATACCCCCTCTGCCTGATCTGAGGTCGGGCTTTGCTCTTCCAATACAGGCTCTTCCAACAGCAGGCGCGCAGGAATTTCCAGACCTACCTCGCGAAAGTAGCGCACTGCTCCAGAATGAAGAGGAGCCCCCAGTCCCTGGATGGCGATCGCGAGCCGCATGTCCTTCGTAGCGCCGTGAATTTCCTGCAGGGTAGCCAAGTTTTCCCATATAACTTTGGTTACGTTATAGACCACGTCTTCGGGAATGTCGGCACGTGTTACCAGAACATTGGGTGAGCCTATAGTGCGTATTGGTTCGTCCTGATTCGGGTAGGTGCCTGCAGGCAGGTCATACCAATCCCACAGCGGGTAGCGGGCGTTGATCTTGTCGAGAGATTCCTGTGTCCAATTCAGAATTCTCATGCGGTCGCCGAGCAGGGCGTAGGCCTGAGTGATCGAGCTGACTGGGGCGCCGGCGGGGATGTTCATGCCGACGATATTGCCATCCTGAATCGCGCTGGTAGTTGGGCCATAGCCCATGTAGGCAAGATTCATCTTCGCTTCGTAGTCTATGCCAAGCGTCTCCAGGATAAATCGACCGGTCTGTTCGGCGCCAGAATTCCTCGCCCCCAGTACATAGCGTTCACCGTCCAGATTATCCAGGTCCATAACCTCACCGGTACTCGCTAAGCGGCTGAGCAGGACGAAATGTTCGACGTTCTGCCACAGTGCAGTAACACTTCGCATATGCGTCTGCGGTGTGCTGACCGGGCCTTCGCCGGTCCAGGACCAGGCACCGAATGGCCCCTGCAGGATGGCGAACTGAGCCTGATTGTCACGCAGCAGTTTGACGTTCTCCAGCGAGCCGGCGGAACTGATTGCGGTGAGGGAAATCCCTTCTGTGTCCGCGAGTTGCGCATGGGCAATGGTAGCGAGTGCGACGCCGACGGGGTAGAAAGCACCACCAGTTGTTGCCGTAGTGAGCACATAGGGACGTGCGCGATTCAATTCATCGCTGCAGGAAGAAAGCAATAGTAAAAATACGATACCGAGTGCGAGTTTTTTCATCTTCTTTTCAGTTCCATGTCGGCACAGCTGCAAGCGCTACTCCTTGCCGGTGCTCTACCTAAGCAATTGAAAACTATGTGAAAAAAATAAGCTATTTCAATGGTAGAACGGCCACCGATGAAACCATATTTACTGCGAAAGCACAATGTGGCTTGTAGCAAAGGGGAGGGGCGGTTCGACTAAACGCTGAGCAGTATCGGTGAAGGTTCTAGTTAATGGGTTCGGCCGGTAGGATTTGAATGGAACGCGGCCGCTGGTCAGAGTTACTTTCAATCAGCTCTGTATTAAAGAAATTAACACTCGATGTAGTTCCGTCTGATGTATTAATCATGGTTCCGCTAGATGTGCTGAGGAACGGAGTGTAGTCGGTCCTTCTTTGCTCCTGGTATGCCCTGAAGGCATTCAGTTCCGATTCTGTTAGCTCGTAGGAAAGGGCTGCTATTTCCGCACCAGGCTGGAAAATTTCCGCCATTCGTTCCTGAAATTCGCTACGGCTGACGGCAGTGGGATCTGTTCGCATCTCCTCCACCAGTTTAACGCGCTGCTGATTTCGACTAGCGAGCATGTTAGCGAATGCAGTGATGACTGCGTCCATGCGCTCATCGCTAATAGTTAGACTGTTAAAGAAGTCCCCATACTGTGCGCTCAAGGAGAGGATTTCACTCGTTTCGGTGGGATCAAGTTCGGCAAGTCGCTGCACTAAAGAGCTTCGAGGATTGGAATACTCGATTCTGTTACTTGGCTGAATCTCGCGGCGTACCTGCTGCCGGATCTGGGCTTCGACGCGCTCATAGTCCGGGTCAGTTTGTTGCCGTGCCAGTTCAAGCTGGCGCGAGAGAGCAGCAATCTGCCCGTCGCGACTGCTCAGTTCGGATTGCAGTGAACTAATTTCCTTGTCGGTCTGAATATTGTTCAGGCTGTTGTTTTCGATCTGTGTCAGCAACTGAGTAACTTGTCGAGCGTAGTCATCAGCTTGTGTACTTAATAATTGACTCTGCTGCATGGCCTGGTAGGCGAGGATGGCGCAAAGACCGACTGCAAGCGCAGAGATGGCAGCGAGGACTTTCACACTTGATCCGACTTCTTATCGGCGCCCAGGGTATCGTTGACTCGGCCCGACAGGGGCTTTTCTTCTTCCAGCTTACCGATTAGGAGTATGGCGCCAACGAAGACGGCGGCGATGACGGTGATGCCGGTTACCAGCACGATGCGATAGAACATCGCGATGTGGACGCCGCCGAAGTAGAAGGCCAGCTCTGCCGCGACATTGACTACGACCAAGGCGACCAGCAATGTTATCCAGACTGCATTTTTCATGATCAAGGCCCAGAGAGTCTCAGTTTGTGAGCGAATGAGCGAACCGAATCAGTCTGAGAGTAACAGCAAACCTTGAATGTGACTACCGTCAGTCTCGGTAAAGATGATGACATCCTGCCGCTCGTCCCTGTTGAGCGTAACAGGGATGACGGCGCCGTTTACGACAGGCCGGCTGAGCTCAATAGCAGAATCTGCGGTTCTACCGGCGACAGTATCGAGATGACGAGTGCCGGCAATGGAGATGTTTTCGATCACATCGCGAATATTGAATTCATAGTTGTCGCGTTGACGTGAATAGTTCACGGCGCCGAGGAATAGGTCGGTTTCGTTTTCAGGCTCGTTATCCAGCTGGATGCTATTGAGGAAGAAGCGTATCTGATTGCCGATCATTAAAATCAAATCTTGCTGGCTTCTGTCCCCATCCAGATTGGCGAGGTTGCTGAATACTTCTTCACCGTTGCCTGCCTCCAGTATTTCTTGTTCGAAATCTCTGAATGTCGAGCTTAGGCTAATAACGGAAGGAAATTTTAAATCTATCGAGACCTTGCGCGAAGGCCGTCGTGCGAAGCGTTCACCCTCGTTTGGATAGATAAACGCTTCTACTGCAATGCTGCCGGAAAGCGCCAGCCATACAAAGATGTCTCCGACCGAGATGCTCTCTACCCGCCACAGCCAGAGGTCTTTCAAGCCGTCTTCGTTCTCGTCGTACAAGAAGGTGCTGAGTACATTGCCGCCAGAGCGTAAGACTTGCCGGGGCTGAGTAAAATTCATGCCATTGGGCTCGCCACCAAACAACGAGACCTTGCCACCTTCGCGCAGCAGGAGATCATCGATACCATCACCGTCCACATCCTCTAGAATCTCTTCGTGAGTCAGTGCGAGCAGACCGGTCAGGTTTGAGAAATCCAGGTTGTCGATATCGAACTCGCCGAGCCTTTCTTCTATTTCCAGGATATCGAGCGAATAACTTGCTTCTGTCGGGAAGTAGGCAATCGCGCTGTTGTTGGCGATAAAGACTTTGAGCTCTTCTTCGGTGCGAGAAACCAGATCTTGGAAGCCGTCACCATTGACGTCTCTTAGCTCCATCATAGGTATGCGCACTGACTGACCTGTGCGGCGCTCGAGACTGTCCTCATTCAAATTGGTGCGCATGCGAAGTTCGGAGCGCACACTCAGTGGCGCCTGGTATTCAAACTCCCTCGCACTTGAAATGCCACTACTAATATGCAGATTGATTGCCCCAGCGCCGGGTATCAGGAAATCATCGATCTCATCGCCGTTGATGTCTCTGGAAAAATGCAGACGGTTCACGCCCTTGCTGAGGAAGCCGTTGAGATTTGATTTGATGACAATCGGCGCTAGAGGAGTCTGCCCGTCGAACGACCAGGCCAAGACCTCGCGGCCGTCGATCAGTGCGATGATCGAAGTGTTGCCAGATTCGCTGTATTGCTTGCTTAGATCCCAGCCAATGGCCTGGCCGGGAAAATTGATAGTCTCATAGTTGTTGAAATCGAAACCGTCTTCAGTGTGAAAATAAATTTGTAATGTGCCCTCTACGATGGCGATCAGATCCTGAAGTCCATCGCCATTGAGATCGGCGACTATCAGGTCCTCCGTCGTCGCCGCTAATCGCATCTCTTGCTGATCGAAATTTATCTCCGCGGCGAACAGCGAGCCGCCGAAAGTAACTAGGCCCGCGCCGAACAGACGCTGTGCAATCTGCAAGAAACGAGTCATGGGGCGGCGACCAGAATAGTGGTTGACGTGGCATGGCGCAGCAGTAAGTCTGGTTTCGCGTCCTGATTTAGATCCATAACCTGAAATTCGAATACGCTGCGGGTGGAGATGTACTCCCAGAACGGCTCGCTCTCGATGCTTAAGTCTTCGCCGATGCGCTTCGCGGCCAGAGTACCATTATCGGTTACGTAGATAGCATCATTACGGCCGTCGCCATCGATATCATACTGCAGGGACATTTGCTCAGAGAGACCGCGTACATTCGCCGCCGAGAAACTCTCGTCTAATCGAGAGTCTGGACGCCGATTGAAAAATTGATTGCTCTCGGAGTTTTCGCTTCCGTAGATCAATAGAGTACGATTGATGCTCGCATTGCGGATCGCATCGACGACGGGGATAGTGTAGTAGCTAACATTCATAACAGGGGCAGAGTCTTGCAGCAGAGATATAATATTGACTCGCACATCGTAGCCGGAGAAACGCATAACCTGATCGGGGGTTTTTAAGTCGAAAGTGCCATTTCGGTTGCGATATAGATAGACAGTGTAATCATTGCTCTGCCCGGTGATGCGCAGCAGATCCACTAACTTGTCGTTATCGACATCGACGAGGCGAATATCACCGCGCGTATCTATACTGCCGCTCCAGTGGGGAGTTTCATTGAAGCCAGTTTCGGCATCCTGAAAATGGATGTTCAATTGACCCAAGCCATCGGCACCTTCATTAATATAGGCAATATCGGCGAGCGAATCGTCGTTTAATTGAGCGAGGAGTGCCGTAGCCATCCAACTCTCCGCGCGCAGTAGCGAGCGCGCAGGCTCCAGAGTACTGCCCCATTGTTCGACAAAGCCGTCGAAGTAGGCATTGGATTCGGCGCTTAGTTCAATCACTAAACCTTCTTCGGCGTTGATGGCAATCCGGGCATCCAGTCCTGTGTTGGCTCGCCCCCGCTGCGCAACAGGGAGGCTTTCATTGTCGGTGCCAAAAGTGGAAAGCAACTCGAAGACTTCATTGCCTCGGCCCTTAAACAGACCGTAAACACCATCTCCCGGAAGCAACAGATCTATCTCACCGTCGTTGTCGATATCCTGAATGCCAGAAATAAACTGTACTCTTTCTAAATCCGGCACGGCGGCGATAAGATCCCACTCGAGCAGCTGTTTAATATTACCGCCGTAGCCTTCCTGCGCGGAGGAAAGGCTGAAGACCCCGGAACTGGAGAACAACAACATCTCCATTCCAGGGTCGGGTCTAAGCTCGGCAAAGCCGATAGCGATAATCTCTGACTTGATTTCAATGCGCTGCGCAGTGGGAGAGAAGCTGCCATTGGCGCGCTGATGATAGACGTGTAGCTCTCGACCGATACCAGACTGATAGCTTCCGTGCACGATGTCCTTGAGCCCGTCGCCATTCAGATCTTCGAAGCTTAGTTGCCGCTCCCAGTTATTTTCTTGAGCGAGTTCGAAGGCTGCATAGTTAGCTTGCGCGAACGCGTCTTTGCCTGGCAGGGCATGGATAAAGAGGCTAGCGAGTACCAGTCCCTTTAAGCCGGCGGCGCTGTGCAGCAGAAATGTTCTTGTCATGATCGTAGGCACTCTAAATCTCTTCTTCGACCAGTTCGCCAAGGTCGCTGCTGAATCTGATAAGACCCAGGATGCTGTGTGTTCTCTCTTCATCCACTCGATTGTAGCTATACAGCGAGAAGAGCCAGAAATCCAGGATTGAAAAACTGCTTGTATCCGGCACTAGAGACGATCGGTAGCGCAGCAGCGGTCCGAGCGAGACCTCGCTCACCCGCCGGCCCGGATCCCAGAGTTGTAATGGCTTTTCGGTTACCGACTGACCATCGTAGACAGTGACGGTGACGGTTTCTCCCAGAACGAACTCCGTATTAAGCCTGCTAACCAGGTCTTGCGCCGAATTCAGTGCGACGCTGTTGACGGCCAAGATCAGGTCGTCTGGTGCGATCCCTGCCGCGGTCAACGGACTCTGCGCAAAGAGATCGATGACTCTTGCCGCCGCCATTGGCGATTCCTGTCGAATGTTGACCATCTCCGTACGGTAGGCGGCACGACTAGCAATCGGGTCGACGCGATACAGTTCGCGCGGCGCAGGGTTGTTACTGATGATGCGCGGTATGACAGTAGCCTCTAGAACCACTGTATTGCGGCGTACGACGAAGAGCATGCTCTGTGCGCCAGCTGTTTGCTGCTGCAGAGCGGTTACTACATCGGGGTGGTTGGTCAGGGTTCCATCGATGCTCAGAATGATATCGCCAGGCTGTATTCCTGCCGTATCGGCGGCACCATTGGTCGATACGCCGCGCACACGAACTCCGGGGAGAATTTCGATGTTGCTGAGGGAATCACTCTCATTCAGCCCTAGTTGTACGCCGAAATCGATACTGGCCCCGTTTGAGTTAGCAGCAGGAAGGCTAATATTTTCGGCAGACAGATTCAACGCAGGGACCAGTTTCGCCGGCTCGTAGCTAACACAGCCAGTCAAGAGAGTGGCTGACAAGAGCAGTGCCATTAAACGGCTTTTTTCAGGCATATTTATATTTTCCTTCTCTGCACAACCCACACACCGAGGGCGAAGAACAGGACAAGTGCAGGAAACGGTACCCACATATTTAACTGCAACACTCTATCGTCGATTAATACGTCGGAATAGCCGCGTACGATTCGGCTTACCGATTGCAAGTAGGATTGGTCAATTAATGAAGGCTGGAAATTGGCATAGAGGTAGTTTGCCAAGTCGCCTAGCAGGTTCTTGAAAATGTCGATCGCCAGTGTAATGCCCAGCGCTGTCGCTATAGCCTGAGTAGCCGATTGAGCCGACACCGAGATCAGCAGCCCAAAGGCTATTGCCGCTGGCAGGGGCGTCAGAGCTAAGCGAATCCCGAGCCCTATTTCCTCGCGAATCTCCTGTTCGCTGATCAATTCGAAGCCATCTTCTACGATAGCGCCATATTCCCACAGTAGTCCGCTGAGGAGGTAGCTGCTGAGAAGCAGAAGCAGCACGGACAATAGCGCTAATAGATGCAGATGAATGAGCTTCGCGGTGAGCACACTGCTGCGACTGACTCGCCTGATTAGAATGTGTCGAATGCTGCCGATGTCGCGCTCGTAACTGAAACTGTAGGCAGCCTGCGCAACTAGCAATAAGCCAAGCATGATCAGGCCCGTGCTGAGGCCATCGACGAAGAATCCGTAAGCATTGTTTGCTATCGAGTCTTCGAAGCTTGCCCCGCCCAGCAAGCTATCCCGAGCCTGCTGTCCTGTCTCGGTAAGCTTTACCAAAAGTAGTTGTGCGCTTGCGAGTAATGTGGGAGCCAGCACAATAAGCTTGCTGGCGAAGCTGCGCAGCGCGATGAAGAGTTCCGATCGTAACGCAATCCGAAGGCCGTTCATGGGGCACCCTCACTGGTGACCTGACGAAACAGGCCGGCGAGAGAGGCGCGCTTGAGCAGTAATTCCTCCACCGGGATATTATGCTCCACTAGCGCTCGGTTTATCGCCGCCGAGTCGGAATTCGAAATGGCGACATTTAAATAGCCATCGGTATCGATACCGGTTGGCTCGACTCCTGAAATTGAATCTAGCAATCTTCTGGCAGCTTCGATCTCTGAGCTACGAATCTGTATTGTGGTCTGTGTGTTCCCCAGCAAATTATTGATGGTATCGCTTTGGCTTATCTTACCCTTATGCAGAATCGCGATGTGGCTGCACACCTGTTCGAGATAGGGAAGTTGATGGCTCGACAGCAGAAAAGTTGTGCCGTGTTCGCTGTTTAAAAAACCAATAAGCGCCAGCACATCATCCACACCGCCTGCATCGAGACCGTTGAAGGGTTCATCCAGTACGACAAATTCCGGATCTCCGAGCAGTGCCTGGGCAATCGAGGCGCGGCGCTTGTTGCCTAGGGACAAGTTCTTGATCTTGAAGTTACTGAAGCGGGCGATTCCCAACAATTCTTCTACGTTGGCAGGGCTGCGTGTTGGCGATTCGCACAGAAGTACTGCGTGTTCCAGCGCTTGCCGGACCGTCAGGTTCGGATGAAGACTCGGGCTATCGAAGACAGCGACGAGCTTTCCCTTCGAGAGGTGTAATTTCCCTGGTGCATATCCGAGTGCGGTGATATCGCCCGAGTCAAAGCCTTGCAAACCTAGTATGCACTCTATGGTTGTGGTCTTACCCGATCCATTTAAGCCGACCAAGCCATGAATGGATCCTTTTTCGACTTGTAGATTGAGATCAGCAAGGACAGAAAAGGAACCGTAATTCTTGCTTAGCCCGGTAACTGATAAGGCTTGCATAGGAGGAAATACTCACTGGTATACATTTGGCGTCAGTATAGAGCGAGCGACAGTTTGACTGTCGCTTCGACTCTATTCTACGAACAAGTCATCGATCTGGATTTGTTTGACCGTACCGAATTGTTCAAGTTCCTCTTGGTCGATGATCGAGAGGTCGCCAACGATCGAGATCAGTTTCGGACGGTCTTTTACATGCTCCTGCTGGAAGCGCAACAGGTCGTCCATGCTGGCTGACTGTACTTCCTGATAACGCGCTCGGCGCGGGTCACCTTCTATACCGAGTCGCTCCCAACTGCGCACAGTACCGATCACCTCGCGGAATGTAATCTTCGAGGTTCGGTAGCGGTTCACCAGAGATTCAACAGTGGTATCAAAACGCTCGCGAGACTCCGGCATATTGTCGATCAATTCGATGAAGGCATTGAGGGCATCAACAGTCTTGTCTGTTTGCGTGCCGATCGTGCCCAGCATAATATTCTGATCATTCAGTCGGCTGCCTTGAGCGTAGCGAGCTCCAGCGGTATAGGCCAGGGCGCGAGCCTCGCGCAGTTCCTGAAAGACGACGCTAGACATGCCACTGCCGAAGTAATTAGTGTAAATGGAAGACATGACGCTGTCGTCCTCATCGTAGACGCCGTCTGGGTACTCTATGCGTACCTGCGCCTGAGCCGTCTGCTGGTCGACGATGTAGACCTCGGTCTCGTTGATATTTCGTGCCATGCGGAAACGGTAGTCTGGGGTATCTTGAAGCTCGCCCGCAATCGGGTGTTGTCGACGAAGTACTTCTACGACGTCTTCCAGTGGCATGGAGCCGGTATAGGCAAGTGTGTGTTTGTAGTTGAGTAGGTCGGCAGGCAGCGCGAGCAACTCATCGACAGTGGAAGCCATTATTTCTTCGCGGGTCAACGCTTCCAGCATGGGTGATTCTTCGCCGTAGCGATTATAGAGTGTTAGCGCCCGCGAGATTGCCGGCGGCGAACTCTTCTGGTCTTGCCTGGATTTCAGCAGGATGCCCTTCATCTGCTCCAGCGTCTGCTCGTCGGTGCTTGGATTCTTGATCAGATCCATGGCGAGGGCCACTGATGACTCGAACTGTTCGTCGAGCCCAGAGACGGAGATGCCCGAGGAATTCTCGCCTGCGCCGAAACGAAACTCCGTACCCATGCGGTACCATTCTTTCTGTAGCTCTTCATTAGTCTTGCTGGTAGTGCCAGCGACATCCATCAGGGCGCCGGCCAGACCCAGCTTTTCATTCGCTTGTGTACCTACTTCGATGTTTATTGAGAAAGAGAACAGGTCATTGAGCGGATTAGGTGCGTAGTAAAGTTGTACGCCGTCGGCAAATTCCACAACGCGGTAGTCGCGATCTGCCTCAACATAGGTCGGCTCGATCTCGTCGTAGTCCATGGCAAGAATCTGCGCAGCGAATGCCGATTGCAGTGAGGAGTCGATTGCGACCGGATCGATCTGCGGCTTCTCCACGGCTGGAATATCGTTTGGCCCATCGATGCGATAGACGGCAACGTAGTCGTCACCGAAATAGCGATTGGCAACTTCTACTACATCGGCCTTGGTGAGCTGACTCATGCGCTCGAGTGCGGCCACCTGGTAATCCCAATCGGTGCCTTGGATAAAGGAATCGCGCATCATGCTCACGCGCGCCTGATTGAACTCCAGACCAGCTTTCTCGTTCTTCTTGAAGTCGTTGATGATGGCGGGAATTATCCAATCTTCGAATTCGCCATTCTTGATGATTTCGAGCTGATCGAGGAGTAGTTGTTCGACCTCGGCCAGGGTCTGATCTTGTTTCGGTATGCCATACAGATTCTGTGATCCAGCGTCATTGAGAAACATCGGTGACGAACCCGCGCCGGCGACCAGTTGTTGTTGGTTAAGGTTCAGATTAATAAGGCCAGCGGTACGGTTATCCAGAATCATGTCCACCAGAATTAGAGCCTCCTTGTCGGCGCTGCCATTACCGGCCGTGCGGAAGGCGAGCTGTACCTGCTCCTCACCGGGATATTGCACGGTGCGGCGTTCTGCTCCGTCCAAAGGTTCTTCAACCCAGGGCCCAACCTCTGGAACTGGCTTCGCTTCCCACTTGGAGAACTTCTCGCTAATAAGGGCGATGGTTTCATCGATTTCGATGGCGCCGCTGATGAAGATGGCCATGTTGTTCGGCACGTAATAGGTGTCGAAGTAATCTTGTATATAAACCAGGGACGGATTCTTCAGGTGCTCCACTGTGCCAATCGTGGGTTGCTGTCCATAGGGGTGCACCTTGTACAACATCTCATCAATAGCGGTGCCGATGAGCCGGTCTTTGTTATCGAGGGTGCGGTTCTTTTCTTCGTACACCGTTTCCAGTTCGGTGTGAAAGAGACGAAATACGGGGTCGATAAATCGATCGGACTCTAATTCGGCCCATTGTCGCAAGCGATTCGAAGGCAGACCAACCTTGTACACGGTTTCTTCGTACCAGGTGTGCGCGTTGAGGGCGGTTCCACCCATGTTGTTGTAGACCTTATCGATTTCGTTTGGCACAGAGTATTGAGCCGCCAGCTGTGCTTCGTCATTTATTTCGGCATAGATTTCTGCGCGTCGGGCTGGATCCGTCTCGTCGTGATGTTCTTCGTAGAGCTCGACGATTCTGTCGAGGTGCGGTTTCTCCGAGGCGTAGTCCAAGCTGCCTAGATGTTGATTGCCCTTGAACAAGAGATGTTCGAGATAGTGGGCAAGACCGGTGCCGTCGGCTGGGTCGTGCTTGCTGCCGGCACGCACAGCGATCTCGGCATAGAATCTTGGTTCCTCATGATTTTCAGTTAGATAGACACGGAGTCCGTTGTCGAGTTCGAATATCTGTGCATTCAGCAGATCGTTCTCATTCGGCGTATTTATTCTGCGATAGCCCAACCCTGCCTGCGCTGATTGCAGAGCATTGTTATACTCGGATGCGGTGTCTGCGGTATTTCCGTTGTCACTACAGGAAATCAGCGTCAGCAGTGAGAAGGCGAGTAGAAAGCTTCGCGTCCAATCCCGTGCTGTTCGTAATTCAGTCATATCTAAACTCCAGGGGGGTGAGATCGTAGGGGGCCAGATGCAGTGGGCCACAAGCCCCCTAATGTAGGGCATTCTGCTTGAAAATGTAAGTAATCTGAGTTGTCCTGCCATCTTATTGAGGTAGATCTTCAGCGGCGATACGGGCCTGGGTTAGGGTTACACGGCCATTATTGTCAGCTGAGGCTTCCAGAATGACATCGACGCCACTGATTTGAGTCTCAATGAAGCGATCGAGCTGATTGAGTTGTGCGTTGTCAAGATCGGGGAGGAGTTGCTCGCGGGCTCTGTCGAAGGCGGCCACTTTATCATTGTAAGCACTGCGCATACTGCCATCTTCTGCAACCAGGGCGCCCCAGTTATTCTGCGCGGATAGGACTTCATCGAGCAGAGTCTGCATTATCTGATCCTCGGCCAGGCCTTCTATGGCGGACCCGGCTCGGCGCATTGCTTGTTGATAAACTTCACGCAGCGTATCCTGCCTCAGCAAGAGATCGTATTGCCGTAATTGTTCTTGTTGCTCGCTGCTTAGCGCCATCGACATGCCCTGGACCAGCGCGTCGGCGCCGAACAGCAACGTCGCCTGGTCCTGAGGGAGTGAACCTGCTAACAGTTTGCTCAACAGCTGATAGCGTTGTGCACCGAAGTCCAGCATCGCCTTCATTATCTGTTGGCGCTCCGTGCCGGCAATGCCTAATGCGTTGAGGTAGCTGTCGTACACCCGCGGCATTCTCTGATTCGCCATCGCCAGTGCATTATCCGGGTCGGAAAAGGCGGAAAATGCCGTGCGGCCAGATCCAGCTGACAGCGCTCTGTACTGACTCGCGGCTTCATCTCGCGCTTGTTGTAGCAAGGCTTCATAATCAGGGTCCACTTGCAAGCGTGTTTCCTGTAACGAGTTGGAGAGGTTGCTCAGTTGTATGGCGGAACTGGCGAGCTGTCGATTCAGATCATTGATCTGTTGCTCAAACTGCAGGCGTTGTTGCGCATTGCGCACGGAAAGCTGCTGTAGCTGATTCTGAAAACCCATGGTGAGTTCGAGCTGTTGCTGCAGGTTCTTATTAGCATTCACCAGCCAGGCGATAGTTGCCAGCAGTACAGCTATTGCTCCTAAGGCAGTCAGTTTTGTCGGTCGCACCTGTATCTCCATCCGCTTAAAAAGCGTGTCTGGTTCAGTAAGCGTCTGTGCACACTACCGTGCTCAATGGCGTGCAATAAAGCCGCGGCTAATCCAGATATTGTCCAGATAATCCGGATAGATGGAAGCCCGCGCGAAACAGCACCACAATTGGCCGCAGACTGTGGGGAAAAAAGACTAAAAATCAATTTGTTATCCCCCGTACTCAACTCTCGTCTGGTCGCTTAGAATGAACGGGTTTGGCGCAATACAGCGTATAATTCTGTGTTTGTATAAAAATCCATTAGAAACTGCGGGTCATGTTCTCTAAACCTATGAAACTCATAGCTAAATTCTCCATCGTTCTCCTCAGTGCAGCCGCGTTGTCAGGCTGTACGGCGAATTCATACCGGCAGGACGCCGACCAGGAAACCTATGAGACCATCGCGGACAAGACGGATTTCGTGCCCGGCATGACGCACAGAATTGGCATCGACGAGATGAGGAACCCTGATTTAAGCGGATTCACGCTGAACGAAGCCAGTTTTGAGTTTTTGGATAACGAAGCAGACAGCGAGATCGGAGCGCAGATCATTAGCCTCAATGCCGCGCTGGATCTAGCCTTTCAGCACAGTCAGACCTACCAAGCACAGAAAGAGCAGCTTTATCTTGAGGCGCTAGCACTCACCTTTGAGCGCTATCGCTACACACCGATATTTTTCGCCAACGGTGGTGGCGACTATCAATGGGATGCTGAGGATCAGTTTGTTACTGACATGCAGTCCTTGACTGGCATGAGCACCCTGAGCACGAGCGAGGGTGTGAATGCGAATACCAGTCTGGGAGTGCGTTATTTGTTGCGCGGTGGTGGTGCAATCGCCCTCAATCTGACCAATAATTTTACCCGGTTCCTGACCGGTGACGTTAGCGAGTTTGGAACGGGTGCGCTAATCGGCTCGCTTACCCAGCCACTGCTGAGAGATTTCGGCAGCGCCATAGAAACCGAGACTCTGCTGCAGGCTGAGCGAGATTTGCTTTATCGGTTACGAGACTTCACTCGGTTTCGAAAGTCGTTCGCCGTACGCGTGGCGTCGGATTACTACTCTGTGTTGCTCAACAGAGAGACGGCGAGAAACAACTATGCCGGTCTGCTTGCTAATAATCTTTCCCTGGAGCGCGAGCAGGCGTTCCAGGCAGAGGGGCTGCGTACTCTGCTGCAGGTAGGCAGGCTGGAGCAGTCTTCGCTACAGCAAGACCTGCGCTGGACTTCTTCGATTACGCGTTACAAACGCAGCCTGGATCTCTTTAAGGTTTTGCTCGGTTTAAATGCTGATGAGAATATCGCTCTTGACGACAATGAGATGGTTCTGATCACTGAAACCGGGATGAGTAGTCCGGATCTCAGTCTCGAAGAGGCCATGGAGCTTGCGATACAAACTCGCCTGGATCTGTATAACGATCTCGATCGCGTACAAGATCGCGCGCGAAAAATAGAAGTCGCCGCCAATGCATTGAAACCGGGGCTGGATCTGAGCTTGGTGGCCAGAGTGCCGGATGCGAATAACGGCAATCTCGGCGAGCTGGACTTTGAGAACGCGTTGTACACAGCAGGGTTGGATTTCGAGGCGCCGCTCGATACGAAGTTGGAGCGGAACAGCTATCGACGTGCGCTGATCGACTATGAAGTGGCGACGCGTAATTATTTACTCTCAATGTACAATATAAAATTGGATGTGATCGATCTATGGCGTCGCATGAACCAGGCTAGAAAAAATTACGATATCAACTTTACTAGCGTAGAGATCAATGAACGCCGTGTCGAAGAGGCCGAGCTGAGAGCAGAGTTAGGGCTCGGAGATATTCAGGACACGGTAGATTCGCAGAACGATTTAACTGCCGCAAGATCAGCGTTAGTGAGCTCGATCGTAGATCATAATATCGCGAAGTTAGAATTTTGGAGGGACTTGGGATTGTTATACGTCGACGATAGCGGTCAATGGGAGGAAGGTGTCAATGAGTCAAGATAAGGCAAAGACTGGATCAAAGTTAGGCCTTGAAAAGCTATGGCAGCTAGTTCCCGAGCCGCTGCAGGCAAAAACTGTTGAGTTGAAGACTCGCTTCCTGGCAGCGAAGAAGCGCACACAGTATGCGATAGCTGGCTCAGCGGCGGTTCTATTGGTGGTGCTAGTATTATTCAGTAGTAAAACCGACCAGCTCAATACCGGCAGTATTACCTTTGAAGCGAGGCGCGGCGATCTGGATATAACAGTTTTGGAAGGTGGTTCGCTAGAAGCACTGCAATCTCAGGAAATTCGTTCGCAGGTACGGGGGCGCGAGGGTGTCAAGATACTCAGCATCGTGGAAGAGGGCTATCGCGTTACTCCGGAAGATGTAGCGGCGGGTAAAATTTTAGTCGAATTGGATCAGGCTCAGTTGATCGATGAACAACTCAATCAAGAGATTGCTGTGGAGACGGCTGAGGCGAGCTATATTGAGAGAAAAGCTCAATTCGAAATCCAGCTGAATCAGAATATGACCGACTTGAACGATGCGCGCCAAGGCATGCGCTTTGCAAAATTGGATTTCGAGAAATTTCTTGGTGGCAGTATCGTCAACGAGATTATTCAGCAATTGGAAATCGAGGAGCGTTTGGCGCGAGCCGAGCAGGCCGATCTTGAGGCGGCACAATTAGCGTCGCCTGCTGTGATCGAGCCGGCCCTGGTAATAGAAACAAACGACGCCGAGATGCCATTCGATCTAGAGTCTATGCCGCCGCAGCTGAGGGAGAGAATTCAACAAGCCATGGCAGACAATGGCGGTAGTCTGCCAGATGAGATGCTGCAGCGAATGCAAAACTTCGATCAGGGAGGCCGAGATGGTCGGCCGCGAGGCCCGCGAGATGTGCCCGGGGTAACACCGATTGAGGTTGGCGCTCCGGTCGCGCGCGAACCGATGACGTTGTCGCGACAGGCTGCGACGGCGGCCAATAGCAGCCGAATGCTGGATACAGAACCGAATCTGTTGATGGATGAAAGTTACATGGCGACACGAAACCAGCTCGATTTTACCCAGTTTGCCGATATCGATATATTAGAAGATGGTGAGGCCAAGCAGCAGCTGCGCGCATTACAAGATGGATTGCAAGTTGCCCAAGAAGAACTGTTATTGGCACAAGATAGAGTTGCCGGGCAGCGAAGACTAGAAGCGCGTGGTTTTATCACGCCGACCGAGCTTGAAGCCGAGGAGCTCAATCTCAACAAGGCATCCAACAAAATGCAACAAGAAGAAACGGCTTTGAAGCTCTATATTCAATACACGTTTCCGAAAGAAGCAGAGGAAAAACTGTCCGATTATGAGAACGCGGTAATGGGTTATCAGCGTCAGGTGAAAGAAAATATTGCAGAACGTGCGCAGGAAGCTGCTCGCTACAGTTCTGCCGAAAGAAAATACAATCTGGAGAGAGTGAAGCTGGCAGACGTCAATGAGCAGATTGGGCTCACTACTATCCGTGCCCAGCGTCCCGGACTGGTGGTGTATGGCTCCGCCGACCAGAACTCCATGCGTTTTCGCAATAATAGTCAGGAAGCCATTCAGGAAGGCGCAACGGTAAGAGAGCGGCAGTCCATTCTAACCATTCCCGATATGCGGGAGATGGCAGTAAAGGTAAACATTCACGAATCTGCTGTGCAGCGTGTGTCGGTGGGGCAGACAGTTAGAGTGAGCGTCGATGCGTTCCCGGATCAGCAGCTGACCGGGGTCGTTAGCAAGGTGGCAGTAGTCGCCGATTCTGCAAACTCGTTCATGAATCCCGATCTCAAAGTCTATCCAACCACGATCAAAATTAACGGCGAACACGATTGGCTGCGGCCGGGAATGAGTTCGGAGGTCGAGATACTGGTGCGTAGCCTGAAGGACGTTATCTACATACCGATTCAAGCGGTCACCTATTTTAATGACAAGCGTGTTGTGTATGTCGCTAGCCGCGGACGGCCTGATCGTCGCGAGATTGAGGTGGGTGCATTTTCCGAATCTTTCATCGAGATAGTGAGCGGACTGGAAGCGGGTGAAGAAGTATTATTGCTTCCGCCACAACAGAGCCTGAACAGCAGCTCCGGCGTCTAAGCCGTAATTTCGGCTATCATTTAAGAGCCAAGCTATGCTTGATACCAAAACATCGATAGGTGCCGACACCAATACTGCCGTATTACACGGGCAGGAGATTGTCGCGAGCCTGGATGATATTCGTAAGACCTATTATATGGGAGCGCTCTCGGTCGAGGTGTTACACGGCATTAGTCTGGATTTTTATCGCGGCGATTACATTAGCATCATGGGCCCTTCAGGTTGTGGCAAATCGACGCTGATGAACATACTCGGCTGTCTGGATCAGCCAACCGAGGGCAAGTACTTTCTTGGTGATCAAGACACGTCGAAGATGGAAGATGATGAGCTGTCGACGATTCGAGGGGCGCGGCTCGGTTTTATTTTCCAGTCTTATAATTTGATACAACAATTAAACGTGTTGGAAAACATCGAGATGCCTCTGTTCTATCAGGGCTACTCCGCAGCAGATAGTCATGAGATCGCCATGGCTCTAGCGGCCAGGGTAGGGTTGGAGGATCGCGTGGATCACAAGCCCTTCGAGCTCTCCGGCGGACAGCAACAACGCGTTGCGATCGCGCGCTCTCTCGCTGTTGACCCGCTCATTATTTTAGCCGATGAACCTACGGGTAATCTCGATTCAAAATCAGGAGCCGAAATTTTAAATTTATTTGATGAGCTTCATGATCAGGGCAAGACGCTTATCATGGTGACGCACTCCGATGAATTGGCGGAAAGATCACAGCGCTGGGTTCGTTTGCGCGACGGATTGGTGGAGAGCGATGACCGACACAACGCTTAGGGCCCCAAGCTCCAGTACGCAGGCCAATAAAAGCGCCAGCTTAAACGTGGGGTTCAATTTCATCCGCTTCAAGAAAATTACCGAAGTGGGTATCAAGAGTATTTACTCGCACGGACTGCGCTCTCTACTTACGGTGCTGGGTATCGTTATCGGTGTGGCGGCAGTAATCGCGATGCTTGCAGTTAGCGAGGGTGCAAGCTTCGAAGCGCAGCAGCAGTTCAGGGATCTTGGTGCGAGCAACATATTGATAAAGAGTGTAAAGCCGGCCGAGGTTGAAGCGAGCAGTCGCAGTGGCTTCGGTCCTCCGCAGGCCATCGTCTATGGCATAACCAATGCTGATATCACCGCCGTGCGAAACTCCATCCCAGGCATCAACAATGTCATCGCCTCACGCATCGTAAAGAAGAATGTGTGGAACGGCGGCTTGAGTATAAATACCGATGTCGTCGGTACCTCGGTCGATTACCCGGTCTCGCGCAACTACAATCTGCGCGCGGGTCGATTCTTCAGCGAGTCGGAGGTGCGTGACCATGCCAACGTTGTCGTGCTAAGCGATGAGGTGGCGAACGCTTTGTTTCCTATAGACAATCCACTGGGCAACACGATTCGAATAGATAGCGACTACTATAATATTGTTGGCATCATGGAGTCTGAAGGCTTCTCTAATCTAGGGCAGAATCAGGCGGGGAGCTCAAACTCGGCACCAAGTCGCATCTTTATCCCGTTTACCTCATCCAAGAGCCGTTTTGGAGAAACCACGACGCGGCAGACGGCGGGGGGTATGGAATCCGAGACAGTGGAACTGCATGAGGCCATTATTCAAGTCGAGGGGCAGGACGGGGTTATCGAGGTCGGAGAGATTATCGAACAAATTCTGCAGCGTCGGCACAAGGATGTCGATTATGCGATAGAGATTCCGTTGGCGTTACTGCGTCAGGCCGAAGAGAGTGCGCTTCGTGATCAAATCGTCGCTGGAGCGATCGCCGGCATTTCACTTCTGGTCGGTGGCATCGGCATCATGAACATTATGCTAGCCAGCGTTACAGAGCGAACCAGAGAGATCGGCATACGTCGAGCATTGGGCGCCAAGCGTCGTGACATAATCATGCAGTTTCTAATAGAGGCCGTAATCCTCTCCGGTGTAGGCGGCCTCATCGGCGTCGTACTCGGTATCGCTATACCATTTATTATCTCTGCATTCTGGGGTATGACTACCATCGTTACACCGCTGGCACCGATTCTTGCATTCTCTATCTCCGCAATGATCGGCGTGATCTTCGGCATCTATCCTTCGATACGCGCGGCCGACATGGATCCAGTTGAAGCCCTGCGACACGAATAGTTTTTTCAGCCCACCTTTAACTGAATCCGAACCTTTCCTCTGAAGTACGTTCACTGTGCTGCGGATTGTGCTGGATTGGCACTCAGTCTATGATCTAGTCGAAATCCCTTCACAGATGCATACGATGATGAAATGTCTCCAAAAATGGCTGGGCCTTCAGCTATTACTCCTGACCCTGGTTGCCCATGCGGCAGATATTGACGCACCGGTCTGGCAGCGCTATGCCGAGACAGCCGACCTACTGGAACTGGCCGAACACCAGAATGAGAGCATGCGCTTTAAGCTGCTCAATTCCAAAGTTCTGGATAAGAATTCTTTGTGGGCGCCCTTTCTCGAAGAGCTGTCAGAATTCCCAGCGGCTAGATACGAAGCGCTGAAATCATTGATCCTGCAGAAGGATATCGCCGCCATCCAGCAATCTGTCGCCAATGGAGAGCTATCCTACGCCGAACTAACGACATTCTACATCTATCGAATTCGCGAAATAGAAACCGACGATAGTCGCTTCATTAATGCAACGATCTCTTTGAACCCGGATGCCATAGACAGAGCTAGGAGTTTCGATCGTCAGCGTGAACAGGGAAGGGATGTAGCTCCTTATTCGATGTTCGGCATGCCAGTGTTGCTAAAAGACAATATAGGTTTCTCCGGTCTAGCGACCACTGCGGGTGCCATCGCCCTGCAGAACAATCACAGCGCAAACGCCTTCATCACCTACCGACTGCTAGACAATGGTGCAGTAATAATCGGTAAAGCCAATCTTAGCGAGTGGGCTTATTTCTTCTGCAATGACTGCCCCTCCGGTTACAGTGCCCTTGGTGGACAGACGCTAAACCCCTATGGCAGGAAATTATTCGGTACTGGCGGGTCGAGTTCCGGCAGCGCTGCCGCCATGGCCGCGAATCTGGCCACAGTAGCGATCGGTTCAGAGACCTCTGGCTCCATACTCTCCCCGGCCAGTGCCAATTCCGCCGTCGGCTTGAAGCCAACAACCGGCAGCTTGAGTCGCAGCGGCATCGTCCCGATATCTGCATCACTGGACACGGCGGGCCCGATCACGCGTAACGTGGCGGACGCTGTTGTGCTGTTCAATGCCATGGCAGGGTTCGATACTGAAGACTTGGCCATGCCTCTTATCAGTCAGGACTTCGCCTTGATTTATCGAATAGTAGATCTGCGAGGTAAGCGTCTGGGTATTCTCGAAAACTTTGAAGACGACACATTCTATCAGCGCGCGATTAGTCTGCTCACTGGCAATGGCGCCGATGCCATCTCGGTAAACCTGGCCGCGACTGACCGACCACGTTTTACCGAGCTGTTGGGAGCCGAAATGCGGCGTGATCTAGCCATCTATTTAGAGCGATATGCGGCCGCGGCCGTGCCCATTACCAACATTGCAGAGCTGCAGACATTCAACCGTGAAGAGCTGGATATTCGCGCGCCCTACGGTCAAGGCCTGATCGACATGATGGCACAGTTGCAGCTCTCAGAGACAGAGTTGGAAGCCTTGCGCCGCGAATTGCAGTCGGCTGCACAAGTACAGTTACAGCAACTCTTTACCGATAGTCGGTTGGACGTGTTGCTTTCGATCAACAATCGCAATGCAGGGCTGGCGGCGCTCGCCAACTTTCCTGCGCTGACTATACCCATGGGCTATGAAGATGATGGACGACCGATTGGACTAACGTTGATAGCGCCGCCGTTTCAGGAACAGGAATTAATCGATATCGGAGCTCAGTTCGAGCGGCTGAGTCAGGCACGCGTATTGCCCCAGGCATATCGCTAAATTGGGGCTAAATTTGGGGTCAGAGTCTGAGATATCCCCAGAAATTCTAGCAGCATAATACTGCCTCGGCATTTATTTTGATTTTGTGAAGCGATCTAATGATCTCCTTGTCAGGCAACCGAAAATGCTTTTGAGCGATAAGCAATCGGGCGAGAAAAATTGTCGAGTAAGGGGCTCTCTTGCTTGACGAATTGACGCGCACACGTTTGGCTTGAACAGTCTCGTTGCCAGCAGTTCCCACGCACCAGAGTACGAAGTGGGCCAAGGTGGCTATTAAGCACATTACCGCCCGGCGTTTCTCTTTAGTATTTCCCTGTTGAGAAAGGCCCAACCCGTAGTGTGTTGCTTTGGAATCACGGAAGCCTTCTTCAATTTGCATTCGGCTGCGGTATAACGCAACAAGCTGCTCAGGAGTTCGGTCCTTTAGAGAGTTTGAATAAACCAGTAGCCAGGGTTCGCGTTCACGCCCTGCATGGGAGTGGCTTTGTTTTGATCGGCGTGCAACACCGGAATAAGTAAGATTGTGGCGTCTCTTTTTTGGTTGGCGTATTAACACCAGCAATGACGCGAGTGGATTGCATCTCACCCAATCCACCTGGCCAAGGAATTTAGCTTTAGTAGTCGCTTTGGCATAGAGCAATTTAGCGCTACACCATTGGCCTGGCGTTGAGTCAAAGGAGATAAAGTCGCGACTTCGGATACGCCCAACCCAGTGCCACTGCAACGTCTTTTCAACATAGCGATAGAAGGGTGTTCTGAAACCGGAATCGGCTACAACAACAGGTCGACAACGCGCGGGGATCAGGTCGGCTAAGCGCTGGAGAAACTGGTGTTGTATGCGCCTGTTGCCCAGCTTGGTTTGAGGGTGAATTTCTTCGTACAACGTTAGTGAACGACCTCCTACAGGTACGGCTGCCCTGAGCAACTGCCAGCTTTGATTTGCACACAAAGGAGACCAGTCAATCAAAATGACTGGTTCGGGTAAGTCTTTGAGGAGCGTGCAAGCCAGCGCTGAATAAACCGTTCTCAATTCCTGGTGAAATGATTGGTTCGATAACAAGCGATCTATTCGTTTGATCTTGTGTTTATCGTACGCTGAGCCTGACAAGCCGCGCCCAAGAGAAGTAACGGACGCCTTCGCGCCATCGACCAGTGACTGAACGGCTAAGTAGCAGGCAGTTAATCGTGCAGCGTGGATACTAGGGCAGCGCTGGCCTAATGTTTTGTGCAACAATGTGCGGGCATACATGGCACTTCTCCTCAGATTTGGCGATCTAATGGAGAGTTTTATCGTGTCATGTATGCACTTTAGTTAGTTTAACTCGTTAATAATTCAAGATATTTTCTGGGGATATCTCAG